>NZ_JAVHUL010000021.1 GCF_031085155.1 Mesonia profundi | reverse complement strand
CTTCTGGTACCCACTCTTTTCTGATGTTTTCATATACACCCGGTTTTTGTGTATCGCTATTTTAGGACGGGACAACTCTATAAAACGAAAAAACCACGATGTTACATCGTGGTTTTTTTATGCTTTATTTATGTCGGGGTAAAGCTTCATTGAAGGCAGCCATTTTAGCGATGGAAGTAAAAAAAATATTAAAACATTACACCTTATTTTTTACATTAAACTAACAATCACTAAACCAAAAACTCCGTCCACCAGTTAGTTATACATCGGTCTAGTTTCTATATTCTAAAAGCTACGCGATCTAACATCTTTTTCTTCGGAAACAACTAATTATAAATTAAGAAGATTTAATGTATTTCTGCGCTAATTCCCGCATCCAAAAGCTGGCTACATCGGGGTTTTAAATCATCATAATCGCCGGTTTTTACCGCACATTTTCCTTTATAATGAATGAGCATGGTACATTGTTCGGCTTGTAAAGGATCGTGATCACAAGCTGCAATGAGCATATCTATTACGTGATCGAACGTATTTACCTCATCATTAAAAACAACAATTTCATTCTGCTGATTTACTTCTTCTTTAATCTCTACTTCTTCTAAAACTTCTTCTTGTACACTCATCATATTCAAATTTTCTACTTTACAAAAATAAAGCTATTTGGCTACTTCATCAATTATTTAACAAATTTTGCTGCGGTCCAATTGTCACGCACAAAATGATTATCAAAATTTAAACCTAGGTTTTTACATTTTTTCGTGATAATTTCTAAATCTTCTTCGTAAAATCCGCTTAGATAAATTTCGCCATTTTCCGTTAAGCAATCGGCGTAAATGGGAAGGTCATTCAGTAAGATATTGCGGTTAATGTTAGCGATAATAATGTCGTAACTTCTCCCAGCAAGTAATGCTGCATCTCCTTCTTCTACTTTAATGTCTGCACAATTGTTACGCTCAATATTCTCCAAAGTATTTAGGTAACACCAATTATCGATATCAATCGCTTCTACGGGCTTCGCGCCTTTCATCGCAGCGAGAATCGCTAGAACTCCAGTTCCGCAGCCCATATCCAATACGCTTTTTTGACGCATATCATCTTTTAAAATATGCTGAATCATCATATGCGTCGTGGCATGATGTCCTGTTCCAAAAGACATTTTAGGTTCAATTACAATATCATATTCGGTTTCTTTCTTAGGGTGAAAAGGCGCCCGAACTTGGCAAATGTCATCCACTATAATGGGAGAGAAATTCTTTTCCCACTCTTCATTCCAGTTCACTTGGTCAAATTCTTTTATGGTATAGCTAATCTTAAAGTTCTCATTTTTTAAAAAATCAATCTCTTTTACCAAAGCTTCTTGATGCTTATCTTTAATGATGTAGGCTTCAAAGCCTTCTTCGGTCTCTAGAAAACTATCAAAACCGATTTCCCCCAACTCTGCGATCAATATATCTGAAGCCGGTTGAAGCGGCTCTACCTTAAAAAAATAACCAATATATACAGGTGTCATACTTAGAATGAATTAATGATTTGTGTAAAATCTTTCGCTTTTAATGCTGCTCCGCCAATAAGTCCGCCGTCCACATCTTTCATAGCGAAAATTTCTTGTGCATTATTGGGTTTTACGCTTCCACCATATAAGATGGAGATCTTTTCCGCTACAGCGGAAGAATACGTATCTGCAATCATTTTTCTAATCTCGGCGTGCATATCTTGCGCTTGCTGCGGACTAGCAGTTTCTCCCGTTCCTATCGCCCAAACCGGTTCGTAGGCAAGGATAATATTTTCCCATTCGCTGGCAGACAATCCAAAAACGCTATCGGTTAATTGTTTTTTAACCACTTCTACCTGCTTCTCACTCTTTCTAGCTTCCAACTCCTCCCCTATGCAAAAAATGATATGGAGTCCGTTCGCTAAAGCAGATTTTACTTTCGCTGCCAACAACTCATGGCTTTCTTTATAAATACTTCTACGTTCACTATGTCCTAGAATTACGGTTTTTAAACCTAAGCTCGTCAACATTTTTGCTGAAACTTCTCCGGTAAAAGCACCGCTTTCTGCTTCGTGCATATTTTGAGCTGCCACTTCAATGCGGCTGTCTTCTAATAGTTCTTTCGCAGGATAAAGATTGGTATACGATGGCGCTACCATAACTTTCACCTCTTCTTTAAAGTCTTGCTTTTTTAAATCGCTTAACAAGGTTTTCATCTCTTGCACATCACAATTCATTTTCCAGTTTCCTGCAACAATTTGATCTCTCATAATTTTTATTTTAAGTGTTGGCGATTTTTGGATCTAACCAACCATAAATAATATCTACAAAAATATTAATAAGTATAAACATAAGCGCAATAATTAATACCGCTCCCATAATTACAGGCAAGTCTAAAGTATTAAGCGCATTTACAATTTCTTTTCCTAGGCCATTCCAGCCAAAAATATATTCTACAAAAACAGCCCCTGCCAACATGGAAGCAAACCAGCCCGAAATAGCGGTAATCACAGGATTTAATGCATTCTTTAAAGCGTGTCTTCTAATGATATTAGGCATAGACAATCCTTTGGCCTTCGCCGTTCTTATGTAGTCTTGTTGTAAAACTTCTAAGAGCGAATTTCTCATCAGCTGAATCATGACTGCCAACGGACGAATCCCCAAAACAATGGCTGGGAGAATTAAATTTTTAAGCACGAGATGATTTTTTTCTCCAAAATCGTCTAACTCATATAAGCTTCCGGTGGTGTTTAAATGGGTATATTCTCCCAATACGTAAGCAAAAAACCAAGCGAAAAGTATCGCGCTAAAAAAGGAAGGTACACTCATCCCAACGGTACTTAGAATCTGAATGCCTTTATCGAGCCATGTATCTTTTTGAAGGGCTGAAATAATTCCGAAGAAAATTCCGATAAGTAAAGCAATCGTAATCGCAGAAAATGCCAACACAAAGGTATTGGGCAAAGTTTCGGCAATTACCGAAGATACTTTCTTTCCGTTTTTCTGAAATGATTCTCTTAAATAAGGCGTTTTTAAAGCTACCGAGGTTTCCCCAAGTGTAAATAAAGTGGCCGCATTATATTTATTTTCGTCCAAATAGGTATAATCTTCTTGCTTTACGGAATGAAAAGAAAGCGGAGATAAATCATTTAAGTAATACACGTACTGAATGTGAATAGGCTGATCAAATCCATACTTGGCGCGTACTGCTTGCAATTGTTCTTCACTCTCGTTTTGCCCCAACATCATTTGCGCAGGATCACCCGGTAATACGGTAAAAAGAAAAAAGATGATGCTCACCACGCCAAACAGCGTGAGTAAAGCATAGCCTATTTTATAAACAATATATTTTAACAATCTAGTTTAAAATTAAATCTTCGGCATCGTTCCAATGTAATTTTTGCATAATCGTTCCTTTCTCTAAGGTTACCAAACCAGGATTGGAACGTACAATAGTCTTAATCGCAGTTTCATCAGCGAAATAGAAGTCGATTTCTATTCCGTAAATATCTTTAATCTCTGCAATTTCATTAGGTCCAGAAGCCGATAAACCAATCACGTGATAGCCTTTTTTATGAGCCGCATCTACTTGGTCTTTAATAGCGCTCCAACCTGCTTTTTCACTTTTAGATAAATTATAGGCAGAAACCATCAAGACTTTTGGTTCGTTTAGAATTTCTTCCGTAAAGTCTTCCCCATCTTGCTGCAAGGAGAAATCATGAATTGGCGGCACATAACCTTCCTCTACTACTTCTGTATTCACTTCAATAAATTCTCCGTCAACCGATGGATAACTCCCTTGTGTCGTAATTATTTTTTCTTCTCCATCTACCATAAATTTCCAGTTATAATCATAAACCGCTTGTTTTGCATCGTCTGGCATTTTCATTCCTTCAGAAATATTTACACCTACTTTATAGGCTCTAAAGTCTATGGCTGGTAAATGCATTAATACGTAGTATCCAAAACCTAAACAACCAATAAACGCCAAAAAGAAGATCCATTTATGGGAGCTAGGGTTAAATAGCGGCGTAATGTATTTTTGATTAAAGAAAATGATTAAAATCAAGATGGTTAAAACCACATCTTTAGAAAAAGATTCCCAAGGTGTTAACGGCAACGCATCTCCGAAGCATCCACAATCTGTTACTTTATTAAAATACGCCGAGTAAAAAGTTAGGAACGTAAAAAATAGAATCATTAAGAGTAAACTCCATCGCGTTAGGTTTTTTAAATAGCCTAAAATAAGGGTAAGTCCCAGCAGTAATTCTACAATAACTAAAAATACGGCCAAGGCCAAAGCGAAAGGAACCAAAAATGGAATATCTAACACTCCCGGACTAAAATATTCTTGTAATTTATAAGAGAAACCAACAGGATCGTTGAGTTTTACAAAGCCGCTAATGATAAATAAGATGCCGACAAAAATTCTGGCAAAGCCTACAATTACTTTCATAGTACTATAATTTAAGATTCGTGGAAGTTAAGAAGAATAAGCGCGAAAATGGCATAATTCACCATGTCTTGATAGTTGGCATCAATGCCTTCGCTTACCTTCGTTTTTCCTTGGTTATTTTCTATTTGTTTAACGCGTAAAAGTTTTTGCAAAATCAAATCGGTTAGGGAACTTACACGCATTTCACGCCAAGCTTCCCCGTAGTCATGATTTTTATTTTCCATCAACTCCTTGGTGATTTTCACATGCTTATCATAATGCTTCAAAGCTTTCTCTGCAGAAAAATCGGGTTGCTCTGCCACGCCATTTTCTTGCTGAATCAAGGCCATAATGCAATAATTGATGATGCCTATAAATTCAGGAATTTCGCCCTCCTCTACTTTCTGTTCGGCATTTTGCTGCAGCCCTCTTATGCGTTGGGCTTTGATAAAAATTTGATCGGTTAAAGAAGGCAAACGCAATATTCGCCATGCGCTACCATAATCATTCATTTTATGTTGAAATAATTCTCGGCACTTAGAAACCACCGAATCATATTGTAAAGAAGTATTTTGCATGAAAACGCCGTATTTTGCGTAAATTTCGGAGAAATATTTCAACTATTCAAAGTTATTCAATCTTTATATGACAATTAATTGCAACGGAAAGCTTATTTCGCTAGAAAGCCCTAAAATTATGGGGATTCTTAACCTTACCCCCGATTCATTTTTTGATGGCGGGAAGTATAAAAAGGAAAAAGAAATTCTTCAGCAGACGGAAAAAATGCTTCAGGAGGGTGCTTTTTGTATTGATGTGGGTGCCTATAGTTCTAAACCAAATGCTAAAAACGTTTCTACGGAAGAAGAACTGCAACGCTTGCTTCCCATAGTTCAACTTTTAACACAGGAGTTTCCAGATATTATTTTGTCTATCGATACCTTTAGAAGTGAAGTTGCTAAAAGTGCGATAGATAATGGAGCGGCGATGATTAATGATATTTCTGGCGGAAATCTTGATGAGCAGATGATGAAAACCGTAGGCGAATTAAAAGTTCCTTATATTTTAATGCATATGCGGGGCAATCCTCAAACGATGCAATCACTAACGCAATACGATGACCTTTTACAGGATCTTGTGTATTATTTTTCTGAAAAAGTAGCTCAGGCAAGAAGCTTCGGAATTAACGATATCATTCTCGATCCCGGCTTTGGATTTGCAAAAACTACTCATCAAAACTTTGAGTTGCTTAAAAACATGAAAATCTTAGAAGTATTAGAACTTCCTTTGCTGGCAGGACTTTCTAGAAAATCTATGATTTATAAAACCTTAGATATTTCAGCAAAAGAAGCCCTTAACGGAACCAGTGTTTTAAATGTCTTAGCTTTACAACAAGGTGCAAAAATTTTAAGGGTGCACGAGGTAAAAGAAGCGCGAGAATGTATACAGCTTGTTGCCCAACTTTAGGATTTAAGTTTAGTCGTGTCCGACTAAGATACAAGACCGCTTCGCTGAAAGACGTAAGATAAAAGACTTGATTCATAATAGCTTAATAACCAAGTTAATTAAATTAAGAATAGGTATTTATTTTTTAAATTTCAATTCGCAACATCATAGCAAGCTGTAACATCCTTAAAAAGTTTAAAAACCTTATTATACTTGTAATAACAGAAATCTGTAATATTTTTATCGGACACTAGTGATTTAATTTATAAATTTACAAAAAAGCAATATTTGGAAACCTTTAATTTTCTAGACTTACGTATTCTTGACTTCATCGATATTTTATTGGTGGCTATTCTTCTTTATTACATCTATAAGTTAGTAAAAGGCAGTGCTGCCATCAATATTTTTATTGGGATTGTCATTGTTTACTTGGCGTGGAAATTCACACAGGTATTACAAATGGAAATGCTAAGCAGCATTTTAGGTCAGTTTATTGGTGCAGGAATGTTTGCCTTGATTGTGGTTTTTCAGCAAGAAATAAGAAAATTCTTATTGATGGTAGGCTCCACCAATTTTGGAAGCAAACGAAGACTCATCAAACATTTGCGCTTTTTACGAGATGATGACAAAGAAGTCACTACAGATATTTCTGCAATTATTCGTGCTTGCGAAAGCATGGGAAAAACCAATACCGGAGCCTTGATTGTGATTGGAAGAAGTACCAAATTAGATTTTATAAAGAACTCTGGAGATACAATGGATATTGAATTGAACCAGCCTATTTTAGAGTCTATTTTCTATAAAAACTCTACCTTACATGATGGTGCTTTGGTGATTGAAGAAAACCGGATTACCGCTACCCGAGTGATTTTACCCGTAAGCAACGACCGCACTATTCCGCTGCGGTTTGGTTTAAGACATCGTGCTGCGGTTGGAATTACCGAAAAAACCGATGCCCTTGCCTTGGTGGTGAGTGAAGAAACGGGACAAACCTCCTACATTAAAAATGGTTCTTTTGAGATGTATGATTCCTACGAGGAATTAGGAAATAAATTAAAAGAAGATTTAGGATAAAAACAAATAGATTTTAGAAACTAGACATAAAAGAAGCAAGTTTTAAAATTTTAATTGGGTATAATTCTGGAAATTTATAGCTTACACTAAAACTTATTACTTCTCTATTGCAAGGATTATAATGCAGATAGGTTTTACCAAATCACCACTGTAAAAAAGTATAATGGAATGTAAAAACTGTACTTATCAATTAAAAACGGAAGACAAATATTGTCGGCAATGTGGGGCTCAGGTAATTAATTATCATCTGAGTCTAAAACAACTATGGAGCGAATTTCAGCTCATCTTTTTAAATTTCGACAATACTCTTATAAATACTTTTTGGTGCTTACTCCTACAACCTCAAAAAGTGATTGGCAGTTATATTGGGGGAACGCGTAAGAAATACTTAAATGTAGTTAGTTTTTTTGTGATTGCTTTGACTCTTGCAGGATTTCAGCTTTTTATCCAAAGAAAATTTTATCCCCAAAGCATGGAAGTAAGAAACATGTTTGGCTCCGATTTCTCTGAAATGCCCAGCCTCGATTGGATGTACAAATACTATTCCTTAATACAACTGATTAGTTTACCATTATATGCCTTTGTCGCAAAACTATCTTTTTTTAAGTATAAGAAGTTCAACTATACAGAGCATTTAGTCATTATGACTTACCTCACGGCTGAATACACAATTCTCTCCTCTATTTTCATGCTAATTGCCGTGAATTTTGGGGGAAATATGTATGAACTCAGTAATTACTACAACCTCTTTTTCTTTTTATATACTTGTTACGCCTATAAGAAACTTTATCCCTTGAGTTGGATCGATTTGTTTACGGCAACTGTTTTATTTATCACCATCGTAATCTTCTTAATGATATTTTTAACTATAGTTGGGGTGGGCTATGCTTTTATAACCAACTAATTTTGGACAAAACATAAAAAAAACACTCTAACCTTTAAAAGTTTAGAGCGGTTTAGCAATAGTGGTTGATTTTTTTATAGTTTAAATGACTGAAAATAGAATTAAATAGATTTACCTCATCTTTTATCGTTTTATTAATTGTTGAACATTCTCTCCTGTAGCACTTCTGACTTTCAAGAAATACACTCCTGAAGATAAATTAGAAATATCATATTCTAGTTGTGAGGTGAAGCTAGCAACTTCTTTCCCTGCTATAGAAAACACGTTCACACGTTTAATTTCTTCTGAGGTTTCTATTTGAAAAGTGTTTTGCACAGGATTAGGGTATAAAGCAACCTCTATTTTATTTACTGTATCTGCTGCCAGCATACATTCTCCTTGGTCGTAATAGGTTGCAATTCCATAAATTAACCAGGTGTTATAAGGTGCTACATCAGCCGTTGCAGCAGAAGCATTATCTACTTCGGCGCAAAAAGAACTAGGATAAGATTCTTCTGGCCCAGCAGTAAATACTTTTAAATCAAAATTAGTCATGTTATGATTGTTTCCATTTTTAAGATTAATTTTAACCCAATAAAGATTAACTGCGGTAAATTTTTGAATATTAATATTTGTACTTAAATCAACCTCATCTATCATCATTACAGCTGGCGCATCAGACACATCAGAGATACTAAGTTCTTCTAAGTGTATTAATCCTGTTACATCTAAGTTTGTGAAGCCCGCAAACTCCCAAATATCAATTTTTTCTAAATTACTATTATTTGTTAAATCTATATCTAAATTAACATTAGGTTGCCCGCCATTTCTTATAGTAACTTCTTTTAAAGCTGTGAAATCTTCTAAACCTGTTAGATCACTAACACCATATAAATAAAGTGTAAGTACGGGAGCTATATCACTAGTTAACACTTGTCCATTAACAATACCATCACTATCTATACCTTCAATAATAAGATATTGCTCAAAGTTAGTGTCTGGGATACTGGTGGTTTGTGCAGTAATTCCTAAAGATAGAAAAATGCCTAAAATGCTTATATAGTTTTTCACGGTTTGTATTTTCTTCACTTTTCAATGTTATTTCTTTATCACTCGCTTTACATCCTCACCTACATTACTTTTTATCTTTACAAAATATATTCCACTAGGAAGTTGAGAAATATCATAGTTTTGTTGTGAAGCAAATCGTGCTACTTTTTTTCCCGCAACTGTAAATATGTTGACTTCATTTATTTCTTCTGAAGATTGAATTTGAAAAGTGTTTTGCACAGGGTTGGGATATAAAGCAATCTCTGTTTTATTTTTGGTTTCTACTGCTAATGTGCACACTCCTTGATCATAAAAATTAGGAATAATTCCAGACATTGCCCAACTATTATAAGGAGCATTATTATTTGTAGCCGCAGTAGCATCATCTACCTTTAAACAAATAGGTCGAGCAGCAGTATTCTCGAGATAGATCTCCATATCTAACGTATTAATGTTATTACCATTTTGCAAATTGATTTGTTCTAGATACTGCAAATATCCTGTTCGCACTACTTTGATATTTGGATTATTACTTAAATCTATCTCCTCAACATAGATAGTTTCAACATCATCCTGCCCTTCCATTACCCATAACTCCTCCAAATTGACAAGCCCTGTTAGATCTAGGTTTGTTAAGCCTTGGTATGTCCAAATTTCTACTTTCTCTAAATTTACATTAGCAGTAAGATCTAATGTAATATTATTGTTATTTTGAAATTGTGCTGCATCCCTTATTTCTAATGTCTCTAAAGCAGTAAAATCTTCTAAACCTGTCAAATCACTAACTTGATTTAAAGAAAGTGTAAGTACAGAAGCTATATCACTTGTTAAAACTTGCCCATTAATTACCCCATCGCTATCTATCCCTTGATTAATAAGATGTTGCTCAAAGTTTTGATCTGGGATACTGGTGGTTTGTGCAGTAACTCCTACACCAAGTAATAAAATAAATAGGTTTATATATGCTTTCATAACGTTTTGTTTTATTGAATGATTAAGTTTTTGGTTGCTAAAATTTCTCCATTACAAGTTAATGCAACCACATACGTACCTGTAGGATAGGCAGAAACATCTATGTTTACTGAAGCTGCATTTACATCTAGAATATAGTTATTGCTAATTGCTGTTTGGGTAGAGGTAATATTTATATAGCCCGAGTCTGCCCCAGCTGTTTGATAGTTAACAGTTACTTGGCTACTTGCTGGATTAGGACTCAAACTTTGCAATTTATATGAACTATCCGCATATATATTGGTGTAGTCTTTATACCCATCTGCCTCTGCAATAATTTCTAATTTATAAGTTTGCGCTATGGCGCTATTCACATTAAGCTGTTGTCCTGAATGCATCAAATTACCTTCTTCATCATACCAGTTGTAGATAGCAGGTTCATTGATAGCAGTAGCTTGCAAAATGGAAGTTTGATTAGTTGTATTGTTTACTTGATCAACTTGCGCCATAAACATAAGCCTATTAAATTTAGGGATGATTTCATAACTTTCTCCGCCTGTAACTATGCCACTCTCACTTTCTATTTGTTTTAGGTGATACAAATAGTTAGGTTTATTAGTGACCTCTTCTGTAAGAAAATTAAAACTTAAGTGCATAGTTCCCCACTCTTTTCCTCCAAACTTGATATTACTTATTTTTGCATCATCACTCAAAATACGTAATTTATTACCTCCTCCCTTTACTTCTCTTATAGCTGTACCTTTCTTACCACCAGCAAGCCATAAATTCCATGTATGATCATCTAAGGTAACAATTACTTCTGCCTCATTTAAAATTGGATGAGGGTCATTTTGTGGTGGAAAAAACTCAAACTCTGTAAGAACTGGGTACGTTTTTACTGGGTTACCAATAAGAACCGTAGCACCTGGGTCTTCCCCTAAGTCTTCATTTATATCTACAATACTAATGTTCTTATTAGCTATATTATTATTGTAATAAGCATTATTTTGTCCCGCTTGCTCTAGCACATTCATAGGATCTTGGGGGGATAGTATTCTCGCTAACAAGCAAAAATGCCAAGGGTCATTACTAATTGATTCAAAATCTACTGGATTGGGAGGGTACCACTCAAATTCTACAATTTCTGACTCACCTGCCGCAATATTAGGCAAATTTACAGCATTTATAGGTGCTCCTAAAGTAGGGTTACTAGTACTACCATCCCATAATGTGGGCCATCCTGAACTAGTACTTGCTTTCGCCCAATGCAATTTTAGAGTGTCGATAGGTGTTGCTACGAAATCTTGACAGCTTCTATTTCTAATTTTTACATACACATAGGCTGGATTATTAGGGTCATATTCTGGATTTTGATTTTCTTGGATCGTAAAACCATCGGCTTGGTTACGCACCCAAATATCTGGACTTCTCCAAAGTATCATGTTAGAATGAATATCTGGTTCTGCCCCAATATCATTAAGAGAATTAGCAACCATTAAATCTACGCCTTCGGTATTAGTTATAGGGTTAAATTTAGATGGTTTATCTTCTATATATTCTCGCATTCTAATGGCTTGCCCTATACTAAAGTGATCCATTTTTTTCCAGTCAGCATACGCCATTAAGTTAGTAGCATCTGCTGGGGTAATGGTATAAGGTGTTCCGTAACAATCTTCTCCATCACCAATATATGCCATGGTTATAGAGTCTAGATAAGCATTAAACTGATAATCACTATATGTAAGTGAATCTTCTGCTTGGTCAAATGTATACCCATAATTAATCATTAAAGAATCTATTTTTTCATATAGCTGTTCATACCTTAAATCGGGCACTGCATTAGTGTCTAAAACATCATCTCCTACACAAAAAGCATTAAAATCAGGGTCATTTATATCTCTAGTTACGCTCTCACAAGGCGGACCTGACCACCAAGCTGCACCTTGACCATAACCCGCTCCATGGGTATGCTTCAATGCGAACAAATGCCCTACTTCATGCCCAATAATCCCAGAGTCATCTAAAAAACTCATAATATTTATATTTGCATTAATTCCACCCGCACTGCCTCTATATTGTCCTTTATAGACATATAGATTTAATGCACTATTATTATGGTATCCATTTTGTTTTGCCCAAGTTTGGAAAGCACTTCTGCTAGGAGCATTATAACTAGAAGAATTATTTACAGTATCTATTGCTACTAAATTTAAACAAATTTTAGCTATACTAAATTGTTGCTTTAAATCGGCTAATTTTTCTTTAAATTGAGCAATAGTATAATTTCTATCATGAGTTCCATCAGTTCTATTGTTTATCCAAACTTGTAAATTGTAAGAAACTGATGGATATGCTGCTAAAACATTAGGGTCAATAGACCCTGTATAAGGAGATGATGGTACACATGGTGATGATGTAGGTCTATTTAAAATAATGTCTTCACTTACAAAACTACAAGGTTCTTCATATTCAACTTGGGCGAAAGCTGTTAAATTAAAAAACAAGAAAATAATAAAACACCATCTAACTTGGTTGGTTGGTTGGTTGGTTGGTTGGTTGGTTGGTTGGTTGGTTGGTTGGTTGGTAAAGCTGTTTCATAATATTTAGTTTAAATTAGTTAAATTTATAATATTGCATCTAATGTATTAAAAAAATATTAAAACTTTGCAATAAAAGTTAAAAATTAAACTTCTTCTTCCATAAACTGAACCTCATAGAGGTTTCTATAATATCCGTTTTCTTGCTGAAGTAATTCTTGATGCGTTCCTATTTCCACAATATTTCCCGCATCCATGACAATGATTTTATTGGCTTTTTTAATGGTAGCCAAACGGTGAGCAATCACAATAGAAGTCCGTCCTTTAGTCACCTTATCGGTGGCGTCTTGCATGAGTTGTTCGCTATAACTATCTACAGAAGAAGTGGCTTCATCTAACACTAAAATAGAAGGATTACTCACGTAAGCGCGCAAGAAAGCAATCAATTGGCGTTGACCGCTAGAGAGCATAGCTCCGCGTTCCTTTACATTGTAATGATATCCATTGGGCAGCGACGAGATAAATTCGTGTACCCCTATTTCTTTGGCGGCATCAATCACCTCTTCTTCCGTAATCTTAGGATTTCCTAAAGTGATATTTTTCATAATAGTATCAGCAAACAAAAAGACATCTTGCAATACCACCGCAATTTCATTCCGTAAAGACTTTAATGTAAAATCTTTGATGTTGGTATTATCTACAGAGATTTCACCGCTATCGGTTTCGTAAAATCTACTCAATAAATTGATGATGGTACTTTTTCCTGCTCCCGTAGCGCCAACGATTGCAACAGTTTCCCCTGCGTGTACTTCAAAAGAAATGCCTTTTACTACTTCTTCTCCTTCAATATAGCTAAAGCGGACATCTTTAAACTGAATTTCACCTGTTAGGTTTTCCGCAGTAAGCGTACCTGTATTTTCTATGATAGATTTGGTATCTAATACCGCAAATACTCTATTGGCCGCCACCATTCCCATTTGAAGGGTATTAAATTTATCTGCGATTTGCCTTAACGGACGAAACAGCATTTGAATAAGCTGAATAAACATCACGATAATACCCAAATCTAAGGTTTCTCCATTGGTAATTTGCAAGCCCCCAAACCACACCACCAAACCAATAGCGATAGAACTCGACATTTCGGCAATGGGGAAAAAGATAGAGTTATACCAAACCGTCTTGATCCAGGCTTTTTTATGTTTGTGGTTAATTTCTTTAAACCGCTCGTATTCTACATCTTCCCGACCAAAAATTTGAAGGATTTTCATCCCCGTAATTCGCTCTTGGACAAAAGAATTAAGGTTAGAAACTTGGGTTCTCACTTCTTCAAAAGCGACTTTCATTTTCTGCTGAAAAACACGAGTTGCATATAGAATAAACGGCATCACCGCCAACACTAAGAAGGTAAGTTTCCAATCTTGAAAGAACATAAAAACCAATACCACCAGCATTTTTAATAAATCGCTAATGATCATAAATAAACCTTGACTAAAAATACTGGCAATGGTTTCTATATCGCTTACGGCGCGGGTTACCAATCGCCCTACGGCAGATTGATCGTAATATTGTTTTTTAAATTGAAGCATGTGATCAAAAAGATTCACCCGAATATCCCGAATCACCTCTTGTCCCAGCCAGTTGGCAAAATAGATAAAGCAAAACTGAAAAATCACCTCTAGGATCAACACGCCCAGCATTAACGAAACATATAAAATAAGGTTGTCGTTGTCTTTGGGAACAATGCTATCGTTAATCGTAATTTTGGTCAGGTAGGGACGCAATACGGCCAATAAAGATAAAAGCACCGCAGTGAAAGCTACAAAGTAGAAAGTCACCTTGTAGGGGTTGGTGTATTTAAGCAAACGCTTAAACAAACTAAAATCAAATGCATTCCCTGTTTTACTCGCCATGGTTTACTTCTATTCTTTTGGGGTATTCTACTTGTGTTAAAAACAAGCCTTTGGCTGCTACAGATTTTCCTGCGGCAGACCTGTCTTTACTTTCTATCACTTGATGCAGCTCGTTTAGCGTTCGTTTTCCTACACCTATTTCTAATAAGGTACCTACAATGGCACGCACCATATTTCGCAAAAACCGATCGGCTTTAATCGTAAACACCAATTGATGTTCTTTTTGCTCCCAATGGGCGTACATAATCGTACAATTATACGTAAACACATCGGTCTTTACCTTAGAGAAACATTGAAAATCTTTATAGTCTAATAAGATTTTCGCCGCCTCATTCATCGCCTTAACATCAATCGTTTTCTTTATATAACAAGCCGTCTCATGGGTAAAAGGATTTTTTTGAGTGTCTACATAATAGGTGTATTCCCTTGCCGTAGCATCAAATCTTGCGTGGGCATCGGGGGGCACTTCAAACACATCATTTACGGCAATATCGGGCGGCAACATCGTATTCAGCTTAAAAATAAAAGCGGTGATGTCACTTATCTTTTGCGTATCAAAATGAGCGAAAATTTGTTGAGCGTGTACTCCTGCATCGGTTCTACCGGCACCTACAACTTCTATGTTTTCTTGTAAAGCGACACTCAATTTATCTTCTACGACTTCTTGCACACTAATCACATCGGGTTGACGCTGCCAGCCAAAAAAGTCTTTGCCGTTAAAAGATAAATCAATAAAATACCTCAATCTTAATTCTTATTTTTGCCCTGCAAAGATACTCAAACAAATTTTTCTAAGCTTCAAGAAACCCACATAATCATTTTGAAAAAGATTTTACTACTCAGCGATAATCACAGCTATATAGATGACCGGATTTTAACTTATGCCCGTCAAGCGGATGAAATTTGGCATGCTGGCGATATTGGCGATTTAAAAGTCACCGATGAACTTAAAAAGATAAAACCCCTAAGAGCTGTTTTTGGAAACATTGACGGTCACGAGGCACGAAAAGAATTTCCGCTTCATAATCGTTTTAAGTGCGAAGAAGTAGACGTATGGATTACGCATATTGGTGGTTATCCCGGTAAATATTCCCCTGCAACACGAGAAGAAATAAGAGAAAATCCGCCTCAGCTTTTTATTTGCGGACATTCGCACATTTTAAAAGTCATGCCCGATAAGAAACTCAACCTGCTTCATATGAATCCCGGAGCTTGTGGCAAACACGGCTTTCACCAAGTAAGAACCATGCTAAGGTTTGAAATTGAAGGCAAAGAAATTAAAAACTTGGAGGTGATTGAGTTGGGAACACGTTAAGACTTTTGCAAAAGGGATAGTAGCGGCAGCTTTTTATGACGCTTTAGCGGAATAAAAACTATAGCGGATAGCCCGACCCGCAGGGATTTGCCCAAAATATTAACCTTGATTCTACTCTAAATTTAGTATAAAAAAAGCCGTCTGATAAATCGGACGGCTTTAAACTTGTTGTTATTAATAAAAGCTTTTGCTTAGTCTTTTATCAATCTAAACGTTTTTTGACTTCCTTGAATGTTCACTTTCATTAAGTAAACTCCTGCTGGAAGAGAATCCATATTTAATTGCACCTCTAAAGAACTAGGCTTCGTGTTAAGCACCTGTTGACCTAATAGGTTGTAAAGGTTTACCTGCTCTATTTGAGTAGTTGACTTTAAGGTTAATTCGCTACGTACCGGATTTGGATAGTAAGTAAAAGAAGCAAACAATTGGTTCGCTACACTTAAATCTTGTGTAGTAAATTCAACTGGAGCTGTCCAATCACTCATATTATCTTCTCCGCAAATGGCACGAACATAAACCTCATAAGTAGTTTCTGAAGTAAGGTCATTAAGTGTTTCTCCAATAGCATCTATATCTATAATAGAAGTTCCTTCAGTTAAAGGATCAAAACCTGGTGCTCCGTAAAGGATTTCCCATTCAGTAGCGTCGCCATTTTCTGTCCAAGAAATATCGGCAGAAGTATCATCTACATTATCGAAAGTAATATCGGTAGGGATTTCGCAAGGCACCGCTTCGGTAGTAAAGCTAGCCGGTCCTGCAAGTACGCTTTCGCCATCATCGCAAAGTGCACGAACATAAACATCATATCCGGTCTCTGGAATTAACCCGCTTAGCGTTTCACCAAGAGTTCCATCATTATCAGAAATTGTAGTAGATTCATCCCCGGTCATCGGTTCGAATCCTGTCATTCCGTAAATGATTTCCCATTCGGTAGCATCGCCGTTTTCGGTCCAAGTGACTTCAGTAGAAGTATCGTTGGTATTTGCAAAAGTGATATCGGTTGGAGCAAGACAATTTATACTATCATCGTTCACTTCTATACAGAAGTCACCTTCGGAACCTCCATAACCGCTAACCTGAACATAATAGGTTTCACCAGCTGTTAAACCAGTCATTGTAGCAACAGAGGTATAACCAGATCCAACAATATCGCCCCCATCTTCATCACAACCAACTTCTGTTCCTAACGTGCTCAAATCTGCACAGTCTGTTGCGGCTTCATAAATCGCAATATGAGTATCGGTCAAAGTTGCACCTGCTATGTCTGTCGTTACGGTTACATTACCACCTACAGGAGCTTCGAAGTTGAACCATACGGTTTTCCCATTGGTTGCACTATACCAACATGAACCCTCTGGTTCATCTGTTTGAGCAGTTGCGCCCGTATTAGTATAGGTCGTCCCCCCAGCACAAGCTTCATCAACCGTCAAAACCATTGCGTCGCATAAATCATCATTTGCCGGAGGTACTGGTAATGTAATGAATGTCATTACATTACTAAAATCACTATTACCATCCGTTCCGCAGATTGCACGAACATATACGTCATACTCAGTTTCTGGATCAAGATTAGTAATAGTTTCTCCTAAATCATCACTATCAGTGATACTCGTTCCATCAGTAGTAGGATCAAAGTCAGGTTCGCCATAAACAATTTCCCATTCGGTGGCAGCGCCATTTTCAGTCCAGCTAATTTCGGCACTAGCTTCTGAAATATTATTAGCAACAATATTTGTTGGTGTTGCACAAGAAGGCGAAACGATTAGCTCAATATCATCTACATAAAGATAAAATTGATTGCTCTCTGAATACGCATGAAAGCCAAAATAATAAACACCCGAGGTCGTCACGGAAAAGCTTAGAACATCGGTTTGAGCGGTCGCTGAATTAACATCTGGATGATTAGCTAATTCAATGGTCATATCCGCAGCCACTGGAGAAGTTCCATAGCTCACCTTTAATTTTTCTGTATAATTTGTACTATTATTTCCATATTTATAACTTATTTGGTAATCTGTACCGGCATCTAAGGTAATTCCCTGGGTATAGTACCAAGCATCGGCAGGACCAGAAGCATATTTATAGCGTAAAACATTACTGTCAAAGCCATTACTGCTTTGATTATATGTTTCCCAATTATTTCCACTAAGATTCTCTGACGTTCCACAATTAGGTAAGTCGGGAGCGGTCACCTCTTCAAAATCTTGTGTAAATGGGACCGTAGTCGCTTCACACAATGTTGAAAAAGTTATTGGAAGGGTATAGATACTCTCATCGTTAGTATCACAAATTGATTTTACATAAGCTTCATATTCTGTATCTGCTATAAGTCCCGTAAGCGTTGTATTTGGAGAATCATCGACTGTAACTGCCGTTCCTTCTGTCATTGGATCAAAGCCAGGTTCCCCGTATTTCACTTCCCATTGTGTCTCAGACCCCTCTGCTGTCCAACTAAGGTCTGCCGTAGTTGTAGTTGCCTCATCAAAGCTGAAATCTGAAGGTTTCATGCAACTAGGAATAGGCTCCCAACTGACATTATCAACATAAACATTGTAGTAAGTAGCAGTATAAGTAGCTTTAAATGCTACGTATTGATCTGTAGTAGCCGCATCAAAGTTGACGCTGTATTCTTCATAATCATTCGTGGCATCTATTGTTTGAATTGAAGTATAAGTAGAAGCATCTGTTGGGTCGGTCATGGTTCCCACCTCTATATTAGAACCTAAAGAGGTATGCGCATAAAATCGAATACGATGATCTGCATTTGGTAAGGTGTTCAATTCGGGTGTAATTAAATAAAGTTGTGCAGCAGCATCCACACTATTATTCATTTGTATAGCATTAGGTTCAGAAAAATTTCCGAAACTAGAAATTGCAATACTGGAAAAGTCACTTGTAGAATTTATGAGTTTAGTCCAACAATTAGGAAAATTGACAGAAGAATCAAAATTTTCAGTGAAATTATCAACAGCTGTACAAACTGTTACGAAATCAACTGGTCCAGCAAGACTACTTTCTTCATCGGTACTGCAAATTGATTTTACGTAAGCTTGATAAGTAGTTCCAGAATCTAAGCCTGAAATAGTTTCGCCCAAAGTTCCATCGTCATCGCCAATAATCGTTCCTTCATTCTCAAAATCAAAACCAGATGGCCCGTAAATAATTTCCCACTCCTCGGCGGTATCTGTCCAACTTACATCAACTGATGAAGTGGTAATATTTGTAGCAGTTAAATCTGTAGGGGCAGGACAGGATTGTGTAATTCCATTGATAACAATGTTTCCACGTAAACTTTGCACTACATTAGCTGCATCTGGATCTAATGGATCAGTGGCTGTGTTATCATTACGATAAAGAAGACTCAAATTGTCACCGTTTTGAGCTTCCGTTTGTAAAACATAATCAGATGACCCTCCATAGTCACCTTCGTTTGCATCAACAGCGATAATTAGATTATCCGTTCCGTTATAATTAAATGGAGCATTAAACTCAATATGCAACAAATCATCTGAAGCTGTTAGCGTTCCATCTGTTAATACTTGGGTTAAAGTGGAAACATCAACCCAGTCTGTGTTGTTTTCAAAATTAGTTTTCGTTGTCGTTCCAATCCAAACATCCACGTTTTCATCAGCTTCAGCAAAACTAGCACCTGGATTTAATTTAAAATCCAACGAAGTAATATCTCCGCTTGCATTAACTTCTGATGCCAAATAAATAGATTGCCCGTAAGAATACCCCCAATAATTTGTAATAGGAGAAGAAATAGATCCGCTTCCACCGCTCGAATTACCAATTGAAACTTGGGCAAAACCAAGACAACTGAATAGCATCGTTAAACATAATAATGTAATTTTTTTCATAAGTAGGTTATTTTAAGTTAAATTTGGTTCAATTCGCAATATAACAGATTTCAAAATATATTAACAATTAAATCTGGTCTTAATTCCAAAAATATTAAGACCAATCGCAGTGTTATTCTTTTTCACAACCAAACCAATAAAAAATTAACAACTAAAAAGAGATTGGATTAGAATGAGGTTCTATGTGATAAGTATATAAAAGGGACCTGCCGACAGACAGGCAATAACGGCAGCTTTTTATAACGCTTTCGCGGAATAAAAACTCGACCACCAACAGACAGCTATAACAGAAACCTAATTACCGGAAGTCAAGCTTGTTCAGCAGAAATTTATTTGTCTTAATAGAAAAAAAACCCAGAAGTAAATTACTCCTGGGTTTCACGCACTAATACTACTAAGATATAAGGTTTATCGTAAACGGTCTACAGATTTTACGAGTGCTTCGTCCTTTTTGATGGCTTTATTGGCCATCACTAGTAAAACGATAGAAATAATAGGAAGAAACATCCCAATACCATTCTCAGAAATTTGCATTTCTCCAGGTACCATTAGCGACCAGTAAACAAAAAATCCTAGTAAAATAAAGTTTAATATGATGTTCAATCTATTCACTACAAATTGAAGTTTTCTATTTTTATATAAGAAAATAGTTACCAAAGCCAATATACTACTCAGCGAAAAGGCACCGAATATATAAAGTCTATCTATCGCATAAACACTTTCTCCACTTTCATTGGTCCAAATACTCAAAAAATAGGAGCCTAGGGCCACTACAATTATGATAAGGAACAAGTAAACGCTTTGTATTCTTTGAATCATTTTTTCTATTCTCTAAAGCACAAAAATATAATATTAATTGTATTCTAAAACTTTATTTTTAAAAATAAAGTTGTATAATTGCATAAACTAGTCGTAACCACTTCAATAAAGGTTACTTATAACTTCAATTTTTTTTCAAAAAAAATCTACTTTGAAATTTTAGAAATTTTATTCTAAAGAAAAATTATCATTATACCTCATTACTAAATGTTAGAAATATCTGAATTAAAGGCAAAGAAGCTTCCTGAGCTTCAAGAAATTGCAAAAACGCTTAATGTACCTAAGTACAGAGCTTTAAAGAAATTAGACTTAGTTTATCAAATTCTAGATTATCAAGCTGCCAATCCTAATAAGGTGAAAGAAGCGCTAAAAGATGATGCTACAACAGATAAACCAGCGCCTAAAAAAGCTCCCGTAAAAAGAGAACGCAAAGCGGCTCCTAAACAGGAGAAAAAAGAAGAAACTTCTTCTGCAGAAAAAAAACCTGCACCCAAAAAGGTTGTCCATAAACCTAACAAGAGAGAAGATAAAAAAGAAGACAAAAAAGAGGATTCTAAAACCTCTACCAATAAGCCTTCTTCTAAAGCTAAAGCTCCAGAAAAGAAAAGTCCTCAGCAAAAGTCAAACAAAGACACCAGCAACACAAGAGGCAAAAAAGATCATCCAAAACCGAGCAATCAAAAAAATAACGGGAATAGAGATAACGGCAATAGAGATAAAAGAAATCGCTACCGTGACCCAGATTATGAGTTTGACGCTATTATAGAAAGTGAAGGAGTTTTAGACATCATGCAAGATGGGTATGGTTTCTTAAGATCATCTGATTATAACTACCTTTCTTCTCCTGATGATATTTATGTATCTCAATCGCAAATAAGACTTTTCGGTTTAAAAACCGGAGATACGGTTTTAGGACAAATAAGACCTCCAAAAGAAGGAGAGAAATATTTCCCTCTTATTAAAGTCAACAAAATTAACGGCCTTGATCCACAAGTGGTACGAGATCGTGTTTCTTTTGAACATTTAACTCCGCTTTTCCCTGAAGAGAGATTCCATATTGCTGAAAAGCAAAGTACCGTTTCTACGAGAATTATGGATTTATTTTCTCCTATTGGAAAAGGACAAAGAGGAATGATTGTTTCTCAGCCTAAAACTGGTAAAACAATGTTGCTGAAGGATATTGCGAATGCCATTGCAGCCAATCATCCTGAAGTATATCAAATTGTACTCTTAATAGACGAACGTCCAGAAGAAGTAACCGATATGCAGCGTAACGTACGCGGAGAGGTTGTTGCTTCTACATTTGACAAAGAGGCTCACGAACACGTTAAAGTGGCCAACATCGTTCTTGAAAAAGCGAAGCGATTGGTAGAATGCGGTCACGATGTAGTGATCTTATTAGATTCTATTACGCGTTTGGCTAGAGCTTACAATACCGTACAGCCTGCCAGCGGAAAAGTATTAAGTGGTGGTGTAGATGCAAACGCGCTACACAAACCTAAACGTTTCTTTGGTGCTGCTCGAAATATTGAAAATGGAGGTTCTCTTTCTATTATCGCAACTGCGTTAACAGATACAGGTTCTAAAATGGACGAAGTGATTTTTGAAGAATTTAAGGGAACTGGAAATATGGAACTTCAATTGGATAGAAAGATCTCTAACAGAAGAATTTTCCCTGCCATAGACCTTACTTCTTCAAGTACACGAAGAGATGACATCTTATTGGATGAAGGGACCATACAGAGAATGTGGGTGCTTAGAAAGTACTTAGCAGATATGAATCCTGTAGAAGCTATGGAGTTTATCAACGACAAAATAAAATCCACTAGAAACAACGAAGAATTTCTTGTTTCTATGAATGGTTAATCAAAAAGATCATCTATAGAAAAAGCCTCAAGTAAAAATTACTTGAGGCTTTTTTATTTCCTTATCTGTCTTATAACAAATTGATACGATCTCAACTTATTCTAAGCGATGCTATCTCCATAACAAGCTTTGCTTCTACTTCCCAGTATAAAACAATAGCGCATACAAAAAAAACGCTTTCTCACAGAAAAAGCGCTTTCTATATAATTTAAGTCAGCTTATAATTTCTTATAATGCTGCTACGTGTTTTGCTAATTTTGATTTTAAGTTAGAAGCTTTATTCGTATGTATTACATTACGCTTCGCTAACTTATCTATCATTGCCACTACAGTAGGAAACAAAGCTTCTGCTTCTTTCTTATCTGCACCTTTTAATTTCTTTATGGCATTACGTGTAGTTTTATGTTGGTAACGGTTTCTTAGACGCTTTACCTCACTGTTACGTATTCTCTTTAATGCCGACTTATGATTTGCCATAACTCTTTGTTTATTTATTTTTGATTGTAGTCCGTAGGGGAATCGAACCCCTGTTACATGGATGAAAACCATGCGTCCTAACCCCTAGACGAACGGACCATTAATTATTAATATTTCAATTGAGCATTCTGCTCAGAACTTGTAGTCCGTAGGGGAATCGAACCCCTGTTACATGGATGAAAACCATGCGTCCTAACCCCTAGACGAACGGACCGTTATTATTTCAATGCGGATGCAAAAATAATACTTATTTCCAATGTACCAAATCTTAAATTAGAAATTTTCAAAAAATTTTAATAAGCCTTTGCAAAAAGCACTCTTTGGCTAGAAGGATTCCCAGAAAACACGCATATACCCTCCTCTATATCAGCATCTAAAGGGATACATCTAATCGTTGCCTTGGTAAGCTCTTTTATTTTGGTCTCCGTCTCCGCAGTTCCGTCCCAATGTGCCAAAATAAAGCCTTCCTTAGTTTTTAGCACTTTTTTAAACTCTTCAAAGCTATCCACCTTGGTCGTGTGTTCACTTCTAAAATCTAAAGCTTTCTGAAAAAGAGTATCCTGAATTTCTATCATCAAGCCTTTTACTTTCTCTACCACCTCAGTTTGATTTACAAACTCTTTGGTTAATGTATCTCTTCTCGCTAGCTCTACGGTTCCTTTTTCTAAGTCTTTTGGCCCTATAGCAATCCTTAACGGAACGCCTTGCAACTCATATTGAGCAAACTTCCAACCTGGTTTATGTGTGTCGCGATCATCAAATTTCACCGAAATTCCTGCTTTCCTAAGTTCTGATGCTAATTCGTTGGCTTTTTTAGAGATTTCTTTCAATTGCTCTTCTCCTTTGTAAATAGGCACAATAACCACTTGATTAGGCGCTAATTTTGGAGGAAGAACCAAACCTTTATCATCGCTATGCGTCATAATTAAAGCCCCCATAAGCCTTGTAGAAACGCCCCAGCTTGTCGCCCACACATGCTCTAACTTTCCTTCTTTACTCGCATATTTTACATCAAAAGCTTTCGCGAAATTTTGTCCTAAGAAATGTGAAGTTCCTGCCTGTAAAGCTTTTCCGTCTTGCATTAAAGCTTCAATACAATAGGTTTCTTCCGCGCCAGCGAAACGTTCACTTTCAGATTTCAAACCTTTCACTACAGGAATGGCCATAAATTCTTCCGCAAATTCAGCATAAACATCATTCATTTTCTCCGCTTCAATTAAAGCTTCTTGCTTTGTAGCATGAGCGGTATGCCCTTCTTGCCATAAAAATTCTGTCGTTCTCAAAAATAAACGGGTTCGCATCTCCCAACGCACCACATTAGCCCATTGGTTGATTAATATAGGTAAGTCTCTGTAGGATTGAACCCAACCTCTATAAGTATTCCAAATAATCGCTTCGGAAGTAGGTCTAACCACCAATTCTTCTTCTAGTTTAGCTTCTGGATCTACAACAAGTTTTGTTTTATCATTGGGATCTGTTTTTAATCTGTAGTGCGTCACCACGGCGCATTCTTTAGCAAAACCTTCTGCATTTTTCTCTTCTGCTTCAAATAAACTCTTCGGAACAAATAAAGGGAAATAAGCATTTTGATGACCTGTTTCTTTAAACCTTTTATCTAGCTGCGCTTGCATCTTTTCCCAAATTGCATATCCGTATGGTTTAATCACCATACACCCCCTAACAGCAGAGTTTTCAGCAAGATCTGCTTGCACTACTAATTCGTTATACCATTTGGAATAATCCTTCTTTCTTTCCGTTAGCTTATTACTCATATATTTGATTTGGCACAAATGTTGTGTTTATGTTAATGAATTGTTAGTTCGCACAAAACTAATTAAATTTGATATGTTCAACAATTAAAACCGTAAGATATGCTATACCATCACATAAATATTAAAAAAACCACACAACTGCCTATGATTTTAGTCGCAGTTGCTACCTTAGTTTCTTGCGGGTCTTATAACAATTCTTCGCATCAGAAGGATGGGATTTACGCCAATCAAGATAGAGACTATAAAAATGAACCTTCTCAAGCAACCACGAAAGGAGATCACTATTACGAAAACTATTTTGCGGAACAGAATGAGAAAATATCACAAGCCCAGCAATATAATGATGAAACTGCGGTATTTACCGATGTAGATTCTTATTCTTCTAATGATAATAATACAAATCAACAAAATGTAAATCAAGAAGGAGACTATTATAACGAAGGAAGTTATAGAAATAATGAAGGCGGATGGGGAAGTAATTCTTCTAATGTCACCATTAATTATTATGACAACAATCCTTATTTATATGGAGGATATAGTCCATTTTCATTTGGAGGTTATGGATACAACTCGCCCTATTACAATAATTGGCACATAGGCTTCTCTCCTTGGGGATGGGGCGGCTACTATAGACCTTGGGGTTATGGAGGATATGGTGGTTATGGATACTATGGGTACGGAGGTTATTATGGATCTTACTACAATAATCCATACTATTACGGGAATCAAAGCTATGCCTACCACAATAACGGAGGAAACTATAGAGGTAGATATTCAGCTAGAAACGGTTATAGAAGAGATGCCTCTAGTGCTAGAAACTCAAATGCAAACTCTACCAGAAGAAATACTTCTAATGCTAGAGGGAATACAACAGTTAGAAATTCTAGAAATGTAAACGCTAGAAGGAACTCTAATTATCGTAATAATAGCAATACAAGAGCGGTAAGAAATAACAACTCTAGTATCCGTTCTAACTCTAATTCTAATCAAAGAAATCGCTATTATAACAACAGTTCTAGAACGAATAGATCTTCTTCTCCAACTTATAATGGGAATTCTAATACTAGATCTTCAAACACCAATACAAGATCTACAAGAAGTACGCCTACTACAAAATCTTCTTCTTCTTCCACCCGAAGTTCTGGTTCAACAAGAAGCTCAAGAAGTACAGGAAGCTCTTCTGGTGGCGGAAGAACCTCAAGAAGAAGATAATTTTACGAACTCTATTTGAAAAACTATGAAAATTAAATTATTAAGTCTTTTTTCTTTTTTTATCACAGTGGGCAGTTACGCCCAATCTAGTAATGATGCCTTGTTATTTTCTTCGGAAGAATTATCGGGTACGGCTAGATTTGTAGGGATGGGTGGAGCTTTTGGAGCCTTAGGAGGAGATATTTCTGCTCTTAAAGTGAACCCCGCAGGTTCTTCTGTTTTCTTACATAATTTTGCTTCGTTTTCATTAGCCAATGAGTCATACAATAATGAAGTTGCCTTTAGAAACGGAATTTCTGAAAGACGCAACAACAATTTTCACATTCCGCAAGCCGGAGCTGTTTTTGTATTCAATAATAGCAATCCAGAGGCTACGATTTCTAAATTTACCATTGGAGTGGCTTACAACCAAAAAAAGTCGTTAAGCAATCGCTTTACTGCTTCTGGAGATAATGAAACTTCCATTGGAGATTATTTTACAAATCTTGCCAACGGAGTTCCATTAGAGCTTTTAGACTCTAATTCACTTCAAGACAGATATATTTTTTTAGGAGAAGGTAATTTTAGTGGGGAAGGATTTTCAAATACAGATTTGCAAACCGCATATTTAGGGTACAATGCTTTTCTTTTTGATCCTGCAAGCAACAGCGACAACAATACAGCCTACACTTCTAATGTAAGCGGAAATAGTTTTTTTCAGCAATATGACTATCGTTCCACAGGTCTCAACGGAGAGTTTTCGGTTAACGGATCTATGCAACTTTTTGATAACTTCTACGCGGGTTTAAACCTAAACAGTCATTTTATCAACTATGAAAGAAGTACTAGATTTTATGAACAAATAGGAAGCCCAAGTGAGATTAACGAAATTGTTTTTGAAAACAACCTCAGCACTATAGGGATTGGATTCTCTTTTCAAGTGGGTTTGATTGCTAAAGTCAATGACTTAATTAGATTAGGAGCAAGTTACGAATCTCCTACCTGGTATTCCATTGCAGATGAAACCAATCAATATTTATACTCCTATAGCAATGACCTTGGCGGACAAGAGGTAGATCCTTTTGTAACCAACATCTTTCCTAATTACAGATTAAGAACTCCTGGGAAATTAACAGGTAGTTTGGGTCTTGTTTTTGGAAAAACGGGTGTATTAAGTTTTGACTATAGCCATAAAGATTATTCCAACATACATTTAAGTCAGGGCTATGACAACCATATGGATTACAGCACACAAAATCAAAACTTTGAAGACAACCTCAACGCTGCCTCCACCTATAGAGTTGGTGGAGAGTACAGAATAAAGCAATGGAGTTTACGCGGAGGTTATAGATACGAGGAAAGTCCTAACTCAGATACGATGAGTGAATTAAACGGTTACTCTGCTGGATTAGGATATAGTTTTGGTAAAATGCGATTGGATTTTGCTTATGATTATTCTTCTCAAGATTACAGCGCAAGTCTCTTACAAACAGGACTTCAAGATCAGGCTCAAATCAACTTTTCTAGATCTAACTATATTTTGACTTTAGCGATAGATATGTAAGTTTACATATATGCGGCTAAGCATTAGGCATAAATTATATACACAAAACCTTCAGGTAAGCACTTGAAGGTTTTTTTGTATTTTATATTCAGATAAGAAAGTCCTTCTACCCTTTTAATTGTTTGATTAGCAAGTATTCTTTTTTAATTCAAAAAAATCTAAATCTACATTATACAGTTCAAAAAAGCCATTTTTGTTAAATGGAATTCCGAGTTTTAAAAAGAAAATGAAATTTTGTTGACATCAATTTCCTACTATTATTTAAAAGCTCTCCATATGTTTTTTAAAATCAAGAAGCTCGGGGATTAATTGTTGAGCTGCTTAAAAATTATTTTAAAATCAAATAATCATGTATCTTAAAGCTTTCGTAGTGAAATTCTAAGCTCTTTCTGTTAAAGCTATTTATATTTCTCTAAACGCATCAAAAATTTAGTCTTAAATATTATGCGTGCATAATAAAAATTATTATATTTGAACAATGAGTATTATATATGAAAGAAAAAACAATAGACTATGTGTTAAGAGCCACTTGGATTGCGGTCTCTAAAATGTACAATGAGGAAGCCAGCAGAAAAGGAAGCACTATGGCTACTGGTTTTGCTTTATTAAACATAGATCCAGATGAAGGCACCCCCTCGACCTCTTTAGGTCCTAAAATGGGAATGGAAGCCACGAGTCTTTCGAGAACACTTCGAACCATGGAAGATAAAGGTCTAATCGTTAGAAAAAGAAATCCAGAAGACGGAAGAAGTGTTATCATCCAGCTCACTGAATTTGGCAATGAAATGAGGGCCTTTTCTAAAGAGGTGGTCTTTAAGTTTGATGAAGCTGTCAACGATGCGATTCCTAAAGAAGACCTTGCCACTTTTAACCGCGTAGCCCATACTATCATGGAATTAATCAACAACAAAAAAATTTATAAATCAAAAACTCCTGTAAAATAATTATGAAAAGAAACATTAAAAAAGTAGCTGTCATAGGATCAGGAATTATGGGAAGCGCTATTGCTTGCCACTTCGCCAATATTGGCGTAGAAGTCCTGTTACTAGACATTATCCCTAGAGAATTAAACGATAAAGAGAAGAAAAAAGGCTTAAGCTTAGAAGATAAGGTGGTACGAAATAGAATTGTAAATCAAGACTTACAAGCTTCGTTAAAATCTAAGCCCTCTCCTATTTATCATCAAAAATTTGCCAGTAGAATTACCACGGGGAATTTAGAAGATGATATTCATAAAGTGTCTGAAGTAGACTGGATTCTGGAAGTGGTTGTAGAACGCTTAGATATTAAAAAACAAGTTTTTGATAACCTAGAAAAGCACCGTACCCCTGGTACATTAATTACTTCTAACACTTCGGGTATTCCTATTAAATTTATGAGCGAAGGAAGAAGTGATGATTTTCAGAAGCACTTTTGCGGAACTCACTTTTTTAATCCGCCACGATATTTAAGATTATTTGAAATTATCCCGGGTCCAAAAACTTCTCCAGAAGTCTTGGACTTTCTAAATGGATACGGAGAAAAGTTCTTAGGAAAAAAATCGGTTGTCGCTAAAGACACACCTGCTTTTATAGGAAATAGAGTCGGTATTTTTAGTATTATGAGTCTTTTTCATATGGTAAAAGATATGGATATGACTATTGAAGAAGTTGATAAACTCACAGGACCTGTGATTGGACGTCAAAAATCGGCTACCTTCCGTACGGTAGATGTTGTCGGTTTAGACACCTTGGTTCACGTTGCCAATGGACTTTATGAAAATGTCCCCGATGATGAGCAGCACGACCTCTTTAAGTTGCCCGGCTTTATCGATACCATGATTGAAAACAAATGGCTGGGAAGTAAAACTGGTCAAGGTTTTTATAAAAAAGAAAAAAACAAAGATGGTTCTAGCAATATCAAATCCTTAGATTTAGATACCCTAGAATATAGAGAGCGTAAAAGCGCTTCTTTCTCCACCTTAGAATTAACCAAAACCATCGACAAGGTAGCCGATCGTTTTGAGGTTCTCATCAATGGAAAAGATAAAGCAGGTGAGTTTTATCGAAAGAATTTCTCTGCCCTTTTTGCGTATGTATCCAATCGTATTCCAGAAATATCTGATGATCTTTATAAAATAGATGATGCTATGCAAGCTGGATTTGGATGGGAACACGGACCTTTTCAAATTTGGGATGCCATTGGCGTTGAGAAAGGAATCAAGTTGATGAAAGAGCAAGGTTATGAACCTGCATCTTGGGTGAATGAAATGATTGATTCAGGAAGCAAATCTTTTTATTCCGTAAAGAATGGAAACACCTATTACTATGATATCCCTAAGAAAGAACAAGTAAAAGTTCCTGGTCAAGACGCCTTTATTATTTTAGATAATATTAGAGAATCTAAGGAAGTATTCAAAAATAGCGGAGTTGTCGTAGAGGATCTTGGTGACGGAATCTTAAACGTAGAATTCCGCAGTAAAATGAATTCTATTGGTGGTGATGTCCTTGACGGAATAAATAAAGCCATTGATCTAGCCGAAAAAGAATACCAAGGTTTGGTGGTTTGCAATGACGGACAAAATTTCTCTGTGGGTGCCAACATCGGAATGATCTTTATGATGGCTGTAGAGCAAGAATATGACGAGTTAAATATGGCCATCAAATATTTTCAAGATACGATGATGCGCATGTGTTATTCTTCTATTCCAACCGTTTCTGCACCTCACAATATGACCCTTGGTGGAGGTTGCGAACTTTCGCTTCACGCGGATAAAGTAGTAGCTCACGCCGAAACCTATATTGGTTTAGTCGAATTTGGAGTTGGTGTAATCCCTGGCGGTGGAGGTTCTAAAGAAATGACCGTAAGAGCGGCAGACACTTTCCAAAAAGATGATGTAGAATTAAACCGACTTAGAGAGCATTTCTTAACCATAGGAATGGCAAAAGTATCTACTTCAGCATACGAAGCCTACGATACCAATATCCTTCAGAAAGGAAAAGATATCGTGGTGATGAATAAAGACAGACAATTGGCAATTGCCAAACAACACGCTTTATTAATGGCTCAAAATGGCTACACTCAACCTATTCAGCGAACAGATGTCAAAGTTTTAGGAAAACAAGCGCTTGGGGCATTTTATGTAGGAACAGACCAAATGTATGCCGGAAAATACATTAGTGAACACGATAAGAAAATCGCCAATAAACTCGCTTATGTGATGGCTGGCGGGGATTTATCTGGTTCCTCATACGTGAGCGAGCAATACCTACTAGACCTAGAACGAGAAGCTTTCTTATCACTCACAGGAGAACGAAAAACCCTAGAAAGACTTCAGCATATGTTGAAGAAAGGGAAACCGTTGAGAAACTAGTGTTTAAAAAGACTTATGAAAAAATGACTTATGACATAAGACATAAAAATTAGAAAAGTAATATGGCTGCTAAACATAACTTTAGAAAGTTGACGATATGGAAGGAAGGAATTGAATTAGTAAAAGAAACTTATTCTGCCACTAAAAAATTTCCGAAATCAGAAATATATTCATTGACAAGTCAAATTCAACGTTCTGCCATATCTATACCTTCTAATATCGCTGAAGGAACGAGCAAAAGCACTAATAAGCATTTTTTACAGTATTTAGAAACTGCTTTAGGTTCAGCTTTTGAGTGGGAAACACAATTAATTATTGCATTCGAAATCAATTATATTTCAGAAGAGTCATTTAAGCATTTAGAAAATAAAATTCAAATAATCCAAGGGATGATTACAAGATTTATGGAAAAGATAGAAATTTTATAATAAAGGCATCTTACGTCATAAGTCCTATCATCTTAAGTCAAAATAAATAAAACAATGAGCAAAACCGCATATATAGTAAAAGCATATAGAACCGCCGTAGGTAAATCTTCTCGCGGAGTTTTCAGGTTCAAAAGACCCGATGAATTAGCTTCTGAAACCATCCAGTACATGTTGGAGCAGTTGCCAGATTTTGATACCTCAAGAATCGACGATGTAATTGTAGGAAATGCGATGCCTGAAGCCGAGCAAGGCTTAAACATGGGACGTTTAATTTCTCTTATGGCATTAAAAACGGTAGATGTAGCAGGAGTCACCGTAAACCGCTATTGTGCTTCTGGATTGGAAACCATTGCCATCGCCAGCGCAAAAATACAAAGCGGACAAGCCGAATGTATTATTGCAGGAGGCGTAGAAAGCATGAGTTACATCCCTATGGGAGGTTACAAGCCCGTACCCGATTATAAATTGGCCAAAGAAGGACACGAAGATTATTACTGGGGAATGGGACTTACGGCAGAAGCTGTAGCCAACAAATACAATGTTTCTCGAGAAGACCAAGATGAATTTGCTTTCAACTCTCATCAGAAATCTTTAAAAGCATTAGCAGAAGATCGTTTCCAAGATCAGATTGTGCCTATCAAAATTGATGAAACTTATGTTGAAGATGGGAAAAAGAAAACCAGATCTTACACGGTTAACAAAGACGAAGGTCCGCGTGCCAATACTTCCTTAGAAGCTTTAGCCGGATTACGTCCTGTATTTGCAGAAGGAGGAAGCGTAACTGCCGGTAACTCTTCTCAAACGAGTGACGGTGCTGCATTTACCTTGGTGATGAGCGAAGCGATGGTGAAAGAACTTAAATTAGAACCTATCGCAAGACTGGTAAGCTTTACCGCCGTTGGGGTAGAACCTCGCATTATGGGAATTGGCCCTGTAAAAGCAATTCCGAAAGCCTTAAAACAAGCCGGATTAAAACTAGAAGATATGGAGCTTATCGAATTGAACGAAGCTTTTGCTTCTCAATCTTTAGCTGTTATTCGGGAGTTAGGAATAAATAAAGACATCCTAAATGTAAACGGAGGAGCTATTTCTATGGGACACCCACTAGGATGTACGGGAGCAAAATTATCGGTTCAAATCTTTGATGAAATGCGTAAGCGCAATCTTCAAAATAAACACGCTATGGTAACTATGTGTGTAGGAACAGGTCAAGGTGCAGCCGGAGTTTATGAGTTCCTTTCGTAAGAAAAAACAGAAACAAGAGACAAGAAACTAGACGTAAGAAAATCACTCGAGAGGACAGGCGAGAATAGAAAATATATTAATCAGATACAATTAGAAAAATTGGAAGAGAAAGTGGATGAATTTCAAAAGATGACTAGGGGTTTTCAAAATGCCTTGTAAAGTATAACATCTCTTATCTATTTTCTTATTCCTTAAAAAATCAACATAGTAAAATGAAGACAACAGAAAATAAAAAAGATATCCTTCGCGGCGGACAGTTTCTCGTAAAAGAAACCAAATGTGAAGATGTTTTTACTCCGGAGGATTTTAACGAGGAGCAAAACATGATGAAAGCATCGGTGAAAGAATTTGTAGACCGCGAAATCTGGCCGAACAAAGAAGAATTTGAAAACAAAAACTACGACCTCACCGAAGAGGTAATGCGTAAAGCAGGAGAACTCGGTTTCTTAGGCGTAGCGGTTCCAGAAGAATATGACGGACTAGGAATGGGATTCGTTTCTACCATGTTGGTGTGTGATTATATTTCGGGTGCAACCGGTTCTATCGCTACTGCTTTTGGAGCGCATACTGGGATTGGAACGATGCCTATTACGCTTTACGGAAACGAGGAGCAAAAGAAAAAGTACGTTCCTAAATTAGCTACGGGAGAATGGTTTGGCGCCTATTGCTTAACCGAACCTGGTGCTGGTAGTGATGCTAACTCTGGAAAAACCAAAGCCGTTCTTTCTGAAGATGGAAAACAGTATAGTATTTCTGGTCAGAAGATGTGGATTTCTAATGCAGGTTTTGCGAATGTATTTATTGTATTTGCAAGAATTGAAGACGACAAGAACATCACGGGGTTCATCGTAGAAAACAATAAAGAAAACGGAATCTCTTTTGGAGATGAAGAAAAGAAATTAGGGATTCACTCCTCCTCTACCCGTCAGGTATTTTTTAGCGAGACGAAAGTGCCGGTAGAAAATATGCTTTCAGAAAGAGGAAACGGTTTCAAAATTGCGATGAATGCACTTAATATTGGTCGTATAAAATTAGCAGCAGCTACTTTAGATGCGCAACGTCGTGTTACTGATATCGCAGTAAAATATGCGACAGATCGGGTTCAATTTGATACCGCCATCGCCAATTTTGGAGCGATTAAGTATAAATTGGCAGAAATGGCAACCTCAGCTTATGCCGGAGAATCTGCTTCGTATAGAGCAGCAAAAAATATTGAAGATCGTATTGCTATCCGTCAAGCGGATGGAAGTTCTCACGCTGACGCGGAATTAAAAGGAGTAGAAGAATATGCTATCGAATGTTCTATTTTAAAAGTAGCTTGTTCTGAAGATGTTCAAAACTGTAGTGACGAAGGAATCCAGGTTTTTGGAGGAATGGGATTCTCTGCAGATACGCCTATGGAATCTGCTTGGAGAGATGCTCGTATTTCTAGAATCTACGAAGGAACCAACGAAATTAATAGAATGTTAACCGTTGGAATGTTGGTTAAAAAAGCGATGAAAGGTCATGTAGACTTATTAGGCCCAGCTCAAGCGGTAGCCGATGAATTAACAGGAATCCCTTCTTTTGACAAACCCGATTATACGGAATTGTTTGCCGAAGAAAAGGAAATGATTGCCAACCTAAAGAAAGTATTCTTAATGGTAGCAGGAAGTGCCGTTCAAAAATTTGGACCCGATTTGGAAGAGCACCAACAGCTTTTATTAGCAGCTTCAGATATTCTTATCGAGATTTATATGGCAGAGTCTACTTTGTTAAGAACCGAAAAGAATGCGAAGAAAAACGGGGAAGATGCTCAAAAAGAACAAATCGCGATGACGCAATTGTACCTATACAACGCGGTAGATATCGTGATTAAAAATGCAAAAGAAGGAATCGTATCTTTTGCTGAAGGAGATGAACAACGCATGATGCTCATGGGACTTAAGCGTTTCACTAAATATCAAAATATGCCTAATGTGGTAGCACTAAGAAATACCATTGCAGAAAAGTTAACTGCAGAAAATAAATACTGTTTTTAAAAAGTTAGGTTAATACCAATTTAATTTTGTAATGTCGTACATAAAACGAAGTTGCTTTTTTATTCTATGACGCTGCGATTAGTTTGCATAGCCATAGCTATGGAAATTATGAGCAAGGAAATAGAACGGAAAATGAACGAGTTTAAATACGATATTACATTGTTAATTTGGTATAAGTTAAGTTAGTTGAATGAAAGCCGTGTCTCGTCATAAGGATACGGCTTTTCTTAGTTAAATATAGCAGAGTCTGATTAAGATGCTAGACCGCTTCTCGCCAGAATGATTTCTTTAGGGCTGGCCCGCCCGAATGGGACGGGCGGGCGCTATAAGATAATAGACGTAAGATTAAATCGAAAATTACTCATCATCTACTTCTTTAAAATTATACATCTATGATAAATTTTAAAACAGAGCTCAATATAAAAGCAATGCAACCAAAAAATAGCTTTATTACTTGCTATAATTGACTTAAACAGATTCGAAAATATTTCAATATAGTTCGACTAAGATGCTAGGCTTAAAACACATCAAAAATATAGAGGGATTAAACTTTCCAAGAGAGTTAAAAAATAATTTCGCTTACTTCCGTAAAGGTGATTTCATTTTCTACAATGCCTAATTCATATTGTGACAAGCGCTCTTCGCCAATCACAAAAAGTTCATCTTCTCGTATAATCAAATCAAATCCGCTAACGGGAATGGAAGAAACAAAATTGGGGTATTGAGGGTCAGATACATCTAGAATTCTAACCACATTCAAGTCGGCTACCAATAAATAATTTTCGTAAAGCCCTAATCCTATAGGTCGGTTCATTTGCACAGTAGTCAATAATTGTGGATATAAAGGATTCTCTGTATTGTAGACTTCTAGTTGATTTACTTCCCCTTCGCAGGTAATATTGGTGTGCAACGTAACATATGTAAAATCTCCTGAAGAAACCACAGGATCACAACTTCTCATATGAAGTACTTCGGCCAATTGAAGCGGATTTTCGGGCGCCGAAATATCATAAATATACATCCCCAATCTACTTCCTACGAAAAGTTTATCCTCAAACCCATATAAGGTTTCAATATCAAAACCTATATACGTATTTCCTTTAAAAACAGGTTGAGAAGGATTAGTAACCTCAAAAACACTTAAGGATTCTTCGCCTACGGTGTATAAATAATTTCCGACAAGAGCAAAGCGAGCTAGGCTTCCTCCCATGCCATCACCTCCAACATCGTTAGGACTTGCAGATTCACTACTGTCTGAACTACAAGCAGACACGATAATAACTAAACAAAGTAGTATAAATTTTTTCATGGATTTAATTTTTGAGTTGGTAACCAATAATGACGTGATCTGCTGGCACATCGAAATAATCTGCCCTAAAACCATCTGGAGAATTTAACCTAGGAAAAACATTAGAGGATCTTGTCATTCCCTGTATAGTTTGCGTATAAAAATTGAAATCTATCGCTACCAAATCTACCAAGTGATGTACAAAAATGATATTTCCTCTAATGGCTAAATCTGTCGCGCCAGGTACCTTAAGATAAGCGATGGCTTCAGGAGTTTCGGGGTTGATATTGTTGTAGATATGAAAGCCTTCTTCACTTTCATTAATCAAGATATACTGTTCTTTTACATACACTTTCCCCGCATGACTTGTAGGTCGAGTGGATTGGAGTTCGATCTCCTCCTCAAAGGCTGCTCTCGCTTGTGTAATGGGTTCATATTGACTTTCGTAAACATAAATATCATCATCTCCTCCCCAATTAAAGCAGGATTGTAAGCTAATAATGACTAAGCTAAATAGCAGGTATTTTATGACTCTCATAACTAGATTGATTTTCAAGTAGATGAGAAAATTTAAAAAGGGTTGCTTCATTTTTGAAAAATATCTTAAGTTCTTCTCTTAAAAAATCATTTTTAACAGATCCCTAAGAGGATACTTTTTAAAATCGGTGTAAATTTCAAGTTATGAAGTATTCTTACCCACACACGTTGTTTATAGCTCTATTTTTTAGCTTTTTACTTTCCTCCCAAGCTCAAACTGTAAAAGATACAACCCAAGTGGATACCGCCACGAGTATGCCTTCTAAAGAAAGTATTGTTGACGCAAAAAAGGATAGACTCCAAACCAATCCTATTCAAGAATACAATGATGCTTATTATATATTAGGAAGACTTAATGAAGGCATAGGATTACCTTCGAGTCAATATAACTTACAAACTCCTCAAGCCGCTTTAGAACATTTTATCGCTTATGCTCGAAACGAAGAATATGAGGAAGCTGCATATGCGTTAAATTTAAATTTACTTCCCAGCTCTATCAGCAAAGAGGAAGCAGGGATTTTAGCAGAGAAATTCTATTTCGTGCTCAATCAACGTATAAAAATTGACTGGGGCGATTTGCCAGATCGACCAGACGGCCAAGTAGATATCAGTACTACGACCAATCAAGCGGTAGCGGGAAAACCTAGACGAAGCATAGTTTTTGGGGAGGTTAACTTAGAGAATAGAACTGTAGTATTGAGACTACAACGCATAAAATATAAAGATTATGGTGCTTTTTGGATGATTTCTTCCAATACCGTAGAGAATATAGAGGATCTCTACAAAATTTACGGACCTAGAAAATTAGATCGCGCCATGCCTTCTTGGGCAAGAATTAAAATATGGGATACTCCCATTTGGAAACCTGTAGGAACCCTTCTACTAATGGTGTTATCCTACTTTCTTGGAAAAGGGCTTCTCTTATTATCTAGAAAACTCTTTTTAAAATCAGATAAAGTATGGGTCAACAATATCTCTAAGCGTTTATCTAAACCCGCAGGGATCACCTTCGGAATCCTTATTTTTTACATTCTTCTTAACGAACTTATTTCCTTTACTGGACCTTCTGCCACTACCTTATATGCTATTCTCCTTATCATTGTTATTAGCTCCATTACTTGGTTAATTATGAGATTGATTGATTACCTCATGGTTTATGTAGCCGAAAATAAAATAGGCGATACCAACCCTGAGGAAAATTCTGAAGCTAGAATGATGCTTACCTACATTTCTGTCGCTAGAAGACTTATCACTTTTGTGGTAATCATTATTGGCGCCAGCATCATTTTATCACAATTTAGATCCTTAGAAAAGTTAGGGATTTCTTTATTGGCTTCTGCTGGAGTCGCCACCGTGATTTTAGGTATTGCTGCTCAAAGTACCTTAGGAAATATTATTGCCGGAATTCAAATTGCCATTACCAAGCCCGCTAGAATTGGGGATACTGTTATTATTAATGACGACTGGGGTTATGTAGAAGACATAAGGTTTACGTATATGGTAGTAAGAACTTGGGATTTAAGAAGACTGGTTGTTCCGCTTCGATTTATTGTTTCCAACACTTTCGAAAACTGGTCTATGACTAGTGCCAGCCAAATAAGATCTATTACCTTATATGCAGATTACCGTATTGATGTAAGTAAAGTGAGAAAGAAATTTAAAGAATTATTAGAGCAAGAAGAAGATTGGGATAAAAATCACCCTCCAACAGTGCAAGTGGTAGATGTGACTGAGAAAGCTATAGAAATAAGAGCGCTTTGTAGCTCTAAAGACGCGAGTCATACTTGGGACTTACATTGTGAGCTAAGAGAGAAACTAGTGAAGTATATAAGTGAACTAGAAGATGGAGCGCACCTTTCTAAGTCTAGAGTAAAACTTCAAAACAATACTAGAGATAAAGAAAACTAATTAGCGCCTAGATTGTTAAATATTTAAGTTTTTAAGTAAAAGTTTATCAATAGCTTAACTAGCATTTTGATTGTTCAGCACAGTTTGTATGTATCTTTACATCAAGTAAAAAACGCTACAAACATAAAAACCAAAAAAATTATGAAACTAGGAAGATTATTATTAGGCTTAGCCTCTGGAGCGGCTGCAGGAGTAGCAGCAGGATTATTATTCGCACCTAAAAAAGGATCTGAAACCAGAAAGCAAATCGCAGATACAACCAACGACTATGTGAGTGATGCTAAAGGTAAAGTAGAGAGTGCTAAAAACTCTTTAGAACATAAATTAGATTCTTTAAAAGCGAAGAAAAACTCGATGACCGCAGATAATAAAGTAGAAGAAGCGGCTTATGACGCTAAAGCTAAAGTACACAAAGCAATTAGCTAAGTCAACAGCACGTATAGAATAATGAAAATCGCCTATTTATATGGGCGATTTTTTTTAGTTTAATTCATTCTTGCTATGTTCCATCGCAGTGCTGCTGTGTTTGAAATAACATGTTTTAACCCCTAGTTCATTCATTTCTGAAAGCATCGATTTCACTTTCTTTCTTTTCTTTCTTTTCGTTTGTCGTATATAAATAGTACTAATGTTTTTAGGGAAAATTTTAGAAATATCTCTATAGATATACGGGTCCTGTTGTGAGTCGTCGCCCAATAATATAAAATGAAGTTCTGGATAAAACTCTACAAGATGCCTAATCTTATAAAACTTATGATTGTGATCTCCCCCACCCGAGCCTAAAAAATCTCGTAATCCAGATTTGATATCTTTTAGCTTTAAAACCGCTTTGGGAAACTGATGTATTTCAGTAAACTGAATGATAAAATTATATAAGTTCCACTCGCTACTACTCACATAAAAGAATGCATTGTTTTTGCTATGGTCCTTTCTACCTATCTGATTCAAGAGTCGGTAATGTTCTACTACCTTTTCAAAAACCTTCCGCTTGTTGACATTTCGCGTTAGCATCACATAGAGTTTTTTAAAGATATTTCCTGAATGAGAAACCAAAAAGGTGTCGTCAATATCTGATATTACGCCATATTCTCCCGGAAAAGGTTTTACAAACTCCCCCTCTTCTTCGTGAGATTCATGAGAATTTTCTTCTTCTAAAACTTCCATAGTGAATTTATGCCATCCAGGTTCTATATCGCCTTCATAAGGAATCATCATCCTAAAATGTCCATCATCCAAGGTTTTCGTTTTTACCTCTAGATTTTTATATTTAAAAACAACGCTGGCATTGCTTTCGGTTTTAATCCTAAACATGCGTAACACCTGCCAAGCGTGCTGGTACCATTTTTTATTTAGCTTGAATACATCGGGCGTGTCTTTTTCAAATACATGGCCAAAAACCATGATTTTCCGCTCATTTGCATAACCTCTATAAACTTTTAATCCAAGTGCCATAAATTATAATAAGGATAACAGATAATCTCTTTATATTAGATAAATTAGCTTGTCATAAATAAGTAGGTATGAAAATTTTATTAGTGATCAACCCCATAAGTGGCGACTCTGATAAAGAGTCTTTAATACATTCCATAAAACAGCGTACCTCTAGCAAGATAGAGATTTTTAGAACTACAGGAAAAGATGATATAAAAAAAATAGAAAATCTCATCGCTACACATGATTTTGAAAGAGTTTTGGTAGCTGGAGGTGATGGCACTATCAAATTAGTAGCCGAAGCCATGGAAGACCAATCCTTGCCCGTTGGTATATTACCTGCAGGATCTGCCAACGGCCTAGCCTACGATCTTGAGCTACCTATAGAGCAAGAAGCTTTTATTAATGTGGCTTTGGGCGATAAAAAGAAGGAGATTGATGCGATCAAAATTAACGATCAGCTCTGTTTGCACATAAGTGATTTAGGGCTTAATGCGGAATTGATTCGGGAATATGAGCAAGGTGCTTTTAGAGGTAAATTTGGGTACGCGCTACAAACCATTCCCACACTTTTTAACACAGAAGGCCCTCATGATTTTACCATTCATGCGAATGAAAAAAACATCCACCGAAGAGGAATTATGCTTGCTATAGCCAACTCCAAAAAATTTGGAACTGGAGCGATGGTCAATGCCAGCGGAAAAATTGATGATGGCGTTTTTGAGCTATTGTTATTTAAGAAGTTGGACGTTTTTGAAGTCCTCAAAACTTTAACCAAAGACGCTCAACTCTCCCCTGAATTTTTGGAGGTTATTCCCACTAAAAAAGCCAGCATCCAAACGCTTAAAAAAGTAGATTTTCAAATAGACGGAGAATATTGCAAAGCTCTGCAACATGTGGAAGCCGAAATTTTACCTAAAAAAATAAGTGTTTTTGTTAGGTAAGCTTACTCTACCAGCTGCTTCTTAAAACCTTCTGTCATATACTCTTTGGCTTTATTCTGCTCGTCTAAATACGTATAATAAACTTCAATATCTTTTACTCGCTTCAGGAATTCAATCGTTTTCTCGTGTCCCATCGCCATAATGGTCGTCGCATATGCATCTGCCTCCGCACAAGTTTTAGCAATCACCGAAGTACTCGTGATATTGGTTTGTTCTGCTTTTCCGGTTAACGGATTTATAGTGTGCACGTATTTATTTCCGCTAAGGCTATCCATTCTAAATTTTCTATAATTACCACTAGAAGCCAAGGATTGATTTTCTAGTTTCAGCGTATGCGTATAGCTGCGGTCTTTCAACTCAGAGTCGATTCCTTCAACGCCCACCATCCAGCTTTTATTTTTCTCAGTATTTTTTCCTTGAGTTCTAATCTCTCCTCCCAATTCAATAAGATAGTTTTCAATGCCTTTAGATTCTAAAAACTCCCCAATCAAATCGATACCGTACCCCTTAGCTATGGCGTTAAAATCTAAATAAGTGTTGCTGTTTTCTTTACGGATTTGATTCGTTTCCGTTAAACGGATTTTAGACAAACCAACCATGTGTCGCAAAGAGTCCAGAACAGTGCTGTCCATACGTTTTAATGGCTCATCATCCCCAAACCCATAAGCGTTACGCAATACGCCTACTGTAGGATCAAAATAACCCTCACTTTCTTGATGAATACGCTGGGAAAGCTTTAAAACATGAACAAAAATGACATCTACGACAATCGTAGAATCTCCTTCGTTGACTTTTGTAATAGCACTCGTGGGCAAATAAGTACTCACCGATTGGTTAACTTCTTCTACAATAGCATCTATTTCGTTTCCATAATCTTCTTCCTCGAAATATTTGATATGGTATTCGGTACCAAAGGCATTTCCGTTAAGGTAAGTTCCACTTTCTTTAGTTTCTTGACAAGAGATTAAGAAGAGAAGCGCAAATAGGATTAATAGGTAGTATTTCATTATACTTGTTTTATTCCGGGATACAATTGGGCAAAATCTTCGTCTTTAAGTACAGGCTTTTCAAAATCGTCTGCATGCCCTAAACCTACCGCTGCGTAAAAAGTAGTGGCATCAAACTTTTCGCCATGATCTTTTACTTTCTGCACTAGGATTTTATCCATATCAGATACTTTTTGCGGATGACAAATCGCTCTCACCACCACAAAACTCATTTGCTTTCCTTTTTGAATCACAAATTGAGGGTTTCGCTGTAGTTTTGAGTTCACGGCTAGAAATTCATAGCCTTGATTTTCCAAATCTTTTCCTACGATATTCATCGCAAGGTTATGCAACTCTTGCGCAGTTAACTTTTCATTCATCCTGCAAATATAAGAAGCATTTTTCCATTAAAATACTCTACGGAAAAGAAGTTTCTTACAACTACATTTACCTAACACACTGTTAATTAAAATTTTAAATAGAGTTTTTTAAATTTTATGAATTAACTTTAAGTGTAAATTATTAATTATGAAGCTCCCTAAACGAACAGAAGATGCCCTTGAGAAGCTATATACTGCTTTTCATAAAGGCAAGTTAATCCCAGAATGTCACTCGCAATGCGCGGTAGGAAATATATGTAATAACACTACGGCTTGGCAACATTTAACCGAACATCACGGATCTGGAAAACTGAGTTATGTAGGAATAGTTCATGAAAGATTGGGCCGAAAGTTCTTTGGTTTTAGTCCGTTGGAGTTATTACACATAGAGCAAGAATTTCTTTCAGGCTGTGGGTATGCGCTTCCTTTACATTATTTGAGAAGAAAGAATCAACTCCATCAAGATAATTTATTTGAGGGGTTGACTAAAGTGGTCGCTTATCTATGCCAATTAGAAAACATCGATAATGTGATGGATTGTTCTCTGCTTTTCGATTATAAAATAGGAGAATCACAAGTTGATGAGAGTTTGCAGGAAGCTTAAAAAATTATAAATGTAAAAGTGAAAGGTAAATGATTGAAAAGAATCAATTTTCTGATTACTTCCTCAACACTTATCTCGCATTACTTGTTTATTTTCGATTTCAAATTCAATTAACTTCGCCTTCGAACTACGCTTTTACAGACCCTGATTTTCTTCGGAATAGTTTCCTCGTAAAGTCTTCCCCTTACTTCGACGGGGCTCAGCACATGCTTTTTAAAGGAGAAACCTCATGATAAATATGTAAAAATGAAAGATTGGATCGACACTTCGAAGTAGCTCAGGGTGAAATTTAAGAGTATCAATCTAAATAGTATAGAAATTCAGTTGACAAAAAAGAGCAAAAAAAAGCCGCTTTTAAAAAAGCGGCTTTTGCATTTTATCCTCCGAAATCATCGAATCGGATATTTTCATCTGGCATTCCAAAATCTTCACCCATTTTCTGAACCGCTTGATTCATTAATGGAGGTCCACAGAAGTATAATTCAATTTCTTCTGGTTCGTCATGCTTAGATAGGTATTGGTCGATTACCACTTGGTGAATAAATCCAACAAAACCATCTCCTTCAGAATGAATATCATCTTTCACTTTCCAGTTATCTTCTTCCGCAGGTTCCGATAAGGCCAAGTGGAATTTGAAGTTCGGAAAATCTCTTTCTAATTCTCTAAAGTGCTCCATGTAGAACAACTCTCTTTTGGAACGTCCTCCATACCAATACGTAACTGTTCTTCCCGTTTTCAGGGTTTTGAACAAGTGATATAGGTGAGAACGCATAGGTGCCATTCCTGCTCCTCCTCCAACGTAAAGCATTTCAGCCTCTGATTCATTGATAAAGAATTCCCCGAAAGGTCCAGAGATTGTTACTTTATCCCCTTTTTTACAGTTAAAGATATAACTAGAAGCAATACCAGGATTTACGTTCATCCACCCCCCTTTAGCACGATCAAAAGGAGGTGTGGCGATACGTACGTTCAACATAATCTCTCTTCCTTCTGCAGGATAAGAGGCCATGGAATAAGCACGCTCTACAGTCTCGGCGTTTTTCATCACCAACGGCCATAATTTAAATTTCTCCCACTCATCTTTAAATTTGTCTGGAGTTTCATGCTCCTCTGGGTGAGCTGTAATATCCATGTCTTCAAACTTAACCTCACAAGGTGGAATCTCAATCTGGATGTATCCTCCAGCTTTGTAATTCATATCTTCAGGAATCTGCACTACAAACTCCTTAATAAAAGAAGCTACGTTATAGTTACGCACTACGGTTGCTTCCCATTTCTTAATTCCAAATACTTCTTCTGGAATATGAATATTCATATCTTGTTTCACTTTTACCTGACAAGATAAACGTGCCCCATCTTTTAATTCTTTCCGTGAAAAGTGAGGAGTCTCTGTAGGAAGAGCTTCTCCTCCTCCTTCTAATACGTGACATTCACATTGAATACACGTACCCCCACCCCCACAAGCAGATGGTAAAAATATTTTTTGATTTCCTAAGGTAGATAAAAGAGTCCCCCCTGAATCTACTTCAATTTTCTTCTCATCATTAATCGTGATGGTTACAGGTCCTGATGGAGAAAGCTTTTGCTTGGTAAATAAAAGTAAGCCAACCAATAATAAAGTAAGAACCAAAAAGGCCAACACGGTTGCAATTATTACTCCTAAAGTGCTTGCTGCTAAAAACATACTATTGTTTTGTATTAGGTTCTGAAACTACAAAAGTAGTTTCAGGAGATTCTACATTACTATCTTCTAGGGTATCTTCGTTAAACCCAACATTTTCTGGATTACCATCTAAAGAAGGTTTTTCTTCGTCTCCTCCTGTCAACATCCCTCCAAAGCTCATAAAGCCAATAGCCATTAAACCTGTGATGATAAAGGTAATTCCTAATCCTCTTAATGCAGGTGGGACATTGCTATAACGTATTTTCTCTCTAATTGCGGCAATAGCTACAATGGCTAAAAACCATCCAATTCCCGAACCAAAACCATAGTTAAGCGCTAGGCCTAAGGTAGCAATATCTCTAGACTGCATAAATAAAGACCCTCCTAAAATCGCACAGTTTACAGCAATAAGAGGTAAGAAAATACCTAAAGAGTTATATAGAGACGGTGAAAACTTTTCTACAACAATCTCTACCAATTGAACCATCGTTGCAATGGTTGCAATAAATAAGATAAAAGAAAGGAAGCTTAGGTCATACTCGGCATATTCGGCTCCAAGCCAAGACAATGCTCCTTCTCTTAAAATATATTGATCTAATAACCAGTTTAAGGGAACGGTAACGGTTAGTACAAAAATTACAGCGGCTCCTAAACCTACAGCGGTACTTACTTTTTTAGATACAGCCAAGTAAGAACACATTCCTAAGAAATATGCAAATACCATGTTATCTACAAAAATGGACTTAAAAAACAATTCTATATGTTCCATGTGATTTTATTTTATAGCTAGTGTGCTATTAATTTTCTTCAATTAATTCTTTATTTCTGGTTCTTTGAACCCAGATGATAATTCCCACCACGATTAAGGCCATTGGAGGCAATACCATAAATCCGTTATTTTCATAACCGTAAGCATACAATCCTGTTTTTTCTACAGAATCTCCTAATACTTTAAATCCGAATAAGGTACCTGAACCAAAAAGCTCTCTAAAGAAACCTACAATAATTAATATTAAACCGTAACCTGCTGCATTTCCAATTCCGTCAAGGAAAGACCTCCAAGGTCCGTTTCCTAAAGCAAAAGCTTCAAAACGTCCCATAATAATACAGTTGGTAATAATTAATCCAATAAAGACCGATAGCTCTTTACTCAACTCGTAAGCGAAGGCTTTTAAAACTTGATCTACAATAATCACCAAGGTGGCTACCACTACTAATTGAACAATAATTCTAATTTTAGAAGGTATGATGTTTCTCATTAGAGAAATCACAACGTTACCTACTCCTAATACAAATATTACTGAAACCGCCATTACAATAGAAGGCTTTAACTGCGCCGTAATTGCTAGTGCAGAACAGATTCCTAATACCTGAATGGTAATTGGGTTATCATCTGCTAATGGGTCTGTAATTAATTTTGCATCTTTTTTTGATAATAGTCCCATGGCTTATTTATTTAATGTTTTAAAATAGGGTACATACAATTTAATATCCTTCTTTAACATCGCTGCAACTCCGTCACCTGTAATGGTGGCTCCTGCAATCGCATCTACCGCATTGTCTGAAGTATCTTCGTTCTTTGGATCATTGTTCCCTTTAGCAACTTCAATTCCTTTAAAGGCATCTCCGTTTAAGAACTGCTCTCCAGTAAAGTCATCCATAAAGTAGCGCTGCTTGATCTCTGCACCCAGTCCCGGAGTTTCCCCCTTATGGTCATAATAGACACCTTGCACTGTCATGGATTTATCTACCGCAACAAAACCCCAGATAGCATCCCAAAGTCCTTTTCCTCTTACTGGAATCACGTAAATCTCTTTACCCTCTTTTTCTCCCACAAATAAAGGAAGTCTTCTCTCGTAAGAATCATCTTTGGCTTTGGTCTCTTCTTTCTTTAAGTCGATAAGGTACGCTTTGTCATCTTTAGTGACTTTATCCCCTTGAATCACCAATTGTTTGGTGATGTAAGTATTAAACTCTTCTTCTACTTCTTGGGTAGAAATAAAAGCTACATCATTTGCACCTTCATTATTATTTACGCCCATAGCGTAAAGAATATTTTGTTGCTTCTCGTATTTTTCGTTAGCCTTAATCATAGGTTTTAATCCGCTAGCAAAACCTGCTAGTAGACTTCCTACAACCACCACCATAATAATAGCAAAAATGATGGTATAGCTATTTTTATCTGTATTTACTGCCATGGTTATGCTGTTTTAACTTTTAAACGTTTTTGTCTTCTCTTAATATTCCCTTGAAGAACGTAATGATCTATAGTTGGAGCAAAAACATTCATTAATAAAATTGCTAAGAAAACTCCTTCTGGATAAGCGGGGTTAAACACGCGAATCATAATAGAAATAAATCCGATAAGGAAACCATAAATCCACTTTCCTTTATTGGTTTGTGCAGCACTCACTGGATCTGTTGCCATATATACTGCCCCAAATAAAATACTTCCTATAATTAAGTGTTGCCAGAAAGGAACATTCATTAAGCCATAGAATTTAGAAGATTCTTCTATCCACCCTGCACTTATAACTCCGTTGAAAATAAGTCCCATTATCAAAGCCCCAACTAGGGTACTTAAAATAATTCTCCAGCTTCCCACTTTCGTAAAGATTAAAAATAAAGCTCCTATGATAATCAATAATTTTGACGTCTCTCCAACAGATCCTGGTATAAACCCAAGAAACATATCTTGCAAACTATACATGATATCTTGGTTTTGGGCGTAACTACCTAAGATGGTTTCTCCCGAAATAGCATCTAGATTTGCTCCACCAGCGATTTCTTTAGAACGCTCTACAGCACCGTGAACCCATACTTTATCTCCACTCATCCAGGTTGGATAAGCGAAAAACAAGAAAGCACGAATCGTTAATGCGGGGTTAAGGATATTCATCCCTGTTCCTCCAAACACTTCTTTTCCTATTACTACACCAAAAATTATCGCTACGGTAAGCATCCATAATGGAATATCTACTGGTACGATAAGTGGCACTAACATTCCTGTTACCAAGTATCCTTCTTCTACCTCGTGACCTTTAACCACGGCGAATAAAAATTCGACTGCAAGACCAACTCCGTAAGAAACAATCACCAAAGGTAAAATGGTGATACATCCCATAAGGAAGTTATCCATGGTAAAAAAGTTTGCCAAGGGCGCTGCTCTTAAGGTTTCATCTATAGCGGCATAATGTTGGTATCCTGCATTAAACATCCCAAATAACAAACAAGGAACCAAAGCTAAGATCACCGTATTCATGGTTCTCTTTAAATCATCTGCAGCACGTATGTGCGATCCAGAGTGCGTGGTTTCGTTTGGCAGGTATAGAAAAGTATGCAATGCATTAAATGCAGGAGCCATTTTTTTGCCCTCATACTTTTTCTTTAGCTTATGTAAATTCTCTTTCAATCCCATAATACTATCCTATTTCTTTATACATTAAATCTAATCCTTTTCTAATAATCTCTTGATGCGGCTGTTTAGACACACATACAAATTCGGTAAGAGCAAAATCTTCAGGAGCTACTTCGTACATTCCCATAGCTTCCATTTCATCTAAATCTTGAATCATACAAGCTTTAAGAATTTGTAACGGATATATATCTAAAGGAAAAACCTCCTCATACTTCCCGGTAAGCACAAAAGCTCTATGCTCTCCGTTGGTATTGGTATTTAATTCATACTTTTTATTAGGCTGCATCCAAGAGAATGTCAATGCTCTAGAAGTAGAGATTTTATTAAAAATAGGTTTATTCCATCCAAAAAATTCATAATCATCTCCTTCAGGAATCACGCTAATCATATTTGCATAGTAGCTTAAAAAGCCGTCCATTGGCTCTTTAACTCCGGTAAGTACATTTCCATTAATGACACGTACATTATCTTCGTTAAGACCTGCATCTTTTATAATTCCGTTAAGACTCATTCCTAAGGCTGCACGATAATACTTTGGTGTTTTCACACTAGAACCAGCTACAGCGATAATTCTTTCGGGATTAAATCTTCCTGTAAGTAATAACTCTCCAATAATGACCAAGTTTTGAGCCTCTAAAGTCCAAATCGTTTCACCTTTATTTACGGGAGCCAACATTCCTATTTGCGTTCCCACATTCCCTGCTGGGTGCGGACCTGCAACAGAGTGCAACTCTATATTTCTCATAGAAGAAAATACCGAAGACTTTTTATCTCTAACTCCTACATGAACCTTTCCTGCTGTCATTTTTGACAAGGCAGTTAAAGCAGCTTGAAGTTCTTTTTCTTTTCCTTTTAACACAAAATCATAATCTGGTGCTAAAGGCGCTGAAGAAAATCCTGAAATAAAGATATCTCTCGGAGCCGTTTCTGGATCAGCGACAACGTCATAAGGACGCTGCTTGATAAATGGCCAAACCCCACCTTCTAAAAGCCTAGATTTAATCGTATCTCCATCAGAAGACTCTACACTTAAAGAACCAAAATCGGTTACTTCTTGCTGAGCATCTGCTTCAATAACAATCTTTAAAATCACTCTCTTTGCTCCACGTTCAATCGCAGTTAAAGTACCGCTTACGGGAGAGACAATTTTAACCTCTTTATTAGCCTTAGAATAAAAAATAGGATCCCCCACTTTTACTTTTGCTCCTTCTTTGACCAACAATTTAGGAGTAACTAGATGAAACTCTGATGGTTTTATTGCAAAAGTCTTCGATTTTGGAGCGTTAGAGATGGCTTTCTCAGCCTCCCCTTTTAGCCGCAAATCTAGACCTTTCCTAACTTTAATGTCTTTTGACATAATCCTGTATAAGTTAATATTCGCGGTTGCAAATTTAATAATTAAATCCTCTTCTTGCTTCAAAGTTAATTACAAGTTACCTATTTATACGCATTCTAAATAACTTATTTTTAAGGTATTTTTTTACTTCCGTGAAAACGGTGCATTTTATGTATATTTAACCCCAATTATTTTATGAGTTTATGAGACATTATTCGCTAGTCATCTTATTTCTACTTTTTTACCCTTTATTACAAGGACAAGAATTAGAAACTACCCCGCCAGAATTTATTAGAACGATTCAGTTTAAGGGAGAGCAGGAGTTTACGGGAACCCCCATTATTGCATTAGGGCAACCTATGAGCCTAGAATTTGATGACCTGATAGGGGATGAAGCCGATTATTTCTACACTATAGAACATTTTAATTTCGATTGGACGCCTTCAGATTTATCTAAGAACGAATTTATGAGCGGCTTTGATGATGTTCGCATCTTAAATTACGAAAACTCGTTCAATACGCTTCAAATTTACTCTCATTACAAATTGAACATTCCCAATAAAAACACCCGAAGACTTAAAGTAAGTGGAAATTACATGGTTAAGGTGTGGGATGAAAACAGGGATTTGGTTTTTTCTAGAAAATTTATGGTCTATGAAGATATCGCATTGATTAAAGTAGAGATTAAACGCTCTAGAAAACTAAAATATATCAACACTAAGCAAGTGGTTAATTTTTCGGTTGACGGAAGTGATAATATCTTATTTAGAAATCCCAATCAGAATTTAAAAACCCTGATTATCCCCAACAATAATTTACAAAAATCTATTTACAACCTGAAACCTCAATATTCTGTAGGAAACGAACAGATCTATAAATACGACCAAGAAGCTTCCTTTTGGGGCGGAAACGAATATTTATTTTTCGACAATAAAGATGTGCGTGGTTCTACCATGAATATTCGTTCTATAGAATTGCTAGACATTTACAACACCTATTTATTTGCAGATAAGGTTAGAAAATTTGATCCTTATACCTATAATCCAGACATTAACGGAAACTTTGTGGTCAACACTTTGCAAGGTGACAATGCCAACATCCAAGCCGAATATACCTGGGTTCATTTTTACTTAAACAACTACGAGCGTTTAAATGGAGGAGAAGTTCATATCTACGGAAACTTTAATAATTACAGCTTAGACGATTCTACCAAGCTTACCTACAATTCAAAAAAAGACGTTTATGAAACCAAGCGACTTTTTAAACAAGGTTTTTACAACTATAAATATGTTTTGCTAGAAAAGGACGGTACGATTAACGAAGGCTATTTCTCTGGTGATTTTGATAAAACCGAAAACCAATACACCGTTCTTGCTTATTACAAGGAACTTGGCGGAAGATATGATAGAATCATAGGCGTAGGAAGTGGCAGCAGTAGAAATATCACCAATTAAAATCACAGCAAGACACTTATAGACCTCTTATACTTTACGGAAAAGAGGTAAGGTGTAATTTTTGACTGAAATTTCCTACTAAAGAGATACAATGAAATCAAAAACTTAGAAAACAATTCTTCGTTTATGATTTTAAATACTATATTTATTTTTTTAGAAAGGCTAACAAAAATAATTTCATTTTTTTGGACCAATAGATTATGATTCAACAAGTAACACGCGGCATAAAGATTTCTGTAAGAACCAATTTTCAAGGTACTTACCTAAAGAACTATAAAAAACATTTTGCCTTTTCTTACCGAATTATCATCGAAAATCAAAGCAATGATTCGGTACAACTCACCTCGCGTTTCTGGAGAATCAAAGATGCTCTAAGCAAGAATGAAGTCATTGAAGGCGAAGGCGTTATCGGCAAAAAACCGGTGATTAAACCTGGAGAATCACATACCTACAGCAGCGGGTGTCTAATCACTTCTCCGTTTGGATCTATGAGCGGATATTACAATATGGTCAATTTTACTTCTACCAGAAAATTTAAAGTATTAATCCCTTCGTTTAAGCTAAGCGCTCCCTTTGCGATTAACTAATAGTCGTTTTCGATTAAGATCTTAGATGCTAGATTACGAGAGCATCAATCAAGATTACGGCAACGAATTTGTACTCTTTCTCCCAAGAAAATTCAATTTTTAACTTTCGATACAATTATCTTTACGGACTTTGCGATAGCCTTTGCGTGAAATTTTGGGTTAAACTCGCTGAATTTCCATTTAAAACTGATAATTATTTAACTTCTAACAAGCTGATTTCCTTAGTACTCAACTCTTCAAACTGAAGTGTTTTTTTATACGTTTTAACCACAGCCTGAGTGACACTTGTCGTTTTCAACTCACCGCGGTCGATTATCAAATCTCCTTTTTTCTGATGATGAAAACTCCAAATCTCTTTTTCAGTGATATGCTGATGCTTCTTTAAGAACTCTTTCCAATGCTGTTCTCTTTCTTTCCGCTGCAGCGGATTATAAGTCATTGCCGCCGACCAGATTTGTGGCTTTACCTCTTCCGCAAACAAATGTTTCTCTTTCCCATCCCAAACCCAGCGCCAAAGTTGAAGCTTCTCTTTATACTCCATACTAATCAGCGTAAAAGGCTCTACCCCCTCTAAATTAAAAGAATCAAAAAATTCTTGAAGATCATTGGTTTTTAGTGCTTCTTTTACCACCACGCCCCTACTCATCGTATACGTAGACTTTCGTTGATGCGATTCAAAACCTCCGTTCATCAAACACACCAATCGCTGTTGAGAACTTAAACCCACCCAAGTTCCTCCTGCAGTTTTATCTTTAGGATAATAGAGATCCACCTTATCTTCTAGATAATGCTGGGGAACCAACGTGGGTCTATGAATAGATTCGTCTCTATTGGAGGTGAAAACGAACGAATTCTCTTCCGCTTTAAGCGGAAAAAAAGTTAGGGTACACATAAATAATAGTTTGCTAAATTAACTTAACACAACTTAAGAAAACCTTAGGCTTAAACCAAAATCAATTTGGTTTATTTTCCCTATATTTATGGCCGAAAATAATTTACAAAACAATAAAAAATAAAAATATTATGGGGAAAGGATTTTTTCAAGTTCCACCAGCGGTAAACGAACCTATTAAAAGTTACGCACCAGGAACACCGGAAAGAGAAGAAGTATTACTTATGTATAAAGATATGTACAATACGAAAGTAGATGTACCTCTTTATATTGGTTCTGAAGAAGTAAGAACTAAAAATACAGCGACGATACATCCTCCGCACGATCATAAACACAATTTGGGAGTATATCATTTAGCCGAAAAGAAACACATCAACAAAGCGATTGATGCTGCTATGGATGCTCGTCACAAATGGGCAAAACTTCCTTGGGAGCAACGCGCGGCAGTATTTTTAAAAGCAGCCGATTTAATTGCCGGTCCTTACCGTCAAAAGATGAATGCTTCAACCATGATTGGACAGTCTAAAAACGTATTTCAAGCAGAGATTGATTCGGCTTGTGAGATTGTTGACTTTTTGCGTTTTAACGTAGAATACATGACTCAAATTTATGAAGAGCAACCAGAATCTGATGAAAAAGCCTGGAACCGCGTAGAGCATAGACCTCTAGAAGGTTTTGTATATGCGATTACTCCGTTTAACTTTACGGCCATTGCAGGGAATTTACCTTCTGCACCTGCATTAATGGGGAATGTAACGATTTGGAAGCCTAGTGCTTCACAAATGTTTTCTGCGAAAGTATTGATGGATGTATTCCAAGAAGCTGGTGTTCCAGACGGGGTAATTAATATGGTGATGGGAGATCCTGCCATGATTACCGATACCATCTTGGACAGCCCAGATTTTGCTGGAGTTCACTTTACAGGAAGTACCGATGTATTTAAAGGTTTATGGTCTAAAATTGGTCAAAACATCGATAAATATAAAACGTATCCTAGAATTGTAGGAGAAACTGGAGGGAAAGACTTTATTATGGCTCACCCTTCTGCGAACGCAAAAGAAGTATCTACTTCTATCGCAAGAGGAGCTTTTGAATTTCAAGGTCAAAAATGTAGTGCTGCTTCTAGATGCTACGTTCCTAAAAGTATGTGGGACGAAGTAAGAAGTGATCTAGAAGAAGATCTTGGTTCGTTTAAAATGGGTTCTCCAGAAGATATGGGTAACTTCATTAATGCGGTAATCCACGAAAAATCTTTTGATAAATTAGCGAAGTATATCGACCAAGCTAAAAAAGACAAAGACGCCGAAGTAATTATTGGAGGAGGTTATGATAAATCTAAAGGCTACTTTATTGAGCCAACGGTTATCTTAACTACCAATCCTAATTATACTACCATGGAAACCGAGCTTTTTGGACCTGTAGTAACGATTTACGTTTACGAAGATGCGAAGTTTGAGGAAACCTTGCATTTAGTAGATGAAACGAGTCCGTATGCCTTAACCGGAGCTATTTTCTCTAAAGATCGTTATGCAGCAAGCTTAGCGACAGACATTTTACAAAATGCCGCTGGTAACTTCTACATTAATGATAAATGTACAGGAGCTGTAGTAGGAAAACAACCTTTTGGTGGTGCTAGAGCTAGTGGGACCAATGATAAAGCAGGATCTAAACTGAACTTATTACGTTGGTCTTCTCCGCGTTTGATTAAAGAAACTTTTGTACCTGCAACAGATTACAGGTACCCATTTATGGGTGAATAATTTTCACTTATATTGTCTAGTCCTAAATAATCGATACAGATTAATAAAGGATTAAATTTAATATTTAAAGCTGAACAATGACTTCATTG
>NZ_JAVHUL010000020.1 GCF_031085155.1 Mesonia profundi | reverse complement strand
AATATATCAATAGATTTATATTTAATAGAAACATCAATAACATAAAAATCAGTATTATTTAAAATGCACAACGGGTTAATTAATACTTTAAATAAGAGTAACAAGGATTTGAAAGCAGCTAAAAAAGAAGCCGAAATCGCTGCAAAAATCAAAGCTGACTTTATTTCTAATATTAGTCACGAAATTAGAACTCCGTTGCATGGAGTGATAGGCATTACCTCTTTGTTGTTGGATAATAATGACACTTCATCCGATAACAAAAAACTGCTAAATTCCTTAAAGTTTTCAGGAAATTACCTGCTCGAATTAATCAATAATATTCTCTTCTTAAATAAGATGGATAGACATAAAATAAAAACTAAAGCAGAAGTAATAAATTTAGATTATTTTATGGATAACCTTCTTTCGGCGGTTCAATTTTCAGCAAAAAAATATCGATGCGAGGTCATATTAAAAAAAGATCCTAAACTTCCTCAACAAATCATAGCAGACAGCAGTATTTTGTATGAAGTCTTACTTAATTTAACCGAAAATGCCATTAAGTTTAGCAGGGGTTGGGTTAGCGTAGAAGTAAATTTTCTAGAAGGGGTGGATCAAAAGCTTAATTTACAGTTTAAAGTTATAGATAATGGCGAAGGCATTCCTCTAGATAAACAAGAGATGATATTTGAAGAGTTTTCTCAAATCTCTGCGGGTAAAAATACTATGGAAGGTATAGGAATAGGTCTATCTATTGTTAAGAAATTGCTCTTACTTATGAATAGCGATATAAAGTTAGAAAGTGAAATAGGGAAAGGCTCTGTTTTCTTTTTTGAAATTACTTGTAAAGAATCTATAAATGAAGCAGTAAATGAAAAAGAGTCCCTGAAAACAAATCAGTTTAAAGGCAAAAAGATAATCCACATAGAGGACAATCTAATTAACCGTTTGGTAGTAGAGAAATTTCTGTCTACTTACGAACTAAGTTTAAGTACCTTTGAAGATGGAAAAGAAGGTTTAAAAGCTTTAAGTAATGAAGATTGGGATCTTGCTTTAATAGATATTAATGTACCCAATTTAAATGGATATGAAATTGTAAGTGCCATAAGAAAAATACATCCTGAAAAACCAATGATAGCAGTAACCGCTTCAGAATTGAGTGAGATTAAAGAAAGAGCTATGAATGCTGGGATGACCGACATTTTAATTAAACCTTTTAACAAAAAAAGTCTCTTATAAATTATTCACAAACACCTATAATCATAACTTTTCCTTTATTGTTAATTAAAATCCCTCTTACGGGTTTTATTTTTTGTTAAATCGTGCTATCTTAGCTACACATCAACCTTATCTATGACAGAAGAAACAAAATATACCGAGGATAACATACGTTCTCTAGACTGGAAAGAACACATTAGAATGCGTCCCGGAATGTATATTGGCAAATTGGGTGACGGTTCTAGTGCTGATGACGGAATTTACATCCTGTTAAAAGAGGTTCTCGACAACTCTATAGATGAGTACGTTATGGGAGCTGGTAAAACCATAGATGTCTCCATACAAGGACAAAAAGTAATCGTTAGAGATTACGGGAGAGGTATTCCATTGGGGAAAGTGGTAGATGTAGTTTCCAAGATGAATACCGGAGGTAAATACGACAGTAAAGCCTTTAAGAAATCGGTGGGGCTTAATGGTGTAGGTACAAAAGCCGTGAATGCGCTTTCGGGTTATTTTAGAGTAGAGTCTACCAGAGATAATAAATCAGCTTCCGCGGAATTTGAGCAAGGAGAGCTAAAAGATGAAAATTTTCTAGAGGAAACTTCCAGAAGAAAAGGTACTAAAGTATCTTTTGTTCCTGATGAAACGATCTTTAAAAATTATAAGTACAGATCAGAGTATGTAGAAAAAATGTTGAAAAACTACGTCTACCTCAATCCTGGACTTACGATTATTTTTAATGGAGAGAAATTCTATTCAGAAGACGGGTTAAAAGATTTACTTTCAGAAAGTATTCCAGAAGAAGACCGCTTATTTCCTATTATTCACTTAAAAGGAGAAGATATAGAGGTCGCTATTACCTATAGCAAAGCGCAGTATAGTGAAGAATATCATTCTTTTGTTAACGGTCAACATACTGTGCAAGGAGGAACCCATCACGCTGCTTTTAGAGAATCGATTGTTAAAACGGTAAGAGAGTTTTTTGGTAAAAACTATGAAGCTAGTGATATTAGAAAATCCATTGTTTCTGCGATAAGCATAAAAGTGATGGAGCCGGTCTTTGAGAGTCAAACCAAAACCAAACTGGGTTCTACAGATATGGGCGGAAAATTACCAACAGTACGTACCTACATTTTAGATTTTGTAAAACGTCAGTTGGATAATTATCTGCATAGAAATCCGGAAACGGCAGAAAAAATTCAGCGAAAAATCTTACAGGCAGAAAAGGAACGAAAAGATTTATCTGGAATTAGAAAACTAGCCAAAGAAAGGGCTAAAAAAGCAAGTCTTCACAATAAGAAATTAAGAGATTGTAGAATTCACTTAGGAGATGTAAAGAAAGAACGCAACCTAGAAAGTACCTTGTTTATTACAGAGGGAGATTCTGCGAGTGGAAGCATTACCAAATCTAGAGATGTGAACACCCAAGCAGTATTCAGTCTTAAGGGAAAACCGCTAAACAGTTACGGCCTTACTAAGAAAATTGTGTATGAAAATGAAGAATTTAACCTGTTGCAGTCGGCATTAAACATAGAAGATTCTATGGAAGAACTTCGTTACAACAATATTGTAATTGCTACTGATGCCGATGTAGATGGGATGCACATTAGATTACTGTTGATTACTTTTTTCTTGCAGTTTTTTCCGGAGTTGATAAAAGAAGGACATCTATATATTCTACAAACTCCCTTATTTAGAGTTAGGAATAAAAAAGAAACCATCTATTGTTACTCTGAAACCGAAAAAAGAGAAGCCATACAAAAACTCACCGGAAAACCAGAAATAACACGATTTAAAGGATTAGGAGAAATTTCTCCAGATGAGTTTAAATATTTTATTGGAGAAAATATTCGGTTGGATCCTGTGATGTTAGATAAGGAAACTGGAATAGAAGAGATGCTAAGTTTTTATATGGGGAAAAATACTTCAGACCGACAAGAATTCATCATTGAAAATCTAAAAGTAGAATTGGATATCCTGGAAGAAAAATAAGCTATGCGGTTTAATGATTCTCAAAATATTAAACTTATACCTATGATTTACTTTTATATTTTGGTAAGTATAGGTTTATTCATTTTTTTAAGTCTAGAATTAAAGCAGATTTATAAAAATCAATACCTATTTTTGTATTTTATTATCCCTTTACTCTCTTTGTTCCTATACATTTATAAAACAGGTAAATATTTTGAATATGATAGTGATGGGGAGACACTTTGCTTAACCAATAAAGGGATCTTAGTTTCTGAAAGATATAATTACAGAGAAAACAAAGCGGAGTTTCCAAAATATAAATTAAAAAATTTTGAGGTTTCTAATTATTATTTTTTTAAATGTTTGAGTATAAAATTAAGATCGAAAAATTCTCAAAAATTATAAAATTCAATATTACTTTTATCAGTAACAATAAGATTAAGATTTTAAAAAAATCATTGCAAAAAATAGTGCAGCACAATAAGCATCGTTTAGGACATGGATACAGAGAATGAAAATAGCTTAGACGCTAACCAACAACCAGAAGGAGAACAACATCCCAAAGAAGTGATTACCAAAATCACGGGGATGTATAAAGATTGGTTTTTGGATTATGCGTCTTATGTAATTTTAGAAAGAGCAGTACCCGCATTAGAAGATGGTTTTAAGCCTGTTCATCGTCGTATTATGCAGTCTATGAAAGATTTAGATGATGGGCGATACAATAAAGTTGCCAATATTGTGGGCCACACCATGCAATATCACCCTCATGGAGATGCGAGTATTGGGGATGCTATGGTACAATTGGGACAAAAAGAATTGTTAATTGATACTCAAGGAAACTGGGGGAATATCCTAACGGGAGATAGAGCTGCAGCTTCTCGATACATTGAAGCTCGTATTTCTAAATTTGCTTTAGATGTAGTATATAACCCTAAAATAACTGAATGGCAGGCTTCTTATGATGGACGTCGTAAAGAACCCATTAACTTACCAGTAATGTTTCCTTTATTATTGGCGCAGGGAGCAGAAGGGATTGCCGTAGGATTGAGTACTAGAATTCTTCCGCATAACTTTATAGAGCTTATAGATGCAACTGTAAAACACTTGCAAGGCAAAAAATTTACTATTTATCCAGATTTTCCAACATCGGGGATTATGGATGTGAGCAATTACAATGATGGCTTAAGAGGAGGAAAGTTAAGAGTAAGAGCAAAAATAAGTCAGCGTGATAAAAATACGTTGGTTGTAAATGAAATACCTTACAGTACCACCACAACTACTTTAATAGAATCTATTATTAAAGCCAATGAAAAAGGTAAGATTAAGGTTAAACATATTGAAGACAACACGGCAGAAAATGTAGAGATACTCATTCATCTGCCTAATAATATTTCTCCAGACCGTACGATAGATGCGTTATACGCTTTTACCAACTGCGAAATTTCTATCTCTCCGCTAAGTTGTATTATTATGGGGCATAAACCTCATTTTATTGGGGTTTCAGAAATACTTAGGTTAAGTACAGATCACACAGTTAACTTGCTCAAAAGTGAATTAGAAATTAAGCTCGAAGAGTTTCAAGAGCAATGGCATTTTGCTTCTTTGGAAAGAATTTTTATTGAAAAAAGAATTTATCGAGATATTGAAGAAGAAGAAACTTGGGACGGTGTTATTCAAGCAATAGATAAAGGTTTACAACCCCATATAGGTCATCTTAAAAGAGCCATTACCGAAAATGATATTGTTCGGTTAACCGAAATCAGAATTAAAAGAATTTCCAAATTTGATATTGATAAAGCACAGCAAAAGATTGAGGCCTTAGAAGATGAAATTGCTCAAATAAAACATCATCTAGAACATCTTATTGAGTACGCTATAGATTATTTTAAAAAGCTGAAGAAAAATCACGGAGAAGGCAGAGAACGAAAGACAGAATTACGCCTTTTTGAAGATATTGAAGCTACAAAAGTAATTATAAGAAACACCAAGCTTTACGTAAATAGAAAAGAAGGTTTTGTGGGAACCGCTTTAAAGAAAGACGAATATGTAACCGATTGTAGCGATATTGATGATATTATTTGTTTTACGGAAGACGGAACCATGAAAGTCACCAAAGTAGATGACAAAACTTATATAGGTAAGAATATCATCCATGTGGCCGTGTTTAAAAAGAAAGACAAGAGAACCATCTATAACTTAATTTATAGAGATGGGAAAAATGGTAATTCTCATGTAAAACGTTTTGCGGTAACCTCCATTACCAGAGACAGGGAATACAGTGTGGGGAAAGGAAAACCTGGCACTAAAATACATTACTTTTCGGCTAACCCCAATGGAGAAGCAGAGGTGGTAACCGTTTACTTGCGTCAAGTAGGAAGCATTAAAAAGTTGAAATTTGAAATTGATTTTGCCGAAATTCTGATTAAGGGAAGAAATTCTAAAGGAAATATAGCGAGTAAGCACCCTATTAAAAAAGTAGAGCTAAAAGAAGAAGGCGTTTCTACTCTGAAGCCAAGAAAAATTTGGTTTGATGAAACTGTTAAGCGTTTAAATGTAGATGAAAGAGGAGAGCTGCTAGGAGAGTTTAGAGGAGAGGACCGCATCTTACTGATTACTCAAGACGGTATGCTTACTACTATCGTCCCAGAACTTACCACGCGTTTTGATTTGCCTTATATCGTGATGGAAAAGTGGCAACCTAAAAAACCATTGACGGCCGTCTATTGGGAAGGTGAGAAAGAACGTTATTACGTTAAACGTTTTTTTGTAGACAATCAAGACAAAGAAGAGAATATCATTTCAGATCATCCTAAGTCTCAATTAGAGTTAATTTCTACAGACTATATTCCTGTATTGGAAATCGTTTATAGAAAGGCGAGAAGGAAAGAGCAACGACCTAATGACGAGATTAATTTAAAGGAGTTTATTAGTATTAAAGGGATTAAAGCTCAAGGGAATCAGCTTACCACCGAGTCAGTGACCCAATTAAATCTTCTAGAACCTATCGCTTCCGCGGAAGAAGAAACAGAAGAAATTCCTGAAGTAAAAAATGAAACTGGTGATTTTACTCAAAATATTGAGAAGGGAGATGATGAAGATAAATCTCAAACCAAATTATTTGATGATTAATTATGAAAAGTAATTTCTTTAAAGAATTTAAGGAGTTCGCTATTAAAGGTAACATGATTGACATTGCCATTGGGGTAATTGTAGGAGCTGCTTTTAATAAAGTAGTAGATGTACTCGTAAAAAAGGTAATCGCTCCTCCTTTGTCCTTACTGACAGATGATTTTAACTTTGAAAATAAGAAAATAGTGCTTAGGCATGCCTTATCTGTCAATGATAAGGTTGTAAAAGAAGAAGTGGCTATTGGTTATGGAGAGTTAATCACAGTTTTGATTAATTTTCTTATCATTTCTTGCACTGTTTTTATTATTATAAGACTGTTCAACAGACTAAGAACAAATGCAGAAGACACGAATAATAAGAAAGTTACTACGCCTAAAGACATTCAGCTACTAACAGATTTAAAGGAGATTATGCAAGAGCAAAATCAATTGCTTAAAAATCAGAAGAAGTAAGCCGTTTTGGATTATTCATTCTTTATCAACTTCACATTCAAACACTTTATCTAAAAGAAGCCAATACAAAGTGTTAATTAGCCCTCTAGATGAATAAACATGCGTATTCTTTAGATAAATATTAGAATCTATTTCTACAATGATTTAGGCTGGTAAGAGAAAAGATAAATACAGTTTGAGCTTTGGAAAAGTGGAAATATCAAAGCTTACTCCACTCGCTTAGCAACCCCTTTTTGTTTTTTATCTCCTCCTACCACAGAGAATTCAAAGGTGTAACTATTTTTTTCGGTGGTAAGAATTTTCATATGTAAAGGCTTTTCTTCGGCCATATTCTTAGGATTAAGGTTGGTGAGAATGTATTCACAATCATTAATCCATCGAACCGAGGAAGAATCTACGTTGTTTTTATAATAATCTACTTCTATCGAATCATTTCTCACAAAACGAGTTTTCTCCAGTTCTCCGTTTAAGTACGATTCAAACTCAAAGGTACCCGTTTTAAAGTCTTTACAGTTTCTCTCGGGGGCGTAACAACTACATAACAATAAACTAAAAGCAATCAGAATAAGATTTCTCATCAATAAAGAAGTTTTAAGCTGCAAAAATAAACAATAAACGCCTATTAATCGCTTGCTGAGGGGTTAATTCCTTAGAGTTTAATGCGAATTGAGCACATTCAAGCTGTCCTACTATTTTACAGCTCTTGAATTAGGAATTATACGCATCAAAGGTACCATCGGTGTAAAAGACAATCACCTTTTCAATTGCTTTGGAAGTGTTTTTGTGATCTTTCTTCGGAATCTCTTTTTCTTCTGAAACAGGAGAAACCGTCGTTTTTTCCTTTACGGAAGAAATTTCAGAGGATGGAGTAGGAGGGAAACTTCCCTTGCCATTTAAAAACCAATACAGTTCTACCTCGGGAAAAGTCTGAACCACTTTCATTACAAAATCTAAACTAGGCTTATTTCTTCCCGAAATAATATGAGAAATAGAGGAGCGACCTACCTGAATTTTATCGGCAAAGGAGGTTGCACTTAGCTCGTAATACTCCATAATCTTGGCGAGTCGATTTGTAAACTCTTGACTGTTTACCATTGTAAACTAAATTAAAGGTTTTTGTGTTTTACAAATGTAAACTATTAATTCAGAATAACAAAACCCTGTTTATAAGTAATTATTTACTTTAACTAACACTTTACTAAAACGTATTTAAGTTATTGAAGTGCAGTAGTTAAATTGCTAAAATACTTAGAATAGGAGTTTTTCCACACACCTAGGTAGGTCTAAAAGCTAATTGGTTTACAATTGTAACGTGTCACCGTATTTTTGTTGTTTACAATTGTAAAAAAAGGAATGTTTACTTTTGTAAACTATGGAAGAAGAAAGATTATTAGACTTAGCAGCGCAGTATAAAAATGAATCCTTTTTTGGAAGGTATATTCCGCTAGAAGAGGTAGAGAAATTTATAGCTGATTTTCCTAGCACTCAAAAAAGCGTATTGGGAGAATCTGTTTTAGGTCTACCTATTCATCAATTAAATTTTGGAGAAGGATCAATCAAAGTTTTGATGTGGTCTCAAATGCATGGAAACGAAACGACCACTACAAAAGCATTGATTGACTTTATAGGTTTCTTGCAAAGTGATTCCGCGGAAGCGAAAGAAATCTTAAGCAAGATCTCATTTAGATTTATTTTGATGTTAAATCCAGATGGGGCAAAAAAATATACCCGTAAGAATGCAAATGACGTCGATTTAAATAGAGATGCTCAACGATGTTCACAACCCGAGAGTAAAGTCTTTAAAAAGCTTTATACCGAGTTTCAACCCGATTATTGCTTTAATTTACACGATCAACGTACTTTATTTGGAGTGGGAGAGCCAGCGAAACCAGCAACAGTTTCTTTTTTAGCGCCAGCATTTAACGAAGATAGGGATGTTGATGAGAGTAGGATCACAGCGATGCAGCTTATCGTTTATATGAATATGAGTCTGCAAAAGATCATTCCCAATCAAGTGGGGAGGTATGATGATGGGTTTAACCTTAATTGTGTAGGAGATACTTTGCAAAATCTTGGAATTCCGACAGTTTTATTTGAAGCAGGGCACTTTAAAGGCGATTATAACCGAGAAGAAACAAGGAAGCTCATTTTAATTGCTTTGATAAAAAGTACTTGGGGATTGTCGACTAAAACCTATAAAAATACAGATTATCAAGAATATTTTAAGATTCCGGAAAATAAAAAGTGCTTTTATGATGTTATCCTAAGGAATGCAGAAAAGCGTGATGCAGACCTAGCGATACAATATAAAGAGACGTTAATTGACAATAAAATCTCTTTTGTACCGTTTCTAGAGACGTTAGGAAACTTGGAGGCCTACATGGGCCACCAAGAAATGGATGTTTCGGGTAAAAAACTCTTATTAAACAGACAGGAAAACCTGAGTGAAATTGCTGAGATTCAAGAAATAAGTTTAGATGGTAAGGAATGCTTAGTAAATTTAACAAAAGCTTAAATATTACTGATTAAATATCAGCATAATTGTATTATTTTTGCATAATCTTTAAAAATAAAAAAAATATAAATGGCAAAGTTTAGATTAGATGAAGTAGATCATCAAATTTTAGATATCTTAATTGATAATACGAGAACTCCGTTTACCGATATAGCGAAAAAATTACAAATTTCTGCTGGTACCGTTCACGTTAGGGTGAAGAAAATGGAAGAGGCGGGAATAATCACAGGTTCTTCCTTATCTATAGATTATAAAAAATTAGGATACGCTTTTATCGCTTATGTAGGGGTGTTTTTACAAAAAACATCGCAAACCAAGTTTGTGTTAGAACGTATAAATGAAATACCATTTGTTACGGTAGCACACGTAACTACAGGGAAATTCAACATTTTCTGTAAAATTAGAGCAAAAGACACAGAGCACGCTAAGCAAATTATCTTTGAATTGGATGATATTGAAGGGGTGTATAGAACAGAAACGATGATTTCTTTGGAAGAGAGCTTAAACGATAAAAAACGTTTGATGCATTCTATCTTTAAAGAATTGTAAAAGTTAACACATATAAAAAAAGGGAAGATTTTAAAAAATCTTCCCTTTTTTTGTGTTTTAAGAGCCTATTTCAGCGCCACTTTTAAAATAGTAGCGTTTTCTTTTTTCCCTTCGTTAGAGATGTATAAATCTCCGTTGGGAGCAAAAGTCATGCCTTCGGGTTGCCTAAATTCTTCTTTATCAAGCTCTATAAGTCGCTTAGGACTTCCATCAGGGTTTAAAATAAGCAACTTGGGTTTTTTCCCTTCCAACACATAAATCTCTTGAGTTTGTGGATGCACCGCTATTTCTGAAGGACTAAATGTTTTTTTAATTTTCTTTTTTCTTACTTTATCAAAAATCTCATCCTCAAAATTTAAATGATACACGGGTTTTTTTTGTAGCTTTTTAGTCTCTAAATTAAATGCATAAATCCCTTTACTTTTTTTACTGAAAGGATCTCTGTCCTTTGCCGCCATTAATAATCGGTTATTTTTAACATCTAACGCAAGACTTTCGGTGTTGTTTTTCCCTTCCATAAACGTATCATACTTGCGAGTTTTAAAATCTGAGTTGTTGTAGTTTTTAACTTCAAAAATAGTCCCATCGCTACGTAAGGCATAGGCGTTCTCATTAAAAATGGTTATCGCTTCAAAATCATCTTTATCCCCAAACTCAATGGTTTTTTCAATCTTAGCTGTTTTGAGGTTGTAGATGTAAATAATACCTTCTTCATCTTGAACACACGCTATTTTTTGATTTCCCAACCAACTGATGCCAGAAATTTCTACCAAGTCTTTTGGTAACTCCCATTGTTGTAGGATTTGATAACTTTTTTCACTTTTATTCTCATGAATACTTAGCGATTCGTTTTGTGTGGGGGAGTAGTTAAATGCTAAAGTAATTCCCGAAATAACGATGAGAACTACTAAAATAATGGATATTTCAACTTTTTTAAACTTCATAATTCTGAGGTGTTTTTAATAATAGTAAAATTTAAGTCATGAATCTGAAAAAAATCTGGAAGTCCAGCCTATTGCTATAAAATTTATCATTTTCTTTAGGCTTTTTATAAAGATTTTAAGTCTGTTGAAAGTTAACTTTAAAACAATGAAGGTCTTTGTAAGTGTAAGTTACTGTAAAGCCATATTTTTTCGCAATGGCTTGGGCGATAGAAAGTCCTAAGCCTGTAGAATTCTGTAAAGCCGTTTCTTTATAAAATCGAGAGAAAATTTTATCCACGTCAAGCGGAATAGTATGATCAGATTCATTTTTAATCATCACACTTTCTTTATGAATAATAATTTCAATTTGTGTACCTACTTTACCGTGTTTAATGGCATTCTGAATAAGGTTGGTAAACAAAATAATCGCTAAATCTTTATTCATTCTAGCCCTAAGATTTTTTTGCTGAATTAATTCTAACTCTACCTTTTTATACGTAGAGTAATCTAAAAAATCTTCTAAAAGCTCTTGCAGCAATAAATTAAGATTGATGTCTTCTTCCTCAATAAACTGATTGTTTTCAATTTTGGTTAAGAGTAAAAGCGATTTGTTAAGGCGTTTAAGCCGTTCTAGATTTTGTAAAACACTGCTAAAGGTTTCTATTTGATCTTCATTCATATTATTCTTTTCCAATAAAAGCTCTAGCTTATTGATGCTAATTGCGATAGGGGTTTGAAGTTCGTGAGAGGCATTTTCTATAAAATGCTTTTGCTGTTTATAGCTTTCTTGAGATTTGTAAAGAAGGTTTTCTATGTTTTTATTTAAGAGAGCAAACTCTTCAATCTTGGTATCTTCAAACGTTATTTTATGTTCAGATTCTATAGAGAATTTTTTTAGCTTTTCTAACAAGCTGTAGAAAGGTTTCCAAGTGTTTTTGAGGAAAAAATTATTGAGGATTAAAATACTCAAAATTAAGCCTAGATATAAAGCGATGATAGAGTACAAAAGTTCTTCTACCAAATCGTCTTCCTCTACCATAGAGGTGATGAGCTTTAATTTGTAATAGTTTCCTGCTTGGGAGAAAGAGGTTTCTAAAAGCCGTACGGGCTCAAACTCTTTTTCATTTTCCATAAACATTAACGTATCCCGATACTTATCTTTACCCATTTTTTTAGGTTTACCAGCTAGTTTCTGAATGGTATAATAACCATCTTCAAATTGTTTTTTTTGTAGAATTTCTGGATTGTCTTTCACTTTTTGAAGAACGAGTCCTTTTTGATTTTCTAGACTATCATCCATACTGTCATAAATTTCATCGAGCATATTGTAATAGAAAAAAGCAGCCCAAATGAAGATGATAAACAATAAAATGATGACAAAATACCTACTTGTGTAATTTAAAAGCTTCATAAAACATCTAATTTATAGCCTATTCCATAAACAGATTTTATTTCGATATCTACTTGATGCGCCGTCAGCTTTTTTCTTAAGTTCTTAATCTGGGAATAGATGAACTCAAAATTATCGGCTTGATCAATGTGATCTCCCCAAACATGCTCGGCTAAAGCGGTTTTATTCACTAATCGGTTTTTATTGGCGATTAAATATAGGAGTATATCCATCTCTTTGCGATTTAATTCAATTTCAGTTTGGTTGATCCACACGCTTCTTTCCTCTGGATTAACGCTAAGGTTTCCTAATTCTATATTTTGCGTACCTCCAAAATTGCTTCTTCTAAGTAAGGCTTTTACGCGAGCGTTGAGTTCGGCCATATGAAAAGGCTTGGACAAATAATCGTCGGCTCCTAAATTAAGTCCTTTTAATTTATCGTCTAAAGAATCTTTGGCAGAAACAATTATCACTCCGTCATTAATTCCTTTTTCTTTAAGAATTTTTAAAATATCCAATCCGTTGCCGTCTGGTAAACCAATATCCAACAAAATGCAGTCGTAAGCATACACGCCAATTTTTTGAAATGCACTTTCATAATGGGTTGCACTTTCTATCAAAAAGCCTTCTTTCTCTAAGGTTTGCTTCATATTTTGAAGCATATCTATTTCATCTTCAATAATGAGTATTTTCATAGTTTCTTTATTTACCCTTTACGGAAATACAATCTGAATATTTTAGCATCTCGTTTAACTAATACCAATTTTACCAATTACTGCGCTTTTTGTTTTGGATTTGAAAAAAATACATTTTCAAATCCAATGCCTTATTTTAAAATAGAATTGGTATAAGACGGATTCAGAATTAATTATAATTTTAAATCTTGTACTTAATTGCTTGTTTTGTAAATTTACAATTGAATTCTATAATAAATTGGGATAATTCCGCTTGACGGAAAAAAAATTCCTAATTGTTTTCAGTTTCCTCCCTTTAATTTGTCTTAAATCTTAAAAACAAACGCTATGAAAATTTTAAAAATGAGTTTAGTATTTCTTTTTGCAAGTGTCGCCGTACAAGCGCAAGACTTGAGAATGAGTGATGTGCCCGCTAATTTAACAACTGCTTTTAATAAGGAGTTCGCTAATGCAACAGATGTGGAGTGGGAGAAGGATATGGAGAACTACAAAGTGGAGTTTGAAATAGACCGAATGGATTATGATGTTTGGTATTCTTCTATTGGACAAGAAGTAAAAAGAAAAGTAGAAATTTCTTCTTCTCAATTGCCAAGCGCGGTGAGTAATGTCATAAAAAAGAATTATGCTGATTTTAGCATTGATGATGTAGATATGATTAAAACTGGGAATAAGGTTATTTATGAAATAGACTTAGAAACTTTTACCAAAGAATTAGAAATTACCATCGATAAGAATGGAAAAGTATTAAGTGAAAGAAAGGATTAATTTTTTTCTTTTAAATTCGTTTTAAACTGAAAAAGACCTTGAGAGAAGTTAAAATAGCTTCTTTCAAGGTCTTTTTTTTTGAGATAATAGATGTTTAATCTTCTGTTTCTTTCATGGTGTGATATACATTTTGCACATCATCATCTTCTTCAATTTTTTCGAGGAGTTTCTCTACATCTTCTTGATCTTCTTTAGAAATTTCTTTGGTTACGGTGGGAATACGTTCAAAACCAGAAGAGATAATTTCGATTTCTCGATCTTCTAATTCTTTTTGTATCGCTCCAAAGCTCTCAAAGGGAGCGTAAATTAAGATTCCGTCTTCATCTTCAAAAACTTCTTCGGCACCAAAATCTATAAATTCTAATTCTAATTCTTCCGCATCAAGATCTTCTGCCGGAATTTTAAAGTTACAGGTATGGTCAAACATAAATTCTACCGATCCTGAAGTTCCCAGGTGACCATCACATTTATTAAAATAAGAACGAATATTAGCTACGGTTCTCGTATTATTATCGGTGGCAGTTTCTACTAGAATAGCGATTCCGTGTGGCGCATAGCCTTCAAATAAGACCTCTTTATAATCACCCAGACTTTTATCACTCGCCCGTTTAATGGCGCGCTCAATATTGTCTTTAGGCATGTTGACACTTTTCGCGTTTTGAATTACCGCCCGTAATTTTGAATTAGTATCAGGATCTGGTCCGCCTTCTTTTACGGCCATTACGATATCTTTTCCAATACGAGTAAAGGCTTTGGACATCGCTGACCATCGTTTCATTTTTCGCGCTTTACGGAACTCAAAAGCTCTTCCCATAATTTTTTATATTGATTTCAAGATGAACAAATTTAATAAAAATACTGATGTTAATCTACTTCGATAATATTTTCTATCGCCTCTACCATTTTAAAATCTTTTTCGGTAACTCCGCCAGCGTCGTGGGTAGAAAGAGAAATGCTTAAAGTATTAAAAACATTGGTCCACTCAGGGTGATGTTGTTGTGCTTCTGCTTCAAAAGCAATGCGGGTCATAATGGAGAAGGTTTCTTTAAAATCTTGAAACTCAAATTTGGTTTGAATGCTATCGTCATGAAATTCCCAACCTTCAAAATCCTTTAACTTATTCTTGATTTCTTTCTCGCTCAACTTTTTCATTTTCTAGTTTTTTAGTTCAGCTTAAAGATACTAAAGTCTACGGAAATGAAACAGAATCTTCTACGACATCTTCAACGGTAAATTGCAAATTATCTGGAAGTAAATTGTTTTTTGGTAAGACTGCAATGTAACGATCGTCGTTAGAGTCGTATACATTCTTAAGTACAATATCTTTAAGTTCCATTTTTTTGCAAATCTCCATCACCAGATCTTTATGATGAATTAAATCTTTGCTTCCCAAATGAAAAACACCGCCCAAATCATGATTAATAATATAATGAATTTGCTGTGTTAGCCGATTAACGCTTGTAGCATTCATCACCACATTAGGAAATACTTCTATGGATTCTTCTATTTTATGGAAGGTTTTTAACTCCTCTAAACGCGGAGAGTTGGCGCCATAAATCATAGGAACTCGGGCAATCACATAATTTTCTACCGGTAATCGCAGCAACGCATTTTCTATTTTAATTTTAAAACGCCCATACACACTCATAGAAAGGGTCTTGTCATATTCGTAAGACGGAAAATTGGTAAAGGCATCAAACACGTTAGAAGAGGAGAGGAAAATAATTTTAGTGTGGGTTCTCATCACATATTCTATCGCTTCAAAATGAGCATAAATTTGTGCATTAAAATTTCCGCGTAAAGCGCAAATCACCAAATCTGGTTTTAAAGATTCCAATAAAAAGCTCACACTCTCGGTCTCGGCATCCCACCAATGAAATTGATGGTTGTTATCCCAAGTACTATTTGGAGTTTTATAGGTGGCGTGTACGTTAAAATAGGGCAGAAGTTCTTTATAAAGCGCTTGTCCTAAGAATCCGCTGCCGCCAAGAATTAGTATTTTTTTTGAATGTTTAATCTGAAATCTTTCTTTTAAAAACGTTGTAAAATAAAGAATATTGGATGCAGCGTGCAGAGAGAGTCAAATTTTAAACTTTGATCTGAATATGAAACACGAATCATCCAAAAGAAACTAGTGTTCAGAAAAGTTGAATTTTCTTGAACACTAGTTTTTTATAGACTAAAAAGTAAAACTACCCTTTATAAAAAGGAGGTTTTACGATAATTGCTGGAATGGTTTTCTTTCTTATTTGAATTTGAATAGGAGTATCTACCGCTTTAAATTCGGTTTTTACATAACCCATTCCAATGGCTTTTCCTGTAGAAGGAGATTGCGTACCCGAGGTTACGTGTCCTATTTCATTTCCGTTTTCATCTAAAATAGGGTAATCTTTTCTAGGAATTCCTCTTTCTAGCATTTCAAAAGCGATCAACCTTCTTTTAGGGCCTTGTTCTTTTTCTTTCTTCAGGTTTTCTGAATTGACAAAATCTTTGGTGAATTTGGTGATCCAGCCTAAACCAGCTTCAATAGGAGAGGTGGTCTCGTCGATATCGTTTCCGTAAAGACAAAGTCCCATTTCTAATCTTAAGGTATCTCTAGCAGCAAGGCCTATAGGCTTAATTCCGTAGTCTTCTCCTGCTTTTAAAACCGCATTCCAAATCGCTTCTGCATTGTGATTTTTACAGTAAATTTCGAATCCGCCACTTCCGGTATAACCAGTTGCAGAAATAATAATTTGATCTTCTCCTGCAAAATCGGAGACTTCAAAATTATAAAACTTTATAGCTGATAAATCCGTAGAAGTTAGAGGCTGCATGGCTTCAATTGCTTTAGGACCTTGAATGGCTAATAAACAATATTCATCAGAAAGATCCTTTACATCGGCTTCCATCGTATTATTCTCTGCAATCCAGTTCCAATCCTTATCTATATTAGAAGCATTTACCACCAAAAGGTATTTTTCTTCATTCATTCTGTAAATGATCAAATCATCTACAATTCCCCCCGTAAGATTGGGCATACAGGTATATTGCGCTTTTCCGTCTTTTAATTTAGAAGCATCATTGGTCGTTATTTTCTGAATTAAATCTAAAGCTTTGGGACCAGATACCAAAAATTCTCCCATATGAGAAACATCAAAAATACCCACTCCTTTACGAACGGTTTCATGCTCGGCATTTACGCCTTCATAGGAAACAGGCATATTGTAACCTGCATACGGAACCATTTTGGCTCCTAAAGCTTCATGTATATGTGTAAGTTGTGTCGTCTTCATAGTATAAAAATTTTGTGCAAAGGTAAAGTATTGTACGTGTTTTAGCAACAATCAAATTATAGTTTATTCCAAGCTAGTTTTTAAAGATTGTTATCTTTGTGTAAAACAGAAAACTCATGAAAATATTTAGCGCTGAACAACTTCACGAAGCTGATAAAATTACCCAAGAAAAACAAAAAATAACCTCCTTAGAGCTTATGGAGAGGGCTTCTTCTAGGATTTTTGAGGAAATTAACAATAGACTTAATGGCGCCGAAATAAAGATTAAAGTTTTCTGCGGAATTGGAAACAATGGTGGTGACGGGCTAGTAGTCGCTAGAAAATTGGTGCGAGAAGGCTATCATGTTGATGTCTATGTGGTGAATTACAGCGATAAAAGATCTGAAGGCTTTCTAGAAAATTATAGAACCTTAAAAGAAGACACCAAAAATTGGCCTGTTTTATTAAAGTCTGAAGACGATTTTCCCGAAATCAAATCTAATGATTTTGTGATTGATGCTATTTTTGGAATAGGGCTCAATCGACCTTTAGTAGAATGGGTGCAAAAACTGATTGTTCGCATCAACGAATCTAAAGCTTTTAAAGTAGCTATAGATATGCCTTCGGGAATGTTGGCCGATGAGATTATTGCAGATCAGCCTATTGTAGAAGCCAATTATACCCTTACGTTTCAAGCTCCGAAACTGGCCTTCTTCCTTCCAGAAACAGCTCCGTTTGCCGGAAATGTTCAAATTATAGATATAGGAATTGATGGACAGTATCTTGCTGAAAATCCAGCGAAAGCGATATTAATAGGAGAGGAGCAAGCCGCAAGCCTATACCAACCCAGATCTAAATTTACCCATAAAGGGAATTACGGTCATACCTATATGGTTGGGGGAAGCTATGGGATGATGGGAAGTATGACTTTGTCGAGTAAAGCAGCGCTAAGAATAGGTGTAGGAAAAGTAACTGCGGTGATTCCTCAATGTGGTTATGATATTTTACAAACTAGTGTACCAGAAGCGATGGTAGAAGTGGTGCCCCACGATATCCATTTAGCAGACATGAAATTGGAACTAAAAAAAGAAGATATTGTGGCTTTTGGAATGGGAGCAGGAACCAACGAAAAATCTATAGAACTTCTAACGACCTTACTAAATCAAGTGAAGACCCCGATGCTTATTGACGCCGACGGACTTAATATGTTGAGTAAATATTCAGAGTTGTTGGAATTAATTCCGGAGAAATCAATTTTAACGCCACATCCCAAAGAATTAGAACGCTTAATTGGAAGCTGGAAGAATGATTTTGAAAAATTAGACAAAGTTCAAAAATTTTCTGATAAATATAAAGTTACCATGGTAATTAAAGGTGCTTATACGATGACGGTTTCTAGCGACAATATATACATCAACACCAATGGAAATCCAGGGATGGCAACTGCTGGAAGCGGAGATGTGCTCTCTGGAGTGATAGCAGGTTTATTGGCCCAAGGTTATGATCCTGCGATTGCAGCAGTATTTGGAGTTTTTATACACGCGAAAGCCGGAGACTTGGTAGTAGCTGATACTGTGCCAGATGCCTTAATCGCTAGCGATATTACCGCCTATTTAGGAAAAGCCATTAGGAGTTTGTTTGAGAAACCTGAAACAAAAGCTTAATTTTGCGAATTGACTAACCTATTTACTGAAATTTACCATGAAAGAAATACATTATATAAGTAGAGATATTTTAGATATCCATCATATTCAAAAAATAATTGATGAAAACATTCAATTAGAACTGAGTGAGGAAGCTAAATTATACATTCAGAAATCTAGAAAATACCTGGATGAGAAAATAGATAATTCTGTAGAGCCTTTCTACGGAATCAATACCGGATTTGGTTCTTTATGCAACGTAAAAATTTCTAAAGATAACTTGGTTCAACTGCAAGAAAACCTAGTGATTTCTCACGCTTGTGGAACTGGTGATCGCGTAAGTGACAAGATTGTGAAAATCATGATGTTGCTTAAGATCCAGTCGTTAAGTTACGGTCATTCAGGAATCGCTTTAGAAACCGTAGAGCGTCTCATTGAGTTTTTTAATAAGGATATTATTCCCGTAATTTATGAACAAGGATCCTTAGGAGCTTCGGGAGATTTATCGCCTTTGGCACATATGTCTTTACCGCTTTTAGGAAAGGGAGAAGTGGTTTATAAAGGAAAAGTACAGCCTTCAGAAAAAGTATTGAAGTCTAATAAGTTAAAAGCACTAGAGTTAAGGTCTAAAGAAGGTTTGGCTTTGCTTAACGGAACTCAGTTTATGAGTGCTCACGCCGTATTTTCTTTAATTGAAGTCTATAAGCTTTCGTATTTAGCCGATGCGATTAGCGCTGTTTCTGTAGAAGGTTTTGATTGTAATTTATCCCCTTTTGATCCGTTGGTTCACGAGGTAAGACCCCATCGCGGACAAGTAAAAACTGCCGAGCGAATCTTAAGTTTCTTAGAAGGAAGTGAAATCGCTCATAAAACGAAGGAAAGCGTTCAAGATCCTTATTCGTTTAGATGTATTCCACAAGTTCATGGTGCTTCTAAAGACACCATTCGTTTTGTGCATCAAACGGTAAAAACTGAAATTAATAGCGTTACCGATAATCCTAATCTTTTTGTAGAACAAGATAAAATTATCTCTGGCGGAAACTTTCACGGTCAGCCTTTAGCTTTAGGGATGGATTATTTGGCGATCGCTGTCGCGGAATTAGGTAATATCTCTGAAAGAAGAATTTACCAGTTGGTTTCGGGATTACGAGGACTGCCTATGTTTTTAGTAGATGATCCAGGGTTGAATAATGGGTTTATGATTCCGCAATATACAGCGGCAAGTATCGTAAGTCAGAATAAACAATATTGTACTCCAGCGAGTATTGATTCTATTGTTTCTTCTAACGGACAGGAAGATCACGTAAGTATGGGAGCAAATTCTGCCACCAAACTGATTAAAGTGGTAGAGAACCTAAATTCTGTGTTAGCCATCGAATTGTTTAATGCTTCACAGGCTTTATATTATAGAGAGCCTTTAAAATCATCTGCATTTATAGAGCAATTGGTAACTGGGTTTAGAGAAGAGGTGCCAATTGTAAAACAAGATAAAGTCATGGCTACAGAAATAGCCAACGCTAAGCGTTTCTTGCATCAATTTGATATTGATAAAGACTTGATGTTTTGTAATTAAAACGTTCTAGTTTTTATATAAAGCAAAAAAAAGCCTCATATCTAATAAGATATGAGGCTTTTTTGCATTTAGATTTCATTTATTCGGATTCTTCTTTTTTCTTTTTCGCTTTTTTTATTTCGATGACCAATTCAGTTTTTTCTTTGTTGAGATCCATTTTTACTTTATCTCCTTCCGCCATTTTGGAAGTGATAATTTCTTCCGCTAAGGCATCTTCTACATATTTCTGGATAGCTCTGTTTAAAGGTCTAGCCCCGTACTGCTTATCGAATCCTTTTTCAGCAATAAAATCTTTTGCCGCATCAGAAAGTTCTAAGTTATATCCTAAATCTTCGATTCTATCAAATAGTTTCGCCAATTCAATGTCGATAATTTTATGGATGTCTTCTCTTTCTAAAGAGTTGAAAATAACCACATCATCAATTCTATTCAAGAATTCAGGGGCAAAGGCTTTCTTTAACGCGTTTTCTATAATTCCTCTGGTATTCTCATCTGTCTGACTCTTTTTCGCCTGAGTTCCAAACCCAACTCCTTGACCAAAATCTTTCAACTTACGAGCTCCAATATTGGAAGTCATAATGATAATGGTATTTCTAAAGTCAATTTTACGGCCTAAACTATCGGTTAAATAACCATCATCTAACACCTGAAGCATCATATTAAACACATCTGGATGCGCTTTTTCTACTTCATCTAAAAGAACTACCGCGTAAGGCTTACGTCTCACTTTTTCGGTTAACTGTCCGCCTTCTTCGTATCCCACGTATCCTGGAGGAGCTCCAATTAGTCTAGAAACGGCAAACTTCTCCATATATTCACTCATATCAATTCTGATAAGCGTGTCTTCATTGTCGAATAATTCTTTCGCCAACACCTTTGCTAATTGCGTTTTACCTACTCCAGTTTGTCCTAAAAAGATAAACGACCCAATGGGTTTGTTAGGATCTTTTAATCCGGCTCTATTTCGCTGAATCGCTTTTACTACTTTATTGACCGCTTCATCTTGACCAATTACTTTTCCTTTTATCAGGTTAGGTAATTCGGCCAATTTATTGCTTTCAGTCTGTGCAATTCTATTCACGGGAATCCCGGTCATCATCGAAACGACATCGGCTACATGTTCATCGGTTACGATTTCTTTATGTTGTTTAGATTCCTCTTCCCAACGTTCTTGAGCGATTTCCAGTTCTTTTTCTATCTTCTTTTCGTCATCTCTTAATTTGGCAGCCTCTTCATATTTCTGCTTTTTAACTACCGTATTTTTAGTCTCCCTAACCTCATCTAATTGGCGTTCTAGATCTAAAATCTTTTTAGGAACCTCAATATTGGTAATGTGCACACGAGAACCAGCTTCATCTAAAGCATCGATGGCCTTGTCTGGTAAAAAACGATCGGTCATATACCTATTCGTTAGTTTTACACAAGCGCGTATAGCTTCGTCTGTATAATTTACATTGTGGTGAGACTCGTACTTCGACTTGATATTGTCAAGAATTTCTATGGTTTCATCTACCGATGTTGGCTCAATGATGACCTTTTGGAACCTTCTTTCTAAAGCACCATCTTTTTCAATATGCTGTCTGTACTCATCTAGGGTAGTGGCACCAATACATTGTAATTCCCCTCTTGCTAAAGCAGGTTTAAACATATTACTGGCATCTAAGCTTCCAGTGGCACCTCCAGCACCTACTATGGTGTGAATCTCATCAATAAATAAGATGATGTCATCATTCTTTTCGAGTTCGTTCATCACGGCTTTCATACGCTCTTCAAACTGCCCTCTATATTTAGTACCTGCAACGATGCTCGCCAAATCTAAAGTAACAACACGTTTGTCAAATAAAATTCGAGAAACTTTTCGTTGTACAATTCGCAAAGCTAAACCTTCTGCGATGGCACTTTTACCAACCCCAGGTTCTCCAATAAGGAGGGGGTTGTTTTTCTTTCTTCTACTCAGGATTTGAGAAACCCGCTCAATTTCCTTTTCACGACCTACTACGGGATCTAGTTTCCCATCATCGGCCATTTCAGTAAGATCTCTTCCGAAGTTATCCAACACTGGGGTTTTAGACTTTTTATTGGCCTTTCCTGTTTTTGGATTGCTTGATCCAAAGGGATTATTCTTGGGATTATCATCTGAAGCGGTCTCATCATCTGAAAAAGATTCAGACGTAGGACCTTCTACGTAATCGTTATCTTGTGTGATCATAGATTTAAACTCGTCTTTAACGTTATCATAATCTACTTTAAGCTTATTGATAAGCTTGGTGGTAGGATCATTCTCATTTCTTAAAATACATAATAATAAATGCGCCGTATTAATAGACGAACTTTGAAAAAGTTTAGCTTCCAAAAAGGTAGTTTTTAAAGCTCTTTCTGCTTGTCTTGTTAAATGAAGGTTCTTCTTTTCATTAGAAAGGGTAGAGCTATCCGCGTTAAGCGGACTTAAAATCTCAACTTTTCGTCTTAAATGATCTAAATCTACATTTAAGGATTCTAATATATCTATGGCTTTTCCATTACCATCACGCAGCAAGCCTAAGACCAAATGCTCTGTCCCAATAAAATCGTGACCTAAGCGTAAAGCCTCTTCCTTACTGTATGTTATAACATCTTTTACTCTGGGTGAAAAATTATCGTCCATTTTCTTATCTCCTCTTATTAATTTCAACTCATAAATTCAAAAACCATACCTCAATAAAGGTCACTACGCTAATAGACAAAAATATAGTGTAAAATCAAAGCATAGTAGCATTTAATTATTAACCAATAACGAATAAATATTTGTTAATAAAATAGGTGTAAAATCTTCCATAAAGGCTTTATATAATAGGGAAAATGATTAAATTGCCACGTTAGAATAAAGATTATTAACTAAATAAAATTTTATGGCTGGAGGAGAGAAGTTAATTCCTATCAACATTGAAGATGAAATGAAATCGGCTTACATTGATTACTCAATGTCAGTCATTGTGTCACGTGCACTGCCAGACGTTCGTGACGGTTTAAAACCAGTTCACCGTAGAGTATTATTTGGAATGTACGAATTAGGTGTATTTTCCAACCGAGCACATAAGAAATCAGCAAGAATCGTAGGAGAGGTACTAGGTAAGTATCACCCTCACGGAGATACCTCTGTATATGATGCCATGGTTAGAATGGCTCAAGAATGGAGTCTTCGTTATATGTTGGTAGATGGCCAAGGTAACTTTGGATCTGTAGATGGCGATAGCCCTGCAGCAATGCGATATACCGAGGCTAGAATGCGTAAAATAAGTGAGGATATGCTAGCCGATATCGATAAAGATACGGTAGATCATTCCCTTAACTTTGATGATACCTTAAAAGAACCCACGGTTTTACCTACTCGTGTTCCTAATCTTTTGGTGAACGGAGCTAGTGGTATTGCTGTAGGTATGGCAACCAACATGCCTCCTCATAACTTGACGGAAGTAATAGATGGTACCATTGCTTATATTGATGATCACGATATTGAAATCGATCAGCTTATAGAATATATAAAAGCACCCGATTTTCCTACTGGAGGAGTTATTTATGGATACGAAGGTGTTCGTGAAGCGTTTAAAACCGGTAGAGGTAGAGTGGTGATGAGAGCTAAAGCTACTCATGAAGAAGTGAAAGGCAAAGAATGCATCGTGGTGACCGAGATTCCATATCAAGTCAATAAGGCGGATATGATTAAGAAAACCGCCGACTTAGTTAATGATAAGAAAATTGAGGGTATTTCGTTGATCAGAGATGAATCTGATAGAAACGGTATGCGTATCGTGTATATCTTAAAAAGAGATGCTGTTCCTAATATCGTTTTAAATACCTTATTTAAGCATACAGCACTACAATCTTCTTTTAGTGTGAATAACATTGCTTTGGTAAAAGGAAGACCTCAAATGTTGAATCTAAAAGATATGATTCAATATTTTGTGGAACACCGTCACGAAGTAGTAGTAAGAAGAACCGAATTTGAATTAAAGAAAGCCGAAGATCGAGCACACATCTTAGAAGGATTAATCATAGCTTCAGATAATATTGATGAAGTGATTGCCTTGATTCGTTCTTCTAGCAATACAGAAGAAGCGCGTAATAAATTAATTGAGCGGTTCGAGTTAAGCGAAATTCAGGCGAAAGCCATCGTAGAAATGCGTTTAAGACAATTAACAGGTCTTGAACAAGATAAGCTACGTACAGAATACGATGAGTTAATGTTAACCATTGAAGACTTAAAGGATATTCTTGCGAGCAAAGAACGAAGAATGACCATCATTAAAGAAGAGCTTTTAGAGATAAGAGATAAGTATGGTGATGAGAGACGTTCAGAAATTAACTACGCAGGAGGGGATTTAAGTATGGAAGATATGATTCCTGATGAGCAAGTAGTGATTTCTATTTCTCACGCAGGATATATTAAAAGGACTCCGCTTTCAGAATATAAAAAACAAAATAGAGGAGGAGTTGGTTCTAAAGCTTCCACTACAAGAAATGAAGATTTCTTAGAATACCTGTTTGTAGGGACCAACCACCAGTATATGATTTTCTTTACTCAAAACGGAAAATGTTTCTGGATGCGAGTTTATGAAATCCCTGAAGGAAGTAAATCTTCTAAAGGTAGAGCCATTCAAAACTTGATCAATATTGATCCTGAAGACCGAGTAAATGCTTTTATATGTACACAAGACTTGAAAAACGAAGAGTACATCAATAGTCATTATGTGATTATGGCAACCAAAAAAGGTCAGGTGAAGAAAACTTCTTTGGAGCAGTATTCTAGACCAAGAACCAACGGTATTAATGCCATTACCATTAAGGATGGAGATGAATTACTTTCTGCTAAGCTTACTACAGGCGATAGCCAAGTAATGTTAGCGCTTAAAAGCGGAAAATGTATTCGTTTTGAAGAAAGTAAAACAAGACCTATGGGTAGAAATGCTTCGGGAGTGAGAGGAATTAGACTTGCTCACGATAAGGATGAAGTAGTAGGAATGATTGCCGTAGAAGATCCTAAAGAAGAAACCGTACTGGTTGTTTCTGAAAACGGATACGGTAAACGTACCTTTATTGATGATCCTGAAACAGGAGAGGAAATCTATAGAATTACCAACCGTGGAGGAAAAGGTGTGAAAACCATTTCTATTACAGAGAAAACGGGAGAATTGGTAACCATTAGAAGTGTAACCGATAGTGATGACTTAATGATCATCAATAAATCTGGTATTGCCATTAGAATAGCTGTATCAAGTTTACGTACTATGGGACGTGCCACACAGGGAGTTCGTTTAATTAATTTAAAAGGTAATGACTCGATTGCTGCAGTAGCTAAAGTTGCCAACGAAGATGATGAGGAAGGGAATGAAGAAGGTTTAGAAGAGAACCAAAATGGTTCTTTAGACGCATCTACAAGTGAAAATGGCACAACTATTGAGCCTAACGACGAGGAAGAATAAAAAATAAAAAAATAATGATTATGAAAACTAAAGCACTTAGTATTGGTCTTTCCCTTATTGGAATTGTGGCGATTGCACAAAAGAAGGAAATTAGGAAAGCTGCAAAAGCAGTAGAATCTGGAAATTATACAGAGGCTAAAACTCTTTTAACCTCTGTAGAGGGGGCTATTTCTAATGAAAAAGATAGAATACAAGCAGACTTTTACCTTACTAAAGGAAATGCGTTTCTAGCGGCTAAAAAAGAGACTACTTTAAAAACAGAGGATTTGATTACCGCAGGAGAATCTTTTCAAAAAGCAATTGTCTTAGGAGAAGAAGAGGAAGGTAAAATAGGAATCGCAGAAGTAAAAAGAGTCTTGATTACTGCAGCATCAGAAGATCAAACACAAGAAAAGTTTAAGGAATCTTCAAAGAAAATTTATACTGCTTATACTTTAAGTAATAAAGATACTTTATATCTTTATTATGCAGCATATGATGCTAGTAGAGCAGAAGATTTTGATAATGCTCTAAACTATTTTAAAAAATTAAGAGATGTAGGTTATACCGGAAAAGGAACTATTTACACTGCGGTGAATAAAGAGACTGGAGAAGTAGAAGAGTTTGGTAATGATAAGAATAAGAGAGATATCTACATTAAAGCTGGAAGTCATATTAAACCTTCTAGCATTAAGGAAGAATCTAAAAGACCAGATATAGTTAAAAACATAGCTTTGATTTATCTTCAAAAAGATGAAAAAGAAAAAGCCATAAAAGCAATTCAACAGGCAAGAAAAGAAAGCCCAGAGGACACTAATCTTATGTTGACAGAAGCTGATATCTACTACAACTTAGGTAAAATGGATAAGTATTCTCAGTTAGTCGAAAAAGTGATTGAGATAGATCCCGGCAATGCTACTCTTTATTACAATTTAGGAGTAACTGCCAGTAAAATGGGTGATCCAGAGAAAGCAATTGGATATTATAAAAAAGCCATTAAAATTGATCCTGAAATGTTGAATGCTAACATTAATATTGCTTCTGCTATTTTAAACAAAGAGAAAGGAATAATTGAAGAGATGAACGGTTTGGGAATGTCAAACGCAGATAATAAGCGCTATAAAGAGCTTCAAGAAGAAAGAAATAGTCTTTATACGGAAGCAACTCCATATTTAGAGAAAGTAATTCAGAACAAGCCAAAAGAGTCTGCAGAATACAAACAGTCTGCTCAAATTCTCTCACAGATTTACAGTATGCTAGGAGAAACTGAAAAAGCAAAAGCTTTAAAAGAATAAGTTCTCCCTTTATACCATTCATAAAAAAGCTTCCAAAATGGAAGCTTTTTTTATGAATGAAAATTTAAATCAAAACTAATTTTATTAGATGATCTTTTTTATCACCCTCAGGTTGTGTGAATATTGCTTAGTGTCTACATTAAATATTCCGCTATGGTCTAATCGGTCTATTCTCACTTTTCCGTGTGCATGAATAACATAATTGTCTCTCATTATAATGCCCACATGAATAATTTCACCTTCTTGATTGTCAAAGAAAGCTAAATCTCCGGGTTCACTTTCTTCAATAAAGCTTAGAGCTTCTCCTTGTCTTGCTTGTTGGGAGGCATCTCTAAGTAAGCTATATCCGTTGAGCTTATATACCATTTGCGTTAATCCGCTGCAATCAATCCCAAAAGGAGTTTTTCCTCCCCAAAGATAAGGCGCGTGAAGATAAAGAAAGGCAGTCTCCAAAAATTGCTCTTTAGGTATTTTTCCTTGAAACTTACGACCTTCATAGGTATATCCACCTAATTCAACTTTATTAATATTGGCACCTAGGGAAATGGGAATCAGTTGATTTTGCTGATCTTGAAGAAAATCGATGACATCACCCGTCAATTGATTAGGGGTTTGCTCTATTTCGGTATATTGATCTTCAGTAATATCTAGGTACTGTTTATTATCAATCCAACCTTCATATTGATCAAAAGCAATACGGATTTTGCTCCATTTTTTTCTTTTTTCTATGACTTTAAAATGATCACCAAACAAAAGTTGAGTGACCATTTCACTAGAATCAGCAGGTTCCCATCGCACAGGAACTATATTAAGGTTACAAAATCCGTAATGCATTATAATTATATATGGATACTATTAATTTCTTTCAATGATCATTGCCGAAGCACCGCCACCTCCATTACATATGGCAGCAGCACCTAATTTGGCGTCATTTTGCTTCAATACGTTTAAAAGAGTGATAATAATTCTTACTCCAGAACATCCTAAGGGGTGACCTAAAGAAACTGCTCCTCCGTTTACATTCACATTCTCGTCTGTTAAGCCTAATATTTTCATATTTGCTAAACCAACGACCGAGAAAGCTTCATTAAATTCAAAAAAATCTATTTTATCTTGAGTAACTCCTGCTTTTGCTAGTGCCTTTGGTAAAGCTTTAGATGGAGCTGTGGTAAACCATTTTGGCTCTTGTGCAGCATCTGCAAAACCTTTTATAGTCGCTAAAGGAGTTAATCCTAATTCTTCTGCTTTTTCTTTACTCATTAATACGACAGCACCAGCGCCATCATTAATGGTAGAAGCATTGGCAGCTGTTACGGTACCATCTTTAGAAAATGCAGGACGTAAAGAAGAAATTTTATCCATTCTTACATTTTTATACTCCTCATCTTCTTTAAAGATTACAGGTTCTCCTCTTCGTTGTGGCACTTCTACAGGGATCACTTCTTCATCAAATTTTCCTTCTGCCCAAGCTTTTTTAGAGCGCTCGTAAGATTTTACCGCAAAAGCATCTTGATCTTCTCTAGAAAACTCATATTCATTTGCACATAAATCTGCGCAAGTTCCCATAGCATTATGGTCGTAAGCATCTACTAAACCGTCTTTTTGCATGCCATCTTCCATTTGTTTAGGACCAAATTTTTGTCCGTTTCTCAAATGCATATAGTGAGGGATTAAGCTCATGTTCTCCATTCCACCGGCAACAATAATATCGGCGTCACCTAAAGCAATAGATTGCGCAGCTTGCATAACCGCTTTCATTCCGCTGGCACAAACTTTATTAATTGTGGTACAAGGAACTGAATCTGAAATCCCTGCTCCTAAAGCAGCTTGTCGTGCTGGAGCTTGTCCTACACCTGCTTGCACTACATTCCCCATTAATACTTCTTGTACTAATTTGGGATCTAAATTTATTTTATCTAAAGCGCCTTTAATTGCAATGGAACCTAATTTTGGAGCAGGAACATTTGATAAGCTTCCTAAAAAACTTCCAATAGGCGTTCTTGCCGCACTAACTATAACTACTTCTTTACTCATGGTTTTTAATTTTAAATCAGTTTCTGCGAATTTAACTAATTTATAAAGAACAGACCAACGCTTTATGAACTTACGATGGTTTTTTTAGTACATTTGAATGTCAAGTAATACGTATGAGCAAATTTGTAAACGGAATTTATAAAAACCAAGCCTTAATTTATAAGATATTTTTATATCTGCTAACCACGGCCATCATTGTTTACCTTTTTCCGAAGGGGAGTAAATTCAAGTATGATATTTCTAAAGGGAAGCCTTGGCAATATGAAAATCTATACGCTCCGTTTGATTTTGCAATTCTAAAAACGAATGATGAAATTGCTGATGAAAAAGAGCAAATAAGGGAAAACCATACGCCTTATTACGACTATAATATAGCAATTCCAAAACAGATTAAAGCCAATTTAGATAAGCAAGCTAGAGCTGTTTTTGGGGACAGTATTATGGCTTTACACGGAGTTAGATTGATTAAGTTTTCTCAAAAAACGCTAAATGATATCTATAAAACCGGGATCTTAATAGAAGTCAACCGATTTAACGAGAATAGTATTGTCTATCTTAAAAAAGGAAATGAAGCTCAAGAGGTGGTGTATAACAATATTATTCCCCAAGATAATCTAGGAACTTACTTAGATAAAAAAATAAGTTCGTCGCGGGTTTCTGCCTATCAAAATCAATTAAAAGAACTTTTCTTTAATATTCTTAAACCCAATGTTAAACTCAATGAAGAGTTAACCGAAAAAGATTTGCAGCTTAAACTTAGATCCATTTCCTATACCCGCGGAAGTATTTCTAAAGGAAGCCGAATTGTTGAAAGAGGAGAGGTCATCGACAATAATAAGTATCGAATTCTAATCTCTTTAAAAACGGAATACGAATCTAAAGTTTGGACAGAATCCAGTTACTACGTGGTAGTGACGGGTTATTTATTGTTAGTTTCTTTGGCCTTACTCATGCTATTTTTGTTTATTCATAAATACAGAAATGATATTTTTGAGAACAATACCAAAGTAACTTTTATCTTTTTCAACATTTTACTCACGGTTTTCTTAACTACTACCGTGATGAAAATCAATGTGGATTATTTATATGTAGTCCCGCTTTGTATTCTTCCGCTTACGCTGAAGGCTTTCTTTGATTCCAGACTAGGCTTATTTACTCATGTCGTAACTGTGCTTATTCTTGGAGTTATTGTTCCCAATAGTTATGAGTACATGTTTTTGCAAATCATTGCAGGGATTGTAACGATATTAACCATTTCTGAACTTTATAAACGCGCCAACCTATTTATCTCGGTAGGACAAATTACTGCGGTTTATATTTTTGCTTATTTCTCATTTACTATTATTCAGGAAGGTGATATCAGCAAGATTGATTATGCCACGATGATGATGTTTCTCCTTGGCGGATTTGCTACACTTTTTGTACAACCGCTTATTTACGCTTATGAAAAGCTATTTGGTTTAGTGTCTGATATGTCTTTACTAGAACTTTCTGATACCAATTCTAAGCTGCTAAAGGAACTTTCTAATAAGGCACCGGGTACTTTTCACCACAGTTTAAATGTGGCGAATCTCGCTGAAGCTGCCGCTAATGAAATAGGAGGTAATGCCATGTTGGTTAGGGTAGGAGCGCTATATCACGATATTGGAAAAATGGCGAATCCTACTTATTTTACAGAGAATCAAACGACCTCGGTAAATCCTCATGATGAGTTGGATCCTAAAGAAAGTGCCGAAATCATTATTAATCACGTGGTATACGGGATTGAAATGGCCAAGCGAAATAATCTGCCAGATCGTTTGATAGATTTTATTAGAACCCATCACGGTACGAGTTTGGTGTTTTATTTTTATAAAAAAGCACAAGAAAACGACGAAGATGTAAATGTAGAGAACTTTAGATATCCTGGTCCGACTCCTTTTAGCAAAGAAACCGCTATTTTGATGATGAGTGATAGTGTGGAAGCTGCCAGTAAAAGTTTAAAAGAACCTACGGCCTCTTTAATAGATGATTTTGTGGAGAAGATTATCAATAAGCAAATGGATGAAGGTCAGTTTTTAAATGCTAACATTACATTTAAAGAAATACAAGCCATTAAAAAGATTTTAAAACGAAAACTGAAGAATATTTATCACTTAAGAATTGAGTATCCAGAATAAACCTATGCTATGAAATTTGGAAGAGTAGATCATCCCGAAGCTATTGATTTTAGTTTACCTAAAGATCAAGAGCAAACGCACAACATCCTTCATAAGTTTGAACCTAATTCTTGGAATGATGTGAGAATAGGCTGTGCCAAATGGAATAAGAAAGATTTAAAAGGCTTCTATCCCAAAGGTGCCAAAGAAGAGCTTACCTATTATTCTACTCAATTTAATAGCATAGAGCTCAACGCTTCATTTTACAGAATGTGGCCTTTTGAGCAGTTTGAAAAGTGGAAAGAAAAAACCGTTGAAAATTTTAAGTTTTTTCCCAAAGTGCCTCGGCTCATTAGTCATTTAAAACGTTTGCAGGATTCTGATGATTTAGTCACCGATTTTACCGCAAATCTTACGGGTTTGGAGCATAAATTAGGAATGGTATTTCTACAAATGCCAGATAATTTTCTTCCTAAAGATATGGACCGATTGACTCCTTTTTTTGAAAAATGGCCCGACGAGATTCCGTTATCTATAGAAGTAAGAAATGAAAACTGGTTTAAGGATAAAGCGGTAGAAGATGATTTTAATGCCATTTTATTAAAATATAACGTCTGCAATCTTATTACTGATAGCGCGGGAAGACGGGATTTACTCCATATGCGTCTTACCAACCAAACGGCTTTTATTCGTTATAACGGAGCTAATCATAGCTCAGATTATGATCGTTTGGATGATTGGCTGGACCGCATTGAAGAATGGTATGGACACGGTTTAAAAAATCTATACTTTTTTATTCATCAAAATATCGAAGAGTCTTCGCCTTTACTTTCTGCTTATTTTATTGAAAAGTTTAACAAACGTTTTTCTACGCAAATTGCGATTCCAAAAACTTTATAATGTCGAAACCCAAAATTTCAATCACCACAGATGCTGTTATTTTCCTGTCGGAAGAAAAAAAGTATAAAATCTTACTTATCAAAAGAAAGAATGAACCGTTTAAAGGAGAATGGGCTTTGTCTGGCGAATTTTTAGAAGAAGACGAATTATTGATAGTAACTCCTATTAGCATTTGATCATCTGCTAATTATTAAAGATGCTGCAAAGCTTTTGCAAATATCGCTATCATAAAGGCTGATGATTCTTTGGCAAAATTTTAAATTGATTGAGTTATATTTCAGTAAAACAAAAGACCATGAGATTTCATACTAGAAAATGGATTAAACCCCAAGATTTAAACCCTAACGGAACTTTATTTGGAGGCAGATTATTGGAGTGGATAGACGAAGAAGCCGCTTTATATGCGATTATTCAGTTGGAAAACCCTAAAACAGTCACCAAGTTTATGAGTGAAATTGACTTTAAAAGCTCGGCCAAACAAGGAGATATTATAGAAATAGGACTAGAGGTTACCAAATTTGGAACGGCTTCGCTTACCTTAAAGTGTGAAGTGAGAAACAAAATGACTCGCGAAACCATTATTAGCATCGAAAAAATTGTGATGGTAAGTTTAAACGAGCAAGGCAAGGTAAAACCTCATGGGAAAACCGAAATAGAGTATGTAAAAGACAGACTCAAATAAATATGATTCCTAAATAAAGCAGCTTAAAATTTAAGCTGCTTTATTTTTTGGCAAATATTTATTGTCGGCATAAAAAGGTCCTAATGGAAGAACAGAACAAATCACAACGATTATTAAGGTTTTAAACGACCAGTTCAACTTTTCATACATCCAATACGCACCAATTACATAAAGAACAAATAAAATACCGTGTGCCATCCCTACAATTTGTACCATTTCTGGCATATCCCAAATGTATTTTAAGGGCATAGCAATAAGAAGTAAAACCAAGAAAGAAATAGCTTCCAACACACTAATGATTCTAAAAGCTTTGATAGAATTGTCCATAAAATAAAGTTTTTGCAAAGATACTTTAATCTTTAATAAAAAAGAAGAGCTTAGCGACGTAAATTTAGGGTTCTTCTTAGTAGGTTTTTAACTTCTGAAAAATTTATTTTCCTATTGCATTTTCGTCAGTTTTATTGCAATACACCCTCGAAAAATTAAATGTGAAAGTACTAATTTCTCATTATAATTTTCTAAGTTTGTTAGATATCAATATCTCAATCATGAAAATATTAGTAACGGGAGGGCTTGGTTTTATTGGCTCTCATACCGTGGTAGAACTACTTCAAAAAGATTACGAAGTTGTTATTATAGACAATCTTTCCAATTCCAGTATTTCTGTATTGGAGGGGATTACTTCCATCACCCAAAAGTCACCTCAATTTCATAAAATAGATTTAAAAGATAAGCTTAGGTTAAGTGAATTTTTTGAAGAACACCATGACCTCGACGGAATTATTCATTTTGCAGCTTCAAAAGCGGTGGGAGAAAGTGTAGAGAAACCACTTTTGTATTATGAAAACAACATCAATACGCTGGTTTTAGTCTTACAAGAAATGCGTAGAAAAGAGTTGAGTAACTTTATTTTTAGCTCTTCGTGTACGGTTTACGGTCAAGCCGATGAATTGCCTATTACTGAAGAAGCTCCCGTAAAAAAAGCAGAATCTCCTTACGGAAACACCAAACAAATAGGAGAGGAGATTATTCAAGAATATGCGAAAACAAATCCGCAGTTTAATGCGATTTCATTGCGTTATTTTAACCCCATTGGTGCTCATAAATCTACCGAGATAGGAGAATTACCGATTGGGGTGCCTCAAAATTTAATTCCGTTTATTACGCAAACGGCAGCAGGAAAAAGAAAAGAACTTTCTGTTTTTGGAAATGATTATCCTACTCCAGACGGAACTGCAGTAAGAGATTATATTCACGTAGTAGATTTGGCCAAAGCGCATATTGTGGCTTTAGAACGACTTATCAATGCTAAGAATAAAAAGAATTACGAGGTTTTTAATTTAGGAACTGGAAAAGGAAATAGTGTCTTAGAAGTCATTCAAGCATTTGAAAAAGTGAGTCAGCAAAAACTGCCTTATAAAATTGTAGACCGAAGAGAAGGAGATATCACCGCAGCTTACGCTGATACTACTAAAGCCAACACCGATTTAGGTTGGAAAGCAGAGCTAGGCATAGAAGACTCTCTAAAAAGCGCCTGGGAATGGCAATTGAAACAAGAGTAATATAGAAGAATCAACCTGCCTTTGCCAACAAGCAGGGACTTAATCGTAACTATAAACAGTAGTGGTTTCAAAATAAAAAAAGAGGGTTTTTTTTAAAATCCCTCTTTTTTTTGCTTCAACACTTTATGACTTAAAACTCGTAATCGTTAAGTGCTTTGTTGTATTCTCTTATTTCTTCGATATTATGCTTGTTGTCACCATCTTTAATCAAATTGATTAAGTAGATCAAACTTTCATCGGCATTAAATTCTTTCTTTTCGGTTTCCTCTTTTTCAACCACTTCCATTTCTCCTTCCTCATTTTCCTCTTCAAGAGGATCATCTTCTGGGATAGGAATATCAAAAGTGTAATATTCTTCTATATGTTGGTAAGTAAGCCTAATCGCTTTCGCAATTACAGGTCTTTGTTCTTCTACCGCATAGGGTCTTAAATCTTTTAATTCGGCTACAAGGGTATTGGTGATAATTCCTGCATGCTCTAAATCTTCAAGAATTTTTTTTATAATTTTTTGGGCTTTGGAGTTATTCAAAATGGATAGTTTTTAATTAACGTTCACTGCAAAAATAATTTTTTCAATCCTAACTATACCTACTTATTTAAAAAAAATCACTTAAAGATGATCATTAAATTTAAAACCCTTGGTTTCCCCATTTTAAAGGTTTGACTTACAACAATATAAAATATATTATTATTTTATGTCAAATAATTTCAATAAACCTTTAAAACTGCGTAATTTTGCAGGGTTTTGAGTTGAAAATTTTTAGAAGGAGGATACCAAGCTTTATGAGTGAAAAAGTAATTGAAAAAGAATTATATGACTATCAAGAAAAAGATTTAGAAAAAATCTTTTCTTATTTAAACGATGCTCCAGATAATTTTAATTTGTTGTATCAATTGCCTACAGGAGGAGGGAAAACCGTGGTTTTTTCTGAAATTGTAAGAAGATACATCGAACAAACCAATAAGAAAGTTGTCATTTTAACGCACCGTATAGAACTGTGCAAGCAGACTTCCAAAATGCTTGATGGTTTTGGAGTGCGTAATAAAATTGTAAACAGTAAAGTAAAAGAATTACCAGACCAAGACGAATACCAGTGTTTTGTGGCCATGGTAGAAACGCTTAACAATAGGCTTAATGATGAAAAGCTAGAAGTAGATAATGTAGGCTTAGTGATTATTGATGAAGCGCATTACAACTCGTTTACCAAATTGTTTAAATATTTTGAAGACTCCTTTATTCTTGGAGTAACCGCTACGCCTCTAAGTTCTAACATCAAGTTACCTATGAAGGATAACTATAAAGAACTTATTGTAGGAAACTCTATTCCGTCATTGATAGGAAAAGGTTTTCTCGCTAAAGCAGAAACTTATAGTTATGATGTGGGATTAACATCCTTGCAGATAGGGATTAACGGAGATTACACCGTAAAATCTTCGGAAGATTTGTACACCAATATGTCGATGCAAGAGAAGTTGGTACAAGCCTACGAAGAGCGATGTAAAGGTAAGAAGACGCTTATCTTTAATAATGGTATCAATACCTCATGGTACGTTTACCAGACCTTTAAAGATGCTGGTTACGAGATTAGACACTTAGACAACACGCATAGCAAGAAAGAAAGAAAAGAAATTTTAAAATGGTTTAAACAAAAACCCGATGCTATTCTTACTTCGGTTAGTATTTTAACTACCGGTTTTGATGAACCTACGGTAGAAAATATTATACTTAACCGAGCGACTAAATCTTTGACACTTTATTACCAAATGATTGGTAGGGGGTCTAGGAAACTGCCTCATAAAGATATTTTTACGGTAATCGATTTAGGAAACAATGCGGCTCGTTTTGGATTGTGGGATGCCCCAGTAGATTGGCAGCAAATCTTTAAAAATCCAGATTATTTCTTAGAGAATATTACGGGAGACGAAGATATTGAGCGCGAGTTTAAATATAAAATGCCCGAAGAAGTTAGAGAGCTCTTTAAAAATTCAGAAAGTATATATTTTGATGTGAAAGAAGCCTATAACAAAACGGTGAACAATGGTCAAAAATCTAAAGCTGTTTTAGACGAATCAATCGCACAACATGCCCAGATGTGTGTAGAAAATAGCGAAGATGTTTTTGATGCGAGAATTTTAGCCAGAGAGCTAAAAGATGACATAAGAGATCGAATAAAAAGATATTCTTACTGCATTATTAACAATACTAAAAATTACCGAGACTGGTTATTTGAAGATTACAATAGAAAGTTACGATCTAAAATCAATGAAATGTTTCAAGATTAAGAAAAAGTAAAACTCATAAAAACCCCCCAATATTTTTAAATATTGGGGTTTTTTGTTTATGATCAACTTTCATCTAACTATAATATAAAAATTTAAATATGTTAATGAAATGTTAATTTCGCTTACATATTATCTAAAATTGTTCCTTTATTTTTAAGTTCACTTCTATAAACTAAATTCTTAGTTATAAACAATTTATTGTATTATGAAAAATTTTATTGTTTTACTATGTATAGGCTCTTCTTTGTTTTCTTATGCCCAAAGCGGTATAATTCATTATAAGGCTCAAATGAATCTGCAACATCAAAAAGAATTTATAGAAGAGATTAAAAAAGATGAAACTGTAACCATGAGCGTTAAACAACAGATAATAAATCTTTATAAAAATGCAGAACCAGATTATTACGAGCTGCATTTTAATGCGAATGAATCTTACTACTTTAAAGATGAATCGTTAAAAAAAGAAGAAGGTTATAAGATGGGTAGTAAAGCTGGTCAAAGTCCGTATTATACCAATGCAAACTCTAATGCTATTATTGAAGATAATAGCATCTTTAATTTTGTTTCTCAGGAACCGCTAGACTGGAAGATTACCAATGAGCGGATTAAGATAAACGGTATTGAATGCTATAAAGCAACGAGCACAGAAATCTTATACAGCCGGCAAGGTCATTTTTATGATAGAGATGTAGTGGCTTGGTTTGCACCGGAGTATTCTGTAAAATTTGGTCCAAAAATGTATAGTGGTCTTCCAGGTTTGGTGATTGAAGTAGAACGAAAAGAATTTACGATTACCGCTACCAAAATCAACTTAAACCCGGACAAAAAAAGACTAAAAATAAAACCTGTAGGAAAAGATGAAAAAATAACTTCTCAAAAAGAAACCTATCAAAAAATTGCTGAAATGATGGAATATCGTAAGAAAAACTAGTTTTTCTTATGCATAGATTCCATCAAACATTCATTCTATTTTTTCTTTTATTTAGCTTCCAATCTTATACTCAACAGAGTTTAAGCGGTACTGTAACAGATAGTCTAGATAAGCCGCTTTCTTCTGCAAATCTCTTAGCTGTACCTAAAGATTCTCTGCAAGAAGTCAAATTTTCTATTACAGATAATAAAGGACGCTATCACTTAAATTTAAAATCCATACCCTATACCGTTACGGTTAATTATATGGGTTACACAAAAAAAGAATTTGATATAAAACTAGATGAAGATCAATCTAAAAATATAATTCTACAAGAACAAGCAGAAAGCCTTGAAGAAGTTGTTTTAGAAATGCCTATGGTAGTTAAAAAAGATACCATCATCTATAATGTTAACAAACTTGTTACTGGGGAAGAACGCAAGCTTAAAGACGTACTTAAAAAACTTCCTGGTGTTGAAGTAGATAAGAACGGTGGTATTACTGTTAATGGCAAAAAGGTAACGACGATGCTAGTAGAAAATGAAAAATTTTTAGTGGAGGCACTAAATTAGCCGTAGATAATATCCCTGCCGATGCCGTAAGACAAGTGGTGGTGCTAGACAATTATAACGAAATAGCGATGCTTAAAGACTTCCAAGAAAGTGAAGACATGGCTATAAACATTAAGTTGGAAGAGGATAAAAAAGATTTTGTTTTTGGAGATGTCGTTGCTGGCTTGGGCAATGATGAGTTTTACAACGCACATACCAACCTATTTTATTACAGCCCAAAAACTACACTTAATGTTATTGGAAACCTCAATAACATTAGAGAACGCGTTTTTACTTACGATCAATATTATAATTTCCAAGAGGGAATAAATTCAATATTTGATAAGGGAAACACTAATTTTGAAGACTCTTATGATGATTTTTCTGATTTTTTAGAGAAAGAAGATGTTATTGAAAGTGATCGCAAGTTTGGAGCACTTAATTTTACCCAACAAGTGAATACTAAATTGAACATTACGGGCTACGGTATTTTTTCAAAAACCAAAGAAAGCACCTTGGTAGAATCTACGAATACGTACAACACATTTACAGAAGAAAACGCTATAAGTACAGCGACCAATAACCAATTAGCAATGGGAAGCATCAAGGCGGTTTATCTTCCAAATTATACCGACCAATGGTTTGTTAATTCTCAATTTAAAAAAGCCAATGATAATTACTATAACAGAATTAATTCTGAAATTGATACTGCTTCTAACGCTTTTTTGAACAATCGTTATGGTAAGCAAACCTTTTTTAATCAAACGATAGAATGGCATAGAAAACAGTCTAAAGAACATTCTTTTTCTGCGGCTATAGATTACACTTACAATAAATTAACCCCCAAAAGTATTTGGGAGACGAACGATGCTATTCTGGCAGGGCTTATTCCCGTTGTAGAAGAGTCAAGCTTAAGAATACAGCAATTTAAAGAAATAGAGAAAAATCAAATTAAAGCTATTTTTAAACATTATTGGGTGCTGAATAGAAATAACCATATTTATTCTACGGTAGGAAATATTAATTTGAATCAATCTTTTTTTACAAATGAATCACAGAAACTCAATGACGGAAGTGTAAATAATTTTAGCGAAGCAGGTTTTAATAATGATCTTAATTTTAGGCTGAATGACGCCTTCGCTGGAATATTCTATAAATTTAGAACGGGTATTTTTACTTTTGATCAAGGGGCATTTGTTCACCATTACCGATGGAATCCTAATCAAGAATCCACAAAAATTCAGAACAAGTTTGTTGTTTTACCTAACTTAATCGCAAAAGCAGAATTTAATAGAAGTAAGACGTTGCGATTAAATTATGAATTAAAATCTTCTTTCGCTGATGCTTCTCAATTTGCCAATAGGTTTTATTTGCAAAGTTATAATAGCATTTTTAGAGGAAATACGACTTTAGAAAATACCTTAAAGCATAATTTTAATTTACGTTTTACAAAATCTAAGGGATACCGCGGTTTTGGAATTTATGCTACCGTAAATTATTCTAAACAAATAGAAGGAATCGTAAATCAGGTAAATTATGAAGGCATTAATCAGGTAATTTCTCCTCTTTTTGTTAATAATGCTTCAGAAACTTGGGGTTTAATTGGTCGAGTGAGTAAAAAAGTAAGTGAAATTAATTTTCAAACTGGAATACGGTATAATCATGCAACTTACTTACAACTTGTTAATGATCTTCCTTTTGAAAACCAAAACATCAACACTTCCTATAATTTTTCGGCAAAGACACTTTTCGACAATTTGCCAATTTTAGAAGTGGGTTGGAGGCAAAGCTTTGGTCATTTTAAACTGAGTAACACAACTACAAATTTTGCCACTATAGAGCCCTTTGTAAATCTAGATTATGATTTTTTAGATGGATTTATCGTTTCAGCAGATTTCACTTCTTATACCTATAAAAACAAAAGCTTAAATCAAAAAAACAATTACGAAATAGCCAATGCCTCTTTGTTTTATCAAAAAGAAAGTAGTGCTTGGAGTTTCAAAGTAGAAGCTCAAAACCTATTTGATGTTCAGTTTAAAAGTCAAAACACGTTTACATCTTATATCATCTCAGATTCAAGAACCTTTATTTTGCCAAGAATATTATTGTTTAGCGTAGGTTATAATCTTTAGTTTTTATTCTACGTAGAGAACTGGTCAACTATTAATTTGCCTATAAAATAAGTGGAATTGGTTTTCTGTAAATTCTGTTGAATTAATTCAAAGCTTCAAAGATCATCACTCCGTAAACGAAGAATCGTACAAAACGTAAAAGTCCGAATAGCAAGTAACTCCTAAAAGGAAATTTAATAACTCCTGCTGCAATACTAGAAACGGCAAAAGGAACGGGAAGAATAGCTCCTACAATAATTAAGAAACCTCCCCATTTCCGCATATTTTTAATATGCTTAGCCATTTTTACTTCTAGGTAAACAAATACCGAAGGAATACTTGCAATTCCGCGGCCTGCAAAGTAGGAAACAATTCCTCCAAAATAAGAAAGAAAAGCAATGGCTGTTAAGTATAAATTGGGATGCGCTGTTTTGCCAGACCATGCAATAAAAATCTCAGGGGGAATAAGTCCCAAAATAGATTCTGAAGCAAAAAAGACCGCTAAGACACCAATAGGAGGGAAGTTCTCTGTGATATAAGCTAAAATATCATTGATATCAATCACAAAAAAGTGAACACAAATCAATGCGATGATAAAAATGAGAATCGGTAAAGCCGCTTTCATCAGACTCTTACCTACAAACGAATAAAAACCTGTATACGAGTAATATTGGTGGAGCAATTTCCACCTCGGTTTTTTATTAGATTTATTTTTTTGTGCCATCCTAGTATTAAAAGTTGCAAATTTAAGTGCTTTTCACACGGTGTACAAGTCTATTCCTGTAAGATATAGTTAATATTTTCAAAGTATGAGAAATGCCTAATTCTTAGCTTTTGAACTTGTATTATCTGTATCATTCAGCTTTATATCTCTATTTTCTACAGAGACATTAAAGTTATCTCCTGAAGGAATTTCGAAAATTTCTAAATTAAAATAAGGAACCGCAGCAAGAACGTGATCAAAAATATCGGCGATAATGTGTTCGTAATTTTTCCAAACTTTATCTTTCGAAAATGCATATATTTCTAAAGGAATTCCTTTAGAGGTAGGCTCTAATTGACGCGTCATAATCATCATTTCTTTATTTATTGCCGAATGTTGATTTAAGTAAGCATCTATATATTTTCTAAAAACGCCAAAATTAGTTTGATTTCTTCCGTTAAGCAAAGTAGATTTATCCACTTGATTTTTTTGGTTATACGTATCTATTTCCGCTTGACGGGTATTTAAATACTCTTTAATCAATTGAACATTCTTAAGTTCTTCGAATTCCGTATCTGATAAAAAATGAATACTGGAGGATTTAATCAAGATAGCTCTTTTAATTCTTCGACCTCCAGAAGCACTCATTCCTCGCCAGTTTTTAAAGGAATCAGAAATTAAATAATAGGTAGGAATGGTAGTGATGGTATTATCAAAATTTCTAACTTTTACAGAGGCTAGATTAATCTCGTAAACATCCCCATCGGCTGCATATTTTTCCATCGTAATCCAATCTCCAATGCGCACCATATCGTTTACAGAAACTTGTATGCTAGCAACAAAACCCAGTATAGTATCCTTAAAAATCAACAAAATTACTGCGGAAAGTGCTCCTAAAGCGGTTAAAAAGGTCCACACATCTTTACCGGTAAGTAGCGAGAAAATAATCATAAAGCCAAAAAACCATGTGAAGATTGTAAATACTTGTACGTAGCTATCTATAGGCTTATCTTTAAAACCATCTAGGGTTCTAATAAAATCTCTGCACGTGCGAATAATACTTCTAATGAATAGAATAATGACGATAATGCTAAGAACATCTATCAGGTTTTCTGCATCATTGCTATAGCCTTTAAAATCTACTAAGGCCAAAGGAGTTAGCCACCTCACCAAAAATAAAGTTAGTAAATGTGAAAAGTGATAAATCCCTTTATTTTTAAATAGAAGATCATCAAACTCGGTTTTTGTTTTCTCTGTAAGTCGTTTTATAAACTCTCTTAGCGTATTTCTAAGAATAAAATCAAAGATATAAACCAAGAGGATAAGAATTATAAAATTAGCGATGAGATTCCCGTATACAGCCAGGTTATTCTGCCATCCCCAATCTTTAAAAAGACGATAAAAACTATGTGTAATTTTGGTGGTGCTCATCCCTTAGGTTTTCTGCAAAAGTACAGGGATTCGTTGCTTAAACAAAATCTAAATTGTCTTTTTGATTCTAAATCCCAAAACTATTCTTAAAGCTGCTCATAAACTTTGTAGAAAAATTATCTTTGTCTCAAATTTAAGCTAGCAATTGAATAATTTAGAGAACATAAAAAAGAATACGCTTAGGTATATAACAGGCTTAGATTTTGCCAAAGGCTATGTATTGGCATTGGCGATGGTACTTCCGCTGTATATCACCAACATATTCGATATTTTAGATATTGGAATCGCTATGACGTTGGGAGTTTTAATGGTGGCTCCCAGTGATGTTCCTGGAAATTTAAAACACCGACTATTAGGAATGCTTTCTGCTATAGTTTTGGGGGTATTAGGAACTCTACTAGGAGGTTATTCTCAAGAAATCTTCTGGCTCAATCTTATCGTTGTTTTTGTCTTCGTATTTACGATTTCGTTGCTCGCTGTATATGGTTTTAGAGCTTCTTTGGTTATTTTTACAGGATTAATTGCTATCGTTTTATCTTATGCAAATTTTGGTGATATAGCGATTTGGTTACACACGGTTTATATTGCTTTGGGAAGTTTATGGTATATTCTTTTAAGTTCACTATTTCTTTACTTGAGACCCAATAAACATACAGAATTACTTCTAGGAGAAACCGCTCAGCTTACGGGAGACTTTTTAATTTTAAGAGGAAAATTACTTTTTAAAGAAAACAATCGTGAACTTCTACAAGACCAACAGTTAAAGCTGCAAGTAAGTATGAATGAGAAGCACGAAGATTTAAGGGAGGCCTTATTGAGCTCTAGAAAAGCATCTGGAGTTTCTAATTCTTCCCGTAGAAAGCTACTTATTTTTATTGATTTGGTAGATCTCTTAGAGCTTATTATGGCGCATCCTATCAACTATAAATATATTGACGAAATAGGTGAGAAGGAGCCTTCAATTATTGCTAAATACCAAGAGCTTATTTTTGAAATGAGCAAACAGATGTTTCATATTTCTGAAGTATTTATAGACAACACTAAAGTGAGTTCTTCCCTTAATATGTCTAAATCTTTCAAAGAAATTGAAGCTTTATTGATGGAGGAGAAGTCGGCGGTATTGGATGAGCCTCAGTTTTTATTCTTACAAAATATTTTTGATTTTGAATTGAAGCAAATTGAAAAAATCAATTCTATAGAACGTGTTTTAAAGAATATCAATAAAAGAAATAAGCTTAAAATTCAGTCTAAAGAAGAGATTCAGCAGTTTTTAACGCCTATAGACTATAGTTTTAGAAACCTAACACAACAGCTTAGCTTAAGTTCACCCACTTTTAGACATGCGTTAAGGCTGGCTTTCCTTATGGTAATTGGCGTTTTTATAGGCCATTATTTTCAAGTACAAAACGCCTATTGGATTTTACTTACCTTAATTGTAATTCTTAGACCTAGTTACGGCCTAACTAAAGAAAGATCTAAAAAAAGAATTTTGGGGACTTTTATTGGTGGGGCGGTGGCTTTTATCATCGTTTTGTTTGTACAAAGCCAATTGGTGTTTATGATTTTAGGAATTGTATGTTTGATTCTTGCCTTCTCCATGATTCAAAAAAACTATGTGGGCGCCGCTGCTTTTATCACGCTGAACGTCGTTTTTATTTATGCGCTCATGCAGCCAAATATTTTAGATGTAATTCAATACCGCGTAATTGATACCATAATAGGTTCTGGCTTGGCTTTTTTTGGTAATTTTATTCTTTGGCCTTCTTGGGAGTCTTCATTTTATAAGAATAATGTGGTAGACGCTTTACAAGCAAATATCAATTACCTAAAAGAGATAGATCGTTTTTATCAGAAAAAAGGAAATTTACCTAACAGTTATAAAGTAGCTAGAAAAAAGGCTTTTATCGCTATGGGGAATTTAAGTGAAACCTTTCAACGTATGGCACAAGAGCCAAAATCTAAACGAAAATCATATAGAAGACTGTACGAGTATAATGCACTTAACTATACGTTTTTATCCTCCTTAGCTAGTTTAGGAACTTTTATTAGAAATAACACAACCACGCAAGCATCCAATGCGTTTGATACGTATATGGAACATATTGAAGCAAATCTATATGAATGTATATACAAGATAGAAAAGAAAAATGTAGAGATGCATCCAGTTTCTAAAGAAGATCTAAAAAGAGCTTCTACTTTTTTAGAAAATGAAACGATTCGATTAAATTTGCAATATTTACAAAAGGAAAATCCAGAGCAACAAGAGAAATTGCAGGCGCATCGCAAAGAAGTGCAACTTATTTCAGAGCAATTAAAATGGCTTTATGAGATTTCCTTAAATTTAAAAAATGTAGCCAAAAGTAGAAAAGTATGACCTCGTATTTTAAAAGTCCGCCATTTTATATTACTTTAATCATCATGGCGTTTGTCACCTTTATGTATTTTAACTTTAAAGATAAGTATGTATTAGATTATGACAATCCTTCACAAGTGGTGGTTAATAAGAAATGGCCTTTACCGCGTGCATTAGAAGAAGTTTCGGGAATTTCTCACGTTAATGATAATATTATTGCTTGCGTGCAAGATGAAGAGGGAATTATCTTTCTCTACAATTTAGAAAATGAAGGGGTAGAAAGAGAAATCAATTTTGGAGAACAGGATGATTACGAAGGCATTGCTATCGTTAGTGAAAGTGCTTATGTTGTGAATAGTGCAGGTAAACTTTTTGAAATTAGAAATTTTAAACAAGAAGATTTTGAAGTGATCATTTATGAAAATTTTTTGACAGAGGATCACAATGTAGAAGGTTTATGTTTGGATAAAACCAAGAATAGATTGTTATTGGCTTGCAAAGATAACCCAGATCATCGTGGTAATTTTAAATCTATTTATGCATTCGATTTAAAAACGAAACAAGTTGGAAAAGAACCTATTTATAAACTAACGTATGATAATCCTATTTTTGATAATTTTGAGGAAGATAAGGATGAAAAGCTGTTTAGAACTTCAGAAATTGCTATTCATCCCAAAACCAAAGATATCTATTTACTCGATGGAGCTATTCCTAAAATCTTAATTCTGAATAAAAACTGGGAGGCACAAGAGCTTTTGGTACTCGATCCCGAAATATTTTTGCAACCTGAAGGACTTAGTTTCAATACCAATGGAGATATGTTTATTGCCAACGAAGGAGATCTAAAATCTTCTAATATTTTACACGTTAGCTTGGAGGAAAAGAAAACTAGTAAAAAGCAATCTAGCGAAAACAGTAATAAAAACGGTAATTTAGATGAATTTATAGATGACCCTTCCTCACAAATTTAGGTGTAGGATTATTTATCTTTTTTTAACCAACCAAAAATCCCTTTCTTCTTTTTCTTTTCTTTTTTATCGAATTTCTTTTCCGTTTTATTGCTGCCAAAGAGACGTTTAAAAAAGCCGTCTTTTTTAATGACCTCACAATCTAAAGATGATAAAACTTCAGAAGAAGCTTTTTCAAAATGTGCATTTGCAATATCTTTATAGTCATCGTCTGCGCTAATTTTTTGATAGTATTTTGCAAAAATAGGGAGAGCTGAGTTGGCGCCTTGTCCTATTGCAGTACTGCTAAAACCAATTTGTTGATTGTCGTTTCCTACCCAAGTTAGTGTCACTAGATTTGGCGTAATGCCAACAAACCAGCCATCTTTATTATCTTGTGTAGTTCCCGTTTTTCCTGCAATCTCATTAGATAAGCCATAGGTAGAGCGTAATCGCGTTGCTGTCCCTTCATTTACGGTAGCCTTCATAAACTCTAACATTACTTGTCTTGTGTCGTCGCTAAAAGCTTTTTGTCTATCATTTTTTAAGGAAGGATGCAAATCTTCAAATGAAGCCACTACATTGCCATCTTTATCTTCTATTTTGGATATAAAAATAGGAGAGGAGGGAACACTGTGATTCACATAACTGGTGTATGCTGTAGCCATTTCTATCAGTTTTACGTTGGAAGATCCTAAAGCTATAGATGGTACCCTTGGAATATCACTCTCAATTCCCATAGCGTGCGCTTGCTCTACCACGCTATTTACACCCGTTTCATAAAGCACTTTTACCGCAATGGTATTTACAGAGTTGCTTAGAGCTTTCTCTAAGGAATAATTAACATTCTCACTATCTTCTATTTTAGAAGCATTGGTGGGCCTCCAATTATCCACATCGGTGTAGGTGACTGCTTCTAATGGAAAATAGGTACAAGGATCCATTCCACTTTCTAAAGCTGCCGTGTACACGAAAGGTTTAAAGGTAGAACCTACCTGACGTTTACTCTGCGATACGTGATCATATTGAAAGTATCTATAATCAATTCCGCCTACGTAGGCTAAAACTGCTCCGCTAGACGGTTCTAAAGACACCATTCCTGCATTCAAAAATTTAGAGTAGTATTCTAAGCTATCCAATACAGACATAGATTTCACTTCGGTTGCATCCCAAGAGAACAATTCGGTTTCTTTTTTTTGGTTTAAAGAATCTTCTATCGCTTCCGCGGAAAGACCTTGAGACACATATTTTTTATAAATCTTTAAACGTTGTTTTGCCGCAAGAAATGTTTTTTTGTTTTTTAACCAAGGTGCATTTTCTCCGTAAGCTTTTTCAAATTGTTTCTGCAAGTTAGTCATATGCTCTCGCATGGCCTCTTCTGCATATTTTTGCAGCGTATTGTCTAAGGTAGTGTAGACTTTTAATCCGTCTCGGTAGATGTCGTAAACTTCTCCGTTTGGTTTTTTAAATTTCTCTTGCTGAAGTAAAGTATCCAATTGTTTTTTGATATGCGCTCTAAAATAAGGTGCTAGACCTTGATTGGGAGCGTAATACTGATAATCTAACTCAATTTTATCTTGCTTCGCTTTATTGGCCTGCTTCAAATTAATATAATCATACTTTAACATCTGATTAATCACCACATCGCGTCGCAATTGAGAACGCTCTGCAAAAAGCCTAGGATTGTAACTATGATTCGCTTTTAAAGAACCGATTAGGGTAGCCGATTGTGCTAAACTTAGCTTCTGTGTAGTTGAATTAAAGAATTTCTGAGAGGCACTTTCAATACCATAGGTGTTGTCTGGAAACGGAACTGTGTTTAAGTAAAGGGTTAGAATATCTTGCTTAGAATAAATGTCTTCAATACGCTCTGCTACAATACTTTCACGTACTTTATTTACAACGATACTTAAATAGCCGTAATCCTCTCTTCCGTAAAGATTTTTAGCCAATTGAAGGGTTATGGTACTTCCGCCACCAGAAGATTCGTCAGACATTAAAATGGTCTTAAAAAATACACGTAACAAACTTTTATTATCTACTCCATCATGTTCATAAAATCTGGAATCTTCCGTAGCGATTAAAGCGTCGATAAGGTGCTGCGGAAATCCTTCAAATTTAATAGATTGTCTATCGTAAATATAAAATTTACCTATCAAATCGGCATTTTTGTCCAATACTTGAGTCGCCTGACTTTGTTTAAGACTAGCCAACTGCTTTTTATTTGGGACTTTTCCCCACATCCCAAAATAAATACTACCATAAAAAAGAAATAGTAGAAGCAATAGAGTAGAAGCTGTATAAAGCGTCCACTTCACCCACTTTTTGTTTAAAAAGGCCCTGTAACTCATAAATTATATAAAAATAAAGAGCACAAATTAACGAATAAGTTGGGCGAGAAGCGCTGATTTTAATTTATTTATAACGTTTTCAACTCTAATCACGCGTATGAATGGTTTTGTAAATGAAATAAAAGTATTTTAACCATCAAACCTTCTATATCTTGCCAATAGCATAACAAATAAACCGTAAGCGGCTAATCCTGCTGCAGCAACTCCCATTAAAATACTTCCATACGCAGAATCTTGTAAAAAGGAAAATGCTTCTTTGGTTCCCTTCACTTCATTGGTTCCAGAATACATGGCGGCTCTAATAAAAATATATGCTAAAATGAGTATCACAAAAGCGCGAGCATAAAACCCGAAATAGCCCGCATTCTTAGCCGCTTTGTGCCAACTTCTATCATCTATACTAAACTTTTTCATAAACTCTTTTTGATAAGCTTGCTTGATGTAATATCCTGCAATAAGAACTAAAAAAATTCCGATAATGAAGAAAAGAATGCTCATAAGCGTCGGACTTAAAAAACTAGATAAACCACCGCCGCCACTAGAAGACGAGCTCCATAAATTTCTAGCTGCTAAAAATGCAATCCCTAAATAAATAATGCCACCGAAGAAAAAAACCACACGTTTTGCTTTACCTTTCCAATCGTCTTTTATTTCTTCAGGATTAATAAAACATAGTATAAATCTCCAGCAGGCATAACAAATTAATCCTAATGCAATTGCAATTAATAAAACTTTCCCAAAAGGCTGTTTGTTGATAAAATCAAACACTTGACTTTTTCCAGATGTAGATCCGCCAAGATGAAGCGCAGCCAAGAGCGTTAAAATTCCGCTCAAGAAATAGGTAATTCCTTTAGAAAAGATCCCAATTTTTGCAATCGTTTTGTATTTTTTATCCATCTGCTTTTTTATAAAAGTATTCTCAAAAAAATTAATGAGGATAATATTTATGCTAAGATTAACAAGTTAAGAATTTAGGCGTTAAAGTGTTGTAAAACCTCAAGAATAGTTAAAGAAACCTCTTGTTTCTACCTATCTTTAAAGCATAAATAAAAGAACTATGAAAGATTTAAACAATAAAACAGCGCTTATTACCGGCGGAAGTAAAGGAATAGGCTATGGAGTGGCCGAAGCATTGATGAATGCTGGTGTAAATGTGGCGATTACCAGTAGATCATTAACCAATGCCGAAACTGCTGCAGAAGAATTAGAAAAAAAGACAAAGGGCAAGGCTTTGGGAATTAAAGCAGATGTAAGAAACTTAATAGATCAAGAAGAAGCCGTGCGCCATACTCTAGAGAAATTTGGACAGTTGGATTTTGTGATTGCCAATGCAGGAATTGGACATTATGGTAAAATCACCGAGCTTACCGATCACGATTGGCGTGAAACTATCGACACGAACCTTACCGGTGTTTTTTATTCCGCGAAAGCGAGTATAGAAGCTTTAAAAAAATCTAAAGGCTATTTTATAAGCATCTCTAGTTTAGCAGGAACCAATTTCTTTGCAGGCGGCGCAGCTTATAATGCCAGTAAATTTGGAGTCACCGGCTTTACACAAGCAATGATGCTCGATTTAAGAGATGATGGGATAAGTGTTTCTACCATTATGCCAGGTTCTGTTTCAACCCATTTTAATGGTAACGATCCAGAACAAAACGAAGAAAAGGAGGCTTGGAAGATTCAAAAAGAAGACCTTGGAGAACTAGTCGTTGATTTATTTAAAATGAACAAACGCAGTTTGCCTAGTAAAGTCGAAATTAGACCTTCACAACCTCCAAAAAAATAAGTTTATGAAATCTTTACAATTAGGAACTTCCAAGCTAAAGGCGTCCCCCATTATTTTTGGGGGAAACGTTTTTGGATGGACGCTCAACGAAAGAGAATCCTTTCAAATCTTAGATGAAATGCTGGATCGCGGCATTACGATGATTGATACCGCCGATGTTTACTCAAGATGGGTGGACGGGAATGAAGGCGGAGAATCTGAGCGGATCATAGGAAAGTGGTTGAAAGAAAGAAAAACGAGACATCACATTACCCTGGCGACCAAAGTAGGAGCCGATATGGGAAAAGGATCTAGAAACATTTCTAAAAAATACATTTTAGATAGGGTAGAGGACTCCTTAAAAAGACTCCACACCGATTATATCGATTTGTATTTTACGCATTGGGACGACGACAAAACTCCGGTAAATGAAACTCTGGAGGCTTATCAACAGCTTATCCAACAAGGAAAGGTGAGAGTTGTGGGCGCGTCCAATTTATCCCCCAAACGTTTAAAAGATTCTTTAAACGCTTCCGCGGAAAGTGATTTACCCAAGTATCAAGTTTTTCAACCCGAGTATAATTTGATGTCTAGAAAGCATTTTGAAGAAAAAATAAGGCCCATTTGTAAAAAACATCAATTGGGAGTGACGCCGTATTTTTCTCTTGCCAGCGGATTCTTAACTGGAAAATACCGAAGCGAGAAAGATATGCAAGACTCTTCTAGAAAGGATTTTGTAGAAAAATACCTCAATAGAACGGGATTGCAAGTATTAAATGCTTTAGATGAAATCTCAGAAAACCACCAAGTAGATAATGCGGCCGTAGCCTTGCGTTGGTTGATGCAAAAAGATATCGTCACGGCGCCTATTGCCAGTGCGACAAAATCTAAGCATTTAGAAAGTTTCACCGAAGCCATAGAAATGGAGCTGAGCGCTAAAGAAATGAACCAATTGGACGAGCTAAGTAAGCTCTAGTTTATTTTCATACAAGCATAAAAAAAAGGCTGCTAGATAATTCTAAGCAGCCTTTTTCCACAATAAGTAGGTTATCTTAACCTAAATATTTTTTCAGAATTTTATTTTTAGATTGGTGTTTCAGTCTTCTAATTCCTTTTTCTCTAATTTGTCTCACGCGTTCTCTACTTAAATCGAACGTATCACCAATTTCTTGTAAGGTCATGGCGGGTTGGTTTCCTATCCCGTAATTAAGACGAATTACATCTGCTTCTCTAGTAGAAAGCGTATCTAACGCCCTATTGATCTCGATGCTTAATGAATCTCTCATTAAATTATCATCTGGAGTAGGGGACTCGCCCGAACTTAAAACATCGTATAAGTTAGAATCATTTTCACCTTCCTTAAAAGGAGCATCCATAGACAAATGTCTTCCAGAGTTTTTTAAGGCTGTTTTCACTTGGCCCACAGGCATATCTAATTCTTTCGCAATCTCTTCTGCAGAAGGGGGACGTTGTAAACCTTGCTCTAAGTGAGAAAAGGTTTTATTGATTTTGTTAATCACCCCAATCTTATTGAGTGGTAAACGAACCACACGAGATTGTTCAGCTAATGCTTGTAAGATAGATTGTCTAATCCACCACACCGCATAAGAAATAAATTTAAAACCACGAGTTTCATCAAAACGTTTGGCCGCTTTCACTAAACCAACATTTCCTTCATTAATTAAATCGGGAAGTTTTAAACCTTGATTTTGATATTGTTTTGCTACCGAAACAACAAACCTCAAGTTAGCATTCACCAATTTTTCTAATGCGACTTGGTCACCTTCTCTTATTCGTTGGGCTAATTCTACTTCTTCTTCAGCAGTAATTAGATCTACTTTACTAATGTCTTGTAAATACTTATCTAACGATTTTGACTCTCTGTTAGTGACCTGTTTGGTAATTTTAAGTTGCCTCATATATCTCTACTTATGTTTGTGATTTGTAATAAGTTTTATTATACGACAATTAAGTCGATAAAACAAGTGAATTAGAATATAACCTTCTATAAATCATAAAAAACGCAGGCTATTATATCAATAACCTGCGTTTTAGTCGTATTACTGCAAAGGAAATTACTTAATCTCCATCACTTCTAATTCAAAAGTAAGGTCTTTACCAGCCAATGGATGGTTAGCATCAATAATAATTGATTCTTCTTTTACTTCTGCAACTCTTAATTGTCTTTCAGTTCCATCAGGGTTTTTAGAAACTAAGCCCATTCCAACTTGTGGCTCAATTTCTTGAGGCAATTGGCTTTTAGGTACTTCTTGAAAAAGTTCTTTTTGAACTTCTCCGTAAGCTTCTGTATGTGGAATTTGAACCGTTTTCTTATCGCTCACTTTCATATCGATAAGTCCATCTTCAAATCCAGGAATAATCTGACCTTGTCCTAACGTAAATTCGATAGGCTCTCTTTCTAAAGAACTATCAAATACCTGACCGTCTTCTAATTTTCCTGTGTAATGTACTTTTACCGTGTCATTCTTTTTAACTTGACTCATAAAATTATTTTTTCTAATTTATAGATTATTGAAAATGAAGTTTTTAAATTCACCTTCATCTTAGAGCTTGCAAAGCTATGAGAATTCTATTGAATCCCAAGAGATTAGACCAATAATCCCACTTGTTTAGATAAATCTTAACAAAATTTAAGAAATTTGTTAAATTATCTTTAACTATATTGTATTTGCCAATCCATCAAATCACTTATGCACATGGTTCACGATCCTAAAAAAAATCAAAATAACGAGGAGTATATTCTTAAAGACAATGCCAAAACCAAAACTGGAGCTGGTTTAATTATAGGAGTGATCTTATCTGGACTTTACTTTGAATAGTTTTAAACTAAAAAATATGCATAAAAAAAAGGAGCTGATCATTCAGCTCCTTTTATAATTTAAATGTTTTTGTATATCCGCTTTCATTCCCAAAACTAGTTTTTGTCACCTTGAGCGGAGTCGAAAGGCTAAACAAAAGCATCTCGACTCCCCTCCAAAATGAATTCCTTTCGGGCTGGTGCTCGTTGTGACATTAAAACTATTATTTGATTAGACTGGATACTAAACGGAAATGCAATAATGTTTAATCTAGTTCTAAGACTCTTCTAGCATCGCTAAGAATTTATCTAAGTTAGGTAAGATAATAATTCTTGTTCTACGGTTGCTTTCACGACCATCGGCAGAATCATTTTCGGCTAAGGGAGAAAAACTACTTCTTCCGGCAGCGATTAACTGTTTCCCATCTACATTATATTTATCTTGTAATAAACGAACAATCGATGTTGCCCTACGCACACTTAAATCCCAGTTGTCTTCTAAATAAGACTCTTCTTTAATGGTTTGATTATCGGTGTGTCCTTCTACCATGATTTCCATAGCAGACTCAGAGTTTACTACTTCGGCAATTCTACCTAATAATTTGTGCGCTCTCGGACTTACCCAATAGCTACCACTTTTAAACAATAATTTATCAGATACGGTAATTTGTACCACGGTTTGATTCACATCAATTTCAATCCCTTCATCATCACCAGAAAGTGACTTTGTTAAGTTATGAGATACGGCTAAATCTATAGAATCTCCTAAGGTTTTAGCTTTTGAAACTAGAGCAGGATCCACATTCTTAAGGGTTCTACGCATAGATTCTTTATTCTTATTAGACATCGCAGCAATATTGTCTACCATCTCTAGCTTGTCATCGTTTTCGTCCTGAAGCTTATTAATTTTCGCATAATAATTAGATACGCGTTCTTCAATTTTAGCGTATTTCTCTTCACAATCTTCTTTGTCAACACGAGTTTTCATCAGCACGCTTTTGGTACCATCCAACTCCGTTTGCAATTCGGTGTATTTTTTCTTAGACACACAAGAAGTAAATAGGGTCGCAGAAATTACACTTAACAATACTACCTTTTTCATAGTTTTATTTAGTTTTGGTTATGACAATACTAACCCCTTGCTTTTGGTTTTGTTTCATTTGAATTATTATTGTTTTGTTAAAAATAGTTTACAAAATCTTAATATTTTGGTTTGATTGTTGTATCACAATAACTTAGAATACCTTTGTATTGAACGAAGATGTTACGACGCTGTCTGCCCGAAAGAATTCATTCTGAAAGTCTCGCTTGAATGGAACGGTCAGAAAGTTGAGAAGCTTTTGTTTAAGATTTTAAATTAAGCTTGTTTTGAGGGTTAGTTGAAAGGCTCAAGGTGAGTAAAGTAAACGAATTTAAAATTGAAAATAAGATTTAAAAAAAGTATAAACTTTTATTTTAGACAGTTGGAATTAAATCTAATTTCTATGTTCTAAAAGCGGAGCGGTCTAACATCCTAGTCGGATACGACTAAATATAAAAGAAGAAAAAAAGTATGAAATATATAGCAAGTCTTTTCGGAATTTTTGCCGTTTGCGGAATTTCTCACGCCCAATTAGATAATCCTACCACCACAACTACCGGAGGTCGTCTTGGCGGAAACACGATGAATAGTGGTGGGTTTACAAGATCTACCCCCGGACTTAGCAAGCCGAATAATTCTTTTTATGCTGGGAATAAGAAAGAACGATTATTAGAACCTAAGAAAAAAAGTCTAGACATTACCGATCATGACGAATTTCTAGATCCTACTAAAAAGTTTGATCCCAAATACTTAGCGAAGAAGGAAGGGGATAAGACCCCCGAAGAATTTAAAAAGAATCAATACTTCGGCGACTTTAAAAGCAATGGAAAATTTGTAAAGATTCTCTGCAGAGACCATATGGCGGTAGATGGCGATATGGTACAGATTATTGTAAACGGAAAAGTACAAATATCAAAAATATCGCTGCAAGGTAGTTATACCAATGTATATATTAATTTGAAAGAAGGCTTTAATAAAATAGAAGTCCTAGCGCTTAACCAGGGGATGTCTGGTCCCAATACTGCCGAATTTAAGGTGTATGACGATATGGGAGGCTTAATCGCTAAAAATATCTGGAATCTGGCCACAGGATTCAAAGCTTCTATGATTATCGTGAAAGAAAAAGAAGAAGAGTGAGAAAGCATTTCGCCTATAAAATTTTATGTGTGAGCCTTATAAGTATAGGGCTATGGAGTTGTTCGTCTCTTTCTAGCGCTCAAAAAGAGAGCAATGCAAAAGAGATTAGCCGCTGGTTAGACCACCAAGAAGTACATATAGATCTAAACACAGCATACCCTAGAAGTAGCTCCGCTTTACAGCAATTAGCCAATAACGGACTTTTAGCTCCCGGAAACACCTCTAATGTGATTAATCTCTCCAGCAGTAAAAGTTTTATCAAGATTCACCAAGATAGTATTCAAGGCTATTTACCTTATTATGGAACCCGCCAAACCGCTGGAAGATTAGGAGAAAACGGAAGTATTAATTTTCATGACCTTCCAAAAAATTATAGCGAACATTTAGATCCCAAAACGCTGATACATCATATCGCTTTTGAAATTCCTCAAAAAAAATCTAGTGAAGCCTTTCAAATACAAATCCAAATCTACCCTAGCAAAAAAGCACAAGTTAGCGTAAACAGTTCTCAACGCGACGGAATTAGTTACCAAGGGAAAGTTCAAAAATTAAAAGAATAATTATTTCACTAAAGCGGATTTGCTCTTAGTTTTTATCATGTTTTCTTCATTCTAACTCCTAAGCTCCATATATCTTAAGTTTCAAAATCCGTTAATCAACATGCGCAAATTCCCAAATGGAATTAAAATAGTAGAGGTCAGTAGTTAAATTCACATCATGAATTTTTGCCTTATGTACATAGAGGTATTCCTATGGTATGTTATGGTCCGTTCGAGCGCAGTCGAGAACTAATCTTCAGCTTAAATTAGGTTTTGACTGCGTCTTTCTTTGACTGAGGCAGGCTCAACCAGGCATAGTAAAGGTATTTCAACGGAAAAGTATGTGATCTTCATCAAATCTAATTCCGTGAATAATTTTTGCATTAGGAAATGTATCTGAAAAACTAAACTCAAAGTTTTTATTGCTCTAGAATTTTTAGTTGCAATTAAATCGCATTACTTTTAAAATAAAAAATGGAAAAGACATCAAACCTTAATAAAGACACACCAGTAAATCATTCTATCTTAGAGAGCATTAAAAATAGATGGAGTCCCAGAGTTTTTGCGCATACACCAATCTCTGAACAAGATGCTAAAAAATTATTAGAAGCGGGTAGGTGGGCACCAAGCGCATCTAACCTACAACCTTGGCGAGTTATTTGGGGATTAAAAGGCTCTGAAACTTACGACCGCATATTTAATTGCCTAGATGAATTTAATCAGAGTTGGGCAGGAAATTCGCAAATGTTATGGCTCAATGCCTTTAAGAAAACGATGAACAAAGGAGAGCAAGAGAATTTTCATGCGCTTCACGATTTAGGTTTGTTTATGGGAAATGTAGTTCATCAAGCTAACAGTATGGAAATGGGGGTGCACCAAATGGCCGGGATAGACTTTAAAAAAGCGCAAAGAGAATTCCAATTTACAGAAGATTATCACGTGACCACCGCAGTAGCTTTTGGTTATTTTGGTGGCGATCCAGATGATTTATCAGCCGACTTAAAAGAACAGGAATTAAAAGAAACCCGTGAGCGGAAATCTCAAGAGGAATTTGCTTTTAACGGAAATTTTCAAAATAAATAAAAAATAAAACGATGAGTGATAAAAAGAAACATGCCGATTTTCAAGATGAGTATAGAAGAGATTCCAATCTTGGCAAAACAACTTCAGATAAAGAAGACGAACTTAAAATAAAAGGTGATGGCAAGCTTAAGGCAGAAAAAGATGAAGAAATGAAGAAGAAAGCTGAAAAGAAGAAAATAGATAACACCTTAGATGATCTTTTATCTGACGAAAAATAGATGTGACTTTTAAAAACACAGAAGAAGACTTTCTTAGAAAATAGGTTTTAAGAATAAATTAATTTTTAGAATCTCATCATGGTTGATATCATTTTGGTGAGATTCTGAAATAAATGAATTGAGTTAAATTTCTTATAACCCGAAATTATAGGTAAAGAAGTTATTTTACTTTGTATTTATGACAGGGAAGGTATAATGGAATAACTAAAGCCTTATAAAAAAAATATTTTAATGGATGATGCTAATATAGAGAGTAGGTTTACAAATATTCTATTTTACATAATATAAATTATAGGACAATTGTCAATATTAAGTAAAACAGCGACTAGAACTTTTTCAGTTCTATTTTACATAGTTCCAGATATAATGCCTTTAGGCTTATATCTGGAACTATGTAAAAGCCGTTTCTTTTTTAAAATAGTTATGCTCTCGCATTAAATTTTTAAAACACAATTATCCAACGCTTGCCAAAACCAAAAAACAAAATCTTTTTCTTCTAATTAAAAGTCGCATGTTCTATTAAAATCTTGAATTCAACTCATAAACGCAACTTTTAGCGAATGATGATATAGTTATTTTTCAGAAGAAAGAAGGGAATGTTTCCCTCCTCTCCCTGAATGGATATTTGACTATATTGTTCTCCGACTAAAAATTGCAACATGAGCCAAATAACTCTAGAACAAAGATATGAAATTGCCGCACTTCGCAATGCAGGAAACACCTTAGAATATATAGGTAATCTCTTGGGTTTTCATAAAGGAACAATCAGCAATGAACTTCGTCGTAACCGTGATGGAAGAAGCGGTGAATACAAGCCCAAACTTGCAGAGAAAAAGTGTAGGCAACGGCATCAGAACAAGCCAAAAAGAATCCATTTCATTCCTGAAATCA
>NZ_JAVHUL010000002.1 GCF_031085155.1 Mesonia profundi | reverse complement strand
TTCTTAATACTTCCAAAATTCTTTCGTAATTTGCATTTAAGTTGTTCATTGTTAATGTTTTATAGCTAAAACAAGTTGCTGATTATCAGTAAGATGAACAACTTTTTTCTTTTAAATCATAATGCACAACGGGTTATATTAGTATATTTTCAATTTCAAAACAAGAATTTTTGCTTCCAAAGTAAAGAGATCCTGAATAAAAGCCTCATTTGAAATCTTACCCTTCATTTTTAGTCACCAATAAAATTGATTTAAACAAAAAAAACTTTAGTTGCCTAAAGTTTTTTTTCTAATGATAAATTATATGAAGTGTGAAAAATTAATTCTCACAATCCCCTAAGCCGTCTAAAATAAGTTGTAATTCTCCGCTTTCATCCCCACAAGCTTCTATTTCTTGGTTTAATGCCGTACGGTAGGAGTTACAAGTAGCTTGTAATTCTTCTGCGTTATTAGGATCTACATTATCGTAAGCAATTTTTGCACTTAAACTTATAGCTTGTGCTTCTTCACAATTCAAATCTGGATCTGGAGGAGTTGGGTTAGTCACTGGCACATCAAAGAAAGAACCTTTACTGAAGTTAATCGTATCTCCCACACCATTCTTTAAGGCATTGAAGTAAAACTCTCCAGAAAGAGTACCATTTTCTACTCTTGTCACCTCAATTTTCCCTTCTCCGTCTTCTCCAGTTAGGTAAAGTACGCCATTAAAATCTTCAAAAGTAGCTTCATTGGCAGCATTTCCTTGAATCATATACGTACCTACTTCATAATCAGAAACCTTTAAAGTAACCGTTTCATCTGAAGATGTTCCTGTAAGAGTTACCGAACCATCGTCGTTAATTGCGGCGGTAGAAGTTGAAGATCTAAAAAAGACATCCTCCACTTCTCCTTGAATAGATGGGGTATTGGTTTCGACATCGTCACCACAGCTCATCATAAAAAGAGAAAGCAAAGCAAGCAAAAAGGAATTTCTCATGGTAGGGTAAATTTAATTTTAGTAGCTACAAATGTAAAAGAAAAAATACTAATCTTTTTATTAACTGTAAAAAAATATCATGTATCTTTGCAAGATTATTAATAATCGAGGTCGAGAACCTCAAAATTTAATTTTTATGCCTGTAAAAATAAGATTACAAAGACACGGTAAAAAAGGAAAGCCTTTTTACTGGATCGTAGCAGCGGATACCCGCGCAAAAAGAGATGGTAAATACCTTGAGAAATTAGGGATTTACAATCCAAACACGAATCCTGCAACTATCGAACTAGACGTTGATAGCTCTGTAAAATGGCTTCAAAATGGAGCGCAGCCTACAGATACTGCAAAAAACATCCTTTCTTACAAAGGAGCCTTACTTAAAAATCATTTAGCTGGAGGTGTTCGTAAGGGTGCCATTACAGAAGATCAAGCAGAAGAGAAATTTAATGCTTGGGTAGATGAAAAAGCTGGAAAGATTGATGCGAAGAAAGAAAATCTTTCTAAAGCAGATCAAGAAGCTAAAGACAAAGCATTAGCTTCAGAAAAAGAAGTAAATGAAAAGCGCGAAGCAGAAGCAAAAGCTGCTGAAAGCGAGGCATTAGCTGCTGCTGCTGAAAAAGAAGCGGAAACAAAAGCTACTGAAGAAGCAGAGGCTAGCGCTGAAGCAACGGAAGAAGAAAAAGAAGCTTAGTAAACTAAAATTGACGACGTGCGTAAAGAAGATTGTTTCTATTTAGGTAAAATCGTTAGTAAGTTTAGCTTTAAGGGTGAGTTGTTGATCAAATTAGACACCGACGACCCCCAACATTATTTAAAAATGGAATCAGTTTTTGTGGAATACCGCAAAAAATTGGTTCCATTTTTTATTCAAAAATCTTCCTTGCAAAAAAGTGAACTTCTCCGCGTTAAATTTGAAGATATCGATACCGAAGAAGATGCAGAAGATCTCATAAAACGAGAAGTCTATCTTCCCTTAGAAGAATTACCTACCTTAGAAAACGATCAATTTTATTTTCACGAAATTATTGGCTACCGAGCCACCGATAAAAGCTTTGGAGCAATTGGATTGTTAACCGGTGTGAATACCACTAGTCCACAGGCTTTATTTGAAATTGATCACAACGGAAAACAAGTGCTTATTCCCCTAAACGATGATTTTATCGCGCAAGTAGATAAAGAAAATAAAATTATTCATCTCGATGTACCGGAAGGATTGATCGAAATGTATTTGGAATAGATATTAGAAACTAGATGTTAGATGTTAGATGTTAGAATCTAGACTTAATTAATTTATAAATTGCCATTTAACTTATAAGAAGGCATAACTAAGATTAGAGGTGAGAGGTGAGTATAGATCTTAGAATATAGAAACTAGACTTAATATATTAATATTGATATCTTAATTTCTTGTGTTTAGAATTCTAGAACGGTAGCATAAAGAGACTATTGCTATATTAATAAAGCACAGTTCATTCCGACCTAGGAGGAATCTTATGTCTTAGCATAGAGAATAGATCCTAGAATATAGAAGCTAGACTTAATATATTGATATCTAACTTCTTTTGTCTAAAATTCTAAAACTGTAACATAAAGCCATAATTGCTATAGTAAATAACTCTCATTCCGACGAAGGAGGAATCTTTCTCTTAGAATAGGGAATAAATATCTTACATCTCAACTTTACCAAAATAACCCCCAACACACATGTCCAAAGCCTTCCAATTTAAAGAATTTAGCATAGAACAAGATCGTTGTGCCATGAAGATTGGAACCGACGGCGTTTTATTAGGAGCTTGGGTCCATATTCCCAACACAACCTATTCTATATTAGATATTGGCGCAGGAACTGGAGTTATCGCTTTAATGTTAGCTCAACGGAGTCAGGCTGGACTTATAGATGCCTTAGAAATTGATGAAGATGCCTATGAGCAATGTGTCGATAATTTTGAAAACAGCTCTTGGGGAGATCGCCTCTTTTGTTATCACGCCGATTTAGATGAATTTACGGAAGAATTCTCTTCTGAAGAAGAAAGCGAGGAAGACTATGATCTCATTGTAAGCAATCCTCCTTTTTTTAAACCTGCCTTGACGGAAGAAACTTCAGAAGCGCGCAAGAAAGCACGTTTTTATGATGCTCTTCCTTTTGAAGAGCTTCTAAAAAATGCAGCAAAACTTCTTGCTAAAAATGGTACTCTCCAGACTATTATTCCTTTTTCTGAATACGAGCGATTTATCGACTTAGCTCAAAAATTTCAACTTCATGTGCAACGCGTCACTTTAGTTAAAGGCAACCAGAATGCTCCCGTAAAACGGGTGTTGCTTCAATTGGGTTTTGAAAAACTTCCGCTTCAAGAGAGCACCTTGATCATCGAAAAAGAAAGACACGTTTACACGGAAGAATACACCGAATTAGTAAAAGATTTTTACCTCAAACTTTAATTCGGTTTTTTCTTACTTCTAGAATTGGAGTTTTTTCGGAAATTAGTCTTCTTAGGTTTATTTTGTGATTTCGGAGTTTTTTCTGAAGACTTATCTTCTGGAGCTACTTCTTTAAAATCATGATCTTTTATCACCGATACCCGTTGACCGATTAATTTTTCAATCGATTTTAAGTAGGGACGCTCCTCTCCGTCACAAAAAGCAATCGCGCTTCCGCTGGCTTTCGCACGACCCGTTCTTCCTATTCTATGCACATAGGTTTCGGCAACGTTGGGCAAATCAAATTGCACCACGAGAGAAAGTTGAGAAACATCTATTCCGCGGGCAGCAATATCAGTAGCTACCAAGACCTTTATTTTTCCGTCCTTAAATTGATTGAGTACTTTTTGACGTTGGTTTTGTGATTTGTTCCCATGAATCGCAGCAGAATCAATTCCGGCTTGACTTAATTTTTTCACAATTTTATTGGCTCCGTGTTTGGTACGAGAAAACACCAATACCGTTTCAAAAGGCTCCGTTTCTAACAGATGTATCAGTAATTTATTCTTGTTTTTCTTAGGCACAAAGTACACGGCTTGGTCTACACGCTCTGCGGTGGTTTGCTGCGGCGCAATGCTTATGCGTTCAAAATCTCCCAAGATCTGTTTAGAAAGATCAATAATAGACTTAGGCATAGTCGCCGAAAAGAACAACGATTGGCGTTCTTGAGGTAATTTTTTAATTAGTTTTTTGATGTCGTGCACAAAGCCCATGTCCAACATCTGGTCGGCTTCATCGAGCACAAAATGGTTCACGTCCTTCAGCGAAATAAAACCTTGATTGATCAAATCGAGTAATCTTCCTGGGGTCGCCGTAAGAATATCTACCCCGCGATTTAAAATTCTCACTTGAGATTCTTGTTTTACGCCCCCAAAAATAACCGTATTCCGAATATCGGTATGTACAGCGTAGGCCTTGATGTTTTCATCAATCTGAATCGCCAATTCTCGCGTAGGCGTAATGATAAGCGCTTGTATTTTTCTTTTCTTTCTTGGCGGTGCGCCTTCGGCTAAATGTTGTAAAATAGGAATGGTAAAGGCTGCCGTTTTTCCCGTTCCGGTTTGCGCGGAACCTAACAAGTCTTTTCCGTTCAGTAAAATGGGAATCGCTTGGGCTTGAATGGGAGTAGGATGTGTGTATCCTTTTTCGGTCAGTGCTTTTAATATGGGCTCAATAATGCCTAGTTCTTTAAATGTCATAGTCTAATATATGCGGCAAAGGTACACTTATTAATAGAGATTTTTAATGCATGACGGATTTGTTCCGCGAAAGCTTTCTACTTCTGCATTTAAGAATTTAGAAACAAATCATTGGCTGCTTTGTCTTCATTCGTTAACTTTACGGCCAAGATTTTTAACCTAAAGAAAATTATAGCGATGAAACCTGATTTATTTCAAGCCCCAGACTATTATAATATAGACGATTTATTAACCGAAGAACACCTAATGGTGAGAAACGCGGCCCGCGATTGGGTAAAAAAAGAGGTCTCTCCTATTATTGAAGAGGCTGCTCAAAAAGCAGAGTTCCCAAAATCTATCATTAGCGGTCTTGCTGAAATTGGTGCTTTTGGCCCATACATCCCCGCAGAATATGGCGGCGCAGGACTAGACCAAATCTCCTACGGTTTGATTATGCAAGAAATTGAACGTGGCGATAGCGGCGTGCGCTCTACGGCATCGGTACAATCTTCATTGGTGATGTATCCTATCTGGAAATATGGAAATGAAGAGCAGCGAAAAAAATACTTACCTAAACTTGCTACGGGAGAATTCATGGGAAGCTTCGGGTTAACCGAACCTGATCACGGCTCTAATCCTGGGGGAATGACCACCAACTTTAAAGATAAAGGAGACCATTATTTACTTAACGGAGCCAAAATGTGGATTTCTAACTCTCCGTTTTGTGATATTGCTGTGGTTTGGGCCAAGAATGAAGAAGGAAGAATTCACGGTCTTATCGTAGAACGTGGTATGGAAGGGTTCTCTACGCCAGAAACGCATAACAAATGGTCGTTAAGAGCTTCGGCTACGGGAGAGTTGATCTTTCAAGATGTAAAGGTTCCTAAAGAAAATTTGTTACCTAACAAAAGCGGATTAGGAGCTCCTTTAGGTTGTTTAGATTCTGCGCGTTACGGAATTGCTTGGGGTGCGATTGGCGCAGCGATGGATTGCTACGATACCGCTTTACGTTATTCCAAAGAACGTATTCAGTTTGGTCAACCTATTGCTGGATTTCAATTACAACAAAAGAAGTTAGCCGAAATGATTACTGAAATCACCAAAGCACAATTATTGGCCTTTCGCTTAGGGCAATTAAAGAATGAAGGCAAAGCCACCAGCGCACAAATCTCTATGGCCAAACGTAACAATGTAGATATGGCGATTACCATTGCGCGTGAGGCAAGACAAATGTTAGGAGGAATGGGAATTTCTGGAGAATATAGCATTATGCGTCATATGATGAATCTAGAAAGTGTAATCACTTACGAAGGAACCCACGATATTCACCTCTTGATTACGGGGCTGGATGTTACGGGTATTTCGGCTTTTAAATAAAAGTTAAAATTACTTTATCTCACTTCGTGAGTAAATCATGACAAGGGCAAGACTTACAAGGCTTGCCCTTGTTATTTACTTTTTAAAACACTTTTCTTTTAGGGATTTCTGATTCGAGAAAAAAACGCTCTCTACACGAAGAAAATCTACCGACTTATTAGAATAAAATATAAGGATAAACTGTTGCATACCAAGCTTCAATCAAAAACCATTCTTCTTTTCATGTAAAAGCGTTGAAGTAGAATAATACCAAACTAAAAATGTAATATCGCATTTAAACTCGTTCTATTTCCCCCGTCCGTTGCGGTAGATCGAGTTGCTCATAATCTCCATAGCTATACTTCGACTTTGCTCAGCACGAATGACTATGCAAACCAATCGCAGCGTCATAGAACAAAAAAGCAACTTCGTTTTCTGTACGACATTACAAAATTAAATTGGTATTAGAACACCGAATGCTCTTCTGAAACAGAATTGAAGAAAGTAGTGTTGTTTCACAATGATCTAGGAAAGATTCAACTCAGGTTTAAACATAAAAAAACCCACCTTACAGCGGGTTTTTTCTTGATTAAAAGATTAATAATTAGTTCTCCTTTTTATTTCCTCGAAGTTTTTTAGCTCCAAAGTAAGCTCCAACCGCTATGGCTATCCCTATAAAACCATCGATGGGGGCCCCTTCTGGTACATCTTCTACAAATGGGGATCCTTCTGGAAAATCAATTTGCGCTTGAGTAGTGAATACGATTGCTATAAAAAACAACAACGTTAGAAACACTCTAAAAAAGCTACTTGTTTTTTGTCTTGTCTTCATCATCTTAATTTTTTAATTATTTAGTTATAAAGCGTTTAACAATACGCTGATCTCCTTGCTTCACTTCTACAAAGTAAGTTCCATTCCCTAAGCTATTGCCCGGGCTTACATGAATCTTCCCATTGGTAAAAATTTCTTGTGAGCTGTATACTTCTCTTCCTAGAAGGTCACGTACACTAATGCTCACCTGTTGATCTTTCCATAAAGAAGAGCTTAGGTAGAATCCACTTTCAATCGTAGTTGGATTAGGATAAAGTTGTAAGCTATGATCTAATACACTACTGTCTGTAAACAAGCCTTGTTCTTCAAATCTTAGGTAGAATCTATCGGTAGCTTTACTCTGCTCAGAATCTAGATCTACATTAAAATTAATTAGATTCTCTCCTTCTACTAAAGCTACTTCTTCTTCCGTAAAGGAATCTACAAAATACGCTTTAGCTTCACCTAAATTTCCTGTTTCAACTAACAAGGTATATCCTTGGTGTTCGTAGTTGTCTGTAAATAGCTGAATCTCTTCTGCATCTACAGGCATCTTTCTGCGCTCTATACTATACACAGCGCCAAGACTTCCTGTTCCCATGTTTTCGGTAAAGTTGAATGCTTTTACTGCATCTTCACTATTAAGCACATTGTTGTATGCCGAAGAAAAATGAATCATAAAGTTATCGTGAAGTTTGGCTCCAGCCACATAGTTCTCTGTGGTATACAACTGCGTTTTAATAAATCCATTAGCATTCACTAAACTCTCTGCTCTAAAGGTACTAGTATGATTTCCTGGTGCTTTATCGGCTTCAGAAAATAAAACAGAAGTAGTTCCATTTGAATCCGTAGCTACTTGAACGGCTTGTCCTGGCTGTACGTATTGGTTAGCCTGTGAACTTGCTCCATTACTACCATCACTTAAATCTACCGTTACATAGGCTCCGTTAACTCCTAAACTAGGATCATACACGTAGCAATAATTGGCATTTAAGTTTTGAGAGTTCGCAATTACCGAAGTAATGTCTATAGCACTCTGGTAAGGATTTGCAATTAAATTGAACTCATTAGCAACACTGCTTAGGTTGCTGGTTTGAGTTAAATCTCCAATATGCAATGTCCCACGGCTACGTAAGGTGGTTTCCCCTGCCGAAGCATTGGTTGTTAAATCTATAGAGCGATCTCCACGTACAAAAAGTAAATAGCCTTCTCCTGCCGTAATCGTATTCACATCGGTATTGGCTACCGCTGCAAAATCTTGGTTAGCCGCATCTAAGGTAAATAAAGACGGATTCCCAGTTACTGTCCCATCAAAACCATTTTGTTGGTCGGTGGTGCTTCCTGTAATGTGTGTTCCAAAACCTGGTGCTGGATTATCGGTAGCACTTGTTGCTCCTTCTTGCCAGTTGGCGTGAATAGAAGTACTTGTCGTTACCGGACTACTTACAAAACGATAAGCTCTATTAGCACTCGTGTAACGCTCTACAGTAAACTCCCCTGTAATGCTAGAACTTGCAGGCACTGCTGCCAATTCTCCATCGCTGGTAGCGGCACTTTTAAAGATCATATCTCCGTTATTGGTGATATCTCCATTGATGGTCAACACGCTTTCCACGTTTAAAGTGGCTCCGCTGTTCACGGTGATGTTGTTCACTTCGATGTCACCGGTAAAGCTGGCTTCACCATCTATAACAACGATATTATCTGAGGCTGTTGCATTGGTATTAGGGTCACTTGGTGACCAAGCGCCAGCTTCATAAATAAAGCCTGAGAATGGAGTAATGTCGATTGTATAGTCTTCAAATTCACCATTCGTAAAACCTGTTTCACAAGGGTCAACATCACCAGAGGTTGAAAGCCAATGACTCACTATTCTCATTCTTGTTTCTCCTGTAGCTGCACTTAAAGGGATGGTAAAATCTCCTGCATGTGCAGCACTATAACCTGAGCTACTGTATGCAACTTCTTCTGTAGTATCAAACAAACCATCTTGATTCCAGTCAACCCAGATTCTAAATCCAGCAGTTCCTCCTATAATATCAGCGGTAAAGCTAAGTTCATCACCAGCATTCGCTTCAACAGTCATAGTTGTAAAATCGCCATACCCATCAGCAGAATATCCACTACCCATGTTGGAAATATTTTGAGCTCCGCCAGTGGTAGCAAAGTTATCGATGTAACGACCTGAATTTGTTCCTTCAGGTATACAATAGCAATCTGACGGATTCGGATTTAAACTTACTGCTATTACAGCAGAATCATCTATATCTCCGTTGATGCACTCTACATGGTAACGATAGTCTGTTGCTGTATCAATTCCAGCAACATTAAGAGTTGAAGCAGCCACACCTAAATCAGTCCAAGTACCTGCTCCAGCTGGAGATGATTGCCAAGTACGAGTTAAACCATCTGCAGGTTCTGAATTACCTGTAACAGACATACTAAAAGGTGCTAAAGCACATACTTCCATTGTGGTATTTCCCAAAACTGTTCCTGCAACAGCCTCAGTACAAGTAGCTAGTACAATAATGTCAATGGTGTAATCTTCATATTCTCCTTCACCAGTATGAGAACAAGCATTAGCAGGTCCACTACTTGGAGTGTAAGAAGATCCAATTCTCATTCTATGGCTTCCTGTAGCTCCTGCTGGCATTGTGATAGCGCCTGTATAATCTGCGGAATAACTCGAAGATTCAAAAACCACTTCAGTTGTTTCATCAAACATAAGGTCATTGTTCCAGTCTATCCAGATTTTTAAACCTGCAGTTTCTCCACTTTCCATTGTAACGGAGTAATCAATGTCTCCCTCTGGGCTAACCATTACAGTTTGAGCAGAGAAATCGCTATAACCTGTTCCAGTTAAACCAGCACCAGAATTGAGGTTGCTGATATCTTGACTTGAATCTCCTGTTATAGTAACGCTTTCTATATAAGCATCATCTCCTGAATTAGTTGGAATACAATATCCTGTGTACACGTCTAACGGTCCTACCCAGTCACTTGTTCCATCTAAGTTACAATCGGCTTGAACGTACACGTCATAGGCAGTTTCAGCTGTTAGACCAGTTATTTGATAGTTAGTAACAGCAGCAACATCTGTTGCTATTTCTTCTGCATCCCCAGGAGTATAACCTGGAGTTCCCCAAGAAATATTCCAAGAAGATTCAGAAGCACCAGCAGTCCAATCGATGTCTGCCGTCGTCTCGGCTACACCTGTTGCAACAAGCGCTGTTGGTGCGATACAAGAAGGTACTTGCTCCCAAGAAACATCATCCCAATAGTGGCTAGTTGCATTGTTAGCAGATTTGATTGCCAATCTTGCACCCGCAGGAACAGTATTAGGAACAATCACTGAATATTCAGAATTTGAAGCATAAGTTGAATTGTTAATAGCAACATCTTCAATTAATATAAAGCTATCATAATCACTCACATCGGTAACATATCCTACTGAAAGGGTTCCTGTTCCTGAGCCAACTCTTGCTTTAAACTTTAACCAATGCGTTCCAGCATCTATATTAGAGAACTCAGGTAGTGCTACAATCACAGAAGTTGAAGTAGCTGAAGTGTACTGATATATATTCCGAGTTCCAGAAGCTGGAGAAGTTGAAGATATGGACTGACTACCTGCAGAGACTGCTGGAACCATTCTTTCCCAACAATCAGGAACGATACTTCCTGTACCGTAAGAATCGAAATCTTCAAACATAGCGGTTATTGCGCCACAAGCCGTCGTAAAGGTAACGGGACCAGTCCAATCGGCTACATACATATCACAATCGGCACGTACATAAAAATCATATGTAGTATTAGGAGATAAACCTGTTTTAGTATAAGGATGACTTCCTACACTAGGATCAGTTCCGCTACCACTTGGAAGCGTTGGGTTAGTTTCATCGTGTTCAACCACAAATACATCCCAGTCCATAGAGCTCGTATCGGTATCCCAATCTAAATCTACGGTAGTAGTGCCAATATTATTAGCGATAAGACCTGTTACCTTAGGGCAAGCAGGAGCAAGCTCCCAACTCACATCGTCTATAAGTACGCTGACAGCTCCAACGGTATGCAAAGCAAAAACAACATCGCCTGCAGGCATTCCTGTTGGTGTAGCCAAAAACTCTTGTGGAGTCGTGCTACTATCAGTCTCAATAGATGAAATAAGAACAAAGCTAGTTTCATCAGAGGAGTCTAATAAATACCCAAATTCAATGGTTTCCCCTGCAGTAAAATTGGCTCTAACATTCATTGAAATTTGATGTGTATTAGCAGCAGCATTGTCTACAGAAGGCAAGGCTACAGTTGCACCGTCATACATATATAGAACTCTAGCTCCAGAAATACCCGTACTAGCTTGAGTCTTAACACTTCCTGCAGCTCCTACTTTTGTCCAGCAATTAGGAAGATCTGAACCCGTTGTGGCTTCAAAATCTTCAGAAAAGTCGCTTACAGTTGCACAAGTTGTTTTAAAGTATATCATGGCCAGACTGCTTTCTTCACTTCCGCAATCGCTTTTAATCCAATAATAATAATCGGTGTTTGGGGTTAAGCCGCCAGTATATCCAAATCCTAAATTATCACTTGCCATCGTATAAAATCCAGAAGTGGGTTCCGTACTGTCTCCTTCCACCAATTTAGCAAGATAGCCATCTGGCTCACCAGTGATAGGCTCTTCCCATGATAATCCAGCATTATTTGGCCCGTTAACGGAAACCGACAAATTCTGGGGAGGAGTACATGCAGGAGTAGCATCAACAATATCTATCACATAATCGGTGCTTTGTGGATCCGCCCAAGTAGAGATTACAATGTAATAAGTCTCTCCTGTTTGAACCGGAAGACCGTTAACCTCTAAAGCTGCTGTACCAGAAGTGAGTGTATGTCCACCTACTGTACTCGTGAATGGGCATCCAGTCATCACAAATACACCTGTATAAGTGCCATGATTTGTAACAGAAATATCAATCAGTTGATTTTGCGTTGGAGTATAGGCATACACCACATCGTCTCCTCCCAAATAGTTTTCATAAGGGTCCCCAACTGCATCTGGAGTTAGCGCAGGAACGTCACCGCTCTCGTAATCATCTCCATACGTGGAGGTATTTCCAGCATCATTAAAAGGCAAACTGGAGACCGTTATGGGGCCGTCGCAGGTTTCGCCATAGACTTGCGCGTGCCCAGGCGTCCACATAAGCGTGGCAGCCAGAGTTGCAACACATAATAATATAATTTTTTTCATAATAAAAGTATTAATTAGTCATTAAAAAAAGTGTTAGGTTATTAAACTTATTGCCTAAGTAGATGGGGTAACTCCCAAAAAGAAAGCACCATTCCATCGCTAAGCTTTATTTTGGCAAATCAGTTTGCGTTGGGGCAGGTATAATAAACATACCTAATAACTGAAGTTCTAGCTTCAAAAATGTTGGAGGGGTTTAGGTTCTAAGTTTTCCTATAGAATTACCTTTCTTTAAACGCAGAATTGTTCTGTACAGGAAACTGCCTTAGAAAAGTAGCACTATGCAAAATAGACTTGAAAAGTTTAGTTTTATTCATATAATACCTACTTACAAATGTTAATAAATTAATTAATCTTTTACTAAGATATGTTAAAAAAGTTTAATTTATTACAAATTATCATAAATTATTCAATAGTTACTAAAGCAATCAATCTTATCGTATTTATTTGTCTTTTGTCGATTAAAATAATATTATTAAAGTTTATATTTTTAAAATAACAAAGCTACTTGTCTAATTATTAATCCCTTAAATAACAGCGATGAATGCTTGCTTCATACTTCTCTCTGCTTTGAAAAAGAAAATCATATCCTACTGTAAATAAAGATTTATGCTTGTTCGAAATTAAAATTGGGATATCGTTTCCCTATTCATGAAATCCTAGATAAAAGCTTTCTTAGTGCTGAATTTTTTCAGAAAATAAAAATGGAAGAGCCCCAAAAAGCAAACCAGCAAACTAGTTCAATTACTATCGTTTCACAAAAAACCCAGAGAAAATTCTCCCTAGGCTTAAACCTAAAAAAGCCCGCAATAGTGCGGGCTTTTTACATTTTATAAAATTTAAAAAATACCTAAGATTCTGGTGCTAGTTTTACTTTTAGGCCCTCCATCTCCGGAAGCATAGGGATTTGACAGCTCAAACGGCTGTTGTCTTCTACATAAAAAGCTTCGGCAAGCATGGCTTCTTCATCATCTTGCATTTCGGGAAGCTCGGTGTTAGACAGCACATAACATTGGCAAGAAGCGCACATGGCCATTCCGCCACAAATTCCAATAGTTCCTTCTGGCGCAAGCTCATAAGAACGCACGACTTCCATAAGGTTCATCGCCATATCTGTGGGCGCGTCTATCTGATGCTCTACACCCTCCCTGTCTATAATTGTAATCTTAATATCACTCATTAGTCAATGGCTTTAACAACTGCTTTTGGGGCTTCTTTTTTGGTTCCATCAAAACCAGTAACTCCGCCAACGGTGGTATATTTCATCACGTATTTTTTATCTGGAAAAATACGCTGGTAAGCACTCTGACACATTAAAGTGGCTTCGTGAAAACCGCAAAGAATCAGTTTTAACTTCCCAGGATAAGTATTCACATCTCCAATGGCATAAATACCAGGAATATTGGTTTGGTAATCTAACGAATTATCGACTTTAATCGCATTTTTTTCAATCTCTAAGCCCCAATCGGCTATAGGACCGAGTTTAGGAGAAAGTCCGAATAAAGGAATAAAGTGATCTACTTCTAGCAAAATTTCTTCGGAAGCTTCATTGTTTTTACGGATTAAAACCGACTCTAATTCATCTTCCCCATTTAACTGAATAATTTCTCCCGGAGTCACCAACTTGATCTTTCCTAAATCCTTTAAAACCTTCACGCGATCTACCGAATCTAAAGCGCCTCTAAACTCGTTTCTACGGTGCACCAAAGTTACTTCTGAAGCTACATCGGCCAAGAAGATACTCCAGTCTAAAGCAGAATCTCCTCCTCCAGCAATGACCACGCGTTTGTCGCGGTATACTTCTGGATCTCTAATAATATATTCTACGCCTTTATCTTCAAATTTTGCAATATCAGCCAGCGGTGGTTTTCTAGGTTCAAAACTACCTAAACCTCCTGCAATAGCTACCACAGGAGCGTGGTGTTTGGTGCCTCTACTAGTCGTGACAATAAACGTATCATCTTCCAGTTTCTCTATGGTTTCTGCGCGTTCTCCTAAGGTAAAACCAGGCTCAAAGGGCTTGATTTGCTCCATCAGGTTATCTACTAGATCTCCTGCTAAAACTTCAGGAAAAGCAGGGATATCATAAATGGGTTTTTTGGGATATATTTCTGAACATTGACCTCCCGGTTGAGGCAATGCGTCTATAAGATGACATTTTAATTTAAGTAAGCCAGCTTCAAATACCGTAAATAAACCCGTGGGACCGGCTCCAATAATCAGTATATCTGTTTTAATCATAACTTTTGTACTGTTCGATTTTTTACTTCCGCTTGACGGAAAAATCTTTTTTAATTCACATTAATCACTTTTTCAATTTGAGGTGCATACTTCTTGATCGTCATCTCTACCCCAGATTTTAGCGTCATTTGATTCACGCTACAACCTACGCAAGCTCCTTCTAATTGAACTTTCACCATATTCTCTTCCGCATTGATTTCGACCAGCGAAATATCTCCTCCGTCATTTCTTAAAAAAGGTCTTATCTCTTCTAATGCCTTTTCTACATTTGCTCTCAATTCGTGATTTGCTACTTTCATAGGTTTAGTTTTTAACGGCACTACAACCTGCCATGGTGGTGATTTTTATCGCTTCTGTTGGCGGTAAATCTTTATTTCTATCCACCGTTTGTTGTACTACATTTTTGGTGATTTCTTCTAAGGCTAGCGCAATAGGTGTTCCTGTTTGTAATGCTGCAGGTCTTCCTATATCACCAGATTCGCGAATGCTTTGTACCAAAGGAAGTTCTCCCAAAAATGGAATTTCTAAATCTTTAGCTAAATTCTTAGCTCCTTTCTCTCCAAAAATATAATACTTATTATCTGGCAACTCCTCTGGAGTAAAATACGCCATATTTTCAATAATCCCGATAATAGGTACATTAATACTTTCTTGACGAAACATCGCTACTCCTTTTTTAGCATCTGCTAAAGCTACGTTTTGAGGCGTACTCACAATCACAGCTCCTGTAATAGGTAGCGACTGCATAATTGATAAGTGAATATCTCCCGTTCCTGGAGGAAGGTCTACTAAAAGAAAATCTAGCTCTCCCCAATCGGCATCAAAAATCATCTGATTTAATGCTTTTGCCGCCATAGGCCCTCTCCAAATTACCGCTTGGCTAGGTTTGGTAAAGAAACCGATGGATAGGATTTTTACCCCGTAATTTTCTACAGGTTTCATCTTAGATTTTCCATCTACTGTAACCGAAAGAGGTTTTTCTCTTTCTACATCAAACATCATCGTTGTTGATGGTCCGTAAATATCTGCATCCAACAAACCTACTTTAAAGCCCATTTTAGCTAAGCTTACCGCTAAATTTGCGGTAACCGTAGATTTCCCTACGCCTCCTTTTCCTGAAGCCACGGCTACAATATTTTTTATACCAGGAATTGCCTTCCCTTTGATCTCGTTCTTCGTGTCTTTTGGAGCATCAACCTTAATGTTTACCTTCACTTTAGCCTTTTTATATACATGCTCGTGAATCGCTTTCATCACATCTACTTCTGCTCTCTTTTTAATATGTAATGCCGGAGTAGTCAATTGTAAATCTACAATGACCTCATCTCCAAAAGTAAGTACGTTTTTTACGACTCCACTTTCTACCATATTTTGTCCTTCTCCCGAAACACTAATAGTTTCTAGCGCTTTTAGGATTTCATTTTTTTGCAACTTCATAAAAATCTTGTTTCTATTATGCTTACTTAGAATAATTCTAAATGCAAATATAAGGGTTAAGTATGTAACAAAGAAGGAGATTGACCGAATTTATCTATGCCCGGTTTACTTTTTAGAATCGCTCTTAGGATCCCAAAAAAGAGCTTTAAAATCCTGAACTTTATCGCCCTCCACCTCTATTCCTTCGCTTTCTAATAACTGTTGCATTAGGTGCGTACCTGGGAAATGATGTTTTCCTGTAAGTAGGCCATTTCTATTCACCACTCGGTGCGCAGGAACATCTTCTAGTGCAGAAGCTCCATTCATTGCATAACCTACCATTCTAGCACTTTTAGCAGCGCCTATGGCTTTAGCTATTGCGCCATAACTGGTAACTCTCCCATAAGGGATTTGTCGAGCGACTTCATATACTCTATGGTAGAAATTGTCTTTAGCCATCTGCGAAAATTCTAACTAAGGTGACTATAATTAAGATGGCCATAAGAGCGGCCATAAAGTAATTGGAATACTTAGAGAACGACTTAGTGTGCTTTTCTATCTTCAAAAAGGAAATTACATAAATATACAAGGTCGTAAAAGTTCCTAATGCCGCTGCAAAAGAAAATGCAGTAATATTCAACCACCCATAGCCTTGATCAGGATTAAAGGCCGTACTAATGGCCACAAAATAAGGAATAGGAAAAACATTTACCGAAGCAATCATTACTCCCTTTAAAAAACTTTTTGCCGAACTCTTTTTGGAAGCCTCCACTTTCGTTTTTTCTTTTCGTGCCTCAATAAAAAAGTAAATTCCCATAATTACAAAAACTACAAGCCCCGCGCGAAGCATCATTTTTTGCACGTAGGGATGCGTAAAAATGTATTTTGCCATTAGAATGGCAATTAAAGCCTGGATAAACACAATAATCGAAGCTCCCAAGGCTACAAGGACACCGCTTCGCTTGCCTTTATCCACACAACTTTTTGCTACCGTCATATTCACCAAGCCTGGAGGAATCACTCCTGCCAAAGCTGCGAAATACGTTATTAAAAAAAGTTGTAATGTTTCTATCAAATCTATTTCACTTTAAATTTTATGTAGGTAATGCGTTTATTTTGTTCAAGATACTGCTTTTCATAGAAAGTTTGTATGCCTACCACTTCTTTTGGACTGTATTCGTTTTTATACACGTCATGATTGGCGTGTAGAATCTCGTGCCCTTCCCCATGCAACAAGCCCAAGGTGTAGCCATGCATAAATTCGCTATCGGTTTTTAAATTGACGATTCCGTCTTCTTTAAGGATGTGTTTATACTTCTGTAAAAACTGGGTGTTGGTTAAGCGGTGTTTGGTGCGCTTGTATTTGATTTGCGGATCTGGAAAGGTAATCCAGATTTCATCAATTTCATTTTTTTCAAAAATACAATCAATAAGCTCTATCTGAGTTCTTAAGAAACCTACGTTAGCAATCCCATCTTCTAATGCTGTTTTTGCGCCTCTCCAAAAACGAGCGCCTTTAATGTCTATTCCTAAAAAGTTCTTTTCGGGGAACATTTCAGCAAGCCCTAAGCAGTATTCTCCTTTTCCACAACCTAATTCTAATACGATAGGTTGCTCGTTTTTAAAGAAGTCTTTTCTCCATTTTCCCTTTAACGGAAAGCTTTCTTCGACAATTTCTTCTCTTGAAGGTTGAATAACATTTGTAAAGGTTTCATTCTCTTTAAAACGTCTTAACTTATTTTTACTTCCCACGGCTTAGTTTTAATATTTTCGGTAAAATTAATTAAAATAATGCAGAGGTAATCCATGTTATTTTTGTTTGTAACAAAAAAGAATAACTTAGCAGTTCTGCTTCATTAGAAATGAGAACTTGGCATTAGCTGTATTCTTATCCCTCATACAACAAAGAAACATGGATTTTAATCTATTTTGGTTTTAGATGGATGTTTTATGCATCTTAAAAAGATTGCGAGAAGAAATCCGCGGAAGCGAAAAAAATCTTCTTTTTATCTTCGGAAGAAATCAGGTTCGCTCTAAACAACTTTAGTTTAGCCGCTATACTTCTACCCATACGAACTTTTTGACTTTAGGTATTTTTTTTCAGTTTCTCTAAGGTAAATGAAAACTCGCTCCCTACCCCAAAATCACTTTCTACATAGGTTTTCTCGTTATGAGCTTCTAAAATATGTTTTACGATGGAAAGTCCGAGTCCGGAACCACCCTCTTTTCTAGAACCACTTTTATCTACCCGATAAAAACGTTCAAAGAGACGCGGAATATTTTTCTGCTCAATGCCTTCTCCGTTATCAGTGATCCTGATAATGATTTTATTCTTGATAAGATTCTCTATGCTTACCTCGGTTGTACCATCATTTTTACCGTACTTAATAGAGTTAACGATTAAATTGGTAAGCACTTGCTGTATTCTTTCCTTATCAGAAAAGACCAGGATCTTATCGTTATAATCCATATCAAAGGTTAAGGAGATGTTCTTTTTGGCTGCCTTCATTTCTAACATGTCAAACACACTCTCTATAAGCTCTACAATGTTATACTTTTCTTTGTCTAGATGTAAATCGCCTGTTTCTAGCTTGTTGATCATATCTAAATCTTTAACAATATAGATTAGCCTGTCTACTCCCTTACTGGCGCGTTCCAAGTATTTGTCTCGTACGTTTTTGTCTTTAATGGCACCATCAATTAAGGTAAGCACATACCCCTGAACCGTAAAAAGTGGCGTTTTTAATTCATGAGCAATGTTTCCCATAAATTCTTTTCTGTAGTTTTCTCTCACCTTTAAAGATTCTATCTCTAGCTTTTTGCCCTTCGCAAATTTTTCAATCTCTTTGGTCAGGGTAGCCATATCTGTCGTGACTTGCTTTTCTTGTAAATTAGAAGACTCTAACAGGGAGACATTATCATAAACCGCTTTGACCCTCTTGTAGATAAAGTGTTCGATTCGCAATTGAATAATGAGAAACGAAAAAACAGAACAGCAGATTCCGAAGAACAACAGCGGTTGCCAGTGAAAAGAGCGAAGGTAAATTACTTCATACAACAGGATGAGACCCACCATAAATAAAGTGATAAATCCTGAAGTATAGAAAGCAAATTTATAAGATCGTTTAAATTCTTTAGCCATTAGATTACAAACTTATACCCTACTCCTTTTACGGTCTTAAACCTCTCATCTCCTATTTTCTCTCTTAATTTTCTAATGTGTACATCGATGGTTCTTCCTCCCACGACCACCTCATTGCCCCAAACTTGATTTAAAATATCTTCTCGGGTAAAGACTCTTCCTGGTTTAGAAGCTAAAAGTGAAAGCAGCTCGAATTCTTTTCGCGGTAAAATAATTTCATCTTCCCCGTTAAGAATTTTATACTCATCTCTATTAATGGTAAGATCTCCTATGGTAACAATATTGCTTTCGGGCTCTTCGGCATGAAGTCTTCTTAATAGAGCTTTTACTTTACTCACCAATACTTTTGGTCTAATGGGTTTAGTAATGTAATCATCTGCTCCAGCATCAAAACCTGCCATTTGAGAATAATCTTCTCCTCTAGCGGTCAAAAAAGTAATAATAGTATTTTGCAAAGCAGGTATTTTCCTTATCTGTTCACAAGCTTCAATCCCATCCATCTCTGGCATCATTACATCTAGAATAATTAAATTCGGCTTTTTCTTCTTTGCCTTCTTTACCGCTTCTTTTCCATTTTCGGCAGTAAATATTTGGTAGCCTTCCGCAGAAAGGTTGTAGCTCACAATCTCTAGAATGTCTGGATCATCGTCAACAAGCAATATACTGATGTCATTTTTACTCATAACCAATAGGATTAAAATTTAGGTAAAAGTAAGTATAATATTAAAACCCCTAAGTTAAGATTTTTTCCAATTTCTTAACATTGGTAAGGATTTGCTAACACTAAGGCAGGGTATAGTTAATCTGCGGGTAACCCCTTTTAGACTTCTCTTGTTTTTCTTTGCCTCGTAAATAAACATGTAATGAAAAAACTTTTTGCCCAAATCTTATTTTTCTTTTCAGCTTTCGCATTTGCCCAAGAAACTGGAACTATCGCTGGGGCCCTTAGCGATAAAGAAATGAATAACGAGCCTTTGCCTTTTGCAAATGTTACCGTTAAAAACACCTCTAAAGGCACCACCTCTGATTTTGATGGATTGTATAAAATTGAAAACATACCTACAGATATTTATACCATTGTAGTTAGTTTTATTGGGTACGAAACGGTAGAGATTCCTAATGTAAAAGTTGAAGCCAATAAAGTAACTGAAATAAATACTGGCTTAGGAGCGAGTGCTGCTGCATTAGATGAAGTAATGATTACTACAGTAAGTAGAAGAGACTCTGAAGTAGCTCTTTTGCTTGATCAAAAAGATGCTGTTGATATTAAAGAGAGTATAGGTTCTCAAGAACTTACTAAGCTTGGCGTAAGTGATGCTGCTACAGCAACTACCAAAATTTCTGGAGTTAGTAGTAGTGAAGCATCTGGAGATGTTTTTGTGAGAGGACTTGGTGACCGTTATTTATACACTACCCTTAACGGAATGCCTATTCCTTCAGATGATATTGAAAGAAAAAATATTGACCTAAGCTTGTTCCCTACACGAATTGTTCAAAGTGTATCCATAAGTAAAACCTATTCTTCAGCAAACTCGGCCGATCAATCTTCGGGAAGTATAGACATAAGCTCTAGGAGTTTAGTTGGGTTACAAGAATTTGGTTTTGGAACCCAAGTAGGATTAAACACAAATGCAAATGCAGAAGGTATTGGCAGCAATTTTAAACGAACTGCCAATGAAAGTGACCTTTCTTTAGGTTTCTATTCTAAAGACATTTCTACAAAAGATGCTATTACCGACCAGACTTGGAATGCCCAAAGCACTAATATGCCTATCAACTATCAATATTCTTTGACTGCTGGAAAAAAGATTGGAGAGAAATTCAAGGTATTTTTCACAGGTTCTCAATCAAGCAAATTTGAATACTCTGAAGGTATTTTTAGACAGTTTGAAAGAAACAGAAGGAATGTAGAATTTACAGATGCTTCCTTATACAATAACACCATCAACACTACTGGATTATTGGATTTGAAATATCGTTTTAACAAGAAAAACGAAATTAAAGCTTTAAGCCTATTTGTAAACAAAGTAAAAGATGAGGTTTATGAAGTAGGTAGAAATCGAGAAGGTTTTGTTTTTGAAGAAGTTAACAACGAAGATCAATACAGTCAATTTGTTAGGGATCAAAATACAAAGCAAACAAGACTATGGGTTAATCAGTTATTAGGTGATCACGAAATTGGAGAAAAAAATCACCTTACATGGGGATTGGGGTATAATAAACTAAATGCAGATGAACCCAACCGTATTCGTAATGAAGTAAATATCAAGAAACCTACCAATACCGAAGGGGAACTTGTTGAATTAGGATTTCAAGGAGGTTTTCAGCAAAGAAAAACTTCTCAGATTCTTGAAGATTTAGAATATAATGCTAGGTTAAAAGACGAGTTTACCGTTTTTGAAAACGATTCAACCTCAACGTTAAAGCTAAGCTTGGGAGGTAACTATAGAAATAAAACTCGAGATTTTACTTCTGAATTTTTTGGGGTGACAGAAAATGGAGCTGGGGTTACCCCTCCATCTATAGATAATCTTGACGCTGTCTTTACTGCCGAAAACTTCAATAATGATTTGTTAGATCTTAGGCTTGTAAGAACTGACGATGATGGCAATATTAGACCTGATAAATATGATGCCGAACTTAATTCGAGCGCAGGTTTTTTAAATGTTAATTACTCTTTCAGCAAATTTAATTTAAACATAGGAGCTCGTTATCAAAAAGACATGATAGACCTCAACTACGATGTTGCCAATGCTCCTGGTGGTGAAGATGGAAGTGTTGAAAAAAGTTACGATAATTTCTACCCAGCTTTAAATATAAAATATGCTTTAAATGAAAAGCACAATTTTAGATTGGCTGCCAGTAAAACCATCACCTTACCAGAGTTTAAAGAAATTGCTCCATTTGAGTATGTTTCGGCTACTGGGCAAATCACCAGAGGGAATGTTGGCCTAGAAGCTAGTAACGTCTATAATTTAGATTTGAAATGGGAATTTTTCCCAACCAATAAAGAGCTTATTTCTGCCACTGCTTTTTACAAGAGTATCAAAGACCCAATCAACAGAGTGTTAGATAGAGGTTCTGCAGGCGTATTTTCTTTCTTCAACTCAGGAGAAGAAGCTACTATCTATGGGATAGAATTAGACGCAAACATAGGGTTGATTGCTTCGGATGAAGAAAATGGAATCAACATAGACTGGGGTATTAATTTTAGTAGAATGTGGCATAATCAAGACTTAAAAACAGAATTTAATGAGGATGGAACACTTGCCAGAACATTTAAGTACAACAAAAAAAATGAAATAGGTTTACAGGGAGCTTCAGATTATATCGTAAACTCTTCTTTAAACTTTTCAACCAACTGGGAAAGGGAATTTAACGCAAACATTTCAGGGAATTACGCTTCAGATAAAATATTTGCATTGGGATCTGCTCCAGATAGTCAAACCCAAGAGAACTCAGTACTCTACAATAATGAAATTATTGAAGAAGGTTTCGTAACCCTAAATGCTACGCTTAGCCAAGAGCTATCAGAAAGATTGTTATTAAGGTTTAAAGCTCAAAATATTTTAAATCCAGATATCAAAAGAACACAAGATGTACTGCCTCTTTCTGGAGGAGCTCAAAGTGAAAGCAACCAAACTACAAGATTATATACCAGAGGAGCCATATTTACCTTAGGTATTAACTATAATTTTTAAATCAAACTATAAACTTGAACTTTAATTTTAATTTTAAACACTAAACAAATGAAAAAAGCAATTAAACATTTATCGATTTTCTGCTCGATCGCAGTATTGAGTATGACCGCAATTAGCTGTAGTAGCGACGACGATTCATCTAGCTCAGATGACGATGGATCAACTCCTTCTGCTGAATTAAACGGAATGATCACTGAAGACACTACATTAGACTCTTCAGTAACTTATAATTTAACTGGTATTTTAAGTGTAGAAGAAGGAAACAAATTAACTATTCCTGCAGGAACTACGATTAACACTGGTACAGGAACAGATGTATATTTAGTCGTTCAAAAAGGTGCTCAAATAGATATTCAAGGTACTGCTAGTGCGCCTGTAAAAATGGGACCTACTACTGCCGGAGAATGGGGAGGAGTAGTAATCTTAGGTGATGCACAAACTACTGCTGGTACAAATGCTACTGCAGAAGTTGGAGGGCTTATTTATGGTGGTAACAACAGTTCTGATGACTCTGGTTCTATCGAATATTTAATCATCGAGCAGTCGGGAGCTCAAATTAACGCAGACTCTCAATACAACGGATTAACACTTTACGCAGTAGGATCTGGAACGAACATTAGCAATATAGCTATCCTTAACGGAACTGATGACGGTATCGAATTTTTTGGTGGATCAGTAAATGCTTCTAACGTTTATGTAGAAAACTTAGAAGATGATGCGATTGATTGGACTGAAGGATGGAACGGAATCTTAACCAATACGTATGTTTTACATAGTGAAGGTGACTTCTCTACGGCAATTGAAGCTGACGGTGTAAACAACGATCCTCAAATCGTAAACTTTACGGCTGTTTCTCAAACAGGTGGAAAAGCTTTACAATTTAAAGCACAATCTGGAGCAACTATTACTGGTTTATCTTTAAATGGTTATGACACTACTTTAGATTTTTCTGATGGTGGTCCTTTAGCTAATGTTTATATCAATGGAGAAATAGCAGATTTAGCTAATGCTTATACTGGTCCGGCAACCGTAAACATAGAAGACTTTGCTTGGGTAGCTAATGCTGGAAGTGACAACTTACTTAACGGATCTATTACTTCTGATAGGACTTTAGATGCTTCAGTAACTTATAACTTACAAGGTATTTTAAGTATTGAAAATGGAGCTTCTCTAACAATCCCTGCAGGAACAACTATCGAAACAGGAACAGGAACAGATGTTTATATCGCTGTTCAAAAAGGAGGTCAAATTTTTATCGAAGGAACCGAATCTAACCCGGTAGTAATGGCTCCATCTTCAGAAGGAACTTGGGGAGGTTTGTTGTTATTAGGAAACGCTGTAACTGCTGCAGGAACAAATGTAACTGCAGAAGTAGGAGGCCTTATCTATGGTGGTGATGACAGTACAGATAACTCTGGTTCTATTGAATATTTAATCATTAAGCAATCGGGAGCACAAATTAACGCTGATTCTCAATATAATGGGTTGACGCTTTATGCGGTTGGTTCAGGAACAACAATCAATAACGTTGCTTTTATAGGTGGAGAAGATGATGGAATCGAGTTTTTTGGAGGTTCTGTTAACGCAACAAATGTTTACGTAAAAGACTTACAAGATGATGCTATTGACTGGACAGAAGGGTGGAATGGTACATTAACCAATACTTATGTATTACATACAGAAAGCAATTTCTCAACCGCATTAGAAGCAGATGGAGATAACAACAATCCAACTATTACTAACTTTACTGCTGTTTCTCAAGCTGGTGGTAAAGCATTACAGTTTAAAGCACAATCTGGAGCAACTATTACAGGTTTATCTTTAACAGGATACGACACAACTATAGATATGGCTGACGATGGACCTTTATCAAACGTTCAAATTGAAGGTGAAGATGCAAGCCTCTTGATGGATTACAGTCTTCCTGCAACGGTAGAAGCTCCTGCATTTTCTTGGGCATTCAACTAAAAATGCATTTATATCTTACTATTAAAAAGTAAAATTAAAACACACAATTACAGTTAATTATACCCAAAGAAAACAAAGTTTTAAGAAAATTATAAGAATTAAGTGGACATATTTGTATCTTTGGGTACGTTTAAAAAAACACCTTTTTATTATGAAAAAAATTACTCTATTCATGTCATTGATGTTTATAGCATTTACATCTATGGCTCAAACACCAATTATCACTATGATCGCCGATGGCGATTGTGCTGGAGGAAATCCAAAAGTGCTAGAGGTTTATGCGGACGGAACGGTAGATTTTTCTATGTATTCCTTGGAGAATCAAACCAATACCAACACTACTTGGGGTAATGCCCTTAATCTTGCTGATTTAGGAACGCTAACCGATGAGTTTGCATACATCTATGCAGATGATCCTGCTTTTGCAACAGAATTTCCTAGTGCTACGAATACATTAGCAACTTCATCAAGCGTAATGAGCTTTAATGGAGATGATAGAATGAGAATTGTTTTAGATGCAGATTCTTCTGTCATTGATCAATTTGGTGTAGAGGGTCTAGACGGTACTGGAGAAGCTTGGGAGTACAAAGACGGATACGCTAAAAGAGCGAATGGAACAACTGCCAATGGAACATTTAATGTAGCAGATTGGAACTACTTTAACAGTGATTTAGACGGACAATGTGGAACAACTGGATTCGAAAACATCATTGAGATTGGAACATTTACACCGGGAACATCATCTTGCCCTTTAGTGGTTATTGTAGATTCTGTCGTTTGTGATTCAGAAACTGAAGGAGCAACTTCAGACACGTATACAGCTACCGCTACTTTTACAGGGGGAGGAACAGAAACCTATACCTTTACAATCAATGCAGGAACTGTAACTAGCCCAGATGATCCTTCTACTATGGCTACAGGAAGTATTGTCGTGACCAACATTCCTGAAGGAACAGACTTAACTTATACCATTACAAGTGCTAACTGTAACCTTCAAGGAACAGTGCCTTCTGCTTCTTGTGAGCCAACAACCAATGTTTCAGATATTGCTACCTTAAGACAAAGTCCTCTAAATGCAATCTATACGCTTACTGGAGAAGTGTTGTTAACTTACCAACAATCTTTTAGAGGTCAGAAGTATATTGAAGATGCTACAGGTGCCATCTTAATTGATGATATTGCAGGAAACATCACTACTACCTACACGATTGCTGACGGAATTACAGGAATTACAGGAGAGTTAAACGAATATAACGGAACTATGCAATTTATACCAGAGTCTGATCCTGGTGCTGCAACCTCTAACGGAAACGCTTTATCTCCGCAAGTAGTAACTATGGCAGATTATATCGCAAGTCCTCAAAGCTACGAGTCTGAATTAATCGCTTTCACCAACATTACTTTTGTAGATGGTGACGGGACAGCTACTTTTGATGTAGGAACAGAATATAATATCTCTAACGGAGGTGAAATGGTAACTATGAGAACACAGTTTTATGATGCAGATTACATTGGTGAAATTATTCCTAACACACAATTAACCAACCTTGTTGGAATTGCGGCTCGTTTTGATGATGGAACCACGGTTACTCCGCAAATCTTCCCAAGGAGCTTAGCTGATTTTGAAGCAGACTTGTCGGTAAACAATCATGCGTTAACCAACGTAAGCTTATATCCAAACCCAACAAATACTGGTTTCGTAACCATTGGAACAACTTCGTCTGAAGCGGCTTCTATCGAAGTTTACAACCTTTTAGGAAAGCAGGTAATCGCTCAAACTTTAACGAATTCTACTTTAAATGTTTCTAGTTTAGCTAGCGGGGTTTATCTAGTAAAAGTTTCTGTTGAAGGAAAAACAGCTACTAAAAAATTAGTGATTAAATAATCTTTCACTTAATTCACAATCAAAGCGTCTCTTTTAAGAGGCGCTTTTTTTATTTTTGTACTTGATCTCAACATCAAATGGCCTTACAACAACGTATTTTTTCCATTAAGAACCAACAAGACTTCGAAAAAGTAGCTCTAGAGGTTTTTCAATATCAGTATCAAAACAATGCTGTTTATCATGAGTTTTGTACTTATTTAAAGAAAGATGCCGCTACAATTAAAGCTTTAAAGGATATTCCCTTTTTACCTATTGAGTTTTTTAAGTCAAAGAAAATTCTTGATCGAGATGCAACGCATGAGGACATCTTCACCAGCAGTGGCACTTCAGGCAGTCAAGTGAGTAAGCATTACGTAAAAGACCTACGCCTCTACGAAAAATCTTTCCTAAACGGATTTGATCAATTTTATGGCGCATTAGAAGATTATGCCGTTTTGGCTCTGCTCCCCGCCTACCTAGATAGAAAAGGATCGTCTTTGGTTTATATGGCGAATGATTTTATCAAAAAAAGCAAGTACCCAGAAAGTGGTTTTTATCTGAATAACTTAAAGGAACTTTCCCAGACTCTTCAATCTCTGGAAAAGAGAAAGATCAAAACTTTACTTATTGGTGTCTCCTTTGCCTTATTAGATTTAGCGGAAGAGTTTCAGCTTCAGCTGAAAAATACCATCCTTATGGAAACCGGCGGAATGAAAGGAAGAAGAAAAGAAATGATTCGCACAGAATTACACGAGATCCTGGCAGAAGCATTTGAGGTGGATCATATTCATAGCGAATATGGAATGACTGAGTTATTATCTCAAGCCTATTCTAAGGGCCAAGGAATATTTTCTTGCCCTAGTCACATGCACCTGCTTATTCGCGATCCTGAAGATGCGCTGAGTTTTCTTCCGCAGCAAAAAACAGGAGGCATTAATGTGATTGATTTAGCCAACCTTCACTCTTGCTCGTTTATAGCGACGCAAGATTTAGGAAAGCAAGTAGGAAGTAATGAATTTGAGATTCTAGGAAGGTTTGACGCAAGCGATGTAAGAGGCTGTAACCTTATGGTATTATAATTATGTTAAAGTTCTCCAAAGCCTGTAATTAAGCTATTTTTATTACGTCTTAATAAGAGCTAAGATGAAAGTTATTTCATAATAGATTGGTTAGTTAGTAGGAAACCCCAAGCGCAATGCTTGGGGTTTCCGTTTTTTAATAACTTACACCGCTTTTAAAATATAAGTATTTTTCTTTCCTTTATTTAAAATCACGTAGGTATCATTAATAAGATCCTCTTTGGTAATCAAATAATCTTCTTTCACTTTCTCTTTATTTACCGAGATAGCATTTTCTTTTAGAGCTCTTCTAGCCTCTCCATTACTCTTTAAAAAATTCGTCTCGGCTGCCAAAGCTGCAATCATATCTAAACCACCTTCAATAAATTGACGCTTTACTTCAGCTTGAGGTACGCCTTCAAAAATATCTAAGAAGGTCTTTTGATCTAAGTCTCTTAAATCGCTAGCGGTACTTTTCCCAAATAACACTTGGGAAGCTTTAATGACATTCTCCAGCTCTTCTTTAGAATGTACCATCGTGGTTACTTCTTCGGCGAGTTTCTTTTGTAATTGCCTTGCGTGTGGTGCTTCGTGATGCGCTTTGACAAGGTTCTCTATTTCTTCTTGAGATAAAAACGTAAAAATCTTAATGTATTTTGCCGCATCCTCATCACTTGTATTTAACCAGTATTGATAAAACTTGTAAGGCGAAGTTCTTTCGGCATCTAGCCAGATGTTTCCTCCTTCGGTTTTCCCGAATTTGGTTCCGTCTGCTTTTGTAATCAACGGACAGGTAATTGCAAAGCCTTTCCCATTTCCTATTCTTCTTATCAGTTCGGTTCCAGTAGTGATATTTCCCCACTGGTCACTTCCTCCCATTTGTAAACTACACTCATGCTTATTGAATAAATGCAAAAAATCATATCCTTGAAGCAATTGGTACGTAAATTCCGTAAAGCTCATTCCTTCTTTAGATTCCGAAGAAAGTCTTTTCTTAACCGAATCTTTTGCCATCATATAATTTACGGTAATGTGTTTTCCTACATCTCTAGCAAATTCTAAGAAACTGAAATCTTTCATCCAGTCATAATTATTCACCAATACCGCACCGTTTTCTTCTTGCTGAGAGAAATCTAGAAATCGCTCTAACTGCGCTTTAATGGCTGCTTGGTTATGGGCTAAAGCTTTTTCATCTAATAAATTTCTTTCTTTAGACTTCCCAGAAGGATCTCCTATCATTCCCGTTGCTCCTCCTATTAAAGCAAAAGGCTTATGTCCAGACAATTGAAAGTGTCTTAACATCATTACGCCCACCAAATGACCAATATGTAAAGAATCTGCCGTAGGATCTATTCCCACATAAGCAGCACGCATCTTTTCTTGTAAATGTTCTTCTGTTCCTGGCATGGCATCATGCAGCATTCCTCTCCAAGTTAATTCTTGTACAAAGTTTTTGGTCATGGTTTTGTAATTTAGTTTTACCGAAAGACAAAGATATGAGAAACTGAAAATTTTCCTATTAGGATTTCGCTATATTTACCGCATGATTTTAGTTAGCGGAGCCACAGGTTTGGTAGGAAGTCATCTTCTTGCCCAACTTTTAGATTTAGACCAACCTATAAGAGCTATTTATAGGCAAGAAAAGAAAGTGACTTACACCAAAGAATTGCTACTTTCATGTTATCCCAAGCTCACTTCTTCTCAATGGAGTCGCATTGAATGGGTAGAAGCACACTTAGAAGATATACCTCAACTTTCTGACGCTTTCCAAGGCGTACAAGAAGTCTATCATTGTGCAGGTTACGTCTCCTATAATTCTTCTGATAAGGAATACAAAAAGCTGCGAAAGATAAATATTGAAGGCACCTCGAATATGGTGAATCTAGCACTGAGTCATTCCGTAAAGAAATTTTGCCACGTGAGTTCTATTGCTACTCTAGGAAGTGAGCTGAAGCAAAAAATAGTAGATGAAGAATCCCCGCGTAACCATGAAAATAAATTCGATAACTACTCGATTACCAAGTATGGAGGAGAAATGGAGGTTTGGAGAGCGTCCCAAGAAGGTTTAAACGTGGTAATTGTCAACCCTGGTGTGATCATTGGAGTTGGATTTTGGGAAACTGGTAGCGGCTTGCTTTTTTCTAAAATAAAAAAGGGATTGCGTTATTACATTCCGTTAGTAACAGGCTTTGTAGACGTGCGAGATGTGGCAAAAGCAATGATTTTATTAATGCATTCTTCCATAAAGCAAGAACGTTTTATCTTGGTATCAGAAAGTATCTCTTTTAAAGAAGTGCTTCAACAGATAGCAAAAGAGATGGGTTGTACTCCTCCTAAAAAGAGACTTCAACCCTGGATGGTAAAAATAGGGTGGATTTTTCAATGGCTTGGAAGGATACTTTTCGGAACCAATCAAGAAATAACTAAACTCTCTATAAAAGCAGCTTTCAACACCACTGTTTATAGTTCCGCTAAAATTGAAAAGTCATTGAATTTTAAATTTAATCCCATTAAAAAGACCATAACGAGAGTCGGTAGAAACTATGTAGAAAACGAAGCCTAGAGGCTATCTGCCTGTTTTTTACTTTTTATCTTTGCGTCTTGTGTTGCTTTAATCTCTTCGTCGTAAAGACTATCAATCACTTTTTTTTGAGCTTCAAGCTTCACAATTACTTTTTCGTAAATTCTTGCGTTTGTAGTAAAGTCTTCAGCATAATAATTGCTGCTTTCTACGACTTGCAGACTATCTACTTGGTATTTTTCATAAATTAAATTCTTAACCTTTACCTTTCTTAGTTCAAAACTATTTTTATTTTTACTAATAACTGCCTCCATTTTTTGAAGGTCAACCAAGAGATCCACCATCTTACCTTCTGGAATAAGATTTTTGGGCTTGGGTGCAATATTCACATCCTGACAAGCTCCTAAAACAAGCAATAACAGAAAGACTATCTTAATTTTCATTACCGATCAAACATTAAACGTTCTCCATTTTTCACATCCAAAACTTTAAAGTTTTTATACACTAGCTTCCCATTTACAAAAGTATGCGTGATTCTAGATTTAAAAGTAGTTTTTTCAAATGGAGACCAACCACATTTATACAAAATATTATCTTTTTGTACAGTCCATGGCGCGTTTGGATCTACCAAAACAAGATCTGCTTTATAGCCTTCTCTAATGTAACCTCTTTTCTCTATTTGAAATAAAATAGCGGGATTATGACACATTTTCTCTACAATCTTCGGAAGGCTTATTTGACCTTTATGGTAAAATTCTAACATGGCTGGCAAAGCGTGTTGCACTAAAGGTCCGCCACTAGGTGCTTTAGTATATGCCTGATCCTTTTCTTCTTTGGTATGCGGCGCATGATCTGTTGCAATGACATCTAATTTATTATCTAAGAGTGCCTTGAATAAAGCCTTCTGATCTTTCTCCGTTTTTACCGCAGGATTCCATTTAATTCGGGTTCCTTTTTTCTCGTAGTCTGTATCATTAAACCAAAGATGATGAATACAAACCTCTGCAGTTATCTTTTTGTCTTTTAAAGCTTTTTTACCCTCAAAAAGACTTAACTCTTTTGCCGTACTTACATGAAAAACATGTAGTTTGGCTCCTGTTTTCTTAGCTAGTTTCACGGCTTTAGAAGAAGATAAGTAACATGCTTCTACACTTCTAATTTTTGGATGATACACCATAGGAATATCATCTCCAAAATCTTTCTTATATTTTGCCAGGTTGTCTTTTATGGTCTGTTCATCTTCACAATGCACCGCAATGAGAACGGGGGAGTTTTTAAAAATTTCTTCCAATACCTTTTCATCATCTACTAACATATTTCCTGTAGAAGAACCTAGAAATAATTTTAAGGCCGGAGTATTCTTCGGATTTATTTTTTTTATTTCTTCTAGATTGTCATTGGTACCGCCAAACATAAACGAATAGTTTGCTACCGAACTTTCTTTAGCAAGGTCAAACTTTTCTTCTAACAATTCTATCGTAACAGTTTGTGGATTGGTATTAGGCATTTCTATAAAGGAAGTTATTCCTCCAGCAACCGCAGCTCGCGATCCAAATGCAATATCTTCTTTATGAGTAAGTCCTGGCTCTCTAAAGTGAACTTGATCATCTATTACGCCTGGCAATAAGAATTGTCCTTCGGCATCGATGACTTTTACATCATGAGATTTTACACTTATAATATCTGCTACTTCTTTAATAAGATCGTCCTCAATGTAAACTTCTCCATCTTTTACAACGCCTTCATTAACAAGCTTCGCGTTTTTAATCAATATCTTTCTCATACTTCTTTTCCAAATAGACTTTTAAACTTCATTTTAATCACCCCAAAAACAGCTTCAGAAATAATATTACTGCTTAATTTTGATTCCCCCCGCGTTCTATCCGTAAAAATAACAGGGACTTCTACGATATTAAATTTTAATAGGTAGGCTTTATATTTCATTTCAATTTGGAAGGCATAACCTACAAACTGAATCGAATCAAGCTTGATTCGCTCTAATACCTCTCTTCGGTAGCACACAAAGCCTGCCGTAGTATCTTGAATGGGCATTCTGGTAATCGCTTTCACGTATTTTGACGCCATATAAGACATCAATACTCTTTTCATAGGCCAATTAACGACATTCACTCCTGTCACATACCTAGACCCAATAGCTACATCTGCCTTATCTTTTACACAGGCATTGTACAATCGTATTAAGTCGTTTGGATTATGAGAAAAATCGGCATCCATCTCAAAAACAAACTCGTAATCTCTCTCTAGAGCCCATTTAAAACCGTGAATATATGCGACTCCCAATCCTGATTTAGCTTTTCTTAATTCTAAAAAAAGCTTTCCTTCAAACTCCTCTTTTAAGGAAGAAACCAGGCTTGCAGTACCATCTGGAGAGTTATCATCTACCACCAATATATGAAACTCATGCTTTTGAGAAAATACATTACGAACAATACGCTCTATATTTTCAATTTCATTATAGGTAGGTATAATTACTAGCCGTTGGGCCATTCTCTTTTTTTGACAAATGTAACTATTTTTAACCTCAAAATTTTAGCAAATACTAGCTATTTAATTTTTAACTTTGTCCAAAATTATATACATTGGAAGTGATTGCTAGAAATATGGAGTCTTACAATTGGATTACTCTAATCCTAGTCGTTATTTTGGTCATCATTTTAATTGGCAATAAATTATTCCCTGAAAAATTTACGGAGTTTAAAAAGATATTTTCTTCTGGGAAATACTTTACTTCACATCAAAAGAAACCTTCCGTATTTAACCTCTTTAGCTTTATACTCTATCTAGCACACGGCTTTACGCTTTCACTTGCTTTATTTATATTATTTAAGACAAGGGCTATTTTTGATGTAGCATATGATTTTATCTTCTACCTCCAAATTTTTATTATTTTAAATATCCTTATCGGAATAAAGTACCTCTTTGAAAAAATCATAGCTTCTATTTTCTCTATGGACAACGTGATCGATAACTACATTTTCTATAAGATTACTTACAAGAATTTGTTAGCTTTTTCTTTGTATCCAGTATTGTTAATTGTCATCTATACTTGGGAACCAAGTATGAATATTCTTATTTTAATCACAGTTTTATACCTTGCACTTAATCTTCTTGTGTTGCTGAAATACTATGCAAAACATCAAAAACTTATTTATAAGTTTTCGTTTTACTTTATTTTGTACCTTTGCAGCCTTGAAATAGCTCCGTATATTATTTTATATAAAGTAATTACGTAATTGCTAACGCTCACCCTTAAATTTGCATGCTTATGAAAGTGAAAACAATTTTAATTTCCCAGCCCGAGCCCAAGGTTGAAAACTCTCCTTACTCTGAACTGGAAGAAAAATTAAAAGTGAAAATTGATTTCATACCATTTATTCACGTTGAAGGAGTTTCCTCTAAAAATGTAAGACAGCAAAAAATTGACTTAAGTCAATATACTGCAATTATTCTTACGAGTAGAAACGCTGTAGACCACTTTTTTAGAATTGCCGAAGAAATGCGCTACAAAGTGCCAGATTCTTTAAAGTATTTTTGCCAGAGTGAAGCTGTTGCTTACTACCTACAAAAATATGTAGTTTATAGAAAAAGGAAAATATATGTTGGAAAAAGAACCTTTCCAGAGTTAACCCCTATCATAAAAAAATATAAGACAGAGAAGTTTTTACTTCCTTCTTCTGATATGTTAAAACCAGAGATTCCTAAACAACTCAACAAAATAGGTGTCGATTGGACTAAAGGTGTTTTTTACAGAACCGTAGTAAGTGACTTATCTCACTTAGAGAAAGTTTTTTATGATATCGTGGTCTTCTTTAGTCCTAGCGGAATTAAATCTCTTTTTGAGAACTTCCCAGACTTTCAACAGAAAGATACTCGAATTGCCGTATTTGGAAACTCTACGATTAAAGCAGCAAAAGAACATGGTTTAGTCGTGAATATTAAAGCCCCTGCACCAGAGACTCCCTCTATGACCATGGCTTTAGAGAAATACGTTAAGAAAGAAAATAAGAAGTAACCTAAGCACACATTTTTAAAGTAAATTATATTTTAAAACAAACCTCCTCATTTTAAAAATAAGGAGGTTGTTTTTTTGACAAAAAAAATCCAGTTGAAATCATTCAACTGGATTTTTTAGAGATATCAAAAAGGAAACCTAAACAATAGGACCTCCTTTTAAGATATCATCACTTGCATTATCTTCAAACTTCTTAAAGTTATTTTTAAAGAACGTAGCCAACTTCTTAGCCTTGATATCATAAGCCTCTTTGTCACTCCATGTTTTTCTTGGATCAAGAACCTCACTAGGTACGTTAAGACAATCTTTGGGCATCTCTAATCCGAAAATAGGATGCGTATGATATTCTACCTTATCTAACTTCCCTTCTAAAGCAGAAGAGATCATTTCTCTCGTATATTTTAATTTCATTCTAGAACCAACTCCGTAAGGACCTCCAGTCCAACCTGTGTTTACCAACCATACATTCACTTCTGCATCTTGCATTTTCTTACTTAACATCTCTGCATAGCGTGTAGGGTGAAGTGGCATAAATGGTGCTCCAAAACAAGCTGAAAAACTTGGAACAGGCTCGGTAATACCAGCCTCGGTTCCTGCCACTTTTGCGGTGTATCCACTAATAAAGTGATACGCTGCTTGGCCAGGAGTTAATTTACTAATAGGAGGCAATACTCCAAAAGCATCTGCCGTTAAAAAGAAAATGTTCTTAGGATTCTCCCCTACAGACGGCTGCTGAATATTATTAATATGGTAAATAGGATAACTCACCCTTGTATTTTGTGTAATAGAAGTATCTTCAAAATCTACTGCGCCTTGATCATCGATGATCACATTCTCTAAAATAGCACCAGGTCTAATCGCGTTGAAGATATCTGGTTCATTCTCTTGAGAAAGATTAATCACTTTTGCGTAACAACCTCCTTCAAAGTTAAATACTTTGTTGTCTTCTGTCCAACCGTGCTCATCATCTCCAATTAACTTACGTTCTGGATCTGCAGATAAAGTTGTTTTCCCCGTTCCAGATAATCCAAAAAATATTGCTGTATCCCCATCATCTCCCACATTGGCAGAACAGTGCATAGAAAGCGTATTCTTATCTACCGGAAGAATAAAGTTTAACGCAGAGAAAATTCCTTTTTTGATTTCACCAGTATAACCAGTTCCTCCAATTAAAGCTATCTTCTTAGTGAAGTTTAAAATTGCAAAGTTGTGTTGTCTCGTGCCATCCACTTCTGGATCTGCCATAAACTCTGGTGCATTAATCACCGTCCATTCAGGAGAAAAATCTTTCAATTCCTCTTCCGTAGGTCTTAAAAACATATTGTGAGCAAACATATTACTCCAAGGATATTCGGTGATTACACGAATATTCAATTGATAATCCTTGTCCGCGCAGGCATATGAATCTCTTACATATAAATCCTTTCCAGAAAGATATTCAGTTACTTTATCGTAAAGTCGATCAAATTTTTCTGGATCGAAAGGGATATTCACATCGCCCCACCATATTTCGTCTTTAGTCACCTCATCTTTTACAATAAAACGGTCTTTAGGGGATCTTCCCGTAAACTCTCCTGTATTGACAGCTAGTGCCCCAGAATTTACTTGAACGCCCTGTCCTTTTTCTACTGCAAGGTTATGAAGCTCCTCTGAAGACAGTTGATAATGAGCTTGTGCATCTTTTATTCCGTAGTTTTCTAATGAAAACGCTTTCGTGGTTTTATTATTTTCCACCATAAAAATAAGTTGTTGTGTTCTTTAGGACAAAAATATAAATAATACTAAACAAACACAGGATTAAGCTGATTTATTATTTCTTTTTCATTTTGAGCACATTAAAAAGCAGTACTAACCAACTGAAAATTAAAAAGACCCCCCCTAAAGGAGTCAATAAAGCAATGCTTTTAAAGTCAAAAGATGACAACTCGTTGGTAGCAAGTCCGTAAATAGAACCCGAAAATAAAATCATCCCCACCAAGAGCATATAAAATAAGAGGTTCTTACTTTTTTCGCTTAACGCGGAAATACTTCCGCATAGAATTGCAAATAAAGCGTGATAAAACTGGTAACGAACGCCCGTTTCAAAGGTGTTTAACTGGTCTAAAGTTAAAACTTTTTCTAAACCATGACTTGCAAAAGCGCCCAAAACGACTGCTAAAAAACCACTTGAACTTCCTAAAATTAACAACTTTCTATGCATAATATTTTTTTTAACCCAGATTAAATTAATTACTTTGAAGAATAACTGCAAATTTAAATAACTAATTTAAGATGCGAAACATATTAATTATCGGAGCGGGGAAATCTACCTCCTCCCTCATTAAATATTTAAAAGAAAAATCAACTTCAGAAAAACTCTTTCTTACGATTGGAGATTTGTCCTTAGACAATGCCCAAAAGTTTGCTGGAGACCACGAAAACACCAAAGCAATTTGCTTAGATGTCTTTAAAGAAAAGGAACGCAAAGAGGCTGTAAAAAATGCCGATATTGTTATTTCTATGCTTCCGGCAAGATTTCACATAGAAGTGGCCAAAGACTGTATAGAATTTGGAAAAAACATGGTAACTGCTTCTTACGTAAGCAAAGAGATGGAAGCCTTAAATGATGATGTAAAAGAAAAAGGCCTTGTCTTTATGAACGAAATTGGAGTAGATCCAGGAATCGATCATATGAGTGCCATGCAAGTGATTGATAAAATTAGAGATAACGGAGGTAAATTATTGCTGTTTGAATCTTTCACCGGTGGTTTGGTAGCTCCAGAGAGCGACACCAATCTATGGAACTATAAATTTACTTGGAACCCTAGAAACGTGGTGGTAGCGGGTCAAGGAGGAGCAGCAGAATTTATGCAAGAAGGTCAATTTAAGTACATTCCTTACCACCGTCTTTTTAGAAGAACCGAATTTTTGGAAGTAGAAGGCTATGGTAAATTTGAAGGCCTTGCTAATAGGAACTCCTTGGCTTACCAAAGTGTGTACGGACTTGATAATATTCAAACTTTATACCGTGGAACCCTTCGAAGAGTAGGCTTTAGTAAAGCTTGGAATATGTTTGTTCAATTAGGCTTAACCGATGATACTTACAGCATGGAAGATTCTGAAAACATGAGTTACCGAGAGTTTGTAAATTCATTTTTACCCTATTCTCCAACAGATTCTGTAGAGCTTAAAATGCGCTATTCTCTTAAAATAGATCAAGATGATTTGATGTGGGAGAAGTTATTGGAACTCGATATTTTTAACAACGAAAAGAAAATTGGGATTAAAGGAGCAACACCAGCACAAGCTTTACAAAAAATATTGGAAGAGAAATGGACTTTAGCGCCAGACGATAAAGATATGATCGTAATGTATCATAAATTTGGATATGAGCTTAAGGGCGAGAAAAAGCAAATCGATTCCACTATGGTTCATATTGGAGAAGACCAAACCTATACCGCGATGGCAAAAACCGTAGGTTTACCCGTAGCGATTGCCACCATAAAAATCTTAAATAAAGAGATTAAGACGCCGGGAGTTTTAAGACCTATTAGCAAAGAAGTATATGAACCTATTTTGGCAGAATTAGCCGAAAACGGGATCAAATTCACCGAAAAAGATGTGAAGTTTTTAGGTTACAATGAAGATAATATTGTAGGCTAAACCACTGTCTTTTAAATAAAAAGTGTAATTTTAAAGAGACACAAACCTGTGTGTTATGTTTCAAAAAATTACACTTTTTTTATTTTTACTGATTAGTTCTTTAAGTTTTTCCCAAGAAACCGAACTAAACCAATATACATGGGAGTTAGACAAGGTTATCGTTGACAGTGATGAATATCTTAATACAGGGGGTGAATACCTACTTTTCTTTCAAATATTCCCTACCTTTAGTTTTACTACAATTTATTTTAACCTAGAACTATATGAAGCTGAAACTGTTTTTATAAACAACACTAACTCTTTTTATTTTTTAAACATGGGGGAAGGTAATTACGATAAAAAAAACCAACCCGCAAGAAAAGAGTTCTCTCTTGTTTAATATTTCTAGTGTTTATCCTGAAGATTTTTATTGGGATTATTTTCAATCTGATAATAATAATACTTTCAGTTATACTATAAATAATCTATCCAGTACTTCTTACCAGCTGATTATTGAAAAAAAACAACGGAGACAAAGCTTATTACAACAATAAAACACTTTCTATAAAAGAAGTTACAAAAAGTAATTTTTCTTTATTTCCCAACCCTGTCCAAAGCAGTTTTCAAGTAAAAACTGATGTGGTCATTAATTCTATTATTTTAGCGGAACAAGAATATCACATAGAAAATTTACCTAACGGAATTTATTTTGTCAGAATTCATACTTCTGAAGGTGACTTTACTCAGCAACTCCTTAAAAATTAGGCTCGTTTTACATGAAAAATAACCTGAATCCACTTTCTATGTTGAATAAGAAGATAAAATCTGATTACAGCGGGATGTTAGAGATCACTTGGCTTAACGGAAGGAAAATACTAAATACTCAACAAGCCAACTACTCTTACGGTGCATTACACGAAATCTTAAAAATAGGATTAGAGAAAACCTATCCTAATAGAGCCGGAAAAGTCTTGGTTTTAGGTCTTGGCGGAGGTAGTATTTTAGAATTACTTCGGAAGAATTTTAGTTTTACCGGAAGCATCACTGCCGTAGAAATAGATGCTAAAATTATTGAAATCGCAAAAGATGAATTTAAGATTCAGCAATATGAACCTTTACAAGTGGTTTGTCAAGATGCTACTGACTTTGTACAAACAGATACTCATTTTTATGAAACCCTCATCGTAGATCTGTTTATCGGCACTCAAATCCCAACTCTATTTCTAGAGATTGACTTTTGGCAGCATGTTGAAAATTTACTTCAACCCCATGCAGTCATCATTTTTAATGCCGGTATTAAAAACGCCCACCAGGCAGCAATCGATATCTTGATAGAAAAAATAGCTCCGCTTATTTCCTTTGAAAAACTAGAGGCTGTTAATGGCGTCAATACTTTATTATTGGGAAAGAAAATTGTTGAAAAGAAAAAACCCCGCTAATGCGGGGTTGGAGTGTGGAGAATATCGGAGTCGAACCGATGACCTTTTGGCTGCCAGCCAAACGCTCTAGCCAACTGAGCTAATCCCCCAAACGAAAGGCTAAAATAAACAATTATCCAAAATCTTGAGCCATTTTTGTTAAATCTTTTGAAGTTGTTGAAATCACCTGTAAAGTATCACCATACTTCAATTCGGTCTCTCCCGAAGGAACAAAATAGTTGGCTTCTCTTACGACCATCACAATAAGACTGTCTTTAGGCAAGTCTAATTCATGGATCTTTTTCCCAATCACTTTACTATTTGCAGAAATATAAATCTCGGCACTCTCCGTTTTAGAATCTTCAGAAAACTCGAAGGCTCTTGCTTTTTTTAAGGTCTTTACGTCATCATCTTGAACCCCTAACCATTGCGCCATTTTGTTAATCGTCGTCCCTTGTACTAAAATAGAAACCAGCGTGATTAAGAAAACGATATTAAAAATCAAGTCGGCGTTTTCTAAGCCCATTACCATCGGGAAGGTGGCAAAAACAATGGGAACTGCCCCTCGTAAGCCTACCCAAGAAATAAATAATTTACTTCTTATATTCACCTTAAAGAACGCCAAGCTGATAAAAACACTTAAGGGTCGCGCCACAAGTATTAAAAATAAAGCAATCGCCAAACCTATAGGCAAGATTTCTATTACGCGAGATGGGAAGACCAATAAGCCCAAAGTTAGGAACAAAATAATTTGCATCAACCAAGCAAAACCATCAAAAAACTGACGCAAAGCATACTTTTTCACCAATTTACTATTAGCCAAAAGTACCGAAGAGACATACACCGCCAAAAATCCATTTCCGTGAATCACTTCCGTAAAGGAATAAATAATAAAACTTAAGGCTAGGCCCAAAACAGGATATAAACCTTCAAAATCTAAAGCTATTTTATTGATGAGCCACTTACTTGCTTTTCCTAAAAAGTATCCAGCAACCCCACCTATAGCAAGTTGCAACACCAAATCTAAAACCGAAGCGGTCAAAGAAAATTCTTGAGCAACTACCATCCCCGTGAACAATGTCGTTAGAAAATAGGCCATAGGGTCATTACTTCCACTTTCTAATTCTAACATGGGGCGAATCCCATATTTTAAATTGATATTATTAGACCTTAAAATGGAGAAAACTGCCGCAGCATCAGTAGAGGAAACAATTGCACCTAATAAAAAGGCCTCAATGAGTGTAAAGTCTAACAGATAATACGTAAAACCTCCCACGGCGCCTGCAGTGATAAAAACACCTAGCGTAGACAACAAAAGTCCCTTGATGGCTACGGGCTGCACAGCTTTCCAGCGCGTATCTAAACCACCAGAAAAGAGAATCACGTTAAGTGCTATAATCCCTATAAATTGAGCAAGGGTGGGACTATTAAATTCGATGCCCAATATTCCTTCAGAGCCCGCCAACATTCCTACCGTAAGAAATAACACCAAGGTAGGCACTCCAAATTTATAGGAAGTTTTACCCGCCAGAATACTCATAAGAAGCAATAACGATCCTATAAGAATAATCAATTGTGACTCCATTAATTATTTTTTATAAATTGTATTGTTTCATGAGTCACTTGCCTTAAGCTTTCGCTCATTTTATCAGATTTCCAAGGATGCTGCGTGTCAAAAACGTGGTTGCTTCCTTCCAATAAAAAGAGTTTACTTTTAGGATTCCACTCCTTTATTTGCCTGGCTTCATCTACATTTACAGAAGTATCTCCCTTGGCATGAATGATAAGTTGCGGAATTTTTAAATGCTTCACCGCTTGAGCAATGTCTAGGCACTCCCTATACGCTAAAAAATCTTCATAAAACTGAATATCATGCGGCATTTGCTGCTTGGTTCTTCCATTTTCTACATAATAAACTTTATCTTTTTTCCATTTGGCCAATTTTTCTCCGGAAGGGAAACGAGAAGCAAAATCGCTTACTCCCGCCCAAGTGGTCACCGTTTTAATTTTATTTTCTTCGTTAGCTTTTAGCATTACAATTCCGCCTCCCCTACTATGACCAATTAAATGCACTTGCTGTACGTTAGCGTTTTTAGCAAATTCTTTGGTAATCATCATCCAATCAATCACCGTTTGCAAGTCGTTTAACTGCTTGGTGTAATTATCTTGCCCAAAAGCTTCCAGATTAGGAAAATCTATGGGATTTTCTGCTGTTCCTCCATTGTGGGAAAAATTAAATTTGATAAAAAAGAAATCGTTTTCGGCAAATTCCTCGGCTACCAAATCCCATGCGCCCCAATCTTTAAAGCCTTTATAACCGTGACAAAAAATAACGATCGGCTTCAGGCGTTGGTTGGGCTTAAAAAACACATCGGTGACAATAGGTAATCCATTGCTTCCCGTTAGGGTAAAATTCTTTTCTCGTATCATACTTCTTTTTCTTTAAATGGAATATCAGGATTTAAAATCTCAATGATTACATTATTTAAAACCTCATCAAATTTACGCATCGTTTCAGCGGTAATCAAGGTTTCTTTCCCTTCTTTTAAAGCTAAAAATCCCGATTTTAAATTCTTAAACGAAATAATTCCGCCTTGAGCTTTATCATAATCTTCTTCTTTTAAGATCATTTTAGCGTAACACAAAACTTGAAAAGCTTTGCTATACTTATAGTCGGTACCTAGCAAATCCCAATCTTTTATGGAAACGTCACTTGCCATTACTTTCCCGGTTTTATAATCTATAATTCGTGTAATTCCGTCAAAAGAATCCAAACGATCTACTTTTCCTTTGATGCTAACCAGTACCTGAAGTTGAGGGATGTTCAATGCTATTTTCTCTTCGGCTTCTAAACTGATGATTTTTACCGAATGTCCCTCCAATTCTTTCTTTTCAGACTGTAAGAAATTATACAAATAACGTTTAGCGACTTCGTGAATCAATAAATTTTTTCCTTTATGAATGGGGGCATTTTTATACACGTTTTTAAACTGCGTCAAGACTTCTTGATCACTTAATTTAAAAAGCTGATCTATATCTTCTTTACGGATTTCTTTCCCCACATAAGGAAGAAATAAATGTTCTAGACTATCGTGAATAATCGTTCCCAAAGTATTGGCGGCAACGGTTTCTTCTACGGCCTGCTCGTCTTTAATGCCTAACACATAACGTTTATAAAAATCTAAAGGATTCCGAATATAAGTCGTCAATGCCGAAGGTGAAAAGCCGTATGCGGCCAGTTTTTCCAATTTCTGAATTACTTCTGGCGTCTTAGCAATCTCTATTAATTGATGCGAGATAGAAGGCACTTTAGGATTCACAAAAGCTGAAGTTAACTTTCTTTCCACTTCCAACTGGGTGATAAACCTACTCTTTTCTCCGGCATTAAGTCCGTCTTGCTCTGTATTGTACAAGATATGAATATTCTCGGCACGTTGCATCAATCGGTAGAAGTGATAGGTGTACACCGCATCTTTTTCTTTATACGTAGGTAAACCGTATTCTTTCTTTAGATCGTAAGGAATAAAAGAATTGTTGCTCTTTCCGGCAGGTAAAACCCCTTCATTAACCGAGGTTAAGATAACATTTTTATAATCGATTACCCGCGTTTCTAACATTCCCATCAATTGCAAACCGTCAAACGGAGAACCGGCAAAATCTAAGGACTGTGAACTCAGACTGTCTCTATATATTTTATAAAGCACTTTAATATGGTCTACCGGACTTTGCTCTTGCAAGATGTTTTTTAACTGAACAAAAAGCTTATTAAAGTGGAATAAATATTCGGTCTCTAGCGCGTAGTCTTTCATCTCTTTGCCTCGTAAAATTTGAATCAGCTGAATCATTGCATCTATAAAACTTTGGGTACTGGCATGCAAATGAAAAGCGAGTTCTAGAAATTCATTAAATTCAGCATTTTTGGTGTCTTTAATGGTATCTAAAGCGATAAACACCAAATTAGATTCGATAATTTTCTTCTGAAGTTGTTCACTTTCCGAAGAAAAAATTTGTAGTACAAAAGGATGTTTCAACACCTCCAACACCCATTTAAAATAAAGCTGATCTTCCTCTCGTTCTTGTATTTTAAATAAGCTTTCAAACAAAGAAGCCAGCGGCGTATCGCCCAAAGGAAGCCCCATCGTAATGTTGATTTTCTCTACATTCTCTGGCAAAGAGTTTAATAAAACCGGCAATAAACCTTCGTCATTAAGCACTACGGCCGTTTGACTGATTTCTTCTGGCGGTAGTTCCTTTAAAATTTGAGCAATATATTTAGCCTGACCTACATTTTTGGGAATTCCTATAAGTTCAATTTGTTTAGGTTGCTCATAGTTTTTAGGAAGATCCTGCAGCGGATTCTCTTTAAAGTAATCCCAATTCTTTACATAGTTTCTTATAAATAAAGAAGCTTCGTGGTTAGGATTATGATAAAAAGCATGGTCTACATCCCAAAATATCTCTCCGCGTTCTTCTTTTAACACATGCTGAATCAGTTGCTGTTCTGCAGTATTCAGGGCATTAAAGCCTATAAAAATATAATTTTGATCCGTTTGCTTTACGTAATTTCCTATTTTTTCTGAAGCTTCTCGGTACATTAAACCTTGATAGGCTTTGCCTTCTTCTAAAATATGCTGAGTGAAATTTTTATACAACTGCGGCAACTGCTTCCAAAACCACAGGTAGTTTTTCACCAAATCGGTTTGATTTTCTCCCTTAGACCAATGGTTGATGTCTTGAATTCTGGAGAGGTAACTAAAGAAATGATCGGCATCAATGAGGTAACGATCTATTTCATTAAAATCATAGATTAGGGTTTGTGCCCAAGCGTAAAAACTATCAAAAGACTCTTGATGCTCTTTATCTATGGTCTTCTTATAGGTTTGGTAGAGCTTAAAAATACTGCTCGTATTGTCCAACGGAATAAGTCCAGTGATCTGCGCAATAAAATCTTCGGTACTTAAAACCTCGGGCATAAAAATAGTGGTATGCACTTTAGCTTTAATCACCTGCTTTAAAAAATTCCCCGCTCTTTTACTCGGTAAAATAAATGTGGTTTTACTAAAGTCGAAAGAGGGATTGGAAAGTAAATGATCTAGGGTTTCTTCTATAAAAGTCTTCATGTTCTAAAAATAAAAAAACGCCTCTAAGTAGAAGCGTTTTAATGTAAAATTTATCAAAATTTTTATCTATAATTTTTAATCTCTCCCTAAAAATATCCCTACAAAATAAAGCAAAGTTGCCAGAGATCCAACTGCAGCTACTACGTACGTTCTCGCGGCCCATTTGAGCGAATCCTTAGAACCTTCGTATTCTTGAGGCGTTACAATGTTTTCGGTTTTTAACCAAGCTAAAGCTCGGTTACTCGCATCATATTCCACAGGAAGGGTAATAAAACTAAACAAGGTCCCCAATCCAAACATCACAATTCCTACCAATAAAACCGTTTGTCCTACGCCAGCTAAATTCATCACCATTAAGATGATACCTCCCATAATTACAAATTGACTGTATTTTGAAGCGATGCTCACCATAGGCACCAAATTACTTCTCATTTTTAACCAGCTATAGGCTTTTGCGTGCTGCACGGCGTGACCACATTCGTGAGCCGCTACCGCCGCAGCTGCTGCATTGCGTTGCGCGTAAACCGATTCACTTAAATTAACGGTCTTCTTTTGCGGATCGTAATGATCTGTCAGCTGACCCGGAGTAGAAATCACTTTTACGTCATAAATTCCATTATCCTCTAACATTTTACGAGCGATCTCGGCACCACTCATTCCGTTTTCTAAATGTACTTTCGAGTATTTTTTAAACTTAGTTTTTAATTTATGTCCCACGTACCAACTTACCAGCATAATTGCACCAATAAGTATATAATATCCCATCATAGCTTTTGTTTTAAGAGTTGATAACAAAAATAGCACCAAATCATTTAGCTTACCTTAAAAAGCAAACTTTAACAAGTTTTTAAATTTCAAAATTTCTTAGACATCTTCTTTAGTATTATCTTGACAAGAACTTAAAATTTAAAAAACTATGGGATTATTTTCATTTATTAAAGATGCCGGAGCTAAAATATTTGGCGGAAAAACAACCGCCGAAAAGAAAGACGACGCCATTGGAAAACTAAAGAGAACCGTTAATAGCTTAGACTTAAAAGTGAACGACTTAAAAATCGAATTAGACGATGACAAAGCCATGGTTTGGGGAGAAGCAGCAGACCAAGCGACCAAAGAAAAAGTGGTCTTAGTGATAGGAAACTCTGAAGGAATTGCCAAAGTAGACGACAAAATGACTGTGGCGCCAATGCCAGAAGAAGAAGATTGCGAACCGGTAAGAGAATCTAGATTTCACACCGTAAAAAGCGGAGACACTTTAAGTAAGGTGGCTAAAGAAGTATATGGAGATGCGATGAAGTATCCTGTTATTTTTGAAGCCAACAAGCCTATGCTTACAGATCCAGATAAAATATATCCAGGACAAGTACTAAGAGTTCCTTACTTGGATGAAGTTGAAAAAGTAAAATAAATAGCTAAAAAAAGCGGTCCAACATTCTTAGACCGCTTTTTTTATATCTTACCATTTATATATAAATCCCTACCCCACAATATTTACAATCTTACCAGGAACAATAATCACCTTCTTAGGCGTTCTACCCTCCAATTGTTTTTGAGTTCTTTCATCTGCCATTACCGCTTTTTCAATTTCCTCTTTAGACAAGTCCAACGATAAATCTAAGGTAAAACGCATTTTACCATTAAAAGAAACGGGGTATGTTTTGTTGCTTTCTACCAAGAACTTCTCTTCCAACTGAGGATAAGCTGCCGTAGCAATACTTTCTTGATGCCCCATAAAACTCCAAAGCTCTTCGGCGATATGTGGCGCATAAGGAGAAACTAAAATCGCAAGTGGTTCTAACACCTCTCTGCTGCTACACTTTTGAGCCGCCAGCTCATTTACGCAAATCATAAACGTAGATACTGATGTATTAAAACTAAAATCTTCAATATCTTCGGTTACTTTTTTGATGGTTTTATGTAGGATTTTTAAGCTCTCCGGACTTGCTTTTTCATCGCTAACCAAAAACTCTTCTCCGCTATGGTATAATTTCCATAGCTTCTTTAAGAAATTGTGTACTCCCGTGATTCCTGCCGTATTCCAAGGTTTGGCTTGCTCTAACGGACCTAAAAACATCTCGTACATCCGTAAAGTATCTGCCCCATATTCATCACAAATATCATCTGGATTTACCACGTTGTACTTAGATTTCGACATTTTTTCAACTTCACGACCTACGATGTATTTTCCGTTTTCTTCGGTAATAAACTCGGCATCCTTAAACTCTTCTCGCCAATTTTTAAAAGCTTCGATATTTAATTCATTAGAAGTGTTGACCAAAGAAACATCTGCGTGAATAGCTTGTGTCTCATATTGATCTTTCAAATCTTTAGACACAAACGTACTTTTTCCTTCAACTCTATACACAAGCGCACTCTCTCCCAAAATCATTCCTTGGTTGATGAGCTTTTTAAAAGGCTCTTCTACGGGTACAAGTCCGCGGTCTTTTAAAAATTTGGTCCAAAAACGAGCGTACAATAAATGCCCGGTTCCGTGTTCGCTTCCTCCAATATACAAATCTACATTCTGCCAATACTGCATCGCTTCCGCGGAAGCGAAAACCTCATCTAGCTTCTTATCCTCCATATACCTGAAGAAATACCACGAGCTTCCTGCCCATCCTGGCATCGTATTCAATTCTAATTTAAACACCGTGGCATCATCAATCAATTCGTTGCTTACCACTTCATTTTTTTGCGTATCCCAAGCCCAATTCTCGGCGCGACCTAAAGGCGGCTCGCCTTCTTTGGTAGGTAGGTATTTTTCTATTTCGGGTAAACGAATAGGCAAATGCTCGGCGTCTATCATTTGTGGCATTCCGTTTACATAATATACGGGAAAGGGTTCTCCCCAATAACGCTGGCGGCTAAATACAGCATCGCGCAAGCGGTAATTGGTTTTTCCTTCCCCTTGTCCTATTTTTTCTAATTCATAAATCGCTGTCTTAAGGGCTTTTTTATAAGGAAGATCATTTAAAAAATCTGAGTTATTAATCAGCGTTCCCTCTTTGCCAGCGTGTGCTGCTTCAGAAATATCGACATCTTTAAAAATATTTTTAATGGGGATATTAAAGTGTTTTGCAAAATCATAATCCCGCTGATCTCCGCAAGGTACCGCCATCACCGCTCCGGTTCCATAACCTGCCAAAACATAATCTCCAATCCAAATGGGCACCGCTTCTTTCGTAAACGGATGCTCGGCATAAGCGCCAGTAAATACACCCGAGATGGTTTTCACATCGGCCATACGTTCACGTTCGCTGCGTTTTGCTGTCGCTTTCACATAACTTTCTACAGCTTCTTTTTGCGCGGAGGTGGTGATTTTTGAAACCAATTCATGCTCTGGCGCCAAGGTCATAAAAGTCACGCCAAAAATGGTGTCAGGACGGGTAGTGAAGACAGAAATCCCCCTAGCCCCCGAAGGGGGAACATCCCCATCTATCCCGAAGCGTCGGGACTCCCCCAAGGGGAAGACTTGACTTTCCAACTCTTTACTTATTTTATCTAAAACTGCTTCTGTATTACCTAGAACTTCTTCATTTTTAAAACGAATTACGTCGAAGCCTTTTTCATTTAAGATTTTGGTTCTCTCCTGGTCATATTCTTTGGTGGTATCGTGAATTCCTCCATCAACTTCGATAACCAATTTTCTACGCAAACAAACAAAATCAACTATAAAGTCTCCAATAAGGTGCTGTTGCCTAAATTTATAACCAATATTTTTATTCCTTAACTGTGACCAAAGAGCCGCTTCAGCTTCTGTAGGCTTATCTCTATTTTCCTGAGCTTTTTTAATAAGCAACTGTGAATTATTCCCGCCAGTCATATATTTTGGGCGTGCTTTCTCTTCCCCTTCGGGGAAGGTTAGGATGGGGAATTCAACTATTGCCCCCACCGATTTTCCAATCCAGTTGCGTTGGGTTTCTTTAAGACTTTCGGTCCAATCTAAACTTTCTAAACCTTGCAGCAAGCGTTCCGCGTAAGCAGAAATACGCATGCTCCATTGTTTCATTTTCTTTCTCACTACGGGATAACCACCACGCTCAGACACGCCGTTTACAATCTCGTCATTCGCCAATACAGTTCCTAATTCTGGACACCAGTTGACTTCGGTTTCGGCTAAATAAGTCAGTCTGTATTGTAATAAAATTTCCTGCTGTTCTTTGTCGCTCAGGTTTTGCCACGCTTCCGCGGAAAAATTTGCAACTCCTTCATCACAAACCGCGTTTACTTTCGTATTCCCGTCTTGATTAAAAAGCTCGATTAAATCAGAAATAGGTCGGGCTTTATCACTTTCTTTATCATACCAACTTTCAAAAAGCTGAATAAAAATCCACTGCGTCCATTTATAGTAATTAGGATCACTGGTTCTCACTTCCCGACTCCAATCAAAAGAAAAACCAATTTTATCTAATTGATTGCGGTAGCCTTTTATTACATAATCTCTATAATCATCATCAAAAGAATAAGGAGGGAAACCTTTATTATTCTTAGATAATACTACTTCATTTTTTATACTACCATCATCATTAACATATTCTGCTAAAATATTACCTTGCTTATCTAAACAACCTTCGATGTTTACTTTGGTAGTATTTGCAGGATGCTGACCGGTTTGTATCGCATACTGCTCTGCCGGTAAACCAAAAGAATCATAGCCTTGCGGATGCAATACATTAAAGCCTTGATGCCGCTTAAATCTCGCCACAATATCACTTGCAATATAGCCTAAGGGATGCCCCACGTGCAAACCAGCTCCCGAAGGATAAGGAAACATATCTAAACCATAAAACTTAGGTTTTTCACTGTCGTTAGCGGCTTTAAAAGTTTGGTTTTTTTCCCAATATTTTTGCCATTTGGCTTCGATCTCGTTAAAATTGTAGCTCATCTTTTATATTTATCGTCGTTGCGATTACTCAAATTGAAGTCGCAAAAGTACCATTAATGTACGAAAGTGAAAAGTTTGAACGTTTTAAAGAAAGGAGTTTCAATTACTTTCTTATTTTTACACAAAAACAACCAGTTAATTTATGAGTTCTTCTTTTGAAAGATATCAAAAAAGACGCTTGATTTCGTCTTATTTTTCTGTTGTCATTAGCATCTCGCTAGTCCTATTTCTATTGGGTTTATTAGGCTTATTGGTCTTGAATACCAAAAAAGTAGCAGATCATTTTAAGGAACAAATCGCTTTAACGGTCTACCTTAAAGATACCGCCAAAGAAGTAGAAATCAATCAGCTTGAAAAAAGTTTGGCTTTAGCCGAATATACCAAATCTACCAATTTTGTCTCTAAAGAAGATGCTGCCAAAGCGCATAGTGAAGAGATTGGAGAGAATTTTATGGACTTTCTAGGTTACAATCCGTTACAAAACTCGATTGATGTTTACTTTAACGCCGATTATGTTTCAGAAACTCAAATTGCCGAAATTTCTCGTGACCTCAACGAGAAAGATTTTGTTGATGAAGTCGTTTATGACAAGCCACTTATCGCCTTATTAAACGATAATGTAAAGCGAATTAGTTTTTGGATTTTAGTGATTAGTGGTTTATTTACGTTTATAGCTGTCTTATTAATTAATAGCTCCATTCGTCTCTCGGTATATTCTAAACGGTTTACCATTAAAACCATGCAAATGGTTGGTGCTACCAAAGGATTTATACGCCGCCCTTTTATTTGGAAAAGTGTAAAGTTAGGAATTGTAGGTGCTGTTGTGGCTCTTTTAGGAATGGCTGCGGTTTTATATTATATCGATAAAACTTTCCCAGAACTGGAATTACTTAAAGATGAACTGATTTTAGGAGCTCTTTTTATAGGTGTTTTACTGTTGGGAATCATCATTTCTTGGTTGAGTACATTCTTTGCTACCCAGCGCTTCTTAAACCTGAAAACAGACGAACTCTATTATTAAATCTAGAAAGAGAAGGTTTTTTTCCTACTTTTGCAAACTTAATTACGATTGAATATGGGCGAGAAAAAAAGACGTGAGGTTACGAAAGAGGTGAAAAACCAACCTTACTTTATTTTTGAAAAAAAGAATTTTGTGATGATGGCCATCGGATTGGGGGTCATCGCTTTAGGTTTTCTTTTAATGACGGGCGGAGGCAGCGATGATCCCGAAGTTTTTAATCCAGAAATTTTTAGCTGGCGCAGAATTCGTCTAGCTCCTATGTTGGTATTACTCGGTTTTGGAATCGAAGTTTATGCCATTCTATTAAACCCGAATAAAAAGTAATGGATTTATTTAATGCTATTGTGTTGGCCATCATCGAAGGTCTAACCGAGTTTCTTCCTGTTTCTTCTACAGGACACATGATTATTGTTTCTTCTTTGTTTGGCATTGCCGGCGACGATTTCACCAAACTTTTTACGATTGTTATACAATTTGGTACCATTCTCTCCGTATTGGTATTATACTGGAAAAGGTTTTTACAAAGTGTCGATTTTTATAAAAAACTATTTGTTGCTTTTCTTCCAGCTGTCTTCCTTGGCTTATTGCTAAATGACTTTATTGATGAGCTTTTAGAGAGTCCCTTAATTGTAGCTATTTCGCTTATTATTGGTGGTTTTATTCTCTTAAAAGTAGACGATTGGTTTAATGGCTCTGAAGACGAAGAAATTTCTTACCTCACGGCTTTAAAAATTGGTTTTTTCCAATGTATCGCTATGATTCCAGGAGTTTCCCGAAGTGGCGCTTCTATTGTGGGAGGAATGAGCCAGAAACTTTCTAGAACCACTGCCGCAGAATTTTCTTTCTTCTTAGCGGTTCCTACCATGTTTGGAGCAACCGTAAAAAAAACATGGGATTATTACCAAGAAGGCTTTGTGCTAAGTGACAACCAAATCAATTTACTCATTCTTGGAAATGTAATAGGCTTTATCGTAGCCATTTTCGCTATAAAATCTTTTATTGGATACCTTACCAAACACGGATTTAAAGTTTTTGGTTATTACCGAATTGCTATTGGAATCGCCATTTTCGTTATTCACTATTTCGTAATGCCTTTAAGTGTTTAGTATGACCGACGAAGATTTTAAAAACGGACAAGTTCTACTTTTCGACAAACCCTTGGAATGGACTTCCTTTCAACTGGTAAATAAAGTGCGATGGCTTATTAGGCAAAATTATGGCATCAAAAAGATAAAAGTAGGTCACGCAGGCACTTTAGATCCGTTGGCGACTGGACTGCTCATTATTTGCACGGGGAAATTTACCAAACGCATTCAAGAATTGCAAGGTTTAGAAAAAGAATATACCGGCACGTTTACCCTTGGTAGCACCACGCCTTCTTACGATCTAGAAACCGAAATTGATGAGACTTTTTCTACCGAGCATCTTTCCGAAGAAATTTTAGAAAACGCCATTCCGCAATTTTTAGGAGAAATAGAACAATACCCTCCCATTTTTTCTGCCTTAAAAAAAGATGGAAAACGCTTGTATGAATATGCTCGTAAAGGAGAAGAGGTAAAAATAGACCCTAGAAAAGTCAGCATATCTTCTTTTTCGCTTACGCGGATAAATGTCCCCGAAGTAGACTTTAAAGTAAGTTGCAGCAAAGGGACTTACATAAGAAGTTTGGCGCATGATTTTGGAAAAGCGGTAGATAGCGGCGCGCATCTTTCTGGACTCCGAAGAACAAAGATTGGAGATTATAATATAGATGATGCCTATACTTTAGAAAGCTTTATCGCCACATTACCAGAAGGTATTTCTTAAAGAGAAAAATACCTCGGCTCTATTCAATTCATTTATCTACGTTATTTTCTTCTTGACTTTTTAGGTCTTTTACGACTTGAGTAGCCGCCAAAACATCGTCACAAAAAAGTACGATTAATGCGTCTTTCTTTGCATTTTTTATTGCTTGCGTTAAAGCTTCCGTTTCAGAAAAAATTACTTCTGGTTTTAATTCCGGTTTAACCGAACTTATTCCCTTCTTAATAATGCTTATGAGTTGATCTTCGGTTTGTCCTCGCAAATCTTTATCAAAACGGATAATTATTTCATCAAACATTTCCGCAGCCAATTTTCCCATTTCTATATTATCTTCATCTCTTCGATCGCCAATAGGAGCTACAATACCCAGTTTGGTAGAGGCATCTATATTATCTGTTAAATTCTTTAAAGCCATCATTCCTGCACGGTTATGAGCATAATCTATGAGAACTTTAAAGTTTTTAAATTGATAAAAATTGAGTCGGCCAGGAGTTTGCAAGGCAGAAGGAACAAAAGTTCCTAAAGCCGCCCTAATATCTTGTATAGAAATATGCTGCACGTGCGCTGCAATCACTGCTGGCAAAATATTCTGAATCATAAAACTAGCTTTTCCGCCAAAAGTTAAAGGAACATTTTCTGCTTTGATGATACGCATTTTTCCACCTCCTTTAAAAAGCGTGATGTATCCGTTTTCATAAACTGCAGTAATTCCACCTTCCGCTTGCAGTTCCAAAATTCTTGGATTGTTTTCTTCCATAGAAAAAAGAGCTACATTCGACGAAAGTCCTTCTCGCATAGCATAAACTAAATCATCATCGGCGTTTAAAATAGCATAACCCTCTGAAGTAACCACCTCTGGAATAACCGCTTTCGCTCGTGCCAACTGTTTGATATTGTGTATTCCTTTTAAGCCAAGGTGATCTTCGCTTACATTAGTCACTATACCCACATCACAGCTAGAAAAAGCTAATCCTGCGCGTAATAAACCGCCACGCGCACATTCTAAAACGGCGAAGTTAACCTCAGGATCTCTTAGTACAAAATTAGCGCTATCTGGTCCCGTACAATCTCCGCCCTGCAACAATTGGTTTTGAATATAAATGCCATCGCTTGTGGTGTAACCCACGCGACAACCGTTCATTTTGGCCATGTGCGCAATTAAGCGCGTAGTGGTTGTTTTACCGTTGGTTCCCGTTACAGCAATGATAGGAATCTTACCTGTATCGGTTTTCTGCGGAAACAATCCATCTACCACTAGGGCAGCAACATTTCTAGCTTTTCCCACGGTGGGAGCTAGATGCATTCTAAAGCCAGGACCAGCATTTACTTCAATTACGCCTCCGTTACTTGTGGAAAGTGGCTTGCTAATATCTTCAATCATTAAATCAATTCCGCAGATGTCTAGATCAATGATTCGAGAAATGCGTTCAGCTAAATTAATATTTTCTGGATGCACCATATCGGTTACATCTTCTGCCGTTCCTCCTGTACTCAAATTTGCCGTATCTTTTAACACCAACAGCTCTCCTTTCTTTAATACAGATTTCAAACTATAACCACTATCGGCGATAATTCTTTTTGTAAGTCGGTTGATGCTTATTAACGTGAGCACATTTTCATGCCCATAACCTCTACGCGGATCTTTATTTTCTTGATCGATTAATTGTTTTACAGTCAATTTCCCATCTCCTACCACGTGCGCCGGAGTTCTTTTAGAAGCCGCTACAAACTGATTGCTAATAGCCAATAAGCGATAATCAAAACCAAAAATTTGTCTCTCAATAATAACCTGATAAGATACTTTTTTGGCTTCTTCAAAAGCCTTTTTTACTTCTGCCAAAGAATTTACACCTATACTTATTCCTCTTCCATGATTTCCATCAATAGGTTTTACTACTACGGGATAACCAAGTTCTTCTCCTATTCTTTCGAGATCTTCTATTTTGGAAACAATTAAACCTTCTGGAACTTTAATACCAGCTTTTTTCAGCATGTATTTCGTCTCCTTCTTGTCTCCCGCTAATTCTACACCTATGCAACTGGTTTCGCTCGTCACGGTAGCCTGTATGCGCTTTTGCTTAGAGCCATAGCCTAATTGACATAGCGAATGTTCATTGAGACGCATCCAAGGAATTCCTCTTTCTTCCGCTTCAAAAATAATAGCGCCCGTACTTGGTCCTAGACGATAATTATCTCTAATTTCTCGCATCTCTTGAATATCTGCCTCCAAATCATACGGTTTATTGGCTATTAAAGCTTCACAAATCGCCACAGCAGATTCTGCCGCAAACTTACCTGCGTTCTCCTCTAGATAAGAAAATACTACTTGATAAACTCCATCTTCTCCATACCCGCGAGTTCTTCCGAAGCCCGTTTCCATTCCTGCCAAAGTTTGAATCTCTAAAGCAATATGCTCAATGATGTGCCCCATTCAAGTTCCATCTTTTACGCGTTCAAAAAAACCTCCTTCATGACCTTCAGAACATCTATGACTGTTAAGGCTTGGAAGTAATTTTTTTAATCGTTCATAAAACCCCTCTATGATATGAGAGGGTCTTTCTTCCATTTCTTCCAAATCCAATACCATGACAATTAACTTATGTCGTCTTATAGACCAATAATTGGGGCCGCGCAGCACATTTATCTCTTTAATTCTCATTATTAAGGGTTTTTACTCTTTATAAGTATTTGTCTTAAAAGTAGTTATTATCCTTAATATTAAACGTAATTTAGTAAACAAATAACATAAAGATCATGAGTGCAAAAGGGATTTTGATTCTTATAGGGGGGAATGAAGACAAAGGAATAGACACGAATGAACGAGATCATTTAGAATTTATAGAGACCAGCGTTTTAGCTAGACTCGTGAAAGAAAGTGGAGGTACTCAAGCTAATATTGTTATTATTCCTACCGCCTCAAGAATACCCCTTGAGGTCGCAGACAATTATATTGACAGTTTTAAAACCTTAAGTTGTGAAAATATTAGTATTGCTGATATCCGAAATCGAGATGATGCTGAAAGTACAGAAAATATTGAATTGGTAGAAGATGCTGATTGTGTTTTATTTTCTGGTGGAAGTCAATCCAAAATAACGCATAAAATTGGCGGAAGTAGTATTCACAAAATTTTAATGAGAAAATATCAAGAGGGCAATTTTGTTATTGCAGGTACCAGCGCCGGAGCCATGTGTATGTCTAAAGAAATGATTACTGGCGGGGGTGGAAAAGAGTTTTTTAATAAGGGAGCCGTTCGTATGGGAGAAGGTTTAGGATTTATGCCAGATCTTATTATTGATTCTCATTTTATACGTCGCGGTAGGTTTGGCCGTTTGGCAGAAGCGACAGCCCGATTTACAGATTTGATTGGCATTGGTTTAGCCGAAGACACTGGATTGATCATTAAAAATTGTAATTCCTTTGAAATTATAGGTTCTGGGATGGTTGTGATTTTTGATGCTAGTGAATTATCCTATAATAATCAAGCTACTACAGAGGTAGGTAACCCTATGACTATCGCACATTTAAAAACTCATGTACTTGCCAATGGCTATCAATTCGATATTGAAAAAAGAAATATTCGAGTTATTCCTATTGATAAAAAGAAAAAGCAACTTAACTAGTCTTTGTATATAGCGATTAATTTCTCTCCCGTAGAGGTTTGATATGCTCTATACATACCTTCTGTATTAAAAGGCAACGTGATATTTCCTTGGGCATCAACTGCTATGAGACCACCATCACCGCCAATTTCTAAAATGCGATGATGAATCACTTCTTCTGCGGCTTCTTTTAAGCGCTTGTTCTTCATTTCCATAAGACAAGCGACATCATAAGCCACTACACCTCTTAAAAAATATTCTCCGCTCCCCGTACAACTCACGGCGCATGTTTTGTTATGTGCATAATTTCCCGCGCCAGGAACTGAACTATCTCCAAGTCTGCCAGATATTTTATTGGTCATTCCTCCAGTAGAAGTAGCCGCCGCAAGATTACCAAAACCATCACAAGCTACTGCGCCTACCGTACCAAATTTTGAGTTCTTAGTTGCACTGTGATCCAATTGAAACTTGCTAGAATCTTTAATCTCTTGCCATTGCTTGTATCTTAACTCATCATAAAAATAATCGGGTTTCTCTAAACCATATCCTAAAGATTGAGCAAAATCTAAAGCGCCTTGGCCTATCATAAAAACATGCGGACTTTTTTCCATCACATCTCTAGCCAAGGCAATGGGGTTTTTAATTCCCGTTAGTAATGCCACCGATCCGGCTTTGCGTTTTTTCCCTTCCATAATTGCAGCTTCCATTTCATGGGTTCCGCTAGCAGAAAAAACACTGCCTTTGCCTGCATTAAATAAGGAGGAATTCTCCATATGCATTACAGCTTCTTGCACCGCATTGATGGCACTTCCCTTCTTCTCTAAAATATCAAATCCTTTTTGCAATGCCCCAGAAAGCGTTTCTTTGTACGCTTTTTCTTGAGATGACGTCATATTTTCCTTTAATAGGGTTCCGGCACCCCCGTGGAGCGCAATTGCAAATTTTTTCATTTTGAATATTTATTAAATTATTATAGATCAGTCATTATACTTATAGTTGGTTTTAGTCGTTTATTATTCCATTTAGAACAGAAAATCTATAACAAAGCTGTCAATTCTTTTAAGGTAGTTTGACCTTTATCTGAATTATACCAATGCTGTAGCTCTTCTTTTACGGTCTCATCTACTATCCCATGCTCCTCTTTATAATCTTTAATCAGTTTTATAGCAGGGGCAGGACGCTCTCCCCAAACATGAAGAACCTCTAAAGTCTCTTGATCTACCATCACTAATTTAGGAATAGAACGAGCCCCGTTGGTTAAAAAGTGATCCATAAAAGCTACGTTTTGATCGCGTAACACGATTCGTAAATTAATGTTATCATTGAGTTCTGCGGCTTTATGAATCACCGGTAAAATATGAGCAACATCTCCACACCAACCTTCGGCAACCACAATCCAATGTACTTTCTTAGAATAGTTTGCAATGGTCTCTTTTACGTCATCACTCACTTTTAAGGTTTTGTTCCAACGTTTAAGACGTCTTAAATTAAGGTTGGTATAGTTTAGTAAATCTTCAGATTGTGTATCTCCTGTTACTTTTCCTTCCTCGTGAAGTGTAGTGACCTTATCAAGAAAATCTTGGTAAGTCATGCTTTTTTGAAGCGCATCGGTGATTTCTGTATTTAAAACTGTTGTAGTATCCATTCTTTTTTATTTTGTCCTTTTCAGGAAATTTTAATTATTTGTATTACATTCATTCCAAATTTAAGCAATTATGAGCAAGAAACAATGCCCTTGGTGCGTAGGAGATGCATTATATGAGAAATATCACGATCTAGAATGGGGAGTTCCGGTTTATGATGATAAAACCTTGTTTGAGTTTCTTATTCTAGAGAGTTTTCAGGCAGGACTCAGTTGGATTACCATTCTAAAAAAACGAGAACACTTCCGTAAAGCCTTTGATCATTTTGAGGTAGAAAAAGTAGCTCACTATTCTGAAGAAAAAATCCAGGAGCTACTTCAAAACCCAGGCATTATAAGAAATAAACTCAAGGTAAGATCTGCAGTTAGTAATGCTCAAGCTTTTATAGAAATTCAAAAAGAATATGGAAGCTTCAGTAAATTCATCTGGAATTATGTAAATCACAAGGCCATACAGAATAAAGTAGAAGATTACACTACCGCACCTCCTACGACTCCGCTAAGTGAAAAGATGAGCAAAGATTTAAAAAAACGAGGCTTTAAATTTGTGGGCCCTACGGTTATCTATGCCTATATGCAGGCGGTAGGCATGGTTAATGATCATGAAGTTTCTTGTTTTAGACATCAAGAGGTTCAAGTCTCTTAAATCTAGTTGTAAAATCTTTATTATCTTTTCATTATCATAGTTAGTTTGAGTACTATTGCAGCTTTAAAGTAATAAGAAATTACAGCGCTTATTTCTAGAGAAAAAATACCATAAAAGACATTATTTTAAACCTAGTTTACAGGCCATTTAAAGCAAGTTAATTTATACTATGAAATTTTATACCATGCCCACGAAAGCTTTTAAAAGAAGCTTAACCAAGCGCTATTTAAACATTTCGTTTTCTGGAAATTTTACCTGCGTTGTGTTCTTATTGATCACTAGTATTTCCTTTTCTCAAACCAATTTTAAAGGCTACATCAACCCTGAAGTCACCTTGAGTATTAAAAATGACACTCCTTGGTCTTATTCCTTTGGAATATCACATAAAAATGTGGTCTACACCGATTTTAAAAAAGAAAGTGGCTTTAATAATAAGTTCAATGTTGAAGGCGAATACCTAGAGTTAAGTCACTACACCAATAGAAAAATTGGTACTCATGGCAAAATAAGTGCAGGAATTCGGTACCGTTTTAAAGAAACCTTTACAGGGAAACAAGATGAAACCCGACTTGTACAACAATATGCGTATGCTAAAAAAGTGAACCGTAATAAAATAGATCATCGGGTTCGATTTTCGCAACGGTTTAGAGAGCGTACCTCCTTTAGAACGCGCTATCGTTTTAAAATGGAATTTCCACTACAAGAAGAAGAAGTAACCTCCAAAGAACTTTCTTTGGTCGCTTCCACTGAAGCCGTTTTGGAATTTGGAAAAAATGAAAAGCCAAGTTTGGGGCAACGTGCTTCTACACAAATTAGTTATGAACTATTTAAAAATACACGCTTAGACTTCGGATTAGAGTATCGTTACCGTGCGTATAACATCAACCCCTATGTGGAATTAAACCTTATTAGCGGCGTAAAGATTTCTATCTAAGTTTTTAGATAACTCAAGAAGACTTCCCGATCTATTTCTTTAGCGCCCAAACTTTCTAAATGTGCGGTATACACTTGGCAATCTATGAGTTTCACCTGCTCTTTGGCTAATTCTCTTACCAAAGAAATAAAACCATATTTGGAAGCATTACTAACTTTAGCAAACATGCTTTCTCCGCAAAAAACCTGTTTCTCTTTAAGGTAAACTCCGTATAAGCCGCCTACCAAATTATTCTCTTGCCAAACCTCAACAGATACCGCATGGCCCGATTGATGAAGTTTGATGTAAGCCAATACCATTTCATTGGTGATCCAAGTGCCGTCTTGTCCTTCTCTATACATTTGAGCACAGTTTCTCATAACGTCTTCAAAATTTTGATTGTAGGTTACTTTAAAAGCTTGCTTTTTAAAAAGTTGTTTCATGCTTTTAGAAACCTTAAGATCTTGAGGAAAAAGTACCATTCTTGGATCTGGACTCCACCACAACACAGGCCCCTCTTCTTCATACCAAGGAAATATTCCCGAATTGTAGGCTTCCCATAAACGTTGCTGTGTTAAACTTCCGCCCATGGCTAATAATCCGCCTTCATCCGTTTTATGGATTGGAGGAAAAGGTTCTTGGTCGCGTAGAATTATCATAGAAAAGAAAAATTAATCATTTATTCTGAATTTAAATTGCTCGTTTTCAAAATTTTAACGATATTTGAAATGATCTTTTGAGATAAATTTTTGTTCATCATTGCTTTTTTTTTGAATTTGTTTTTCAGAAGATCAAAACGATCACAATAAGAAAATCCGACTTTTTAAGTCGGATTTTCTGCTAAAAACAATGCTGTTTTCTGTTTTAAAAAGGAAGATCGTCGTGTTCTTCGTCTTTAAAATTCGTTGCAGGTTCAAATTGATCTGCTGGAGGAATTGGGGCAGCATTTGAAGTACTTCCTCCTGCTTGTAAATTCTCAATTCTCCAACCATTTAAAGAATTAAAATATTTGGTTTCCCCTTGAGGGCTTACCCATTCTCTTCCTCTAATATTGATGCCTATTTTTACAGGCTGTCCTTCTTGATAAGAATTTAATAAATCGCATTTATCTTGAATAAATTCTACCAAAATATGTTGAGGATACTGCTCCTCTGTAGTAATTACCACTTCTCTTTTTCTAAAACCATTACTCCCGTAGGTTTTAGTCTCATCAATCTTTTTAATTTTTCCTTCAATTTCCATTTCTCTTATTTATTTTTTGCTAATAATATTTTCCATGCGCTCATTACCTCTTCTTTTTTTAGGTATTCTTGAGCTATCGCATGTATTTTCTCTTCTGAACTTTCTTTAACGTAATCTACCAATTTATTTTTAGATAAAAAATCTTTTACCTCTTGATCGCTTGGTAAACTTTCAACATTCCCCAATTTCCCCAAATCATTACCAGTCAACACTCTACTAATTCTAATTTCTTTAGGAATACAATCTACACCCATTCCCAAAGTGGTTTGTGGTTTCGGAATTTCAAAAATTCCCATATTGGCTCTGGAGTATAAATTACCGCCCATTCTTGCTACTGGATCTAACTTATGCTGATCTATTTTCTCTCCTTCTGCAAGCACATCTTCTCCCACATGAATTCTCACCACTTCACAAAATATCAAATTACCAGCTCCGCCTTCCTTTCCTAGCGATTTAACTTCCTTTACCTTACATTCAAACTGAACAGGCGATTCTTTTACTCTAAAAGGTTTCACCACTTCAGATTCTAACATACTAAATCCTGCCTTTTTAAATTCATTTACACCGTCGCCATAACCTGTACTTGCTAAAGACATTTGCTGTACCATATCGTAATTTACAATATTGATCACCACCTCTTTATTGTTTTCTACATTTTCTAAAGTGTGTTTTCTAGAACCATCTGTAATTCTTAACAAAGGAGAGAAAACCAAAATGGGAGGATTAGCGCTAAATACATTGAAAAAACTAAAAGGGGCCAAATTAGGCTCTCCTTTTTCATTTACAGTACTTGCGAAGGCTATAGGTCTAGGACCAACAGCGCTTGTCATGAGTCCGTAGGTTTTTTTAACCGGTACTTTTTGAGGATCTATTGTGAGCATGTATATTTCTTTTCGGCAAAGATAATTAATCTTATGACCAATGAAAAAATGAGCTTAGTTTTATAAAAAAGATTATATTTCAACATCTTTATAGGTTGATATATGTTTTACTCGAAAGAGCGTACTTTTTTTAGGTGGTTCATCACTTTCTCTTCGCTGGTCATTATAGGTTTATTCTTATGGAATGTCTCTATCTTTTTTGATAAGATAAAGGAGGAAGAGCGTAATAAAATGGAAATTTTAGGAAGTGCTTATTCCGAAATTTCTAGAAGTGACAACGACGACAACATCAATGATGTGATTGTAGAAATCTTATCTTCTAACAGCACCACGCCAATGATTGTGTATGGAGTAAATGATGAAAGTTATAGTTCTAGGAATATTCCCGATGAAGACATAGATTCGCTAGACAAGAAACTCAGTCTCATCGAAGATTTTAAAACCCAATACGACCCCATAGAAGTTTATGACGGAGAGACGATGGTGAGTATTGTTTATTATGGCTATTCAGACTTACTAATACGCCTAAAGTACTTCCCCATCATCATCATTCTCATTATTCTTTTATTTCTAGGGGTCATCTATTATTTCTTTTCTACTTCAAAATCTCATGAACAAAGTCAGTTGTGGGCAGGAATGGCTAAAGAAACAGCGCACCAAATAGGAACTCCGCTTTCTTCCTTGGTAGGATGGACAGAAATTTTACGCAGTGAAAACGTAAATCCAGATTATTTGATTGAGATTGAAAAAGATGTAAGCCGACTGCAAACCATCACCGAGCGCTTTTCTAAAATAGGATCTTTGCCCAAGCTAGAGCCTACCAACATCATCAAAGCCACACAAGATTCCTACGATTACCTTAAGGCCCGTTCTTCTAGGCTTATAAATTTTGAGATTAATCTTCCCTCCCATGAGATTATCGTAGACCTCAACGAAGAACTTTATAGCTGGACGATTGAAAATTTGGTTAAAAATGCCATCGATGCTTTAAAAGGAAAAGGAGATATTAAAATTGAAATGTATGAAGAGGCTAAATGGGTGCACATTTTAATTACCGATAACGGAAAAGGAATTCCGAAAAGTCAGTTTAAAAAGATATTTTCTCCTGGAGTAACGTCTAAAAAAAGAGGCTGGGGACTCGGACTTTCCCTCGCCAAGCGAATTATTGAAACCTACCACGAAGGCAAAATTAAGGTCTTAAAAAGTGAAATCAATCAAGGCACCACATTCGAGATTAAGCTTCAAAAGAGAGTGGAAGGTTCTTAGAAAATAGAAATTTCGACCGAACAATTCTGGCAACTTAGAAGACTGTAAGCTACAAAAATATTAATCCTTTGATACCAAGCGTTATAACCTCTCGAGAGGTTTAAAAAAAATTAGCTTGAATTCGTTGAGTTAATTCTTCCATCTCCTCATCACTTACTTTTACTTTTCGCTCAAAACGCATGTCGTCCATCTCGTGTAAGGGAATTAAATGCACGTGAACGTGAGGCACTTCTAAGCCAACTACCGCCATTCCTATGCGTTTACACGGAATTGTTTTCCGTAAAGCCAAAGCTACTTTTCTAGAGAACTTCATCAGCCTATCATAGGTTTCTTCATCTAAATCGAACAGCTTATTGACTTCCTTTTTAGGAATACAAAGGGTATGTCCTTTAGCATTAGGGTTGATATCCAAAAAGGCTAGAAATTCATCGTTTTCTGCTACTTTGTAAGCAGGCAGTTCTCCGTTAATTATTTTTGTGAATAAAGTAGGCATATGTTTTTTGTTTTAAAGGTGAGTTGTATAGGATTAGAAATTAGACCGTAAGACTACTAGACTTTAGATGAAAGACTAAATCAGTAATCAATTTTAAATCTAAACTATAAAAAGCAAATTAAAAAGCAAATCCGATGAGGATCTTCTATCTATGTTGAAAAGCAGCGCATAAAGAAGTTAATTATTTCACTGGAGATTAAGCTGAACCATAAAAATTTAGAATTTTAAACCTTCAATGAAGTTTAGGTTCTTACATCTAACGCGTCTCTCAATGCATTCCCTATCAACATAAACGCCATCACCAAACTCATAATGGCAAGCCCAGGAATAATGGCTAGATAGGGTTTTCCTAAGATAATGTAACTGTAATGGTCTTTAATCATTCCGCCCCAACTAGGCGTGGGGGGTTGTGCTCCTATTCCCAAAAAACTAAGGCCGCTTTCTACCAAAATTGCTGCGGCAAAATTAGCGGCCGAAATCACAATTACCGGTGCGATAATATTGGGAATAATATGTTTTTGAATAATCCTGAAATTGCTAAATCCCAACGCTTTTGCGGCGGTTACATAAGCCAATTTTTTCACGCCCATCACTTGTCCGCGCACCACTCTGGCGACTTCTACCCACATCGTTAAACCTACTGCTATAAACACTTGCCAAAAGCCTTTTCCCAACGCGAGCGTAATCGCAATCACCAACAATAAGGTAGGAATAGACCAGGTGACATTGATGAGCCACATAATGGCTTGATCTACTTTTCCGCCATAATAACCTGCAATGGCTCCTAAGGAAATTCCAATCACCAAAGAAATAAACACCGCCACAAATCCAATAGATAAGGAAATACGAATCCCCACCAACATCCGGCTAAGCATATCTCTTCCGTATTTATCAGTTCCTAGATAAAAGGTTTTTTGCTGAAGGAATTCTTTTTCTACTTCTTCCCAACTTCCCACTCCTTCAAAATCTTTAGCTAAAGTGTATGTCTTGATAAGCCCTTCTATTCCTTCTCCCGTATAAGGATTGGCATAAAGCGTATCTTTTGCAATCTTATAGCTACTGATAGGAATTTCTGCGGAAGAGATTTTATTTCCGAAGAAAAAAGAAGAAAACCCACTTTGTGAGGATTTCTGTATCGGAAAACTCAGCATCTTCACCGAAAATCCAGGGTTCTTGGAGTGAATTGCCAAATGCATTTGATTGGAATTCTGGGTGTCATCTGGAGCTACAACATAAGCGAAAACCGCTAAGAAAAAACAAAAAACTACAAACCAGAAACTTAAAACGCCCCAAAAGTTCTTTTTAAACTTTTGGAGCGCTAATTGAGTTAATGAATTGGATTTCTGCTTATTCATGTAAAACTAGTCTTTAATGGTCGCGACCTTAGACTTTTTAAAATTGTTCAGTTTTAAATCTTCCAAGACATGAATGGCTTCCTCTACATATACATCTTTGCTTAAATTCTCGTGCCAACGCACTCTTTTTTCCGCTAAGGTAGAATCCGTTTTAAATAACTCTTCCTCGTAAGGCAGCGACGTAAAAGTAAGGTTGCTGTTATAATCGTTAATCGCATCAAAACGTTCTGCTGTTTTCTCGCTTTTCTTAAGTTGAGTTTTATATTCTTCGTAGTTTAAACTAAAAGTATCTACTCCTCTTTGTTCTTTGATCCAACGTGCACTCTCATCAATTATCTTTAATTGCTCGTTTTTGGCCATGCGCTCTTTACTGCTTTTAATGGTTTCATCAAAATCGATGTAACCTTCCCAAACGTCATAATCTGCCGAGTCTATTTGGTCCCAAGGCAATGGATTATTCATATCCTTTTCTCCTAAATCAATATAGCTATAACGGTCTGGCACGACCACATCACTCTTCACACCTTCTAACTGCGTAGAACCACCGTTTACTCTGTAGAATTTTTGTCTGGTGATTTTTAAAGCTCCCATATCTCCTAGTTCGCTATTTCTCATCCATCGGTTAAGGTCTACAACGCCTTGTACGGTTCCTTTCCCGTAGGTTTGCTTGCTTCCTATAATGATAGCACGCTTGTAATCTTGCATCGCTGCAGCTAAAATTTCTGAAGCAGAGGCCGATAATTCATTCACCAAAATCACTAGAGGACCGTCCCAAAGAATAGAATCATCTGTATCTGGTAAAATCTCTACTTTATTATCTCCAGAACGTACTTGAACTATAGGTCCTTCCTTAATAAACAATCCCGCAATATCTACTACGGAAGATAGCGAACCTCCTCCATTGTTTCTTAAATCGACTACCAAGCCTTCCATATTTTCTTTCTTGAGGGCGATAATTTCTTTTTCAATATCTGTAGCAGCATTTCTATTGTTGCTGTTTTCCATATCAAAATAGAACTTCGGAAGGTTAATCACTCCGTAGCTTTTTCCTTCTTTTTCTACCATAGAGCTTTTAGCATAGGTCTCTTCAATCTCTACTACATCTCTAATAATAACAATCTCTTCTATAGAACCACTTACTTTTTTTACGGTTAATATCACTTTGGTTCCTTTTGGCCCCTTGATTAAACTTACTGCATCGTCTAATGGCATTCCTATAAGACTTACAGATTCTTTCTCATCTTCTTGTCTTACTTTTTGGATTACATCACCTACTTCCAGCTCCTCTCCTCTCCAAGCCGGACCTCCAGAAATCACATCCACAATTTTAATTTCGTCCATCCTCTTTTGAAGACGTGCTCCGATTCCCTCTAAGCTACCCGACATTTGAATATCAAAACGCTCCTTATCTTCTGGCGCGAAATAAAAGGTATGAGGATCAAAAACTTCTACAATTGAATTAATGTAAATTGTAAACCAATCTTTTCTTTCTAAATCATTATTAAGACTATAAAATTCGTCCATAGATTTTTTAGTGGTTTCTCTTGCTTCTTGCTCTAAGGCTACATCACTTTTAGGCTCATAAGACTTATCTTCTTCCTGCTTCTTTTCTTCCTGTTCTTTTAAATCGTAATAGGTAGATAGCGCAGAAAATTTAAGCTGACTTCTCCATCTTTGTTTTAGCTCCTTTTTATTGGCTGCATACTCTAACTCATCATACTTGGTATTGATGCTTTCATCTTTTGAAAAATCAAAAGGCTTTTCTAACAATTCTTCATAGAAACCTTTTGTATCTTCCATACGCTCTTGTAATCTATCGTAGGTTAGATTAAAGAAATCTATTTTATGTCCTAAAATTTCATCGTCTATTTCATGCTCAAAAGATTCAAAATCCTTTAGATCGCTCTCTAGGAAGTAACGCTTACGCGAATCAATTCCGTTAAGGTAATCCTTATAAACTTCCTGAGAGAAATTATCATTAATATCCTTTGGACTATAGTGACCGCGAGTTAAAACCAGAGAGATTAGTTCGATTAAAACCTGATCCCTATCTGAATCTTGATCGGTATCAATTTTATTCGTTGTAAAACTGCAAGAGGCAACTGCCAATAATAAGCCTAACAAGAAAATCTTATAATTCCTTTTCATAAATCTTTTTATTTTCATTAGCATTCTATCAGTATAGCATTAAAAAGTATGCCATTTATCATTAATTTCTACATTTATTTATCTTCTGCAAAGAACGACCTAAATTAATATTTTTTTTATAGCCACCGACCCAAATTCGTGTTAAGTTCCTTTTACAACCATATAAGCCTAAAAACTAACACCCAAACTTGTTCATTTTATGAAAAAGACTTCGCAACTAAATTAATAGATGCTGCATTTCTTAGGCATAAAAAGTGTTCAAATTTCCGTATTTTAGCGTAAAAATTTTATATGCCCCAAAAGAAACCTCTTATTTTAGTGACCAATGACGATGGTATTACCGCTCCTGGAATACGTCATCTTATTTCTATTATGAAAAAAATTGGAGAAGTGGTCGTGGTTGCTCCAGATCGCCCGCAAAGCGGAATGGGTCACGCCATCACCATTAACGACAATCTATATTGTGATCCTGTAAAATTAGATCAAAGCGAAAGTCAACTAGAGTTTAGTTGTTCTGGTACGCCTGCAGATTGTGTGAAAATTGGCACCCAAGAGATTTTAAAACGAAAACCAGATTTATGTGTGAGTGGCATTAACCATGGTTCTAACTCTTCTATTAATGTGATTTATTCTGGTACGATGAGTGCGGCTGTAGAAGCGGGAACCCAAGGAATTCCTGCAATTGGATTTTCTTTGTTAGACTATTCGCTTACCGCCAACTTTGAGCACACCACGAAATTTATTGAAACCATCACTAAAAATGTGATTAAAAATGGACTCCCCAAGGGAGTAGTTCTTAATGTTAATATCCCTAGACTTTCGGCAAAAGAAATAAAAGGAATTAAGGTATGCCGACAAGCAAAAGCAAATTGGCAAGAGAAATTTGACAAGAGAATGAATCCGCAAGGAAGAGATTACTACTGGCTTTCTGGCGAGTTTATCAACGAAGATAGTGGGGAAGACACCGATGAGTGGGCTTTGGAAAATGGATACGTCTCTGTAGTTCCCGTACAGTTTGACTTAACCGCGCATCATGTGATACAAGATTTAAACGACTGGAAACTCGATGATTAAAAAAGAAATTTTAATAGGTTTTTTAGTGGCATTATTGGCGACTAGCGCAGGAATATTTTTATACTCCACCCTTTTTTTAGGCGACGATTTTATGAAGTCTTTAAAAATAGCTCAAGCCAATGATCGTTTAGGAAGTGTCATGGCTTTGGGTGCCCTTCTTAATTTTCTTCCGTTCTTTATTTTTTTAAAGAAGGATAAAATTTACAGAGCAAGAGGAGTGATTCTTTTTACCATTCTTACAGGGGTCTTAATCGCACTGATAAATTTTAACGTGATTGGAAAAATTTTATAGCTTATGAAATATTACCTTATTGCTGGCGAAGCTTCTGGAGATTTACACGCCTCTAACCTGATGAAGTCCCTCAAAGAAAAAGATGCGGAGGCAGATTTTAGGTTTTGGGGAGGTGATTTAATGCAAGTGGCAGGTGGTACTTTAGTAAAACATTACCGTGAACTCGCTTTTATGGGGTTTGCCGAAGTGGTGGCCAACCTAAGAACCATCTTTAAGAATATTTCGATCTGCAAAAAAGACATTTTAGCGTATCAACCCGATGTCATTATTTTTATAGACTATCCTGGTTTTAATTTCCGTATTGCTAAATGGGCAAAGCAACAAGGTTTCCCTACGCATTACTATATTTCTCCCCAGATTTGGGCGTGGAAAGAAAACCGCATTAAAGCCATAAAACGTGATGTAGATGAAATGTATGTCATTCTTCCTTTCGAAAAAGATTTTTACGAGAAGAAGCATCAATTTCCCGTTCATTTTGTGGGGCATCCTCTATTGGACGCAATTGACCAACGAGAAGAGATTTCTTTTGAGCAATTTATAGAAACCAATAAGCTTCCCAACAAACCCATTATTGCATTATTACCAGGCAGCAGGGAGCAGGAGATTTCTAAAATGCTAGAAACTATGCTAAGCATCACGCCGCATTACCCCGCTTATCAATTTGTTATTGCGGGCGCACCTAGCCAAGATGAAGAATACTATCAGCAATTTTTAAAGAAGAATCAGGTTTTTCTTATCAGCAATAAAACCTATAATTTACTGAGTGTTTCTACCGCCGCTTTGGTAACTTCTGGAACCGCAACTTTAGAAACTGCTCTTTTTAACGTGCCCGAAGTGGTATGTTATAAAGGAAGTTCTATTTCTTACCAAATCGCAAAACGCATCATTAACTTAGATTACATTTCTTTAGTCAACTTGATTATGGATAAAGAAGTGGTGAAAGAATTGATTCAAGGAGAATTTAATCCAAAGAAGCTTCAAGAGGAACTCGATCTTATTTTAAAGAATCCGAAGAGAGAAAACATTTTAAATGCATATATTGAGCTTAAAAAGAAGCTTGGCGGAATTGGCGCTAGCGATAAAACTGCCGCTTTGATTTATGAAAAACTAAACCCATCCCATGATTAAAAAACTTTTATTCCTAGTATTCATAGCAAGTATAGCTTCGTGTGGCTCTAGTCGAAAAGCAGCCAGCGGTCAAGTTAAAAACAGTAACTCTTATAAATATGATCCTGTCCCTGAAGCGAGCCGTATTGCCGATTATGCTTTAGGTTTTCAAGGAACGCGTTATAAATATGGAGGAACCAATAAGAGAGGAATGGATTGTTCTGGTTTAATTTACACTTCTTTTATGCAAGAGGATATTGAACTACCACGGGTATCTAGAGAGATGGCTAAAGAGGGTTATAAAATACATACTAACCAAGTGAATGTAGGCGATTTGCTCTTCTTTAAGACCAACAAACGCAAGAGATCCATCAATCATGTGGGATTGGTCGTAGAAATAATTCCTGGTAAAGTGAGTTTTATACATTCTACCACCTCTAGGGGTGTTATCGTCTCTTCTCTCAATGAAAAATATTGGAATTCTGCTTACGTGATGGCTCGAAGACTATTCTAATACGACCTAACGTGTTTAAATTGGTATAAACTCTTTTTTTTGAGTAACTTTAATCATGAAGTTACTCAATACCCCTTTGATTATCACCTGTTTATTCCTTATTATAGGAATTGTTTTAGGTTTATTCTTTCCGGTTTCTGAACACACATTAGTACTCATAGCGGTTCTTTCTGGAGTTGTTCTAAGTCTCACTTTTCTGTATACTAAAAAGCAGCTGATCACTTCGTATCCTTTTATGGTGGTCGCTGCGGTTAGTTTTGCAGGACTTGGCTTTTCTATTTCTGGATGGCATGTTTTAGACCATCACCAAATTAATTCAAATTTATTTGAGGAAGAAAGTCAGCTTCAATTAAAGATTAAAAAGACATTAAAACCCAATCCGTTTACACATAATTATATTGCGGAAGTAATTTCGGGTCACCGAAATACTCCTGCTTTTAAGATTCTTCTCACCGAGTTTCATGGCGATTCGTTGTTGCCACATTTACGCATAGGCGATCAGGTGTTTATTCAGGAGAAAATCGAATTGGTGAATGCGCCTAAAATTCCGTATCAATTTAATTACAGAGAATTTTTAGAGCACCAGCATGTTTACGGAAAGATTATTTTTAACCGAAACGAGATAGTCACTATCCCCTCTGCAGAGGTTTCTTGGACACAGTATTCTGTAGAGCTCAAGCAAAAAATTAGGAGAAATTTATACCAGTCTGGTTTTGAATCCAAGCATATTGCGTTTATAGAATCGCTCGTCTTGGGTAAAAAAGACTTACTCTCTAAAGACACGTATCAAGATTTTTCTAAAGCTGGAGTCTTGCATGTCTTAGCCGTTTCGGGATTACACGTAGGACTTATATTACTTATTCTACTATTTCTTTTTAAACCTATATCAAAAAGTAAGACTGGAAAAATATTCAGCAGCATTTGCATTGTAATGATCTTGTGGGGATATGCTTTTCTCGTTGGGTTTACGCCCTCCATTATTAGGGCGGTTACGATGTTTAGCTTTTTGTCTTTTGCCAGAATCTCTAAACGCGACAGCAGCAGCCTAAGTTTGCTCTTTCTTTCGGCCGTGGTTTTATTGATCTACAATCCTTGTTTCATCTACCAAATAGGCTTTCAGCTAAGTTATGCCGCGGTATTTTCTATTGTAACGCTCTACCCCATTTTGCACGAGAAAATTTATTTTAAGTATGTAGTTTCTAAAAAAGCATGGAGTATTTTTTGTGTGACCTTAACGGCTCAACTTGGGGTTTTCCCACTTTCGCTCTATTATTTTCATCAAGTTCCGGGTCTGTTTCTACTTACTAATTTACTGCTTCTTCCCTTTCTACTATTGATATTGGGAGCTTGTCTTCTTAGTATTATTTGGAGTTCCATAACTCCTATTCCTAATCTATTTAAAAATGTATTTGAAGCTATTATAGAGCTTGTTTTAGACTTTGTGCATCTTGTAGCTTCTCAAGATCAATTCATCCTAGAAAAGGTTTATTTCTCTCCCAACATGCTCGTTCTTTCTTTAATAGCTTTACTGATGTTTGTCTTTTTTATATATCAGAAAAAATGGATGTACTTATGGCTATTTAGCGGCAGTCTATTTTTAATGGAAGTAGTTTATCTCTACGAAACGGATACTTTACGGAAGCAAAAACGCTTCTATGTTTTTCATGAGCATAAAAAAAGTGTGATTGGGTTTCAGCAGCATGGCAAACTCACATTGGTCACTTCAGATTCTTTACGGATAAAAAACTATGAGGGTTTAGAAATTAAACAACACCTGAAAGCTCTTCAGATTAAAAATCAGAAGAAAAATTACTATGCTATTTTCGGCGAAAGCCTATTTATGATTGATAGTATGGGAATCTATCAAATACCAGAAATAGCTCCCATTCATTATTTACTTCTAGAAAATTCTCCCAAAGTAAATTTAGAACAAGTGATCAACGTGCTTCAACCCCAACTAATTATTGCAGACGGAAGTAATTACTATTCGTACATAAAGCGTTGGAGAGAAACGGCCTTAAAAAAGAAAATCCCTTTTCACCATACTGGTAAAAAAGGGACTCTCGTAATTGATTATTGAGCATCTTAACAGATTAAGCTCATCAATTTTAATTTTTAAATGTTCCTTTAAAGTTTTTTTGATACTTTTGCCGAGCTTCTGCCGTGGTGAGCTTTTTATACTCATCACTCACCATCATCTTTAAGTAAAGCTCTAATTGCTCTGGCGTATGATAACCCAATATCGGAGAAATAACCTCTGAATTTTCATCAAAAAACACCATGGTAGGATAAGCCGAAACCTTTAACGCATGAGCAAACAAATGCTGACTATTTCTACCTTTACGCCCTTCCTTATATTTTGGATTGGTGTAGGTAAAATCTTTATAGTGTACCTCTCCCTTTCCTTCGGCATTAAATTTTACCGCATAAAAGTGCTTATTGATATAGTTGGCTACATCTTTATTCGCAAAAGTATTTTTATCTAATAGTTTACAGGGGCCACACCAAGTGGTGTACACATCCATAAAAATCTTCTTAGGTTCTTTTTCTTGAGCTTCTAAAGCTTCATTCATACTCATCCATTGAATCTCTTGCGCCGAAGCACTCCAACCAATAAACAGAATACACAAGCTTAAAATATTTTTCATAATCATCATTTATACAAACATTGTTCCAAAAGATTCAGCTTCATTATTCTACGCCCTTCATAAGTTTTTTTATAGGTCTATTTACAGCTATAATCAGCAAACCAGCAATAATAGGCACCACTGTAAAAATTAAGAAGAATGTAGAAAGTGAATATTCTTCTCGTATATTTTCTAACTGTCCTCCTAATACTGCGGCAAATTTATTCCCAATAGCAATCGCTAAATACCACATTCCAAACATAAAAGCAATCATACGTGCTGGCACCAATTTACTTACATAAGATAAGCCAACGGGTGATATACAAAGTTCTCCAAAAGTATGAAACAGATAAGCTAATATTAGCCAAATCATACTTACTTTAACGCCATCAGCTACACCAAAGCTTCCAAATGCAAGCATTCCAAAACCAAGTGCTAATAAAATAAGACCAATTCCGTATTTTTGTGGCGCCGAAGGGTTGTATTTACTTTCCCACCATTTAGAAAATAAACTGGCAAAAGCAATGATGAAGAACGAGTTTAGAATGCTAAACCAAGAAGCCGTAATCTCCACCCAGTGGTTTTTCACCTCGGTTACCTTAGCTTTAATTACACCATTATCTATTCCTAGACTAGCTGCATTTTCTTTGGCATCTTTCAATCTTTCTGGAGTAAGGTAGCCAAATTTGTTAAAGCCTTTATCTTTAGTAATAATATTAATCTCTTGACCTTCTTTAAAATCACTAAAAGCCTCTCCTATTATCATTTTTTTCTTGAACGACTCATTCTTTAGTTGGTTCACATCTTGTTGCTCAGAAATTGGGGTATCTAAGAAAATTAAATCACCATTTTTAGAAACACGTTGTTCTCCTGTATCTTGATCTATTACTGCCACTTTTTGAGCGTCAAATTCTACTTCATAGGCTGTAGTATTAAAGTCTCTGTTTAACATATAAATCACTACGGCCCATATCCCTATAAAACAAATCGCTAGAATAATATTAGAACCAGGTATCCTCCCATAAGTTTTCTTTGCTAAAAGATATAGTACGTAAGAAACAATCCCCAAGGGAACAACGGTTAATAGGGCATTTACAATATTAAATATAACGGCAGCATTTCCTATAAGCTCTCTATCTATATAATCTCTAGCAAATAAAACCAATGAGGTTGCTCCTTGCTCGAATCCAAGGAAAAACAACACCGTAAAAAAAGCAAAAACAATAACAGCGTACATTCTATTTCTAACTACAGATGCGTAGCGATTAATCCGACTAAGAACTAGATACAAGAAAAGAATTAACCCAAAAAGAACTACCACATATTGCCCTTCAATACCCTGAAATTCAAATGGGAATAAATTAAAGTTAGCGATTTTAGATAAAGGATCATTTATAGCATAAGCCAATCCTATGATTGAGGTAATTACAATTAAAATCTTATCTAAAGAGGTAAATGGATTGTACTTAATATCCTCTTTTTCATTATTTTCATTGATTTCTTGCTCTTGTTCATCCCTTTTAGAAGGAACATCTCCTATTTTACCAAATAAGGGTTTAGCCAACCAGAACTGTAGTGTTCCTAAAAGCATAAAAACTCCTGCAAGGCCAAATCCCCAAGACCAACCAATACGCTCTGCTAGATAACCACAAAGCATCATTCCAAAGAAAGCTCCTGCATTTACGCCCATATAGAAAATGGTATATGCCCCATCTTTCTTTTTAGGAACGTCCTTATACATTTCAGAAATAATAGAAGTCATGGTAGGCTTAAAAAAGCCTGTACCTATTACCAATAATCCCAAGCCCATATACAACCAAAACTCTGTCTCTACAGCCATAGCCGCGTGTCCTAAGGTCATAATTACGGCCCCAATAACAACTGCCCAACGGTAACCAGTGAGCTTATCAGCTATCAATCCTCCAATAATCGGCGTAATATAGAGCAACATAGCATAGGTCCCAAAGAGAGCTCCCGCATTTTCTGTAGTCCATTCCCAACCCGGGTTGTAACCTACGGCGGCCATGGTTAGGAAATTGATAAGCAATACACGCATTCCATAGAATGAAAAGCGCTCCCACATTTCAGTAAAAAATAAAACAAATAATCCGGCGGGATGCCCTAAAACTTTACTCTTGAAAAACTCATCATGCTGAGTTGAACTAACTGTTGACATATTCTATCTTCTGTAATTAATCTTTAATATTCTCATCGGCTATTTCATAACCTTCTTGTTCCATTTTATCTACCTCATGATCTTCAGCTCCGTGGGTTAGTTTCTTTAATTTCTTTAAGAAAAGAAGCACTAGGAATCCAAAAGCAACGGTAAAGATAGTCAACCATAAAAAGGTTTGATACTCTTGTTCGTTTTGCTCTTCAGAAAGCACAAAAGAAACTCCGTAATTCTTCCCATCTCCTTTATTAGCAATATCCTGAGCTGCATCTGCATCTTTTTCAAAAGTCAAGTTAGCATGAAATGGTTTCTCTGGAGTAACTCCTTCCTCTTTCAAAGTAGCTTTTAAACCCTCTTCTGCTTTTGTATCTAAGCTGAAAATTGGATTCAGTATTTCATCAGACTCATAACGTTTAAATACCAAATCTCCTCCATCTACAAATACAGTTGTTTTTATAGAGAAGTTTTTATCCTCATTGATAGGGTAATCATACGTTGTTTCAATCTGTTTTTGATCATTCTTAAACTCGATACTGTCTTTTTCCATAAATGGAATCACCTGCTGTTTTGTATAAAGCATCTCTCCATTATAAGGTTCTAATTGAGCTGACTCGCCAATACTACCTGCCAATTTGTTCCCAAAACCTGTGGCTGCAAAAAAGACTCCCATCATGATAGAAGCATATTTTAACGGCGCTAACTTGGTAATAAAAGATAAAGCCACCGGTGAAGTACACAACTCTCCCAAGGTGTGGAATAAGTATGCTAAGAAAATCCAATACATCGCTGCTTTCCCAAAGGTTTCTGAGCTAGCTTCTTGAGAAGCATACATCATAAATACATACCCAAGTCCCATAATAATGGTTCCTATAGCCATTTTAAATAAAGAAGAAGATTCTCTTCCTTTCTTTTTCCACCAGATCCAGAAACCACCAATGATAGTTCCAAAAATAATGATGTATGCTGCGTTAAGCGATTGGAATACAGCTGCAGGAATTTCTTCTAACCAGCTTAATCCAATAGTTCTATCAATTTTAGCATCGGTGTATAGGTTCATTAACCCACCGGCTTGTTCAAATGCGCCCCAAAAGACGATAACGATTAAGAAAGAAATCAGTAACACAACGATTCTATCTTTTTCAATCTTGCTAAGTGGTTTCTTAGCAGCTTCTTTCTCTTCGGCACTTACCATAGCACCTCCAGTAAATTCTCCAATACCTTTCAAGAATTTTTGTCCCCAAATGTAAACCGCTTGTCCTAGTAACATTCCTATTCCTGCAAGACCAAATCCGTAATGCCATCCGTAGTAATAGGCTACTAAACCTACCGAAATACTCGCAAGGAAAGCTCCAACATTTATCCCGATATAGAAAATAGTAAATCCACTATCCCGACGAATATCTCCGTCTTCGTATAAACCACCTACCATCGTAGAAATGTTAGGCTTTAAACCACCAACTCCTAAAATAATAAGAATCAATCCGGTGAAAAATGCCCAATCTTGAGGAATGGCCAAAATACCGTGACCTAAACAGAGAAGAATTCCACCCCATAGTACTGTTTTCTTCTGACCTAAAAATTTATCGGCAATCCAACCTCCAGGAATGGAAGCTACGTACACCAACATGGTATACCAACCGTAAAGCCAAATGGCATCTTTATTGCTCCATCCTAAACCAGGATCTACAGCTGTGGCCGATGCGGCGATGTATAGGGTTAAAATTCCACGCATTCCGTAGTAGGAAAAACGCTCCCACATCTCGGTGAAAAACAAAATAAAAAGACCTACTGGGTGTCCAAATAATTCTCTTCTTTCTCTGATTACTGTTGCCATATATTAGGGATTGTTATACTTATTTATAAATTTTCTTTAATAAAATTGGTCATTTTGGTATACAAGTGAAGCCTTGTATTTCCGCCATAGATACCGTGATCTTTATCTGGATAAATCGCCCAATCAAACTGTTTGTTAGCTTGAACCAAGGCTTCTATCATTTGCATTGAATTTTGTACGTGTACATTATCATCTCCTCCGCCGTGAACTAAAAGGTAAGCTCCTTTAAGTTTATCTACGTGGTTAATAGGAGAGTTTTCATCATATCCCGAAGCGTTTTCTTGAGGCGTTGTCATATAACGCTCTGTATAAATACTATCGTAAAAACGCCAGCTGGTTACCGGAGCCACTGCAATCGCCATTTTAAAGGTATCGTTTCCTTTTAAAAGCGCATTAGAAGACATAAAACCTCCATAACTCCATCCCCAAATACCAATTCTATCAGCATTTACATAGTCTCTATCTCCCAAAAGTTTTGCAGCATCAATTTGATCTTCTACTTCGTATTTTCCTAATTCGTTTTGAGTTACTTTCTTAAACTCGGCACCTTTAAATCCAGTTCCTCTACCATCAACACAAGCAATGATATACCCTTCATCTGCTAAGAGTTGGTACCAGTAATCGTTGCTTCCAGAAAATGTATTGGAAACCGATTGTGAACCTGGTCCAGAATATTGATACATAAATAAAGGATACTCTTTATTAGGATCAAAATTAGAAGGTTTGATCATCCACATATTCAAATCATTTCCGTTAACGGAAATGGTAGAAAATTCCTTTTCAGAAAAATTATAAGGTTCTAATTGTTCTAACAACTGCTTGTTGTCTTTGATATCTCTTAGCTTTTTTCCGTTTTTAGCTTGATGCAACGTAAACTCACTAGGCGTCGTTGCGCTACTATACGTATTGATAAAGTAAGTGAAGTCTGTACTAAAATCGGCGCTATTGGTTCCTCTTTTTTGCGTTAACTGCACTTTATTTTTTCCGTTAGAACGAATAGAGAATACGTCTCTATTAATACTTCCGTTTTCTGTACTTTGAAAGTAGATTCTTCCCGTTTTGGGATCAAAACCATAATAATCGGTTACTTCCCATTTCCCATCGGTTACTTGGTCGATTAACTTTCCGTTTTTATTGTAATGGTAAATATGGTTCCATCCATTTTTCTCGCTCGTCCAAATAAAGCTATTGTCATTTAAGAAAGTAAGATTATCGGTCACATCAATATACGCGTCGTCTTGCTCGTTTAAAATCACACTAGCTTCATTATTCGTAGCATTTACGGCAATAAGATCTAAATTGTTTTGATGTCTATTCATCGCCTGAACCGTTAGAATATTTGCATCATTGCTCCATTTGATTCTTGGTAAATACTCATATTCTTTCTTTAAATCTACTGCAGAAGTCTTTCCTGATTTCACATCATACATATGCAAACTCACATCCGAGTTATTTTCTCCTGCTTTAGGATACTTAAACACTTCTTGAGTTGGGTAAAGCTGCTTTCCGTAGGTTCCATACAAATCCATAGAAAATTCTGGCACCTGCGTTTCATCAAATCTTAAGAAAGCAATTTTGCTTCCGTCTTTATTCCATTGGTATGCCTGCACAAACATAAATTCCTCTTCATACACCCAATCGGTTACCCCATTAATTATTTCATTATCGACACCATCCTTGGTTACTTGGGTAACTTTTCCTGATGCTAAATCTTTCGTGTAGATATTATTTTCAAATACATAAGCTACTTGGTTCCCATTTGGAGAAAGTGTAGGTTCTTGTATTTTATCTTCAGAAATCTGAACCAGTTTTTTAGAACCTAAATCATACACATAGAAAATACCTTTGGTAGATCTTCTAAAAATACCCTCGATATTGGTTCCTAAAATTGCTTTTTCTTCAGTATCATTTAAAGAATAGGTTTGAAAAATGTCTAATCCACCAATCGCGGAAGAAGAAATTAAAGTTCTGGTTTTTTTTCCAGTCTTATAACTGTAAACATCAACGTTCATCGTTTTTGCGCTGCGATCGTAATCTTGCACCACATATTCCTCTCCGTTATTTAAAGAACGTAAGGCTTGTAAGTACTCTTGACGGAAGGCTCCGCCCCATATTTCATCTAAGGTAACTTGCTTGTCTTGAGCGCTTAATATACTAGTAGTAGTTAGAAAAACTACCAAGGCAAATTTGAAAATTTTCATAGGTTTCGGAAATCGAATTTTTAGAGTTTCAAGTTTACTAAAAAATCCTTAAAAACAGGGTCTCTTTAGTGTTAAATACTAAGAACAAGTTAATATCTCACCACTCAAAGTTACCGAAACAAAAGCCTCATGGAATCGGGTGGGATTTTTATGACTCCTTATTTTGATTATACCTTCATCTAAATCCTAATTTCTACTCTTACTTTACGGAATTACAGAAGCAGTGACAGATTAAAAAATCAGTATCGTATATTTGCGGTTGATATTACAACCCATGAAGCAAATTTTAGGATTTTCTAAACTCAATAAAGATGAAAAAATAGCTTGGCTTACCCAAAACTATTTTCAAAACAGGGAGGAAGCAGCCCAGTTATTACAAAACTATTGGAATCCCGACGAGAAGCTACAAAAACTCCACGATGAGTTTACAGAAAATACCATTTCTAACTACTACTTGCCTTTTGGGATAGCTCCCAACTTTAATATTAACGGAGAAATTTATGTCATTCCTATGGCAATCGAAGAAAGTTCGGTAATTGCTGCGGCGAGTAATGCTGCAAAATTTTGGGGAGACAAAGGTGGTTTTAAAGCCGAAGTGATTGATACCAGAAAAGTAGGTCAAGTACACTTTTTATTTACCGAAGGCTTTTCTAAATTAGAGGAATTCTTCCGTAAAACGAAGACTTTGCTCTTAGAACGCCTTCAACCGCTTACCAAAAATATGGAAAAAAGAGGCGGCGGAATTTTAAGTCTAGAACTTCGAGATAAGACTTCCGCTTTAGCGAACTATTATCAAATTCACGTAGAATTTGAAACCTTAGACGCGATGGGCGCCAATTTTATCAACTCTTGCTTAGAAGAAATCGCTCTAGGCTTAAAACAAGAAGCTGCAACTTATTTTAATTTTTCCGAAACACATCAACCGCTAGAAGTGATTATGAGCATACTTTCTAATTATGTTCCTAATTGCCTCGCTAAAGCGGAAGTATCTTGCCCCGTAAAAGATTTGCTTCCCAATACTGCGGAAGCCGAACATTTTGCCCACAAGTTTGTGGAAGCTGTGAATATCGCCAAAGTAGAACCTTACCGAGCCGTGACGCACAATAAAGGAATTATGAACGGCATCGATGCGGTGGTTTTGGCCACCGGAAACGATTTTAGAGCCGTGGAAGCTGGAATACACGCCTATGCCGCGAGAAACGGACAATACAGTAGCCTGACTTCAGCTAAAGTGGAAGACGGTCAGTTTACGTTTTCTATCGAAGTTCCCCTAGCATTAGGAACCGTTGGCGGACTTACGAACTTACATCCCTTAGTAAAATTGGCGATGGAAATGTTAGGAAATCCTACTGCAAAAGACTTGATGAAAATTGTGGCTGTAGCGGGATTGGCGCAAAATTTTGCCGCTATAAAATCTTTGGTCACCACAGGAATTCAAGAAGGCCATATGAAAATGCACCTCATGAATATCCTCAATCAATTTAAGGCCACCCCCAGCGAGAAAGAAACGGTGAAAGCACATTTTAAAACACATACCGTAACCCATAGCGCTGTAGTAGAAGTTCTAGAACAATTGAGAAATGCCTAAAAACTATTACGCTCACGGAAAATTATTACTCACCGCAGAATATGTGGTGCTCGATGGAGCCAAAGCTTTAGCGATACCCACGAAATTTGGTCAAAAAATGACGGTAAAAGAAATTGGAGATCCCGTAATTAAATGGAGCAGCTTTTTAGCTGATGGCAGTTTATGGTTTTCGCAGGAATTTGTTTTTACTGAAGAAAAAATTGGCTACCAACTTGAGGAGAAAAATAATACGAATGAAGAAGTTGTAAAAAATCTGGCTGAAATTTTACAAGAAGTGGCTACGCTTTCTTTCCATTTAGATTTTCAACAAGGTTATGAAATCAATTCTTTTTTGGAGTTTCCAAGAAATTGGGGACTGGGTTCCTCTTCTACTTTAATTCAGAATTTATCTCAGTGGGCGCAAATCAATCCGTACCAATTGCTAGAAAAAACTTTTGGCGGTAGCGGTTATGATATCGCTTGCGCGGAATTTGACACTCCTATTATTTATGAAAGAAACAAGCTAGACCCAAAAATAGCTCCGGTGAATTTTCAGCCTAACTTCAGCGATCAATTGTTTTTTGTTTATTTAAATCAGAAGAAAAATAGCCGAGAAGCGATTCGGCATTATCGTTCTTTGGAAGCGATAAAAAAAGCATCTTCCATAGCAGAAATAAATCAGATTACAACTTCTTTATTAAAGCCGAACCTCAGTTTATCTGAATTTGAAACACAAATCAATAGACACGAAGAGGTTCTTTCTAAAGTTTTACAAACTCCCAGCATCAAAAAGCAGCTATTTAGCGATTATAAGGACAGTATTAAAAGCCTAGGCGGTTGGGGAGGAGATTTCGTTTTAGCCACAGGAACGCAAGAAATGATGTCTTATTTTAAAGACTTAGGTTATACTACCGTCATTCCTTTTTCCGAAATGATATTTTCCTCCAAACGCAAGTACTAAGAACCTGAGTTCGACCTAATAAAGTTCAAATACTGTCAGTTCGATTTTCTTAGGTCGAATTCAGGTTAAGAATATTTCTATACCTACAGTAAAACAATAAAGACCGCTAAAATAGCGGTCTTTATTGTTTAGAGAGTCTTTTTAAGATTTAATAAAAAGCAGCTCTATTATCTTCAACCTCTGCACTGCTTTTTAAAGCTTCTACCAATCTAGAGGTAGCTTGTGCAGAACGTTCTTTTGTTTTTCTAGCAGCAATCATACGGTAAGAGTTAAGCGGCGCAGCTTCTGTTCTATTGGTGACTTCTACCACATACACTCCTTTTTCTCCAGCAATAGGCCTACTTACTTTTCCTTTTTCTAAGAAAAATGCAGCTCCTACAACTTTAGGCTCTGAGGTTGCTCCTGGTAAAACTGGACTTCCTAAATTAACGGAAGAGGCATTCTCTACAGAAGCATTTTGACTCGATGCAATCTCTGAAAGTGTACTTCCCGATATTTTATCTTTAATCATTTTGGCTTGCTTCTCTTTTCTAATTAAAGGCGTAACTTGAGGAGAAGCTTCTTCTACACTCATTAATCCTTTTTTATTTTTAGCCGTTAATTGAGCTACTACATATCCATTATTTAAGTCAAATCTGCTAATGTCTCCTGTAGAAGTTTCTTCTTTAAAAGCCCATTGCACAATTCTTCTTTGATTTCCAATACCTCTTAAAGCTTCTTCCATCGCTTTAATACCTTTTACAGGTCTTACTTCGTAACCGCTTTCTTTAGCTACCTCATCAAAATCTTTTTTACCTGCGGCGATTTCAAATTTTGTAGTCGTAGCAAATAAGTCGTTTGTAGTTTTTTCTGAAGGCTCAATTTCTTTCCCTAAACTTACCATTTTTACGGCTTTCTTAGGAGACTTTACTTCTTCAATAAATACGACGTGGTAGCCATACTCGGTATCTACCATTCCGTATTTCCCTGAATTTGCATCAAAAATATAATCAATAAATGGGGAAGATGTAGTATTTCTATAATCTACCCATCCTAAATCTCCTCCTTTATCTTTAGAAGTAGTATCAGCAGAATAGTCTTTCGCTAAGGAAGCAAATAAAGAGTCATTTGACTTTACTTGCGTTAAAATACTATCCGCTAATTTCTTAGCTTCTTCTTTTGTTCTATCTAACTCACTTCCTACAGGACTATCTTTATGAGCAATCAAAATGTGATTTGCCTTAATAGAATCTGTCATTTGCTTCACTCCAGTTACTTTCGTTACTTTCCAGAAACCTCCTTCTTTGTAAGGCCCGAAAGTTTGTCCTTCTGATAAATTAAAGATTTGGTCTGCATTTTCTCCCTTTAACTCATCTTTAAACGTAAAACGTTCTTCATAAGGAAGGTCTGAAAATTCATTTACAAATTCCTCATTATTGCTAGTCTTAGAAAAACCGTCTAATTTTTCGTTCGCTTGAGAAACTTCATTGTACTCTTCACGATCTTTCATTAATTTTTCTAATCCTGCTTTTGTATCAGCGTCATCTGAAGTTGATGCTTTTTCTTCAAAAAACACATACTGAATATCTCTTGAAGCATCTACTTCGTATTTATCTTTATGATCTTTTAAGTAGCTTTTGATTTCATCTTTAGAAACCTCTACCTCTCCAACGCTTTCGTAAGGAATTTTCACAAAGTTCAAATCGATGTTATCGTTTTCCATTTTGTAAGCCTGTTCTCCTTCTATCAAAGTTGCTCCTACTCCAGCTCTCACCATATTGTAGTAAATACCAGCTTTAGCTTGTTTTGCAGCACTTTCTTCTACGGCAAGCCATTGTTGGTAAGCTTCTGGCGAAGTAGCCTTAAGATTAGCGACATATTCTCTCATCACACCAAAATCAAACATTCCTGCTTCGTTAGTGAAGTTTTGATTACCTGCGAACTGTTGCTTTAATACATTATTGATTTGCCCTTGACCCACTTCAATCTCCAGTTCTTCTAACTGCTCATCCAGAATAGTTTCTCTCAATTTATTGTCCCACACTCTATTTACAGCTTGCGCGGTAGTTACATTTCCTTGAGCATTACGCTGAACAGCTTCCACTTGTCTAGCAAAATCTTCTCTAGAAATTTCATTGCCGTTCACTACACCAATAGTGCTTTGATTTTTTGAAAATCCACTGTTTCTAATTACATCTGCTAATACAAATGAAAACAATGCCAATGCAATGATTACGATCAAAAAAACCGAACGTTGTCTTATTTTATTTAATACTGCCATTTTGAATATTGATTTGTCTAAATAATAGTGGGCGAAAATAAGATAATTACCGAAACTTTAAAACAGATATTACTGAAAATGTTAAAGAATCTTTAAATCAGTCTTCTTCTATCGCTTGAATTTGTACTAATTCTATTTTTGTATTGGAAACTTCTAAGATTAATACCTTAAATCCATCGATCACTACTTGCCCGTTTTTTTCTGGAATTTCCTCTGTATGGTGTACGATGAGGCCGCCTAGCGTTTCGTAATTTTCTCCTTCGGGAAGATTGAGCTTGTAGGTTTCATTAATATAATCGATTTCCATCCTAGCTGAAAACTTATAAACGCCTTCTCCTAAATCTTCTTCAATTAAGACCACGGCATCATGTTCGTCTTCAATTTCACCAAAAAGCTCCTCTACAATATCTTCTACCGTCATAATTCCGCTGGTTCCTCCATACTCATCAATCACCACTGCAATACTTTTACGTTTCCTGATAAGAATATTTAATACGTCTTTTACCAACATGGTTTCTGGCACATAAAGCACCGGCATCATAATCGTTTTGATGTCTTTAGGCTTTTTAAACAAATCAAAAGAATGAATATAGCCTACGATATCATCATTGGTTTCTTTGTAAACCAAAATTTTACTCAGTCCTGTTTCCGTAAATATATTGATTAAATTTTTAGGCGATTCCGAAATATCTACCGCAATTATCTCGGTACGGGGAATCATCACTTCTCGTGACTTCACTTCAGAAAATTCTAAGGCATTTTTAAAAATTTGAATTTCAGAATCAATCTCATCATCTTCCTCCACAGAGTCCATCTGCTCATTGATGTAGTTTCCTAGCTCTACTTTACTAAAAGCGAGCTGTACTTCATCCCCATCGGTTTTAAAGAAAGATTTTAAGACCAAATCAGAAATCCAAATCACAAAAGAAGAGATAAAAGAAAATATCAGGTAAAAGAAATAGGCCGGTAACGCAAAAAACTTCAGTAAGTTATTGGCGTAGATTTGAAAAAATACTTTAGGAAGAAATTCCGCAGTAAATAAAATCACCAAGGTAGAAATGATGGTTTGGCTAACGATAAGTCCGTCGGTTAACCAATAATTAAGAAAAGCGTTTTCTAAAGGAACTTGTGCGGTGAGAAGATCTACCAACAGGTCTCCCATAAAAAAACCATAAATTACCAAGGCTATATTATTCCCCACCAGCATGGTGGCAATAAACTTGGATGGTTTTCTTGTGAGTCGCGCCAAGATATTAGAAAGAAAACTGCCTTGCTTTTTCTCTATTTCTATATGAATTTTGTTGGCAGAGACATAAGCGATTTCCATACCAGAGAAGAACGCTGAGAATATTAGGGAAAGAACAATGATTAAAATATTTAATTCCATTTATGGCTTATTGCTTTGCTCTATTTTTTTCCTAAATCTTCTTTTAAAAAAATACATAAAAATAGCTAGAGCCACAAAAAAGATAAAAATATAAGCCCTATCTCTGTCGCTACTCCAAATCCTATAGGATTCAAATGCAAAAAACGCTGCTATAATTAGGTAAGCGTACTCAAAGTATTTAAAAAATTTCATCATATTATTCGGTCTCTTCTACAATTTGCACTCCTTTATTGGATCGAGATATGAATTTATCGAATTTTTCGTTAGCATCAAAACCTTCTCCTTCATTTAAAGCTCCATTATTTAATTTGATATTGTAATTAATATCAGAAAACACCCAACCTCTTTTTTGATCCCAATATAATTGATTGGCGTTAAGCACGGTACTATCTGCTGTGGTAATGAGCACATTCCCTTGTAAATCTACCAAATCTGTCTTTTCATACATGATTCCGTAGTCTGCAATAATGGTATTTTTTTTATTCTCATCGTCAAAGAAATCTAATTCTAATCCGTCTGGAAACTCTCTGTAAGCAAATTCTAAATGGGTGAAATCATACATCAACGGAGTTCTTAAATTAGCTTTTACCGCTCCGCTATCGGTATAAAAAAGGTTAATTCCTTTCCCTGCAGTTTGAGGCTTCCCCTCATCTAAATCCCATTTTCTAACCTCATTAAGCCGGTTTTGACAAGAAAAAAGCATTGTCGTAAAGATGATCACGACAATGCTTATCCTATGATTTCGGTATGTTTTCAGCATTTTAATTATATAGCTGGTACTCTAACACTTTCTCCAATCCAACATCCAATTTTAATGGTTGATCCTTCTTTTACTCCTTCTTGGAAAATGTCCGATGACTGTGGAGCTAAGCCTCTATAACTACTAGCAGATTTGTTTGCTGTAGATTTCATAGAAGGATCTACTCTTCCTGCTCTATCTGCATAGTCTGCAGCTAACCAATACACCGCTCTTTTGTTAAAAGACGAATCTCCACAAGAGTTAACACTAGAGGCATACATACTAGCAATTTGAAGGTAAGCAACTCCTAAAGAAGGCTGTGCTTTTAATGCTTTTCTATAATAGTTTCTCGCCGTAGACAAACTACCTTTTGACTTATAATTACCCGCGATTTTCATATAAACCCTCGCCTTATCTAAGTTATTATCTTCTAACTCTGCACTCTGGTTATAATACTCCAAAGCTTTTGCAGATTTCCCATCTTTATCTGCTAACTGCCCTAAGTAAAGTGCAGATTTCGCAGAAGGATCAGAGGTATGTAACGCCTCTACTAGCTTAAAGAAAATAGGATCGTCTGTACAATCTTTAGCCGAAAGTCTCTTCGCAGCTCTTTTTAACCACTCCACATTAGTTTTCTTAGCATCAAAATCTTTATTGTATAAAGGAATTAAGTTTTCACAATCTGCTCTTTCTCCTAACAATCCATTAATTCCTGCTTTAATCTTACTAAAGTTTGACAAGTAAATTTCAGAGTTTTTAAGTGTTCTCGTTTCGTCTGAGTTTAACTTTTCTCCTGCTTCTTGTTTTTTCAATAGAGGCTCTGCTTGTGATGCACGATAAACCTCCTGCTCTTCTACTTGCTTGATTACATTGTCATATAGATTGAATACATCCTGTAATTCTTTTTTGCCTTTATCTTGCAATTCAACCATAATGTTAAAGTACACGTATAAAGATCTTGGCGCATCAAACGACTCTTTGTCTTCTTTCCAAGCTTTATCAAACATCGCTAGCTGCTCTTCCTTTGTACCAATATTATTATCGTACATAGCTTCCCCTATCTTAGCATAAGTTTCACCTACTTCAGTCTTAGCTGGAAAACATTTAAGTCTTAGCTTATAATTTTCTATTAAAGCTTCTGCGGAAGCTTTTTTTCTTCCTTCTGGAGCATTTTTAGCGAAGTGCTTAAACATACGCTCTCCATATTGATAAATTGCCAAGTTACTCGCCTCACAATTTTTTATAAGTTTTTCATAATGTGGCTTTGCCGCATCGTAGTCCTTTATTTTTGCGCTTTGAGAGAATAATGCTAATTCGGTATTACAATCTACCTCCTGCGCATTTACTACTCCTGCACTTAAAAAAATTCCTGATAATAAGATGAAAAATTTAGTTTTCATAGTTGAATATAGTTATTATTTTATTTATTAATCGAATCTTCTTTTGACAAACCATTTATCGTTTAAGGAAAGACTTAGAAACACATTTACAAATTTTTCTTTTACCAAATTATTACTTGTAGTGCCTCTTTCACCGTACTCAACTCCCAAGTTGATATTCGTTAAGAAGTTTCCTGCTGGTAATCCCACTCCAAAAGATATGCCAAACTCATCTACATCTTCCGTATTAATGTTTAATCCGGTCTCTTCATACCTAAAACCCGCTCTATATACAATTCGCTGAAAATAGCTGGTAATGTCGTTATAGTTAGGAATATAATATCCTCCCAACTTGTAACTACTAGCGTCTGTATAATTCACATTATCTAGCTGAAAAGATCTATTGGTAAAATCACTTGAAGATTTTCTTCCGTATTCTACTCCGGCAAACCATTTTTTAGGTTTTCCTACCCCCCCTCCTACTTTAAGTTCAGAAGGAAGAGTTAACTTTGAATCCTCCACATCAAGATCCCTAATATCTGCAATGACTTCATTCTCATCGTCATTCAAAATAAGGGTTGCTAATTGTCTTTGATTTTCAGAAGTTATTTTTGTTGACGGAGAAAAACTAGCCGAACCTGTCAATTGTAATCCCGACTTTAAAAGCTTCTCGTATTGAGCGCCAAAATCCACTTTGAACCCGCTAAGGTCAGATCTGTTCGTTTCTCTTGTTCCAAACTGAAGTTCGTTTTGAAAGAGAAAGTTCTTATTTTTGATGTTCCCAAAATTATAACTCCCTTCTACTCCAACGCGTAATTCTCTAGTCACTTCGTAACCTACTCCTAAAAAAAGTTTGTTTAAACCTCCGCTACCACTAAATCTACTCGAGCTTTCATTGGTAATATCTTCCATCTCATAACCTACAGAACTATAAGGTATTACTCCTATCCCAAAACCTAACTTCCCGGCAGGAAACGCCATTGCTAGGTAATCAAAGGTAGAAGAAGAAACTTTATCTGATGCGCTTGAGCTTTCAATTGTTGTTGAAGCATGAGAGCCTCCCAACGCATAGGTAGTTAAGTCTAAAGCTCCATAACCTGCTGGATTCTGAAGATTGATATGGATACTGTCTGATGCAATCCCCATACCGGCCATCGATCTATTTTCTGCTGTTCCGTTGAACTTATTGAGTCCTACTCCAAAAAAAGAATATGGAGAAGAAGTATTTTCTTGTGCATTTACTAATACTGAACAAAGCAGCAATGTAAAAAAAAGTGTTTTCTTAATCATTTAGTTGTATTAAATTCCAAAATATGGTTTAATCCCTTCAGCAGAAAATTATAAGACGCAAATATGCCATTTTTTACTTTCTTAGACAACAGTTGACTATCTCCTCCTGTTAAAATAACTGTTAAATCTTGATATTGAAGCTCATAACTTTCTATAAAGCCATTTATTTCTAATGCTGCCCCCATTAATGCGCCTATCTCTAAGTTTTCTTGGGTAGTGGTACCTATAATTTTATCACTGGTTTCTTTTTCTATACGAATTAACGGCAATTTGGACGTAAAATTATGCATCGCCTCTAAACGCATATTTACCCCCGGCGAAATAGCCCCTCCCACATACTCCTTATTTTTCGTTACCATATCATAGGTGATGCAAGTACCGGCATCTATGACCAACACATTTTTATTAGGATATTCACATGTCGCTGCTACTGTCAAAGCTATGCGATCTATTCCCAGACTATGCGGAGTTTCATATAAATTACGAAACGGAACTGGAGTTGTTGCAGTTAATTCTAAAATTGATTGATTTTTTAAGCTATTAGCGATGACATCTTTATGGATTCCGGCTACAGAAGCTAGGATCGATTCAGAGATTTCGGGGTGACTTATCACTAATTTGTTTAAAACGAAAGAAATATTTTCTGCTGGAGTAATTTTCAACTCCAACAACCTACCATCCTCAAAAACAGCTAGTTTAACTAGGGTGTTCCCTATATCTATTGCTAAATTCTTCACTTAAAAGGGATTTTTAAAAAGACAAATTTACTTTTTTTATTAATTTATTTGGCAGATATTAAAAATGAATATATATTTGCCACCGCTTACAAGCACTGGTGCCTTAGCTCAGTTGGTAGAGCAAAGGACTGAAAATCCTTGTGTCCCTGGTTCGATTCCTGGAGGCACCACCTTTAAAACCTCGATCTCACGATCGGGGTTTTTTGTTTTAAAAATCATTTTATGCATTTCTTATGGATCAAGGATGGATCAAGTCAAAAAGTTGTGGGATTTTAGTTTTATGCAAAAATTGTGGATAGTCTAAATAGGAAAAAATGGATCAAGACTAATTGTTGTTAACTAAACAAAAAATCCCCGTTAATCTATACAGAAGGAGATTCATAGCTTTCAACTTAAAGATTGCTACTCTTCCTAAGCTTCGAAAATATCGTCTTCCGTTACTGTTCGATTTGATTTAAAATAACCTACACATAGCTTCGATACAAAATCTTAGCTGGTTTCACGCAACGTTTAAATTTCTCCCCACTAATTACTAAAATCTCAATACTCACTTATCTTCAACTTCTTCACCCCAAACCTCTCCCTACAACTCATAAAATTCCGCTAAGATTTTAACTTTAAAAAAAATCTTGCCAAAGATTTCCTTAAATTGTTGAGTATGAAGACACCCTTACTCCATTTTAACAACAAAGGAATTTATTGTCAGCAAGCAGACGTCTATTTAGATCCTTGGAAACCCGTAAAAAAAGCCATTATTTCTCACGGCCATGCAGATCATTCTAAGTGGGGACATCAGCAATACATTACGCATCATACCAATGTGCCCATCATCAAACACCGCTTGGGAGACATTAATGTTTCTGGTGTAGATTGGGGAGAAACCTTCACGGTTAACGGAGTTAAATTTTCGCTGCATCCAGCCGGCCATATTATTGGTTCGGCTCAAATTAGAGTAGAATACCAAGGTGAAGTTTGGGTTTTTACGGGCGATTACAAAACCGAAAACGATGGCATTTCAGTTCCCTACGAAGTAGTGAAATGTCACACGTTTATCACCGAATGTACTTTTGGACTTCCCGCCTTTAAATGGCAACCTCAACAAGAGGTATTTCACGATATTAATACCTGGTGGCAACAGAATAAGGAAGATGAAAATACCTCTATTTTATTTGGTTATTCGCTAGGAAAAGCACAACGATTGCTAAAACACTTGGATACGTCTATAGGAAAAATTTACACTCACGCTGCCATCCAAAATATGAATGAGATCATTCGTAAAATCACGCCTTTACCTGAAACCATTAGGATTACGGCCGACACCAAGAAAGAAGAACTTAAAGGAAATATGGTTATTGCGCCGCCAAGTGCTCAGAGTTCGCCGTGGATCAAGAAAATGCTTCCGTATGTTACCGCATCGGCAAGTGGCTGGATGGCTTTTCGCGGAGCACGCAGACGCCGCGCGATAGATAAAGGTTTTGTACTCTCAGACCATTGCGATTGGCAGGGTTTGTTGTCTTCTATAAAAGCCACGGGAGCAGAAAAAATTATTTGCACCCACGGTTATACCGATATTTTCTCGCGCTTCTTAATAGAGCAAGGTTACGATGCCCGCACGGAAGAAACCCAGTTTGAAGAAGAAAATGCAGAAGAGGAAAAAGCCACCTCTCAAAAAGAGACCGATAAAGACTAAGTATGAAAAATTTTGCAGAGCTCATAAAAACTTTAGACAGTACCAATAAAACCACTTTAAAGGTAGCTGCCTTGGCGCAATATTTTGAAAAAGCTTCGCCAAAAGATAAAGTTTGGACCATTGCAATTTTATCTCACAGAAGACCACCGCGACCCGTAAACACGACGCTCTTGCGAGAATGGGCTTCAGAATTATCGAAAATTCCTTTGTGGTTATTTGAGGAATCCTATCACATTGTAGGTGATTTAGCCGAAACGATTGCTCTGGTTATTCCTCCTTCCGAAGAAATTTCAGAAAAAAGTTTACACCAGTTTTTAGCTGAAATTATCGCTTTGAAAAAGAAATCAGAAGACGAAAAGAAAGAATATCTGTTCGAAAATTGGCTCAGCCTTAATTATTACGAGCGTTTTGTGTTTACCAAATTGATTACCGGAAGTTTCCGCATTGGTGTAAGTCAGAAGCTGATGACGCGGGCTTTATCTAAAGCCACCGAAATTGATGAAGACATTCTTGCCTATAAAATGATGGGGAATTGGGATCCGGCAATCACCACCTACACCAGCTTAATCTTAGAAGAAAATGAAGCCGATTATTTATCTAAGCCCTATCCGTTTTATTTGGCCTACGCCATAGAAAATGAGCCACAGGATTTGGGAGATGTAGAAGGTTGGGCCGCAGAACATAAGTGGGACGGTATTAGATCACAGGTCATCATTCGCAAGGGAGAATTGTTTGTGTGGAGCCGCGGGGAAGAGTTGGTGACCGATAAATATCCCGAGTTTGAAGCCTTTACGGAAGTGATTCCGGATGGAACGGTGTTAGACGGTGAAATTTTACCTTTTCCAAACGGAGACATCGGTACTTTTAAGGATTTACAAACCCGTATTGGTCGGAAAAATATCAGTAAAAAACTACTGGAAAAAACTCCGGTAATTCTAAAAGCTTATGATGTATTGGAATGGAAAGAGGAGGATATCCGTCAGAAATCTTTTAAAGAACGAAGACAAATTTTAGAAGACTTGTATCATGAAGTAAAGACAAAAGAGATTCCGTTGCATTTGTCAGAAACGATTTCATTTTCCAATTGGGAAGAAGCTGCGAAAGAACGCGAGCGCAGTCGAGAGGTAAAATCGGAAGGTTTGATGCTGAAGCGCTGGGATTCTCCTTATTTAGTCGGAAGAAAAAAAGGAGACTGGTGGAAATGGAAAGTAGATCCCTTAACCATCGATGCAGTATTGACTTACGCAATGCGAGGCCACGGAAGACGAAGTAATCTCTTCACCGATTATACGTTTGGATTGTGGGACCAAAACAAAGAGAAGTTGGTCACGTTCGCCAAAGCTTATTCTGGCCTCACCGATGCCGAATTTAAAAAAGTAGATGCGTGGATCAAAAAAAATACGTTAGAACGCTACGGCCCCGTGCGAAGTGTGACTCCGCATCACGTTTTTGAAATCGCTTTTGAAGGCATAGCCAAATCTAAACGTCATAAAAGCGGAGTAGCGACTAGGTTCCCAAGAATCTTGCGTTGGCGACAAGATAAAAAGATAGAAGAAGCGAATACGTTGGAGGATTTAAAAGATTTGATACCGTGAGTGCAACCACCCCGTCTCAACAAGTTGAGCCACCCCTCCTTTTCTAAGGAGGGGAACTTTTAAACAAAATTTGAATTATATTTATTGTATAAACCTATTAAAGATTCCTTCCCTAAGATAGGGAAGATGGATTTTGCAACGGGAGCTGCAGAGGACGGAAGGGTAATTAACACCAACCAAAACATGAATAAAAAACAACTTTTAGATATTGCCAAAACTTGGTTTGCGCAGCAAGACTGGAAAGCATTTAAGTTTCAGAAAGATACTTGGCAGGAATATTTAAAAGGAAAAAATGGCTTGCTGAATGCTCCTACAGGAAGCGGGAAAACCTATGCGCTCTGGGTACCGATTGTGTTAGAAATACTTCAGCAAAAAAGCAGAAAAAAGAAATCCGCTAAGGGTTTAAAAGGGGTGTGGATTACTCCGCTTAGAGCACTTTCGGTAGAAATTGAACAAGCCGCAAATCGGTTTGCTCAAGATATAGATCCGCAAATACGTGTAGGAATACGCACGGGAGATACGCCACAAAAAGAACGCGCTGCGCAAAAGCGAAAAATGCCAGATTTACTCATTACCACGCCAGAGAGTTTGCAACTTCTTCTCTCTTCTAAAAATTATGATGAGCAATTTAAAAATCTAAATGCCGTGGTGGTCGATGAATGGCACGAGCTATTAGGTAGTAAACGCGGCGTGCAGATGGAACTCGCCTTAAGCCGACTTAAAGCCGTCTCGAATAACTTAAAAATTTGGGGTATTTCTGCAACCATTGGTAATTTGGAGCAAGCTCGAGAAGTGTTATTGGGACCACAAACGCCGCAATTTGAAAATTCTGTATTAATAAAAGCCAACCTGAAAAAGAAAATAAAAGTACAATCGGTTATTCCTAAAAAGATGGAAAAATTCCCTTGGCGGGGGCATTTGGGCTTGCATTTGCTGGATGAGGTTGTGCCTATTATAAAAAATTCTAGAAGTACTTTATTATTTACCAATACGCGATCGCAATGTGAATTGTGGTTTCAAAAATTGATGGAAAAACACCCCGAATTTGCGGGAGAAGTAGCCATGCATCACGGGAGTATCCATAAAGAAACTCGATTATGGGTAGAGCAAGCCATACGCAATGAAACTTTAAAAGCGGTGGTTTGCACTTCTAGTTTGGATTTGGGCGTCGATTTTGCCCCAGTAGAAACCATTATCCAAATAGGCAGCCCAAAAGGCGTGGCTCGGTTTTTACAACGTGCGGGAAGAAGTGGCCACCAGCCGGGCAAACAAAGTGTAATTCATTTTTTACCTACCCACGCGATGGAACTTATTGAAGCTTCGGCTTTGCAAAAAGCAGTAAAAACACAAGCGGTTGAAGATCGCGTTCCGTATTTACAAAGTTTCGATGTCTTGTTGCAGTATTTAACCACCTTGGCAGTTTCTAACGGTTTTTATCCTGAAGAAATTTACCCAGAAGTCAGCGCTACTTTTTGTTACCAAGCGTTAACGCAAGAACAATGGGAGTGGTGCCTAAAATTCATTACTACCGGCGGCGAGACTTTACATACCTATGATGAATATCAAAAAGTAACGGTAGAAGAAGATGGCAAGTTTACGGTGACAAATCGTGGAGTCGCTATGCGGCACCGCTTGCAAATAGGTGCTATTGTGAGCGATGCTGTGCTGAGCGTTAAATATATTAAAGGAGGATTTATTGGCAGTATCGAGGAATTTTTTGTTTCCAAACTCAAACGCGGTGATGTTTTTATGTTTGCGGGTAGAAACTTAGAATTTGTGCGCTTAAAAGGCATGCAAGTGCAAGTGCGAAAATCGAAGAAAAAAACCGGCAAAGTCCCCAGTTGGGCGGGAGGTAGAATGAGCTTTTCTGCGCAAATGAGCGAGTTATTACGCGAAGAAATGTATATCGCCGCAGCCAGCGCAGATCCTGATTTAGCGAAAGAATTAGGCATAACCACAAAATCTTTAGAACTTACAGCCTTACAACCTATATTTCAGCGCCAATTGTTAGAATCTATCATTCCCACGAAGAATGAATTTCTTATCGAAACCTTTAAAACCAGAGAGGGATATCACGCCGTGTTTTACCCGTTTGAAGGCAGGTTTGTACACGAAGCTTTAGGAAGCTTGCTGGCGTATCGCATTAGTTTATTAAGTCCCATTTCGTTTAGCATTGCCTTTAATGACTACGGATTTGAGCTGCTGTCTGATCAAGAAATCGATATGCAGCAAGTGTTGGATAATAATCTATTTTCTAACGAATTTGTGATGGACGATTTATATAAAAGTCTAAACGCTACAGAAATGGCGCGTAGAAAATTTAGAGATATTGCGGTCATTGCAGGTTTGGTTTTTACCGGTTATCCTAATAAACTGGTCAAGAGTAAACACTTGCAAGCCAGTTCACAATTGCTTTTTGATGTTTTTAGAGATTATGAACCCGAAAATTTGTTGTTTTTGCAAGCCTTTACGGAAACTTTTGAACATCAATTGGAAGAGGGAAGATTGCGATTGGCTTTAGAACGTATTCAGCGGCAAAAAATAGTTTGGAAAAAATGTGAGAAACCCACGCCTTTTTCGTTTCCGATTATTACAGATAGATTGCGGGAGAAATTATCTTCCGAAAAGTTGGAAGATCGCATTAAGCGGATGATTAAAAGTTTTTAAGTTGAATTTTATCTGGATGAAGCTTTTGGTAACGGAACAAAAGAAATTTCGGTTAGAAGTATTATAAATTGAAATTCTGTTTTTGAATTTATCCATTAAACAAATCCGCGGAAGCGAAAAAAGAAGCTTAAGAATCGTGTTAATTCAGCAGATAAAAACCTTATTTTGTGTACTTAAATCTATCCCTTTTTGAAAGTTAACTTACAACAAGAAAATTTTATTTTTGACCCTAGTGGCGTCGCTTATTGGGAGTCTAAAGGCATTTTATTGATTGCCGATGTGCATTTGGGAAAAATAGCGCATTTTAGAAAACACGGCAGCGCGGTACCACAAAAAGCAATTTTAAAAAATTTTGAGCAGCTTAAAAAAGTGGTAGATACGTATCAACCAGAAAAAATATATTTTCTGGGCGATTTGTTTCACAGCGCTTATAACTCTGAGTTTGCTTATTTTAAAACTTGGGTGCAAGAGCAGCAGGCAGATTTGGTGTTAATTGTAGGAAATCACGATATTATTTCGCCAACGCACTTTAAAAATTTGGGTATAGCATTGAAGGAAGAAATCTGTTTAGAGCGTTTTCTGCTCACCCATCATCCCGAAGAACGCGAAGGTTTTTTTAACATTTGTGGACATATACATCCTGGGTTTCGCTTACGCGGAATGGGACGACAGCACGAGAAATTATCGTGTTTTTTTAAAACCAAACATCAATTAATTCTTCCCGCTTTTGGTACCTTTACAGGGAAGTATTTGTTGCAGCAATCTAAAAATAATCAGATTTACGTTTGCACAGAAACAGAAGTAATTCTTATACCACAAAAATCATGAAACCAAAATTACTCGCTGTCCTTAATTTTATTTCTGTACTGTTGGCTATTGGCACCAGCTATTTTACGCAAGCTTTTCAACTTAACGGAAACACCATTGGCAGTTTAAGCAAACAACCCGAATATGCTAATTTATTTACGCCTGCGGGTTATGCTTTTGCGATTTGGGGTCTAATTTATTTGGGGTTATTGGCTTTTAGCGTTTACCATTTGTACCAAGTATTTAAGAAAAAAAACGTGCAAGCTTTTTTACAACAAACCGGGCTTTGGTTGGTGGCGGCTAATGTTGCGACTTCGGCATGGGTGGTGGCTTGGCTGTATGAATACACGGGATTATCTGTAGTATTTATGCTGATTGCGCTCTTCTCTCTAATAAAAATTATTCTCAACACCAATATGGAACGTTGGGGCGCTCCGTTTAAAACCATCGCATTTTCTTGGTGGCCTATTTGTTTGTATTCGGGATGGATTTCGGTGGCGACTATTGCCAATATTTCTGCGTATTTGGTAAAAATAGAATGGGAAATTTTTCTGTTTACAGAAGTGCAATGGGCAATCATTATGGTGATTGTTGCGACCTTGCTGAATTTAGCCATGATTTATTTTAGAAATATGCGTGAGTTTGCTGCGGTTGGGATTTGGGCATTATTTGCCATTTACATCAAACAGCAAGATAACGTAGAAAGCATTGCCTACGCGGCTCTCATTGGAGCAATTCTTATTGGATTATACGCCGGCTACCACGGTTTTATCAATAGAAAAACCAACCCGATGTTTAAAATGATTAATACGTAGTAGTGAGTAATTAGAGATGAGTATTGATATTTTTATGTCATCTTGAACCTGCACGTACCCTTAGGGTGAGGTTATTTCAGGATTTCTCCCTTGTATTGTTCTAATTTTACTTCTAAAAGAAAAATTTTACTGAGTTGCCTTCGTTTTTCGACTTCAATTTTAATTTCACATTCATTTCCTCTTTCGTTTCGATACAAAATCACAATAAGAATATAGAGGCTAGACGGTTAGGGAACAGACTTAAGATATAAGGTGCTTTTATAGTTTTTGACTCATCCTCATCTCGCACTACTAAACCTTACTACTTATTTTCTGCACTTAGCCTTCAAAAAGAGTTCAGAGAATTAAAGTCTCTATGAGCTACTAATTCTTCAAACTCTTAATGGCCGAAAAAGCTTTTTCAATCACCGCATCCTCTACCAAAATAGTAATTTCGTTGCTGGTAGAAACCACCTCATAAACCGTAACGCCACTCCAAGCCAATTGCTTAAAAAATTGATAGTATAACCCAGCAATTTTATAGTTATTTTGCGGCAATTGCACACTAAGTGCCGCTAAATCTCCACGTCTATCCAATAAAATTTCTTCGGAAAACACCTCATCTACTTTTTCTTTTTCAGAACCCGAAATCATCAGGTTACTTTCAACCAAGCCTCTCGTAAAAGCATAAAACACATGCGAATTAGAGGCTACATAATCCAGTAGCAGGCGATGACTTTCAATTAAAGAAACCGAATTTTTAAAAGTAAATGCAAACAGATTAGATTTTAACGTGATATCTCCCATTTGTCGCAAAGCTCCTTTTACATGGGAAGAACTTCTTAGGTTAGAAGGATTTTGATAACGCCTTAACGCCATCATAATCGCCCCCACTTTTACAGGTTTACGCAGCATTTTACTTATGGGCTCCCGCAATTCTTCCGCTAAGGCCGTATAATTAATAATCTTTCGCTGCAAAGCTTCCTCCAAAAAAGATTGTTGGACTAAAATCTCTTCTACACACTGAGTAATTGTTTTCATTTGTTAAATATATAACAATTTGTGTTAAATTAGTAAAATACAAACAATTTTATGGTCTCACTCCATGTCTAGCTTATATTTGAAAACAAGGAAGAGATGTTCTTACTAAAGGTCGAAATTTATAAAACAAGTAGCCACAACACTAAATTTTATATAAACACCCCCGAATGTAACCCATTTAAAAAACCATTAGTCCGCACCTTTTTGCCCCAAAAATAGTGCACAATTACCCCTTAACCTAGTTAAACATCAATCAACTAAAACCGAAAAAACCAGCTCCTTCGAGCTGGTTTTTTATTAATCATCTACTTTCTATCCTTAGAAAATCTAGGCTAACTAAAATCTTTCTCAAGAAACTTCAACAATTCCTCTTCAGCTTCCAAATGCGTCATATGTCCGCCTTTAAAGGTTATAATTATAAGTGGTGTATGAGTTTCTTTGGCGAGTTGTTGCAAACTTTCTAAGGGTACAATTTCATCTTCTTTGCCCGCTAAAAATATTTTCTCTCCGCCAAAATCTTTTAAAACTTGAGTCCTATCGTTTCTAGACTTTAAACCTTCCATTGCCGCCACAATATTTTCGGTGGGCATTTGCTGAGCTTCCTTAATTAATGCATTTATCTTTTCTCGCAATTCCTCCCGGCTTTCTTTTCCAAACAAATTGGTAATCGCCATACTCACAAAAGCATCTTTGTTTTGCTTCACCAAGCGAATAGCACGGTTTCTATTGGCCACACGTTCGGGAGAATCGGCTAATGGAGTGGAATTTAAAAGCAGTATTTTTTTTATCCTTAACGGAAACAATTCCGCAAAAGCGAGCGTCACATAACCTCCCATAGAGTGACCTATAAAAGAAGCCTTTTCTACTTTAAGATGGTCGAGCACCTGCTTTACCGTCTGTGCCATTTCTTGCATGGTATGAATATATCCCAACCGCTGAGTGTTTCCATGTCCTAGCAAATCTATGTAGATTACTCGGTGTGACTTTGCCAAGACAGGAACCACCGCGTCCCACATACTAGAATTCTCTAAAAAACCGTGTAATAACACGATTGCCTCGCCCTTTCCTTGAGCCGTAAAGGCAATTTGTATATTTTTGTAAGGTATAAATTTTTGCATGCGGCAAAAATAGATTCTTTTTTTAGAACTCGTTTAATTTTTTTAAACTCCCAAAAAGCTTAACCGAATTCTTCTCTAAAAACAATAAATTTCTATGAAAATTGTAAAAGTTCTATCCCTAGGTTTATGTTTATTCACGCTAAGTGTCTCGGCGCAAATCAAAGAGAAAAAATTAGACCGACTTATCGAAAACACCCTAGAAACATTTGACGTGCCAGGTATTTCGGTAGGAATTATAAAAGACAACAAAGTGGTTTATGCCAAAGGTCACGGCGTTCGCTCCTTAGCCAACAACAAAGAAATGAACCAAAATACGCTGGTAGGCGTAGCTTCCAATTCTAAAGGATTCACAAGTTTCGCCTTAGGGATTTTGGTAGACGAAGGAAAATTAGATTGGGATGATAAGGTGAGAAAACACATTCCAGAATTTCAAATGCCGAACGCTTGGGTGACCAAAGAGTTTACCATTAGAGATTTGTTAACGCATCGCAGCGGACTAAGCCTTGGCGCGGGAGATCTTATGTTTTTCCCCGAAGGTGGAGATTTCACTATAGATGATGTTCTTGCAAATGTGAGCAAACTAGAACCCGAAAGCTCCTTTAGAAGCAGTTTTAGGTACAATAACAATATGTTTATCATCGCCGGCGAGGTGATTCACCGTGTAAGCGGATTAAATTGGGATGAGTTTATTGAAACTCGCATCCTACAACCCGTAGGAATGAAAAACAGTAAAGCTTCTTACAATCGCGTGACAGACAGGTCGAATATCATCGATGCACACACGAGAACCGAGGGAGAAGTGATTCAGATTCCTCATGATTGGAGCGAGTTAGCGAATCCTGCTGGCGGAATCATGAGTAACGTTACCGATATGCTTACTTGGGCAAAATTTTTAATGAACGATGCCGTGACCGAAAACGGAGAACGCTTATTAAGTGAGAAAAATATGCACGAGCTATGGCAATTACAAACGCCATTGCCGGTAAGTAAAGACAACGATTACAACACCCATTTTTACGGCTATTCCCTAGGTTGGTTTGTAAGCGATGTGAAGGGTTACAAACAAGTAACGCATACAGGCGGTTTACTAGGAACGGTGACACAATTTACCTTAATCCCTGAACTAGATTTAGGAATCGTAGTGTTGACCAACCAAATGATTGGCGGCGCATTTAGCAGCATCACCAACACCGTAAAAGATAGCTATTTAGGCTACAAAGACAGAGATTGGGTAGAGAAAAACGGCAAGAGAAACACGAAGTGGATTGCTAAAAACGACAGCATTAAAAAAGCAGTTTACCAACAAACGAAGATCTATAAAGACCAATCGGCTCTTTTAGATGCGCAGCAAGTTACAGGAACCTATGAAGATGCTTGGTTTGGAAAAGTGAATATCACTAAAGATGGAAAGGCTTTAAAAATCACTTCAGCAAGGAATCCGCAGCTTACAGGAGAATTACTTCCTTACTCGGAGACCACTTATGTGGCGAAATGGAAAAACAGAAGCTTTGATGCCGATGTGTTTGTCCTCTTTACTTTAGATGAAAAAGGAAAAGCTCAAAGTGCGACGATGAAATATATTGCTCCCATCACCGATTTTAGTTTCGATTTTGGCGACTTACATTTAAAAAGAGTTTCAAAATAACGCTTTCGCGGAATTGTTTTCACAAGTAATTAAGGACTACATTTAAATCTAAATGAGCTCCATTTTTAAGCCCGAATTAATTTCTTAACCATCAGAAATTTCTTCGGGTTTAATTTTTTGTAATTATTGATTTCGTAAAAAAATCATCAAATTTAATCCAAATAAATAAACAATTTACGCTTCCGCGGAAGCGTAGACTCCTCCCTATCGCAGCGTTTAAAATCTAAAATATTGAGCCCGAAGGATTCAGGTTTTTTATCGAAAAATAAACGTATTTACAAGAAAATAAACGAAATGACAATTCCAAAAGAAATTTTACAATTTGTCAACTTTTAAAGTCTTTTACAGAATTATTAAATTGATAATCAACTTACTAACATTTTTTTTTGATAACTTTAAAATTAAATTTTCATTTAATCTTTCAATATCACTAGCTTTGCCTACCTTTATAATTCAATAATACATCCATTTCAAATACGTTATCATATGCCAGTAAAAGCCGCCGATTCTGCCCTTAAAACCTACACTCAAGAAGAAGCTTTTGAAGCTTCGGTTAAATATTTTAAAGGCGATGATCTTGCCGCCCGCGTTTGGGTAAATAAATATGCTCTTAAAGATTCCGCTGGGAATATCTACGAAAAAAATCCGAACGAGATGCACCGTCGCATCGCAAAAGAAATTGCGCGTATAGAGCAGCGCTATACAAATCCACTTTCTGAAGAGGAAGTTTTTAACGCCATCAAAGATTTTAAGTACATCGTGCCTCAAGGGAGCCCCATGGCAGGAATTGGTAATCCGTATCAAATCGGTTCACTTTCCAACTGTTTCGTTATTGGAAACAAAGGAGAATCTGATTCTTACGGAGGAATAATGAAAATAGATCAAGAGCAAGTACAATTAATGAAACGTCGAGGCGGTGTAGGTCACGATCTTTCACACATTCGCCCCAAAGGTTCTCCCGTAAAAAATTCGGCTTTGACTTCAACAGGGATTGTTCCTTTTATGGAGCGTTACTCTAACTCTACTCGCGAAGTAGCTCAAGATGGGCGTCGCGGTGCGTTGATGCTTTCAGTATCCATCAACCATCCAGATTCTGAAGATTTCATTGATGCTAAAATGGAGCAAGGAAAAGTAACTGGAGCCAATGTTTCGGTACGTATGGACGATGCGTTTATGAAAGCCGTACAAAATGGAGAAAAATACACGCAGAAATATCCTATTTTTAGTGAAAATCCAAAAAACACCAACGAAATTGAAGCGGGTAAACTTTGGAAAAAAATTGTGCACAACGCATGGAAATCTGCTGAACCCGGAATCCTTTTCTGGGATACTATTATTAACGAGTCTGTGCCAGATTGCTATGCAGATTTAGGATACAAAACCGTTTCTACAAATCCTTGTGGAGAAATTCCTCTTTGTCCTTACGATTCTTGTCGTTTGTTAGCGATCAACTTATTCTCTTACGTGGAAAATCCTTTCACCGATAAAGCTGAATTTAACTATGAGCTTTTCAAAAAGAATATTATCATCGCACAAAAGATCATGGATGATATTATTGATCTAGAATTGGAAAAAGTGGATGCTATCCTCGCAAAAATTGATGCCGATCCGCAAACAGATGAAGTAAAAGCTGTAGAAAGAAATTTATGGTCAAATATTAAGCACAAAGCAGAAGAAGGAAGAAGAACTGGAATTGGAATTACTGCAGAAGGTGATATGCTTGCCGCTTTAGGTATTCAATATGGGAGCCAAGAAGGGAATGATTTCTCAGTAGAAATTCACAAAATGCTAGCGATTGAAACCTATCGTGCTTCAGTATATGCAGCAAAAGAAAGAGGTGCTTTCAAAATATTTGATTCAGAAAGAGAAAAAGAAAACCCATTTATACTTCGTCTTAAAGAAGCCGATGAAAAGCTATATTACGATATGCTGGAATACGGGAGAAGAAATATCGCTTTATTAACCATCGCCCCAACAGGAACTACGAGTTTGATGACGCAGACGAGTTCTGGAATCGAGCCTGTTTTTCTTCCAGTTTACAAAAGAAGAAGAAAAGTAAATCCTAACGACAAGAATTCACGTGTTGATTTTGTGGATGAAGTAGGTGATAGCTGGGAAGAATACGTAGTTTTTCACCACCGCTTTAAGCAGTGGATGGAAATTAACGGCATTGCAACTGATAAAAATTACACGCAGCAAGAACTAAATAAAATAGTTGAAAAGTCACCTTATTATAAAGCTACTTCCAACGATGTAGATTGGTTGAGTAAAGTAAGAATGCAAGGTGCGGTTCAAAAATGGGTAGATCACTCTATTTCGGTAACCATCAATTTACCAAACGATGCTACCGAAGACTTGGTCGGAAAGCTTTATTTAGAAGCTTGGCAAGCAGGTTGTAAAGGAGTTACCGTTTACCGAGATGGTTCACGTTCTGGAGTTTTAATTTCAAATGACGAAAAGAAAGAGGAGAGTAAAGACACCTTGACTACTTTCCCAACCAAACGTCCTGAAGTGTTAAAAGCAGACGTTGTGCGTTTCCAAAACAGCAAAGATAAATGGATTGCTTTCATTGGATTGATTGATGATAAGCCTTATGAAATTTTCACAGGTTTTGCAGATGATGAGGATGGGATTTTGATTCCACGTTGGGTAGGTGAAGGCTTGATTATTAAAAACCGAAATCAAGATGGAACTTCGCGTTACGATTTTCAATATGAAAATAAAAGAGGTTACAAAACTACTATTGAAGGACTTTCTCATAAGTTTAACCCTGAATTTTGGAACTATGCGAAGTTAATCTCTAGCACACTTCGCCACGGAATGCCGATTGTAAAAGCCGTAGATTTAATCAACAGCTTACAATTAGATACCGAAAGCATCAACACTTGGAAAAATGGTGTTGCCAGAGCCTTAAAACGCTACGTTGCCGATGGGACAGAAGCCACAAAACAGAAATGTGAAAACTGTAATAGTACTTCCCTAATCTACCAAGAAGGCTGCCTAACTTGTAAGGATTGCGGATCTTCTAAATGCGGATAGGGAAGAATCCTTATTCTTAGAAGAAAGATTTCTCCCAAGTCTAAATGACAATTTATAAAAACTCCGAATCGAGTCCTGTTGAAAGGACTCGATTCGGAGTTTTTTTTGTTTTTGATTTTAGCCACGCGAGAATAGGTTGCGTGTAAAAACCCTTCCGTCATTGCTACGCAATGCCACCTTCCCTTTAAAAAAGGGAAGGAACACTTGTAGTTCCTATAAGCTAAATTATATTGTACTGTACTTCGTTAAAATCAGCAAAAGCTCCCCTCCTTGAGTAAAGGAAGGGAATTTTTCACTTGTGAAAAAAGGGGTGGTTCTGTCGAATCTAAAAAAGTAGTTCTAAAGTTTAAAACAAGAAAAAAACTCTTTCAGGTTTCTGAACGGAGGGCGATACAACCGTGCACCAGCTTTGTGCGATTCTTGAGCCAGCGATATTGCTAGAGGGATTTAAAATTTGCTACTCATAAATAGACAACTTATTTTTTAATTGCCTGTTTTGTTCTTGAAGATTTTCTACCCGCTCCAATAAATTTTCTATGGCTTCTAATCCTTCTATATTAATTTCTAGCTCGTAATGTAAACGCTTCAATTTCTCGAATCTAGGAATAAATTGGTAAGGCAAATAGTGTTTTTGCTCGATTAATACCAGCTCTAAAAGACCACTATCCTGAAGTTGCTCTATAAAATGATGTTCCACTTGATACACTACACAAATCTCTTTTACTTCTATATATTCTTCCTGTTTCACGATCTTAGTTTTTGAAGTTCCTTAAATAAGTCTTTTTCCTTTTCGGTTAAATGAGTCGGGATTTTAACTTGGTAGGTAATGTACAAGTCTCCAAACTCTTTCTCTTTCTTATATTTAGAAAAACCTTTTCCCTTAAGTTTTACTTGAGCTCCAGGTTGAGTTTCGGGCTTTAGGGTCAATTTTACTTTCCCGTCCATGGTATCTACCGTAATTTCTCCTCCCAACAATGCGGTATATAAATCTACTTCTAAGGTTTTGTACAAATTGGACTTTTCTCGCTTAAAGGCGGTATTATTATGAATGTGAAAAGTGATGTACAAATCTCCTTTGGGACCACCTTCAACACCATCGCCTCCATAACCTTTAATTTTAATAGTTTGCTCGTTTTCGACTCCGGCAGGAATGCTAAATCTTATTTTTTTACCGTTGACGTTAACCACTTGCTTCTGACTTTTATAAACATCGGTTAAGTTAAGCTGAAGGGTTGCTTGCACATCTTGTCCTTTAAACTGCGGACTTCTATGTGCCCCCTGACTTCTAGCTCGGCCACCAAACATTTCTTCAAAAAAGTCAGAAAACGTGTCATCATCAAAATTACCAGAGTATTGTTGCCCGCCATTAAAACCACCAGCTCTAGATTGATTAGAACGCGATTGTTGTTGTCTTGCTTGCTCGTATTGATCGGCGTGTTGCCAATCTTTACCATGTGCGTCGTATTTTTTTCGTTTTTCGGGGTCGCTTAAAACTTCGTTGGCTTCATTGAGTTGCTGAAATCTTTTATGTGCCTCGGCATCATTGGGGTGTAAATCTGGATGGTGTTTTCTTGCCATCTTGCGGTAAGCTTTTTTGATTTCGGCTTGGCTAGCCGATTTGTCGATTCCCAAAAGTTGATAATAATCTATAAATTCCATGTACGTAAGGCTCGTTTTTTTGCGCAAAGGATAGCAGTGAAAACCCCGGATGGCTTTTTTAAGCCAACGGAGTTGTAACGAATAGCCTGACCCGATAGGGTTGCGCCTATATTATACCAATTAACTAGGGAAGGTAATAAATCTGCTTCAAGTATACTGTTAAGGTTGCATAAAAGTTATTATTTTGATTTGAATAGCTTATACTAATTCTAAATAGCATCAAAGACAGCTTAAAGTTTGTCTATAAGCCCGCGCCCATGTATTTTTGTAGATACTTATTATTTAAATAATCATAACCAATGGGTGGAATTATAAAATCGTCTGTAGCAAGAAAGTTTGCTATGGCTCTTTCAGGACTTTTCCTCGTCTTTTTCTTATTGCAACATTTTACCATTAACATTACTTCGGTCATTAGTCCCGATATGTTTAATGAGTTGTCACATTTTATGGGTACCAACTTTTTGGTACAAGCTATTTTACAACCCGTACTAATTTTTGGGGTTGTTTTCCATTTTATTATGGGGCTTACCTTAGAAATTCAGAATAGAAACGCACGAGATATTGGGTACCAAAACTACAATGGCTCGGCTAACTCTAGCTGGATGTCTAGAAACATGATCTATTCTGGGATCGTAATTTTAGCTTTTTTAGGCTTACACTTTTATGACTTCTGGTTTCCAGAATTAGTTCATAAATATGTAGAAGCGAATCCAGAAGATCCTACACGCTACTACGAAGAAACGATTGCAAAATTCGAAAACCCTGTGAGAGTGGGGCTTTATGTGATTTCGTTCATCTTTTTGATGCTACACTTATTGCACGGTTTTGCTTCTTCCTTCCAGTCGGTTGGATTTAACAACAAATATTCAAAAGCATTACAAGGCTTCACCAAAGCTTTTGCTATCATTATTCCATTAGGGTTTATTTTTATAGCAGTATTTCACTATATTAATCACCTATAATACGTAAGATTATGTCAGTTTTAGACTCAAAAATACCAGAAGGCCCTTTGGCCGACAAATGGACCAAACATAAAAACGATATTAACCTCGTTAACCCTGCCAATAAGCGTAATATAGATATTATTATGGTGGGTACCGGTTTAGCAGGAGGTAGCGCCGCTGCAACCTTGGCAGAATTAGGCTATAACGTGAAAACGTTTTGCTATCAAGATTCTCCTCGTCGCGCACACTCTATTGCCGCTCAAGGCGGAATTAATGCTGCAAAAAACTATCAGGGAGATGGAGATTCTAACTACCGTTTATTTTACGATACCGTAAAAGGTGGGGATTACCGTTCTAGAGAAGGTAATGTTTACCGTCTAGCCGAAGTGTCTGGAAATATCATTGACCAATGTGTGGCACAAGGAGTTCCTTTTGCGCGTGAATATGGTGGGTTATTAGACAATCGTTCTTTTGGAGGGGTGTTGGTATCTCGTACTTTTTACGCGAAAGGTCAAACTGGGCAGCAGCTTTTATTAGGGGCTTACTCTGCGATGAACCGCCAGATTAACCGCGGAAAGATTCAGTCTTTCAACCGTCATGAAATGATGGATTTAGTGTTGGTAGATGGGAAAGCGAGAGGAATTATTGCTCGTGATATGGTAACGGGAGAAATTGAGCGTCACTCGGCGCACGCTGTGGTGTTGGCATCTGGAGGGTACGGAAACGTATTTTTCTTATCGACCAATGCGATGGGAAGTAATGTGATGGCTGCCTGGAGAGCTCACCGTAGAGGAGCTTACTTCGCTAACCCTTGTTACACACAAATTCACCCTACTTGTATTCCAGTTTCGGGAGATCACCAGTCAAAATTAACTTTGATGTCTGAGTCTCTTCGTAATGACGGAAGAATTTGGGTGCCAAAAAATAAAGAAGATGTATTAGCGATTCGTGAAGGTAAGAAGAAACCAACCGATTTAAGCGAAGATGAAAGAGATTATTACTTAGAAAGAAGATATCCTGCTTTTGGTAACTTAGTACCACGTGATGTGGCTTCTAGAGCAGCCAAAGAGCGTTGTGATGCTGGGTTTGGAGTTAATAAAACTGGAGAGGCTGTTTACCTTGATTTTAAGAGCGCTATTGAGCGTTACGGAAAAGAGGCAGCTTTTAAGCACGGACATAAGAATCCTTCAGATGAAGAAGTTACTAAATTAGGAAAAGAGATTATCGAATCTAAATACGGTAACTTATTCCAAATGTATCAAAAAATTGTAGATCAAAATCCGTATGAAACCCCAATGATGATTTACCCTGCGGTACACTATACTATGGGAGGTCTTTGGGTAGATTACAATCTACAAACCACCATTCCTGGTTGTTACGCTACAGGAGAAGCTAATTTCTCTGATCACGGAGCAAACCGATTAGGAGCTTCAGCATTAATGCAAGGTTTAGCCGATGGTTATTTCGTGCTTCCTTACACGATTGGAGATTACCTTTCTAAAGACATTAGAACTGGAAAAATCCCTACAGATTCAACTGAATTTGATGCTGCCGAAAAGGATGTAAAAGATAGAATTGATCGCTTAATGAAAGCGAGTGGGAAACACTCTGTAGATCATTACCACAAATTATTAGGTAAGATCATGTGGAACAAGTGTGGAATGGCAAGAAATGCAACCGATTTACAATCTGCCTTAGATGAAATCAAAGCTTTACGCGAAGATTTTTGGGCGAATGTAAAAGTAACGGGGAAAGAAGATACGAAAAACGCCGAGCTTGAGAAAGCAGGCCGTGTAGCCGATTTCTTAGAATTAGGAGAACTTTTTGCTAAAGATGCCTTACATAGAAATGAATCTTGTGGAGGTCACTTTAGAGAAGAGTACCAAACGGAAGAAGGAGAAGCTTTAAGAGACGATGAGCACTTTAAATATGTGGCTGCCTGGGAATATACAGGAAATCCTCGCGATGCGAAATTGCACAAGGAAGACTTGACCTTTAACAACATTGAATTAAAAACGAGAAGTTATAAATAATTTGAAAATTTGAAAATAACTCAATTTGGGTAATCTTATTTTCAAATTTTTTAATCTTCAAATTAGAGATATGAAACTTACATTAAAAATATGGCGCCAAGATAATGCCACGACAAAAGGAAAGATGGTCGATTATCCTATCGATGGAATTGAAGGAGACATGTCCTTTCTAGAAATGCTAGATGTACTAAATGAAGAGTTGGTAGTTAAAGGAGAAGAGCCTGTAGAATTTGATCACGATTGTCGTGAAGGAATTTGTGGGTCTTGTTCTTTACAAATCAACGGAGAACCTCACGGACCAGATCGTTTGGTGACGACCTGCCAATTGCATATGCGTAGTTTTAACGATGGGGATACAATTACCATAGAGCCTTTTAGAGCAAATGCTTTTCCTGTGGTAAAAGATTTAATCATAGATCGTTCCTCTTTTGACCGCATTCAGCAAGCCGGAGGATATGTTTCTGTTAACACTTCAGGAAATACCATAGATGCAAATGCAACTCCTGTAAATAAAGAAGACGCAGACGATTCTTTTAACGCTGCGACTTGCATTGGTTGCGGAGCTTGTGTTGCAGCTTGTAAAAATGCCAGTGCCATGTTATTTACCTCCGCTAAAGTTTCTCAGTATGCCTTATTGCCACAAGGGAAAATAGAAGCTACAGAGCGTGTGCAAGCGATGGTAAGACAAATGGACGAAGAAGGTTTTGGTAACTGTAGCAATACGGGAGCCTGTGAACTAGAATGTCCTAAAGGAATTTCTTTAGAGAATATCGCCCGTATGAACAGAGAATATATGAGCGCGACTACGGAAGGATAGTCGCTTTATCCAAATATATGTAAAACCTCAAATTCTTTTGAATTTGGGGTTTTTTGTTTTTATCTTATGTCAAAATTAACTTCATGAAACTCTCCACTTCTAAACTTCCACATATAGGAACTACCATATTTACCAAAATGAGTCAATTGGCGCATGAGCATCAAGCGATTAATTTATCGCAAGGTTTTCCTAATTATAGTCCAGATCCTGTGCTTCTGGAAGAAGTTTCTAAAGCTTTACATAACGGTAAAAACCAATATGCGCCTTTACAGGGAATTTTTTCTTTGCGCGAAACCTTATGCCATAAGCTCAATACCCTTTACGGAAGTGATTATCAACCTAAAACTGATATTACCCTTACCGCCGGTGCGACTCAAGCTATTTTTACTGCTATTTCTGCTTTTATAAAAGCCGAAGATGAAGTAATCGTATTTAAACCGGCCTATGATTGTTATGAACCTGCGATTGAACTTTACGGAGGGAAACCCGTGCTCATTCAAATGCAAGCGCCAAGCTATAAAATTGATTGGGAAGAAGTCGCTGCCAAGATTTCTTCTAAAACGAAAATGATCATTATTAATTCCCCTCATAATCCTAGCGGAAAAGTACTTCAGCAGAAAGATTTAGAGCAGCTTCAACAACTGGTGGAAGGCACCAATATCTTAATTTTAAGCGATGAAGTCTATGAGCATTTGGTGTATGACGACCAAAAGCATTACAGCGTAGCGCATTTTCCCAAATTAGCAGAACGTTCTTTTATCACCTATTCTTTTGGGAAGACTTTTCACGTGACAGGCTGGAAATTGGGCTATTGCGTAGCGCCAAAAGCCATGATGAAGGAGTTTAATAAAGTACATCAATACAATGTCTTTTGCGTCAACCACCCCATGCAAGTAGCCATTAACAGCTATTTACAAGAAGAAAAGCATTATATGCAATTGGGAGATTTTTATCAGCAGAAAAGAGATTACTTTTTATCGCTCATCAAAGATTCGCGTTTAGAGTTGACGCCTTCAGAAGGCACTTACTTTCAGGCAGCTTCCTACAAAAACATCTCCCAAGAAAAAGACACCGTCTTTGCCCTAAGACTCATTAAAGAGAAAGGTTTGGCTACGATTCCCATTTCGGTGTTTAATAAAGACCAACAAGACGATCACATGCTGCGATTTTGTTTCGCCAAAAAAGATGAAACCCTAAAAGCTGCTGCCAAAATTATCAATACGCTATAAACTTAATCGCGTAAACCTGCTAACATCGTTTTGGTCATCTTATCGATATCGTACTCATGCTTCCAGTTCCAGTCTTTTTGAGCTTGGGCATCATCAATACTTGAAGGCCAAGAATCGGCGATGGGTTGTCTAAAGTCTGGGGCGTAGTCAATTTTGAAATCTGGGATTTCTTTTTGAATACTTGCTGCCAATTCTTTTGGGGTAAAACTAATTCCGCCAAGGTTATACGAAGAACGAATCGTTAACTTGTCTTCTTCGGTTTCCATCAAAGAGATGGTGGCTTTAATAGCGTCGTCCATAAACATCATAGGAAGTGCAGTGTCCTCGCTTAAAAAGGAAGTGTATTTTCCTTCTTTTAAAGCTTCGTGATAAATCTCTACCGCATAATCTGTCGTTCCGCCGCCAGGCATCGTTTTATAACTAATTAAGCCTGGGTAACGAATACTTCTTACGTCTACTCCATATTTATTAAAGTAATATTCACACCAACGTTCTCCGGTTTGTTTACTAATTCCGTACACGGTAGTTGGTTCCATCACGGTGGTTTGTGGCGTATCAAATTTAGGCGTTGAAGGACCAAAAACAGCAATGCTTGAAGGCCAAAACACCTTAGCTACTTTTTTGTCTTTAGCTAGATTAAGCACGTTAAAAAGAGAGTTCATATTCAATTCCCAACCTCTCATCGGGAATTTCTCTGCGGTAGCGCTCAACATTGCTGCCATAAGATATACCTCTTCTACATCGTAATGCAAAACAATGTCTTCAATCGCTTTATAATTGGTCGCGTCTAAAACTTCAAAAGGCCCAGAAGACATTAAAGACGCGCTTCCTTCTCTAATATCACTTGCAATTACATTTTCATTGCCATGTTTTTCACGCAATGCTAAAGTAAGTTCTGTTCCTATTTGTCCGCAAGCTCCTATAATCAATGTCTTTATCGCCATAATGTGTTGAAATTTTAATTTATTTTACGCTTCTTTTATCGCAATTCAAAAGAACGACTTTTAAACCTTAATACAAAATTGAAAGCCTTAAATTGGGCTCCTTAAAAAAATCCGTATCTTTCGGCGATATTAACTTTTTTATGAAAAACCTTAAATCTCTATTTTTTAAGTTATTGTTTCTTCTCCCCATTGTTTTATGGACAGGTTGTAATGAAGAGGAAAAGCAGCAAAAAGCATTGGAAAGCTTTCAGGAGAAGAAAGCGGCTCAACTGAAAGAAAGTGTAAAAATAGCTGATATTATGAATGTTTCGCTTTCCGCGGAAGCGAGAGACAGCGTATCCCAATGGCCAGAATTTCTAACCTTCCAAAATGAAATCGCCGATATTCAAAATTCGAGTATTCAGGAAATTGTGAACAGCAGTAATAACTTAAAAGAAACCAGCGCGGGCTTAATCTCTACAATTCCGCCTATTTTTAGAGAAATCCCTATTAAAGCAAGGATCAATGTGCTGTACACCAAAGCCAGTGTGTTGGTACAAGAAACTTCAAAAACCAATTTTGACAATGCGCTCATTACTGAAGAGGCGAAAGAGTTGATGATTGCCTTTCAGAATTTAAAAACACAGCTGAATGAGGTCTTCCTCAAAACCTTGGAAGAATTTGAAGAAGAAATAGAAAAAAGAATCCAAACGCAAGACAGCATTCAGCAACTTGAACTTAAAAAAGACAGCATCTCATGAGAACGTTCACTTTTTTAATTCTTTTTGTAGGACTAAATTTCCAGCTTTCTGCGCAAAACGCACAGAAGCAGATTAATCGCGTAGTAGATGATTGGCATCAGGCTGCCGCCGAAGCAAATGATGAAGCTTACTTTTCTTTAATGACCAAAGATGCCATCTTTATTGGCACCGACCCTACTGAAAACTGGGAAAGAAAAGATTTTGAATCAAAATTTATAAAAAAACTAAAAACAAGACCATAACCTGTAACAATTTAACGAACACAATTACTAATACCTAAAATAATCAACTCATGAAAATAACAATTAAACAAAGTTTACTTGTGGCTGCGGCATCTTTTGCAGTTCTTTCTTGTAAAGAAGAAGGTTCTAAAACAGATAAAGACCTAGCACAAGCCGAACAAAAAAATCCCGGTATCGAATTAGAGTACATGGATACTTTAGTAAGTCCGAAAGACGATTTTTACAATTATGTGAATGGGACTTGGATGAAAGATACCCAAATTCCCGACGATAGAACTTCTTGGGGAGGTTTTCAAGTACTTAGACAAAGCACTGTAAAAGATGTTTTGGCAATTATTAAGAAAGCTCAAGATAGCGGCGCTTACGCTGCTGATACCGATCAAGCTAAAGCCATCTTCTTATTTGAATCTAAGCTAGATATGGCCGCTAGAGATAAGGCAGGTTTAACTCCGCTACAACCAGCATTAGAGAAAATCGAATCTATCAAGAGCGTTAGCGATTTGCAAGAAGTGATGGCTAAAAATCCTAACACGATTTCGAGTCCGTTTTTTGGTTTAGGAGCTTATTCTAATCCTTCAAATTCTGATATGAATTCTGCTTACCTTTCTACGGGCGGTTTAGGATTGCCAGATCGTGATTATTACACCAATACAGATAGTGAATCTAAAGAAATTAGAGAGGACTACAAAGCGCATATCGCTCGTATGTTACAACTTATTGGCGAGGAAGAAGCTTCAGCAAAAGAACAAGCCGATGCTGTTTTAGCTTTTGAAACGCGTTTAGCTACACCACGTTTAGACAAAGTGGAGAGTCGTGACTTTAGAAAATTCAACAATCCGCGTTCGATCGCCGAACTTCAAAAAATGGTTCCTGCTATACAATGGGAAAAGTATTTTGACGATTTAGGGGTTGAAAAAGATATTGATACGGTAATCGTAATGCAACCTAAATATATGAAAGAGTTGCAATCTATTTTAGCTGAAGGCGATATCGAATTGATCAAAACCTTAACGCGTTGGGCTACGGTAAATGATGCTGCTGGTATGTTGACAACCGAATTGGACAAAGCAAACTGGGACTTTTATAGCAAACGTTTAAACGGCGCTAAAAAGCAACTTCCTGCAGATGAACGCGCTTTATCTACGGTAAACAATACCATTGGAGAAGCTTTAGGACAATTATATGTAGATGAAAAATTTCCTCCAGAAGCTAAGGCAAAAGCCGAAGAAATGATTGCTAATGTGATTGCTTCTTACCAAGATCGTATTGAAAAATTAGATTGGATGAGCGATAGCACCAAGTTAAAAGCGATCAAGAAATTAGACAAGTTTACGGTAAAAATTGGATATCCAGATGAGTTTGAAGATTACTCCAAATTAGCAGTGAATAAAGAAAACGGATACTATGCAAATATGGTTGCCGTTTCTGACTGGAGTTATAAGAAAAATCTTTCTGAAATTAACGAGCCTGTAGATAAGACTAAATGGGGAATGTCTCCACAAACGGTGAATGCTTATTTTAACCCGATGTTTAACGAAATCGTATTTCCAGCGGCGATTTTACAACCTCCTTTTTACGATTACAAAGCAGATGCTGCTGTAAATTATGGTGGAATTGGAGCTGTAATTGGACACGAAATCTCTCACGCTTTTGATGATAGCGGAGCGCGTTTTGACTCAGACGGAAACTTAAACAACTGGTGGACCGATAAAGATTTGGAAGAATTCACTAAACGTGGTGAAAAGTTAGCCACTCAATACAGTGATATTGAAGTCTTGGATTCTGTTTACATCAATGGGAAATTCACCTTGGGAGAAAACATTGGAGATTTAGGTGGTGTTCTTGCTGCTTATGATGGTTTACAACGTTATTTTGACGAGCACGGAAGACCAGAAAAAATTGATGGTTACACGCCAGAACAACGTTTCTTTCTTTCTTGGGCTACCGTATGGAGAACCAAAGTAAGAGAGGAAGCTTTACGCTCTCAAGTAAAAACAGATCCGCATTCTCCAGGACAATACAGAGCTTATGTGCCTTTACAAAATGTAGAAGCTTTCTATAAAGCTTTTGATATTAAAGAAGGAGATTCTATGTATATAGCACCAAAAGACAGGGTTGTTATTTGGTAGTAATAGACTAGAGAAATATAATTAGACTTAGTTTCTTGTCCAAATTAATTTATTAACTGCTCGTAATTCATTGCGAGCAGTTTTTTATGCTATAAATCTCAATTCTTAATCAGTTTTTGGATAGTCTCTCTGTTTTTGCTTTTTACCTTTACAAAATACAGACCGCTTGGCAATTCTGCGATGTTGTAAAGTTCTTGCGGCAAAAAGCTTTTTATCAATCTTCCTTGCAGGGTGAAGATTTCTACTTGTTCATAGTTTTGTGTTGTCTCGATGTACAAATTACTAGTTACAGGATTGGGGTAGATTTTAATAGCTTTTAACTCGTGATTTTTAATATCAAAAAATAAATCACAATCATCTGAATAGGTAATGGAAAGTCCGCTATTATTAGTATAGATTACATTCCAGTTGGCATAAAGACCTTGTTCATTTTGTGCATCTACGGGATTAGTAACATTCACACATATATTTCCACAACATCCAAAATCATTAGTATCTCCTTCTAAATTTATATTTAAATTGATGGTATTTAAATCACTCCCTTTTAAATCTATAGTAGATAAACGACCTGTATCAAAACTCTCTATCACTTTTAAATTGGGATTGTTTCCTAAAAAAATAACATAAATTTCATTCATAAAATCAGTCCCAGTATTCGTAAAATACAATTCTTCTAAATTGGTTACTTCTGTGAGATCTAATACAGGGGCTACATCATAAATACCTCCCCAATATCCTATACCACTAACATTTAAAACTTTTAGAGAGGTGAAGCCTTTTAGACTTTTATTCCAAGAGACGCCTGTAGTTAGCGTCTCAATTGGCAAATGATTAGAGGTACTTAAATCCAAATGCGTAACTTGGGCGATATCTGAAGTAAGTACTTGCCCATTAACAATCCCATCACTATCGATTCCTAAATCGATTAAAGTTTTTTCAAAATTAGGATCAGTTATTTGAGTGGTTTGAGAAAAGCACGTTAAGCTGAACAAAAACAAAATTGCGGTTGTAATTTTTTGCATAAGGAATGAATAAGAAGTTAGTTATACTACTTAAAAATAGCTTTAAAAAGTAAGTATGTAATTTTTATTACAAATAATTAATTTTATACCGCATTTTAACTAAAATAAATTGTTTCCCGTATCGCAAACCTCGCTCAGATTTAGCTTTTCAACTCTTCATAAGACGAAAATGGTAAGCATGATTCTTATTAGCAAAGCTCTTAGAGTTATGGCCGATGTTGAAAAACAAAATCTAATGTTTTAGAGGTTTCTTTAGAACTTATCTGTTTTCCTTTAGAGGTTTCTTTGGTATTGAAATGAGGGGTAGCTAAGCCTTTTTCTTTCGCTTTCGCGGAATAATAAACTTCTCGGCTTGGATGATCTGGATAAACCCCGTGAAAAATTCCGGCAACGGGATTCTTCACCCATTGAAGAAGCAACTCTACTGCATCTTTTTGAGCAATCATATTTACTGGCGCTTGGGGATTCTTTACATTTTTTTTCCCCGCCAAGTATTTGGCAGGATGCCTGTCTTCGCCAACCAAGCCACCAAAACGAACTACCGCACTTAAAAAAGCCGCGTGGTTTTGCCAAAGTCCTTCTACAGCAATCAATTGTTGTGCTTTAAAAGAACTTCCATTTGGCTTATCGCTCTCACTAAAAACTGGGATGGTATCATCACCTTCAAAAACCGAAGTAGAACTTACATAGACCACATTTTTGACATCACTTTTTTCTACTTCCGTCAAGAAATTTTTCATTTTTTTTACAAAATCTTCATTCGGGTTGCGGCGCAATCCCGGCGGAATATCAATGATCAAGGTTTCAATATTACTAAGGAAATCTTTTGTATTTCCTGTTACTTTTTCTTCCGTTAAGGAAATAAGAAAAGACTGGATTCCTGCTTCTTCTAACTTTTCTAATTTACCAGAAGTCGTAGTCGTTCCTTTTACATCGTATCCTTCTTTTACTAGTTTTTGAGCTAAGGGAAATCCCAGCCAACCACATCCTAAAATCGCTATTTTATTCTTCATTTTTATGTTGTTTTTTTCTCCATTGAACATACGCAATCCCAACCCAAAAGAAAGAGTTGAAAACCAATAAGAATAGGAGACGTTTTATAGAAAATTCTGTTTCATAGAAAAAGTAAAAACACAGTTCGGTTAAGAGAGAAACGGGTACAGCTCCAAATAGAAATCCGTATTTAAAAAGGTATTCTTTCATTCTAAGCGTATTTTTTGTTTGGTGATGATCACGTCATTCAATACAAAAGGACGCGGCATCATCTTATCATTTCTGGGGGTAATATTCAAGGTTTTATGGTCGAGCAGATCATAACTAGCTTCATAGACTTTTAAAATCGGAGGAGAATTTGTGTTTTTTAACTTCAACGTCAACCTCAACGTATCTCGATCTACCGCATAATAGGTGAGTAATTTAGACGAAGTTCTGTTTTTATAATAGGGTTTTTGTTGTGAAGGCGTGCTTTTTCCGTTGACTTGTAACTCTTCTATAGTCTCTTGCTGATCTAGAAAGATTTCTATGCGCTTCACCTCTCGCTGCGGACTTATTTTCACCTCATATTCCGTAAAGATTGGCTGCTCACTTATTTTTTCTACCTGAATCTCTGCTGCAGAAACTTCTAGGTTTGGCGCTGCCGCGGAATGGGTAAATTGGCTTTGGTATTTACTATCAAACCTCACCGAATCCATTTGAACATTTTTCTCCCCAAAATAAGGCTTGGTATAATCATCTAAAACCAAATCGTAGGTATTCCAACTTGCTTTTTGAGTATCTGTTTCTAAGAGGTAAACCAAACTGTTGGGTTTGGGTCTCTCTTTAGTAAACCCGGATTTGCTATGCGCGACGATAAATAAAAATACCGCGAGTAAACCAAAGACAAAAACTCCGGCTTTTTTAAATTTTAAACTCGCCATAACCGGCCACAACAATCCGAAGATAAGAATGACAAACAAAGCACTAATAAATAATTTACTTAAGCCCAAACCTATAGGAAAAAACTGAACCAAAGGCACCAATAGAACCAGTGCAGGGATTCCCAAAACCAAATGTATAAAGGAGTTTCTCTGATTAAAAAGCAACAATACAAAAGAAGCCAAGCTAAAGAAAAACGGAATCATAAAATAAGCCGCGCCTTTGAGTACAAAAGCAATAAGCGTGAGGATAATGAGCCACAAAAAAAGAAAAGAAACCATGGCGCCTTTATTGGCTTCGGTAGTTTTTGGAGCGTACTTTCTATAAAAGTAACACAAGAAAGCTAAGGTCAAGGCAACGCCTACTCCAATATAAAAATGACCGTTAAACGGAAAATCATTGGCATTCTCCAACACCGAATCGTAAATTTTTGGAAGCACAAAAGTGATTGCGTAGGTAGTTAAAATCGCAAAGAAAAGAGATTTCAGTAATGGCCAGAATCCTTTGGTAACTTCAGATAAAAGAAGCAGTTTTTTTCTTGTTCCGTAAAGGAAAAAAACCAAAAAGAGAAGCCAAGCCAAAACGAGCATGGGAATGATCCAAGCAAAAGGATAATGCACTAGATCGAGTCCGAAGAAATTAAAATAAACTTCGTCCTTTTCCGCGTGAAGCGTATTTAAATCTAACTGAGAAAAGTAGGGCAGCAGCGCTTGTAAATAAGTGGCTTGATGTACCAAAGATGCTGTATCAAGATTCTGGGGCGTATCCAAAGCAGTATGGTAATCAAAATGATCGTCTATAAAAGCAAAAAAGAAACTCGGCGTATTGTTCACTTCCCTAAAAACGGTAGCATCGGTATCATTAGGTAGCTTTTTGTATACACTATACATTAAGGAAGTGGCTACAGGAAAACGCGGATTTGCTTCGGCGAAAGCCTGGATTAAATTAGAATTTCCGCTGTTGGTTTCTAAAATTGTATTGGAAGGACCGCCACTACCGCGGGCTTCAAAATTTAATACCAAGCCTATATTCCTGGCCCAAGGATGTTCTTTTACAAAGAGTCCCGCGCCACTTAAACCGACTTCTTCCCCATCGGTAAAACAAATGATTACATCATTCTTAGGCGGTGTATTTTCAGCTAAGAAAACCCGTAAACTTTCAAGAATTACCCCCACTCCAGAGGCGGCATCGCTAGCTCCCGGAGAAGAATGTACCGCACTATCGTAATGCGTCATCACCAACAACGCAGGCCGGTCAGGGTGGGTTCCTTCTATTTTGGCGATGATATTTTCTGGCGCCGTTATCACTCCGTTGTTATTAAAATCGTAGCCTTTTTGAGTTTGCACCGCGAGATCTAAATCTTGTAACTCCTGTACGATGTAATTACGCACTTCGCTGTGTGCTTTGGTACCAATCGCATGCGGCCGACTCCCAATTTCTTTGACATGCTTTAAGGCATTAGAAGTAGAAAAGGAAGTGTCATTATGATCTTCAAAATAAGTGGCTGATGGTTGCAGACCTACGATGCTAAAGTAGGAAATAAGCGCAAGGAGAAGGAGCACTAAAATACTGCTAATCGTAGTTTTCATCTTAATCTGTTCTCTTTACTAAAGCGTAATATTCGTTTTCTAGGGGCAAGTAACCTTGATCATATACAAAGTAATACACAGTGCCTTTTTTGGTGGTATAAATGCTGGTGACCAATTCAAAATCAAAACCTAAAGAAGAGAGTTTGGACTTGGTGGTTTTCGATTTTTTATCGGGGTTGAGGTCTTGAAGAATGCGGTAATTTTTACGCAATCGGTTATTGGTATTTCTTACTAAATTATTAGAGTCTTTATTCAACCGATTGTTATAGGCATTGCGACAGTAATCGCTGCAGAATTTTTTATCAATCCTGCCTACTATTCTTTCTTTACACTCTAAACATTCTTTTTGCATCACCTAAAGGTAATAAAATTAGTCGTGTCTGACTAAGAAAATAGACCGCTCTGCTATTAGAGATTAGATGTGAGACTAAATAAGCAATTCTCTTTTATATATGCTGAATTCTTTGAACTCATAAATACGAAGATTCTATATCGATTTTTTGTATGATTATTAGCGGATTAATAAAAAAAAATGACAACATATCAAAATTTAAAATCAAACCGAACCCCACCATTTATTGTAAGGTCTTGGTATTCGTACTTTTCTCAATCAACGAATGTTTCTCGAATAATCTCTTTACATCTTTTTATTTCTGATTTTGTTAATTGATCAAATCTTTTTAAAATACGTTTTTTGTCAATTGTCCGAATTTGGTCAATCGCAAGCATTCCATTTTTATTATTATGTTCGACGGCAACTCTTGTTGGATATTTTTTCAAGTTTGTTATCATTGGGGCTACAACAATCGTGTTTAAATACTTGTTCATTTCATTAGGTGAAACAATCACGCAAGGTCGAGTCTTTTTGATTTCACTACCAATTGTTGGGTCAAGATTGACAAGTACAATGAAATATTGTTTTAATTCCATTCTTCAAGATTTTCATCCTCAAAAACATCACTTAAAAGCAATTTATCATCGACATTTTCTCGCATCTTTTTAAATGCTTGTTCCCAGTTTTCCCGTGGTTTATCTATTGGTTTTAATATGATTTGTCCTTTTTCCAATATCATCTCCACTTTATCTTTAATATTATATTTTTCCAAAATAGTTTTACTCAAACGCAAACCTTTTGAATTTCCGATTTTTATTATTGACGCTTCCATAACTTTATATTGTGACTACAAAGTTATTACTTTTTATTTAATCCGCAACTCTTTTTGTATTATAGCTAACTCGCATTAAAGTGGTAATTCCTATTTAAAGGCGCTTAAACTTAAATAGATATGCTATAAAATAAAAGCACCACTTTAAAAAAAAGTGGTGCTTTGAAAATCAATACTAAATATGTATTAGTCGATGAGACGAACATTTGTCGCCGTCAATCCTTTTCTTCCTTCGCTTTCTTCGTATTCAACACGATCACCTTCATTTAGGTTTTCGGCGTCTAGACCTGAAATGTGAACAAAAATGTCATTTCCTGTGTCTTCGTTGGTAATGAATCCATATCCTTTAGACTCATTGAAAAATTTAACTGTACCTTCCATTGTAATAAAATAATATATTAATAAAGAACAAACCTACAATTTAAATTTGATTATTGAAATAAAAATAAGGTGAAAAAATTCAAAATTAATTGAGTGTGAGTGTTTTAATCTATGCTTTTGTCTCGCATTTTTTTAATATTCTCTGGGGTAAGCATGTAGTCTTTTAAATTTCTTCCTTTAGATCTGTAGTATAAAAATAAAGGAATCCAAACGAAAATTCCTGTTCCTAGAGAAGAACCAATAAGAATTCCTCCTAGTTTAAGATCAACTTCCGCTTGAGTTAGATAAATCCCAGTTCCTAGCGTTATGCTTATGGCAATAAAAAGTATTATAATAACATATTTCATTTCTAATAGGTAATTAATTTTCGGCGATAAGCCGTTAGCATTTTAGATTTAGATACAAAGCCAATATATTTTCCGTCTTTAATCACAGGCAAATTCCAAGCGCCACTACTCTGAAATTTACTCATCACCATTTGCATGTCATCTTTTCCGTAGAAAATATAATCAGGAGCATCGTGCATTAAAAACTCGACCAGAACCGTTTCGTGCAGAGAGGTATCAAACATCATCTCTCTAATATCGTCTAAGGTGATCACGCCCACTAATTCTTCTTCCTCATTTACTACCGGAAATAAATTTCTCTTCGATTTTACGACGGCGCCAAATAACATTTCTTTTAAAGTCATTTCTGGCTTTAGCTTGATAAAATTCTCTTCGATGATGCGATCTAATTTCAGCAAAGTAAGCACAGCATGGTCTTTATTATGCGTAATCAAGGCGTTGTTATCTTTTAATTCTTTGGTATATATATTACTATCGCTAAAGGCTTTAGAAACTACAAATGAAATTCCCACTACAATCATCAACGGAATAAATAACTCATACCCACCCGTAATTTCGGCAATTAAAAACATCGCGGTAAGCGGTGCTTGTAAAACCCCAGCCATAAGTCCTGCCATTCCCACCATGGTAAAATTACTAGAAGGCAAATAAAAACCGAGCTGTTTACAGATGTTTACAAAAAAACTTCCGGTAACGGCACCTAAGAATAAAACTGGCGCAAAAATACCTCCTACTCCGCCACTACCCAAGGTTACCGAAGTAGCAATAGGCTTGAGAAGAATGAGACCGGCAATCAAGAAAAGAATCACCCAAGAACTTTGTCCGCTATCTTTAAACAAAAACGTATCTAAAGCTTGTTCATAATTTTGAGCGATAAGATTGTTCATAAAGGAGAAGCCCTCTCCATATAAAGGCGGCACCAAAAAGGTAAGTACACCAAGAATTACTCCAGCAATAACCACTTTTACATAATCGTTTTTCACTTTACGGAAATGATCCTCGGTTGTAAAATAAATTTTAGAAAAATACACCGATACCAACGAGGCCAAAATTCCTAAAGCGACATAAAATAAGATGTTATTCAGTTCAAAATGCTGAATGTCTTTAAAGTCTACAATATACTGTTCTCCAATCACCCAGATTCTAGTCACTACAGCTGCTGCCGAAGCAAATAGTAAAGGTAATAAAGAAGCAAAAGTGAGGTCTAAGCTGAAGACTTCTATCGCAAACAAAATGGCGGCAATAGGGGCTTTAAAAATCGCCGAAAGCGATCCTGCTGCGGCACAAACCAATAATAATTTTCTGGTTTGAGTTTTCATATGAAAAAGCGACCCAATGGAAGAACCAAAAGCTGCTCCTGTAGCCACCGATGGTCCCTCCAAACCTACAGACCCTCCAAAACCTACGGTTAAAGGCGCAGTAAGCAGTGAACTAAACATATTTTTCCTACTTACTTTTCCTTCCTGCTTAGAGATGGAAAATAGAGCCATGGGAATCCCGTGGGCAACATCGCCTTTTAAAATATACTTCCTTACTAAAAGTGTTAGAAACAAACCAATAAATGGAAAAGCAAAATACCAATACGTATGATATGATTGAATGATACCTTCTTCAAAAACCGTACTGATAAAATGAGTAATGTTTTTTAAGGTCACCGAAGCTAAACCCGCAATCAAGCCTACCAATACAGATAGGATATAGACAAAGTTCTTATCGGAGATATTTTTATACCTCCACACTAAAAACTTAGTAAATGGTGTTCTCTTCTTTAACATTCGGTTGTTTATTCTTCAGCTAAAGCTAGCTAAAAAAATCCTGCGTGAACAGGATTTAGTTTTTTGATTATTCTTTAGTTTTTACCACGTTAAGATGAAGTTCTTTTAATTGTTGTTCATCTATAGGTGCTGGCGCATCGATCATTACATCGCGTCCTGAATTATTTTTTGGAAAAGCAATAAAATCTCGAATGGTTTCTTGTCCGCCTAGAATAGCTACCAATCGATCCAAACCAAAAGCCAAGCCGCCGTGTGGTGGCGCTCCGTATTGGAAAGCATCCATTAAAAAGCCAAACTGCGCTTTTGCTTCTTCTTCCGTAAAGCCTAAATATTCGAACATTTGAGCCTGAGTCGCTTTATCGTGAATACGAATAGAACCTCCTCCTATTTCATTTCCGTTAAGCACAAGGTCATACGCATTTGCTTTTACCGCTGCAGGATTGGTTGCCAATAGAGGAATTTGCCCTGGTTTTGGAGAAGTAAATGGGTGATGCATCGCGTGGTAACGCTCGGTTTCTTCGTCCCATTCTAATAATGGAAAATCTACCACCCAAAGGGGTGCAAACTCGTTAGCTTTTCTTAAGCCTAAACGCTCTGCCATTTCCATACGCAACGCACTTAATTGCGCTCTTACTTTATTAGTGTCCCCAGAAAGCACACAAATTAAATCTCCTGGTTGCGCCTTAGTTTTTTCTGCCCATTGTTTTAAATCCTCTTCATCATAGAATTTATCTACAGAGGATTTAAAACTTCCGTCTTCATTATATTTTGCATATACCATGCCTAAAGCTCCTACTTGCGGACGCTTTACCCAATTGATGAGTTTGTCAATTTCTTTTCTACTGTAACTCGCTCCGCCAGGAACTGCAATTCCCACAACTAATTCGGCATCATTAAACACCTTGAACTCTTTGTGTTGTGCTACTTCGTTCAACTCGCCAAACTCCATTCCAAAACGAATGTCTGGTTTATCATTTCCGTAAAGACGTAACGCATCATCGTAGGTCATTCTTGGAAATTTATCTACGCTTACGTTATTGATTTTTTGCAATAAATGTCTCGTTAAATCCTCAAAAATGTTTAAAATATCTTCTTGATCTACAAACGCCATTTCGCAGTCAATTTGCGTAAACTCTGGCTGGCGATCTGCTCTTAGATCTTCATCCCTAAAACATTTTACAATTTGAAAGTATTTATCCATTCCGCCCACCATAAGCAATTGCTTAAAGGTTTGCGGCGATTGTGGCAAGGCATAAAATTGCCCGCCGTTCATTCTACTTGGCACTACAAAATCTCTTGCTCCTTCTGGAGTAGATTTGATTAAGTAAGGCGTTTCTACCTCTATAAAGCCTTCTGTAGAAAGAAAGTTTCTCACTTCCATCGCTACTTTGTGACGAAAGATAAGTTTGTTTTTTACTGGATTTCTTCTAATATCTAAATATCGATATTTCATTCTTAGGTCTTCGCCACCATCGGTCTCATCTTCAATCGTAAATGGAGGTGTTTTTGCCTCATTTAAGATTGTCAATTCTTTCACCAAGATTTCAATATCTCCTGTAGGAAGATTCGGGTTTTTAGATTCTCTCTCGATCACCGTTCCTTTCACCTGAACCACAAATTCTCTTCCTAGCTTTTTAGCGTCTTCCATCATCACAGCCGGAGTTCGCTCTTCATCAAAAATAAGTTGCGTAATTCCGTAACGATCTCTTAAATCGGCCCAAATCATAAAACCTTTATCTCGTACCTTTTGCACCCATCCAGATAAGATTACTTCTTGATTGATATGCTCGCTAGTTAACTCCCCGTTGGTATGACTTCTATACATAATTGTTTTTGCTATAAATGATGGCGCAAAAATAAGAAGATACTTATATAACCACTATAAAATCCTGTATAAATAATCGTAATTCCTCAAAGAGATCTTAATTTTTATAGATTTGATTGAAATCAAGCCCAAAGAGACATCAAAATGCTGTAATTTAAACACTTAAGACTTGGAGTTTCATTTATTTTTTAAATGAAAAAGAAGGGAACGGCAGCTCGGCAGCTGCCACAGGATTTGGAGCAAGAGGAATAAATTGAGAGATAAAACCTAGCTTAAGTTGAAAGTGATTTCTACAACTTAAAATATTTGCTGTAAGATCTCTAAGGATTTTGGCTTTCTAAAGCCCTGCAAGTGCAACTCATAGTAGAGCAGCATCATTTCTAAAAAATTTTTACGTTGGGTTTTATTTAGCTTTAGCTGAAATGATTCTGATGCTGGAAGCTCCAAAAACTGTTTCAATAAATAGGTATTAGAATTGCTGATACAGTATTTATTAGTTTCAGAAAGCTGAAAATCTCCGTCTAAAAGATTAAAAAACGGTGCTTCTAAGGTAGAAGTATTGGGATAAAAACCAACATACTGCGTTAATTTCACCAAAAACCACAAATGGAAATTAGCAAAATGCGCGGTTTGATCTAAGCTCGAAAAAGACTGTTCTAAAAACTGAAATAAAGCTTCATTTTTTTCTTCTTCCTGAATGCTATTCCGAAGTACTTCGGCTAAAAAAAGTGCAATGGAAGACTTATAAACATCTACAGGAATTTCCTGATATGGCGGATTCACCTTGGCTTCTCTAATGTTTTCTAAAGTGCCTTTGTCCTTATGATTGGCAACCAAATCTAATTGAGTAAGCACCTGAAACATGGATGCTTTTAACTTCCCTTTCTTACTTTTTAGTATGTTGCGACACAGGTAAGATTTAAGACCGCTGCTTTCTGTAAAACACTTTACAATAAGATCTGCTTCGCTATAGCGAATAGACTGAATTACTATGGCCCTAGTATTTATGAGCATTATCTAATTACCATGATTTTGGTCACTTTGGTTTCTAATTGATCTTTTGAGCTAATCAATACCATATATACACCCGAGGCTACTTTATGTTTTCCAAAAGCCCTACTGTCCCACTGTACACTTCCTCCTTCAGAAAAAACTTCATACACCAAATTCCCTTCAATGTCGGTGATTTTTACGTTGGCACCTTCCCGTAAGCCGTCTATAGTAACCATCCCAGAATATCCTGGTCTTACCGGATTAGGAAAAGCTCTTACTTCATCAAAAGTTTCTACAGAGGAAGTTGCCGTCCCTCTAAAAGCGACCAACCCATTACTAGTTCCTATATACACTTTTCCACTAGCCTCATCTACTTCAATATCGGTAACTGAATTGGACGGTAGGGGCGAGTTTTCTTTAGTAAACCTATAAATGGTTTCTTGTCCGTTAGAAGAAAGATAAAAAGCACCAGCTTCAGTGGCAATCCATTTGTTGTTATTTCCGTCTACAGTAATCGCAGAAATACTACTCCCCACTAAAAGTTCTTGTGCTACGCCATCATCATCTAAAATAATAATCTCATTGGCACTCGTATTGGGATCATCAAACATTCCCGAAGGGCCATATAATACTCTCAAGCCTCTAGCGGTTCCTACCCAGAGTTGATTGTTGTTGTCTAAAGCTAGACTTTTTACATAATTATTAGGAAGGTTTCCTGCCGTTTCCCCTCCTTTAACCTTAGCAAAGGTATTTGTTGAGGGTTGATAACCTACAATACCGTCTATATAACTTCCAAAGTAAACATTCCCCGAATTGTCTATTATTAACTCAGACAGTCCTAAATTATCATTTCCACCTCCTGGAACTATTTCTGAAGTATCAAAAACTTGAAAACTTCCACCAGAAGAAAGTTTAAATAATCCATTATCTACTCTAGAAACATTCCCCCAAAGATTCCCATCTCTATCAAAAGCAATTCCGTTAACTCTTACGTCATTACCTACTACACTTTGCAAAGGAGAGTTGGTGATATCATATTTATTTTGAAGTTCGTTATCTTGAATATCTAATACGCCCCCGAAAAATGAGCTTAAAAAAACCTGATTGGTATTAGATGGGTTTATCGCTGTTCTAGTTATTTCTTCTGTTTCGTCTAAACTTTCAAAAGGAATATTTATCCATTCCTCATTCACAAGATGACTAACTCCCGCTCTTTTTAAAGGATATGGATTAAAAAATACGTCATATTCTCCATAAGTCACCCAAACCTCATTTGGTATGACTGAGAGGCTAAATACATCATTTCGTAAAGGCCCATCCGGACTTAAAAACTGAAAGGCACTTGTATTACTAGGTGTCGCAGCCAGTAAACCTTCATTTAAATCTCCCAGATAAATAACTTCTTGAAAGATAGTTGCACTACTTAAATTAGGTGAAAAATCACTAAAATTAGAAATGTTAACGAGCGTACTTAATTGATTGTCATAAATTTTAACTCTATTGGAAGTAGTCACGATGAGTTTTTCTTCGTTGACACGGAAGTCTCTCACCTCCTGATTAAATTGATCCTTATTGATAAAATTATTCCCTTGCAATTGTTGTAAGGTATTGTTATTGCTCATTATATAAACAGCATTATTAAGCGTCACCACACCTCTAAAAGAATTATTAGTGATGTTTTGCCACAAAGAGAAATCTACCAAATTAGGACTATTCACGTCTGAAAAACGAAGTCCTCCTTGCTGAGTAGCTGCATAAATCTTATCGTTAAAAACAGTGGTTTGCGTCACCTGAAGCTGCTCGCCAGCATCCCCAATAAAATACGTATCTCCAAATTCAAGATTGTTTAACCTAAACTCTGAAATTCCATAGTTGGTAGAGATAAACAGTTTATCTCCATATTCATAAAAATGATTAATTCTTCTGTTAGCGGGGGTAATTGTCACTTTTTCAGTGATATTTATCACTTTTAAAACCGTTTTATCTTGGGGGTTATACACATCCATTAATCCTGTTTTATAGCCTATAAATAATAGGTTGTAATTCGCAGAATAATAGATAGTATTTATTTTTTCACTTGAGAGCCCTTGAATAGAAGATATTTTTTCAATTTCTTGAGTTCCTATTCGGTAAGAGAATACAGAGTTTTCCGCGGCAGCGAAAACCTTACCGCCCCCCGTTGAAATATCTTGGATGCTATAATACGAGAATAAATCTTCCCAATTTGGATTTTGCTCTTGTGCTTGAGAAAAGAGACTAAAGAAAAAGAAAAGGAGAACTATTCGTTTCATCAAGTTATAACTAGGTGTAAATGATATTATTGTAACGCGGGAGCAAATATACTTATATCTCTAGAGCTAGGCTTCAAAAAATGTACGCTATAAAAAAGCATCCTAAGAACACTATCCCAAAGCTTGTTTCAAATCTTCCAGTAAATCTTGCTCATCTTCAACCCCTACACTTAAACGGATTAGTGAATCTACCACGCCTAATTTTTCTCTTTCCTCTTTAGGAATAGAAGCGTGCGTCATACTTGCAGGATGTCCTGCTAAAGATTCTACTCCGCCAAGAGATTCCGCTAAGGTGAATACCTTTAATTTTTCTAGAAAAGAAATCGCTCCAGACAAGCTATTGTCTTTTGTAGTGAAGGAAACCATGCCGCCAAAATCCTTCATTTGTCTTTTGGCAATTTCATGATTAGGATGTGATGGAAGCCCTGGCCAATATACCTTATCTACTTTGGGATGACGATTTAAAAATTCACCTACCGCTTTCCCATTCTCACAATGTCTTTGCATTCTTAAGTGGAGTGTCTTTATTCCTCTCAACACTAAGAAGCTATCTTGTGGCCCTGCCACGGCTCCACTTGCATTCTGAATAAAATAAAGTCGGCTGGCTAGTGCTTCCTCTTTTACGGCCAGTACGCCCATGACCACATCACTATGACCTCCTAAGTATTTGGTGGCGCTATGCATCACAATATCGGCACCTATAGCTAAAGGTTGTTGCAAATACGGAGTCGCAAAGGTGTTGTCTACCGCCAATAAGATCTCATGTTTATTACTGATTTTTGCTACCGCTTCCAGATCAATAATATTCATCATGGGGTTGGTTGGCGTTTCTACCCAAATCAACTTGGTGTGATCATTCACATAGTTTTCAATATTTTTGGCCTCGCTCATCCCAATAAAGTGAAATTTAATTCCGAAGTCTTCAAAAATACCCGTAAATAAACGGTACGTTCCGCCATATAAATCGCTAGTAGAAATGACCTCATCCCCAGGTTTCAATAATTTTAAAACCGCATCAATTGCTGCCAGTCCAGACCCAAATGCCAAACCGTAATTTCCGTTTTCTAAACTTGCAACAGATTTTTCTAAAGCAGAGCGGGTAGGGTTTCCACTTCGTGAATATTCAAAACCTTTATGTCCCCCTGGAGTAGATTGCGCATAGGTGGAAGTTTGATATATGGGAGGCATAACAGAATTGTAGGCCGGATCTATGTTTTCTTGTCCGCCATGTATCGTCTTTGTGTTGAATTTCATAAAACTTTATTTAAAAAATGTACATCAAAAATACCATTGCATTTGCCGATTCCCAAAATTGACCTTACCTTTAGTTGTAGTTTAACATTAATATACACCGATGAAAAAAAATTCACTTTTAAGTTTATGCTTAATTCTTATTTTAAGTCTAAGCTGTAAAGAAGATCAAAAGCAAAAGTTAGATAAAGATACTTCCACAGAAGAAACTTCCTCCAAGAATCCAACTTTTAGCTACGATACCAAAACCATTTCTAAAGACAGTTTAGATATTTGTAAAATGAATCCGTGTCCTAAGCTAGACATTGAATATTTACACATTACAGATGCTACGAATGCTGGTAAAAAAATCAATCAGTTAAATGAAAAGAGCTTAACAGAGATTGTGCTTACTCCTTCAGATTCAATTCCGCAAGATCATATAGACAAGAGCGTTGATAAGTTTATGGAAGAGTACGCTAATTTTAAGAATGATTTTCCAGATTCCCATGCCGTTTACGAACTCTATATTAGACAAGAAAAACTTTTTGAAAGTGATAGCATTTTGGTCATATCCTCTATATTTTACAACTATACGGGAGGTGCTCACGGGTACGGAGCCAAATTATATAATACCTATGATAAAGTGAATGCCAAAAGAATAGAACCTAAAGCACTTTTAAAAAATGAGAAGGCTTTTAAAGCTTACGCGGAAGGAATGTTTAGAAAAAAGTTTCATCTTTCTGAAACGGAGAGTCTAAACAAAAACGGATTCTTTTTTGAAAACGATGAATTTAAATTACCAGAAAACATGGCCATAACCAAAGATAGCTTGCATATGATTTACAATCCTTATGAAGCAGCAAGCTATGCAGAAGGAGATATAAAGCTTTCTTTTCCTAAAAAAGATGTTGAAACTTGGCTAAATTATTAAATATGAAAAAAGTTTATTACCTATCCACTTGCGATACCTGTAAAAGAATTTTAAAAGAAATAGAGCTAGCTTCAGATTTTGTGAAGCAAGATGTAAAAAAAGAAGCCTTAACCGAAGTTCAATTGGAAGAATTGTATGCCTTATCACAGAGCTATGAATCTTTATTCAACAAAAGAGCAAAACGCTATAAAGAACAGGATTTAAAAAACAAATCATTGTCTGAAGCAGATTACAAAAACTTGCTTTTAGAACATTATACTTTTCTTAAAAGACCTGTGTTTGTCATTGAAGACCACATTTTTATCGGCAATAGTAAAAAAACGGTCGAAGCACTAAAGAAGCAGCTGAATTCTTAAGTGTTTCTTTACAAGATTTAGACTCTTAGGTTACTATTATCAACATAAAAATCCGCTAGAAGCTACACTCTTAGCGGATTTTTTTATAGTTCTACCGTATGATTACAGTAAGCTAGGGTCTATATGCTTTGGCTTCTTACCAAACTTTCTCGTGTCTTCTTTAGTGAGAATTTTAAAGTCTTCTGTTTTTCCTAAAGAATTTAATTCTTTCAAAAGATCTTTCGGTAACGTGACTAAGGTTCTGTCTTTAAGGTCAATCCAAGAACCTAACATTTCGCAACTTGCGCAATTCTTTCCTTTAGCATCGTAGATATTATGAAGAAATTCAAAAAACATCCCGTCTTCAGAGATCCCTTTAAGTTCTAAACTTACTTTGATGGGTTTCCCTGCAAAGATTTCCTTAAAATAATAGATATGTTCATAAAAAACCACAGGTCCAATGTTATGTTGAGCCAATTGTTTTTGGCCAAAGCCGTGTTCCATTAAAAAAGCCATCCTGGTATGACTCATAAAATTCATATAAGCCGAATTGGCTAAATGTCTATTGGCGTCTATATCGCTCCAGCGGATTTCAAAGTCTTTTGTATACATGATTGTGTTTTATTACGCAAGCATAATAAATTTAAAGCAAACCCTATACGTTTTTGTTTTTATTTAACGCAAAACCCAGTACTCACAGCAAAGGAGATTATTTATCGTTAAACTATTAGTTTTTATTACCTTTGCTCAACTTTAAAAAAGAGACATGATTCAATCCATGACTGGTTTTGGCAAGCATACGGTAGAGCTTCCCAATAAGAAAATCACTATTGAAATTAAAACTTTAAATAGTAAAAATTTAGATCTTAACGCCCGTATGCCTTCTCAGTATCGAGAGAAAGAACTAAGCCTACGCAATAAAATTTCTAAATCCCTACAACGTGGAAAAGTAGATTTTTCCTTATATGCAGAGGTTACAGGCGAAGAAACTTCTTCTGCTATCAATGCCGTTGTGGTGAAAAATTATATGGCGCAGCTTAAAGCAATTCCGGAAACGGGAAACAAAGATGATGTAGAGCTTTTAAAAATGGCCATTCGCTTACCAGATGCTTTAAAAACAGAGCGCGAAGAAGTAGATGAAGATGAGTTTATAGCGATTGAAAAAGGAGTAGAAGCTGCTTTACAAGAAGTGACTCGCTACAGATTGGATGAAGGGAAAGCGCTAGAGCAAGATTTTGTGCTTCGCATTACCAACATAAAAAATATCTTATCAGAAATTATAGCAATTGATCCGCAACGGGTGGAAGCTGTAAAAGAACGTCTTAGAAAAGGAATAGCCGATTTAAAAGAAAATGTAGACGAGAATAGGTTTGAACAAGAATTGGTTTATTATATTGAAAAATATGACATTACCGAAGAAAAAATACGTTTAGACAATCACTTATCTTACTTTACGGAATCCTTAAATTCTAGTGACTCTAATGGTAAAAAATTAGGTTTTATAGGACAAGAAATTGGAAGAGAAGTCAACACCATTGGAAGCAAATCTAATTATGCTCCTATGCAGAAATTGGTGGTAGAAATGAAAGATGAATTAGAGAAAATCAAAGAACAACTTTTAAACGTCTTGTAATGATTGAAGGAAAACTAATCGTTTTTTCAGCACCATCGGGATCAGGTAAAACCACTATCGTAAAGCACCTGCTAAAACAAGAAGACCTCAACTTAGATTTCTCCATTTCTGCTACTTCAAGAGAACCGCGAGGAGATGAAGTTGATGGAAGAGACTACTACTTTATGTCGTTAGAGGAGTTTAAATCGCATATTAAGAAAGAGGATTTCTTAGAATGGGAAGAGGTGTACCGAGATAATTTTTACGGCACTTTAAAAAAAGAAGTACAACGCATTTGGGCCAGTGGCAAACACGTTGTTTTTGATATTGATGTGGTGGGAGGCCTAGACATTAAACACATTTATCCCGAAAGAACCTTAGCGGTTTTTGTGCAACCTCCAAGTATTGAGGAGCTAAAAATAAGGCTTAAGAAACGAAAGACAGAAACAGATGACCGTATCAATATGCGGGTCGCAAAAGCTTCTATTGAGATGGCGACGGCGCCACAATTTGACTTTATTATTGTGAATAACGACCTGCCTACCGCTTTATCTGAATCGTACAGCCTGGTGAAAAACTTTATCAGTAAATAAATCAATTCGCGCAAGCCGCAAAATATTTAAATTTCGAGACGAAACTCGGAATATTTGAAACTTCACTTCGTGAATAAAACTAATTTTCGTTTTGAAAAAACACATCGGACTTTATTTTGGAACCTTTAATCCTATTCACATAGGACATTTGGCTATCGCCAATCATATGGCAGAATTTTCTGACCTAGATGAAGTGTGGCTAGTAGTGACGCCGCATAATCCTCATAAGAAAAAAAGCAGCCTCCTCCCCGATTATGATCGTTTAGAAATGGCGCATAGAGCGACCCAGAGTTACGATAAATTAAGACCATCAGACATTGAGTTTGGTTTACTGCAGCCTAATTATACGGTGAATACCTTGGCACATTTAGAGGAGAAATTTCCAGACTATACGTTTTCTCTAATTATGGGAGAGGATAATTTACAAAGTCTTCCCAAATGGAAAAACTACGAAGTCATTTTAGAACGTTATCACCTTTTGGTCTATCCAAGAGTTTACGATCTTAAAAAAACACCGACTTTAGCCCATCATGAAAAAGTGACTTACATAAAAGCACCTATCATGGAAATCTCCTCTACGTTTATTAGAAATTCTATCAAAGAAGGAAAGAACATTCGGCCTTTATTACCTGCATCGGCTTGGGAATATATAGATGAAATGGGATTTTATTCCTAAAAAAAGATCCGTTTACTACGAAAGTAAACGGATCTTCAACTAAATAACCAACCAAAAAATCTCTAAGGATAACGTGGTATTCTTTGATTAAATTGTACGCTCTACCCATAAATAGTGTTAAAATTTCTTTAGGCCAAGCCTTGTAAATTTTAAACCCTTTTTTATTTTGTACTTTAGCTTCTAAGAACGATGTTTTATGAAGAAAGATTCAAAATTTGCTGTCATTGGTGGTGGTAGTTGGGCGACCGCTATTACCAAAATGCTATGTGAGAATGTACAAACCGTACATTGGTACATGCGCAACCAAGACGCGATTGAGCATATAAAAAAAGAAGACCATAACCCCAATTATTTAAGCTCGGTAGAGTTTGATGTCTCCCAGCTTAAATTAACCAATGATATTAATGTCGCTGTCGCGGAAGCAGACTGTCTCGTGTTTGCTATTCCTTCAGCATTTTTGAAAACCGAATTAGACCAACTTACTGTTCCCTTAAAAGACAAGCTTATTTTTAGTGCCATTAAAGGAATTGTTCCTGAAAGCAGCCTTATTGTAGGAGAACACTTTCACAAGACGTATGATATTCCTTTTGATCATATTGGAGTGATCACAGGACCTTGTCATGCCGAAGAAGTAGCTTTAGAACGGCTTTCATACCTTACTATTGCTTGTTCTAATGAAGATAATGCCAAATACCTAGCCAGTCATTTGAGTAACCATTACATTAAATGTAAAACCAGCGAAGACATTATTGGTACCGAATATGCCGCTATGCTTAAAAACATCTATGCTATTGCTGCGGGAATTGCACATGGTTTAGGTTATGGCGATAACTTCCAGAGCGTTTTGATGAGTAATGCGATACGAGAGATGAAACGTTTTATTAAAAAAACGTATAAGATGAAGCGCAATATTAATGATTCCGCCTATTTAGGGGATCTTTTGGTGACGGGGTACTCTGTTTTTAGTCGCAATAGAATGTTTGGAAATATGATAGGGAAAGGCTACACAGTAAAAAGTGCTCAAATGGAAATGAGTATGATTGCAGAAGGTTATTATGCTAGCAAAAGCGCTTACCACATCAACAAGAATAAAGGAAGTAAAAAAGCCAGGACTCCAATTATCAATGCGGTCTATGAGATCTTGTACGAGCATAAAAACCCGAAAAGAGTATTCTTAAAACTTACCGATAAATTAGATTAATTCCGCGAAAGCGATAATACAACCTATTTGAAAAATACTGTTTTAAAAGGAGGCATTCTAGTAGCTCTAGGCGCCTCGAGTTACGGAATGCTCACCACCTTTGTAAAAATGGCCTATGAGGAAGGCTTCACCGCTTACGAAGTGACTTTTGCACAACTTTTTATTGGTTTCTTTGGTCTTGTGATTCTTAATCTATTTTATAAAGGAAAGAAAAGAAAAACCCCTGCAGCTCCGGCTTCAAGGAAAAGTATCTTAAAGCTTATTGTTGCGGGTAGCTCCTTGGGACTTACCAGTATTTTCTACTATTTGGCGGTGCAATACATTACGGTTTCTATAGGAATCGTTTTATTGATGCAGAGTGTTTGGATGGGAGTCGCACTAGATGCAGTCATTCAAAAACAAAAGCCTACTGCCCTTAAAATCTTGGCGGTACTCATTATTCTACTAGGAACCCTTTTGGCTACCAACGTTCTATTTGAGAGCTTCGAATTAGACCTCAGAGGTATTTTATTCGGATTGCTGGCTGCAGCTTCCTATACGGTTACCATTTACAGTTCTAATACGGTTTCTACAGAGTTGCCGTCTATGCTAAGAAGTAAATGGATGATGTTAGGCGGCTTAATCATTGTAAGCGCTATTACCTTGCCTACGTTGATACAAGGTTTTAATCTGGAAATATTTTACTTTTGGGGACCTTTATTAGCCATCTTCGGAACCATTTTACCTCCTTTATTTCTAACCACTGGAATGCCTAAATTAAATGTGGGAATTGGGGTGATTATCACTTCTATCGAGTTACCAGTAGCGGTTTGTATGGCTTATTTATTACTGAATGAAGTCGTGACTTTACCGCAATGGCTAGGAATTGTATTGATCTTACTCTCTATTGTAGTGATGAACCTAAAGACGGCGAAAAAAGCTTTATAAATTACTGAGCTAAGATTCCTTTTTCTTTCATAATCGGTAATTCTTTACGATTAGCTTCGTCTATACTGCGTTTTGGGAATAAGAAGTTATGGTGTAAAAATCCTTTTTCTGAAAAGAAGGAAACTGAAAATTCGTTATTGATTTCAAACAAATCGGGTTGAAGCAACTCCACTTTTGCATAAGATTTTGCAGGGAGTAACTTTAAGTTATGCCTAAAAGTAGTGGTGATTTTTTTACCTTCAAAACCTTTAGAAACAATAAGAACCGTTTCTATAGGATAGAGGTTTTCGTTGATGACATACACATTCCAATCATCCATTTGAAAGTCTTTATTGTACTCTAAAACGGCAGCGACATATACGCCTTCAACGGGAGTAATCTTAATATCTTTCTTCAAAGCTTAGTCGTTTAAACGGTGTTTAATTTTAAAATAAACAATAGTCAATAAAACGGCAGCGATAGCCAATAAAATTATGCCTAACGTAATTTTAATTACGGCAATAATAAAAGTGACATAAACAATAAGGCCTAGAATAAAGGCGGCCAATATGATAAACCCTATTTTTTTCATCTATAATACAGATTTAAATTGTTTTAAAAACCGAACGTCATTTTCGTAAAACATTCTAATGTCATCTATTTGATACAATAACATGGCGATACGTTCTATTCCCATTCCAAAAGCGAAACCAGAATATTCGTTAGGATCAATATTAGAATTTTTAAGCACGTTAGGATCTACCATTCCGCAGCCCATAATTTCTAACCAACCGGTTCCTTTAGTGATTCTATAATCGGTTTCAGTTTCTAGTCCCCAGTAAATATCTACTTCGGCGCTAGGTTCCGTAAACGGAAAATAAGAAGGTCTTAATCGTATTTTAGACTTTCCAAAAAGCTGTTTGGTAAAATAAAGAAGGGTTTGCTTTAAATCGGCAAAGCTCACATCTTTATCTATATACAAACCTTCCACTTGGTGAAAAATACAGTGAGAACGAGAAGAAATGGCTTCGTTTCTAAAAACCCGACCCGGAGAAATGGTTCTAATAGGCGGTTGATGTTCTTCCATATACCGCACTTGTACGCTAGAGGTATGCGTTCTCAATAAAATATCTTCGGGATTGGTTTGAATAAAAAACGTATCCTGCATATCTCTTGCCGGGTGATATTCTGGCAAGTTTAAGGCGGTAAAATTATGCCAATCGTCTTCCATCTCTGGACCTTCAGACACATTAAAACCTATATTCGAGAAGATTTCAATAATTTGATTCTTTACAATAGAAATGGGATGCCTCGAGCCAATCTCAATGGCCTCGCCAGGACGGGATAAATCTCCGTAAGCTCCTTTTTCTTCTGCTTGATTCTCCAGCCAATCTTTTAAGCTATCTACTTTCGCTTGCGCGGAAGTTTTAAGCTGATTGATGCTTTGACCAAATTCTTTCTTTTGCTCATTAGGAACGTTTTTAAATTCCGTAAAGAAATCATTTAACACCCCCTTTTTTCCTAAAAATTTAATTCTGAAAGCTTCAATTTCTTCAGCCGTTTTCGCCTGAAAATTTTCTACTTCAGTAATATAATCTTTAATCTTCTGAATCATCTTCTCTTAAATTAAGTCTGCAAAGTTAAGAAAAAATAAAGCGTGTTAGGCAAATAGTTTTTACTGCCTACATTTAAGAAAGCCAAAATCTTAAGCGCTTCTTTTCTCCACTTCCATTTCTATTTATCACACTAATTATTTGATGTATTCTTTCTCTAGAAAATACGTTACGATGGCTTCTTTCATCATAATAGATTGTTCCCCGGCTTTTAAAACTGGTAAATGTTCTATAATTTTATAATGTGGCCAACCGTCATCATCTACATAATCAAATTCATAGTAACCATATGGCTCTAACAGCTTACAAATCGCAATATGCATCAAATCTATTTTATGGTCTTTTTTAAATTTTTTATGTAGTTGTCCTAGTTCTTGAACTCCAATCAGGTAAATAATCGCATCCAAATCCATCATCTCTCCATCGGCAAATTGCTTTGAAAGTTGTGTTTGCACGCGTTCCCATCTGTTCTTTAATTCTTCGTCTCTTATCATATCGCAAAGATAGAGTTTAGTTTTAAAATTTAAGCTTATTTTTCACGTATAGCTTGAGTGTTTATGTAGAGATTATTGATTTTAAGTTATATTTGAGCTATGAATGTAATTGATATTGTTTTAGGGATTATTCTCCTTTTGGGGCTCATAAGAGGTTTTATGAAAGGTTTTATTATTGAACTCGCCTCCTTAGTAGCTTTAATACTAGGTATTTATGGCGCTATTCACTTTAGTCATTTTGCCTTTAATTTTTTACACCATCAGTTTGATTGGGAAGAACAATACATACAACTTACCGCTTTTGCTGTCACTTTTATTCTTATAGTTCTCTTTATTTTGCTCATAGGAAAACTCTTGACAAAGTTGGTTGGCGTGATTGCCTTAGGAATTGTGAACCGCATCTTAGGCGGCGCTTTCGGACTCTTAAAAGCAGTTTTTATTACCAGCGCTATCCTCATGTTTATCGCTAGTTACAATGATCATGCGCAATTTGTTAAAGAAGAAACCTTAGAGGAGTCTATTCTTTATGAACCCATAAAAGTGATTGCTCCCGTATTTTTGCCTCAAATTTTAAATAAAGTAGATGAAACTATGGAAGAAAATAATTTAAAGTAGTCTTAAGCTGAGTTAGAATTTACTTGAAGTTATTCTTCTGAGCTCTTCTTTTGCATCGGGTAAACTTTGTCGAAAATGTTATTTTAGAATATTACAAAATTAACTTGTAAATCATTGTGGAAACTTGCATAAACTCCCCCTCTAAAAAGAGCGGAAGAGTTTATCAGAAAAATATCCCGAAGAAATCCAAGGGTGTGTGAAATTTTAGTTTGAAGTTGAAAATAATTTCAGCAATGGAAAAATTCTACATACTCCTAACCTCTGTTTTTAAAGAGAATAAAATCTACTCTTCAAACTTTAATTGATAGACCTCATCTAAATCATCGTTCCCCATCAAGTTTACGCCTAGGTCGTTTACAATTCCAGTTCCTACTCCGTAAGCCCAACCGTGAACGGTTAACTTTTGGTTATTTCTCCACGCATTTTGTACGATAGAGGTTTCGGCCATATCGTAAACTTGCTCTTTAACGTTAAGTTCTACAAACCTATCCCAACGCATTTTTTCGTCTTCAATAGCGTCCAATTCCTTTTTATAAATCATATAGACATCTTTGATGTGTCTTATCCAATTATCTATAAGTCCGATAGATTGATTTTCCATCGCTGCTTTTACACCTCCGCAACCATAATGACCGCACACAATAATATGCTCAATTTTTAAGGCATTTACCGCATAATCTAAAACACTCAACATATTCATATCCGTATGTACCACCAAATTGGCAATATTTCGGTGCACAAAAACTTCCCCTGGTTCAGCGCCAATAATTTCATTTGCAGGCACGCGGCTATCTGCACAACCAATCCATAAAAGTGGCGGGGACTGACCGTTTTCTAACTTTTTGAAGTATTGCTCATCTTCAGAAAGTCTTCTTTCCACCCACTTTTTATTATTGTCCAACATTTTTTTATAAAACTCTTTACCCATAACTGTATGTTTGAAGTGATTCTCTTTATTAAAAAATTATTTATGTAGAGGCGTGTTTTTTGCTTAGCCGTAGCTAAAATACATTTAAAATTTCTATCCACTAAAAATCTAAATTCCTAATTTTAGTTAAATCTGAATTTATACCAAATTAAACAGATGATGGTGTAGATAAATTGGTAGTCCAAAAAAGGAGGAATCTTCTTGATTAACGATTAACGATTGGAGATTTTTGATTGGAGAATGCAGATTAAGGATTAGGATTTTTTGATTTCAGCTTCGTGCCTAACTTCTAATCCGGTCGCTTCGATACTATTTTTTGCAAAAATCACTCAACGTCCTACACCTGAAAGTTCAAAATTCAATTTCTAGCAAAATTTCGAATCCATTTTCTCACCTCTCCATGTCACTCCCTGATATAGGTTGACCGTTTTATAAAACATTTAAAAGATGATAAAAAGCGGAAAACGTTTAGGTCCAC
>NZ_JAVHUL010000019.1 GCF_031085155.1 Mesonia profundi | reverse complement strand
AATGGAACTAAAATTAAAAGGATTTTTTAACAAAGCGGCCTAATAAAATTAGTCACAAAATTACTAGGAAGTCCAAAATGACATTTTTGCAACTCTTTTAAAACACCTAAGTTAGGTTCGCGGCTTCCCGAATATTTAATTCTATGAAGGTACTTTTCCTTGTCTATAGTTGTTTTTTTACTTCAGTATTGTATTTGTTTTACTCATCCACAATTAAGAACTTCGGTTCAAGATTATAGTTGAAATTTAAGATATTAAAACCTCGACGAAGGATTAGAATTCCTCTTGTATGATTTTCGATTTGTCTATGCCCAATTCTTTGAGTTGTTTTAAAACCGCATCCATCATTGGAGGCGGACCACACAAGTAAAAAAGACTGTTTTCGTTCTGAATTTGCGCTTTAATCAAGTCTTTAGTTATATAACCATGTTCGTAACCTTCCTTCTGTTCATCTGAAAGCACATTGACAAAATTGTCACCCAATAACTGATTAAATAATTCTTTTTCAATAATATCATCAGCGGTTTTATTGGCAAAAAGAAGCTTGTTATGGCCCATTTTGTTTTGTTTTTCAAGGTCTCTTAAAATGGAGATAAACGGGGTGACGCCGGCTCCTCCCGCAATAAAAACACCTTCCCCTTGATATTTGATCGCGCCAAATACATCACCAAGGGAAAGCGAATCATTCTGTCTTAGTTTGCCAATCTGCTCGGTAACTCCGTCGTGTTCAGGATAAATTTTAATATGAAATTCTAGATAATCATCCTGGGGAAGAGACGTAAAGGTAAACGGTCTTAACTCTTCTTTCCATTCAGGTTTATTCAACGAAACATCAACGGCTTGCCCTGGTAAAAAAGAAAGATCTTTTGGTTTTTGGGTTCTAAGCTGTACAACATCGTGGGTTGCGTTTTTCTTGGATAATATTTTTACCTGTTTCATGATATAGTTGTTTTATATGGTTTTCAACTAGTTTGTAAACAAAAGTTTACTTTTTTCGTTTAGTCATATTCAATAGGGAATTGGCTAAATCTTTACCGTTTCCTAAAATGCTCACTGCCACGCTTCCAGTATTCGGGATATTATTCATTATTAACTCTAGGTTAGAAAAGGTCTTTTTTATATGTTCTTCATTTAATTTGTCTACCGTTAATTCCTCGATTACGGTAATATGAGGCTCAAAACAAGGCATTCCATTGGAGAATAACTGATGTTTATAACCAACCTTAACCGATTTTTTATTCTTGAATAATGTACGACTATCCATCTCTTCTTTCCAAGGGGAAATCTGGACCGACAATTCTTTTTTTGATTCTGCGTCAGCATATCCTTTTTCGTAACTCTGTCTTAAGTCCTCATTTCTTTCGGTGAGAATACTTTCCAGCTTTTTATTGTATTCTGAATTGATCTGACTTACATTTTCATGTTGCTTGGCAATATTCTTTTCTGTCCGGTTTTTATTTTTAACATAAATAATTATCAATATGATAATCCATAGCAACGAGCTTATGAGTAGGGTGAGTAGAATCTCTTTGTTCATTCGTGTGTTTCTTTGCAGGTTATCACCAACGGTCTAGATTGAGACATGTTGCAATGCGAATATGCCTTGTAAACTAAGACTTAGGGGTTGATGAAGTTACTTCTTTTGTTTGAAAACTACGTGTTATTTGTGAAAGCGATTTACAACTACTTGCTGTAGCTTTAACTTTTTTGAGGTATGGTCACCATAAGCTCTGTACCTTCTGTACAACTTAACTCATAGTTCACCGCCTTGCCATTAGAATTTTTTCCGTTAGATTTTAAAACTAAAAAATTAAAAGGAGCTTTTATGTTCATGAGATTAAACGGCTCTACGGCTGCTGTTGCTTGAAATATAGGAAAATAATTATGATCTGTTTTTTCTATTTTCAACCTGTAGCTCGCAATTTCTTTTTTCTCTTTGTCGATTATAGCGAGTAAGATTTCTTTCTCTCTGCTTTTCGATTTTACATAAGAAAACTCATAAGTGTATTCGGGAAGGTTAAGTTTATACGGATTCGTTTTTACAAACTTTAATTCTAAGGAGTCTTTACGCTCGGCATTAAAATAATGGACTTGCCTTCTTTTTGTGTCAATGATCCATGCTTCTGTAGAATCTTTGCCTTCATTTAGACGCAAGGAATAGGAGTAATCTTCAGAATTAAACAAATAGGTATTTTCTTTATGCTTAGCGGAGGTTGTAGAAACTTCGCTTTTTATGAGTCTATCAAACGAATACGTTTGTCCAAAACACGTATTAAAAAGAATCAGAAATAACAGACTTAGAATTGCTCTTTTCATAGCTTATTTACAAGAATTTATGACAAAATAAAAGTACACTTTTAATGCCAAACCTTACAGAATAATAAGATTTTTTGTTTTTGCAAGGTTTCAGTAATGTTAGAGAAAAAATGCAAAAGCTTAGTGCTGAAAACTAATTGACTTTCTAGTTATCGATAATTGAATTTTTATTCAATTATCAGACTTTTCTCAATTAGTTCAAACCCCTTTTTGTTTTCAGAGTTATCGTCGTCTGCTTCTTGTTTAACAACCCCAAATGTTTTATTTGCTTTATTAAAAACATGAATTACGCCACTGTGTTTTAAATTGAGAATAGTCACAGAGAAATCTGTCGAAATAGATTTTATACTATTATACTTACTTTCGTAAGGTGAAGCAAAGGTTAAATCTGAATTTTCAAAAGGAGTACTCTTTTTTAACTCTCCTATAATAAGAGATCTCCAATCGTTAAGTTCTACCTCATTGTTTAACCAAGTTATGGTCAATAAACCACTAGAATTTAATCCCTCTTTTTCTATGGCTAAATAATATCCTTCATTTTCAAAATTCTCCTCATCTGTAATTTTCCAGTCAGTAGGGGAGATTAGTGAAACTCCATCATGTTCAAATTTGGTTTCTATGGGTTCATTGCAAGAGGTTAACGCAAAAAGCATTAAAGTTAAAGAGAGGATCATTTTCATTTTTAGGGGGCTATTAATTTTAAGGCTGCAAAAATAGTCCTTTAATAAAACCTACCGCAAGATGAAAACATTTTTTTGTTTCCGTAAAGTAAAATTAATTACTCCTAAGCATTAGAAAAAGCAGAGTTTACAACAACAAAAAAAAGCCCTTTAAACAAAAAATTTAAAGGACTTTTGATTTACTAAAAATTAGCATTTATAGCTTAATGTGGAAGATGTTTTCTTAAGATTCCGTAAAGAAAAGTTCCGGCAAGGGCTCCAAAAATAACGATAAAAATAGAACCATAACCTGCACCTGCGAGAACGTACATAGGTCCTGGGCAAGCGCCTGCCAATGCCCAACCAAGTCCAAAAATAATACCGCCAATAAGGTAGCGAGCTATGCCTTTTTTCTTAGGTTGTAAGCTCATTTCGCTTCCGTCTAAGGGTTTTATGTTTTTGCGTTTTATAAGTTGAACGCCTATAACGCCTAAAGCTAAGGCCGAGCCTATGATGCCGTACATATGAAAGCTTCCAAACTGGAACATTTCATAAATCCGAAACCAAGAAGCGGCTTCAGATTTAAACATCACAATTCCGAAGAAAATACCAATGACTAAATAAGTGAAATATTTCATGTGCTAAAAGATTAAAGGGAAAATTAAATGAATCATGACCAAGCCGCCTATAAAAAAACCGATGACGGCAATTAAAGAGGGGAGTTGCAGGTTACTCAATCCAGAGATGGCGTGACCCGAGGTACAACCACCGGCATAACGGGCTCCAAAACCTACCATTAACCCACCTAATAAAAGGATGATGATGGTAAAAGGATTTGATAATGCTGCGGTAGAAAACAGTTCTGTAGGTAAATAGCTTTCACCAGCACTTTCAATTTGATAGTCGGTGGCGAGTTGCTGAGCAACTTCGGGGTTAATTTCTACGATATTGTCGCTCATGTAGTTAGAGGCGATAAAACCACCAATCACCGCTCCTGCGACAAGCATCAAATTCCAGCGTTCTGCTTTCCAATCAAATTTGAAAAAGTCGGCTGCTTTTCCTGCTCCCATCGCCGAACATGCCGTACGAAGGTTGGAAGACATCCCAAATTGCTTTCCTGCGAGCAATAAAATAAACATGGTAAAAGCAATAAGCGGTCCCGCAACATACCAAGGCCAAGGATCATATATCCAATTCATATCGATAATTTTTGAGCAAAGATGCTGTTTTTGTAAAGTGATATCGGTAACAAACGTTACAATAAGTCCGATTATTTTTTATTAGTTTAGAGAAAAATACATTAGTGTCCGATTACAACATTAAAGATTTCTGTTGATTCAAATATAAAAGACGTTCAGCGATTTTTTATGAAGTGACTGCTTGCTATTAAGTTTACCATTGAAATTTAAAAATTAATACGTACGCTTCATCGATTTAATCTAATGAGCAGGCTATTAAGATCAAGTCTTAGGTTTTATATCTTAGTCGGACACGACTAATAAAAATAGAAAAATGACACGTACCAAAAAATTAAACTTGATTTCTGTATTACTTGCCATCACCGCTATCGTAATGATTGTATTGGGGGTTGTTGCTCAAATTCCAGCACCCGCCGTTACAGGGATAGGTTTTCTGTTAGTCGTCTGGGCAATTCAAGTGATTAAGTAAGGAAGTGTTTTTTTCTAAATTTTGTTAAAAAAAGCTTTTAAAGCGATTGAGTAACAAAAGTTACAAAGCTCACGGCTTAATTGTTATATGTTTGGAGCATCGTGAAAACACAAACTTACATAGCGGCAGCACTTATCTTCATCTTCTCGGCAAAGTTTATGGCCTTAGAAGCGGGGGGATTGAATTTGCTTTTCAGCGGAAGTGATATCACTTTTGTGAATCCGCATTGTAAGAAAGAAAACTTTCCGAAGCAAGGCCAAAAGAAAGCTCAATTTTCTGAAGCAGATCAAATCACTTCTCAGGTGATTGCCTTAAACAGTTTTTGTACCTCACAATTTCAGTTCGATTTGTTTTCTTGGGAAACCAATACGGTAGAACCCATCACGATTTTCAACGATTACTTTACTTCAAGATTCAATTATCTACACCTAGATAATACCTCTCCGCCACCCCGGATCGCTTAAGAATAATGATAAAATTTTAAGTCGGTGCTACCGTAATGGTTTCTTTTCCAAACGCATGTAAAAAGGAGTAATTACGGATAGACACCGCACAAAATCAACTCTTAATTTTTACATGAGTTCTCATGGCGACACGTATTTCAGTAAACGCTAGATCGGTCCAACTTTTAAGAATATTCGTTAGTGGTATATTTCTCGTAGCAGGTTTTAACCACTTGCTTCAGGTAGAAAAGACAGCACAACGCATAGAAAAAGCTAATTTTAAAGGGATTGCCCATCTTTTTGGAGATCCCCAATGGCTGGTGATTCTTTCGGGAATGGTGATGCTTAGTGCAGGTTTTCTTTTTCTTATGGGCTACAAAACCAAATGGGCAGCCCTCATTTTGATAGGCGTTTTAATTCCCATTACCTTAACCATTCAGGTAGGACAAATCACGACATTAGGACCACTTTTTAAAAATATTGCCATCTTAGGCGGACTTTTATTCTTTGTTTTAAACGACACCAGAAAATCTGTGAACCCAGATGAATATGAACCTTAGCGGATAGCTTTCCGTAAAGCGGAAAAAACAGGATACTTTTTAAACACAAACTAAAATCATCTAAAACCATAAAAATGAAAACATATATTTTAAGCGCCCTCTTTTTAATGCTGAATTTATTCAGCACGGCTAACTTAAAGGCGCAACAACATCTAAATGATAAAAATAATTATGTGGTACTCACTAAAAAGATACCACAATTACAACCTATAATTCTTACTGCGGAATCGCTTAAAGCGGAAGAAGGCGATGATTTTGGCGATTTTCAAGTGATTATTTGCGGAAAGGAAATAGGGGATATCACCGATACGCATAAAATGAAGAAATTTATAAGAAAAGCGGAGGAAGCCGGAGTACACTTAGTAGCTTGCGGTTTTTCGCTGAACAAATTTAAAATTGATACCACAAAGGTACCAGAAGAAATGAAGGTCGTAGAAAACGGCATTTTGTATAATTTTCAGCTTCAAAAAAAGGGCTATAAAAGTTTAAGTTTATAATGATGAACCTATTTAACACCACAATTTTAGCAAGGCTTAGCCTTTTAGGAATATTAATAGCCACCGTTTCTTGTAAAAATGAAACTTCAAAAGATATGGCTAAAAATTCCGAAACGAAAGATACCTTGAGTATTACCATCCTTCAAACGGCAGATATTCACGGGCAATTAGATACGCATCCAGAACTTTTTTGGGAAGACGAAGAAGTGGTCTTTAAAAATCGAGGCGGACTAGCAAATATTAAGACTCTTTTTGACCAAGAGCGTGAAAAAAATCCCAACCGTACCATTATTGTAGATGGGGGTGACCTGATTCAAGGAAGTGGATATGCAGCTTTATCTGAAGGAAAAGTGATGCCAGACGTTATTAAGAATATGGGATTTGATGTTATTATTCCAGGAAATTGGGAGGTAGTGTACGGGAAAGACAATATGATGGAGGTAATGAAAGGCTATGATACGCCCATTATCGCACAAAATATGCACCACGACGAAAGCAAAGAGCCTTTGTTTCCTGCGCACTGGGTGAAAGAGATTGAAGGAGTTCGCATTGGTTTTGTAGGGATTAATGATCCCGCTGTTCCGGTAAGACAAAATCCTATTTTTAGTAAAGGAATAGGCTTTAGTGGCCTTGATGATGATTTGAAAAAGATGGTGGACGATATTAAAGTGAAAGAAAAAATAGATGTGCTTTTTTTAGTGACACATATTGGAATTTTTAAACAAGTAGAATTGGCTAATAATCCGATTGCCGAAAATGTAGATTATGTATTGGGTAATGATACGCACGAAAGGGTACGCGAATTGATACAAGGAAAGTACGCTAAGGTATCTGAACCGGGTGCATTTGGTTCTTTCGTGGGGAAATTAACCTTACATTTGGTAGATGGAAAATTAGTAGGAGACGATTATGAACTCATCGATGTAGATCCTATCAAATATCCTGCAGATAAAGAATTGCAAGCGCTAGTAGATAGAGAAAAAGCACCTTATAAAGAGTATCTAGAAACGGTGGTAGGCTATACCAATACGCCAATATATCGTTATTTAACCGTAGAAAATCCTATGGATAATATGATTACCGATGCTGCACGTTGGAAAACCGGAGCAGATATTTCAATTTCTAATGGCTTCCGTTTTGGGAATCCTATAGTTCCCAAAGATGGTAAACCAGAACCTATTACCCGTGCTAACTTGTGGAATTTACTTCCAGTAAACGAAAAAGTGAAAACAGGAAAAGCGACTGGAAAACAGATTAAGGATTGGTTAGAAGGTGAAATGCATAATGCTTTTGCTGAAAATGCCACCGAAAGATTTGGCGGTTGGTTGGTGCGTTTCTCTGGAATGAAAGTGAATTTTAATTCTCAAAATCAAAAAGGAGAGCGTATTTCTAGCATTATCGTGAAAGGAGAGCCTATGCAAGATGATGAATATTATACCATTTCTGCTTGTGTGAGACCGGGAGATCCTATCGATAATTTGTGTAGAATGCCTAATGTAGAAGATGTAGAAGTGAAAGACTATACCATTCACGAAGTGGTAGAAGAATATTTAGAAAAGAAATCGCCAGTATCTCCTACTTTAGAGGGAAGAGCTTACTGTGAATATCTTGGAAAGTACTCTTTCTCTACCGTACCGGGAACCGAATATAAATTTCAATAAAAATTAATTATGAAAGAGAATAAAAAAGATAGCGCTAAGAAAACCTGGATTCAGTACGGAATTTTTGCAGCCATCGCTGTGGTGCTCTACGCTACAGGATTACATACCGAAGTAATTGGTTTCGCTCAACGCGGAATTCTAGCTACTGGTTTAATGAATCCTGATGTAAAAGAAATGACCGTAGCAGAAAACACCGGAAGCGATGAGGTGGCAGCAGTTGATGCCAATAAAACGAAAGCAGATTTCAATTTTGATTTGATTGATAGAGATGGAAATACCGTCTCTTTAAAGGAATTGAAAGGTAAAGTCATCTTTATGAACTTGTGGGCCACTTGGTGTCCGCCTTGTGTGGCAGAAATGCCTAGCATTGATGAGCTGCACGAAGAAATGGGAGATGAGGTTGCTTTTGTGATGCTTTCTTTAGATGATGATTTTGAAAAAGCCAAGGCATTTGACAAGCGTAAAGAATATGATCTGCCCATTTATACGGCAGCAAACGGAGTTCCTAGAATGTATCATTCTTCTGCTATTCCTACCACTTATGTGATCGATACCAAAGGAAATTTGGTGATGACACATAATGGAATGGCCGATTATAGCCACCCCGATTTTAAGGAGTTTTTAAATAGTTTGAAGTAAAAAAGAAACTTTGCGGAAGTGTAACGGTAAAAAAAACCTTGTCACAATGAACAGCGTCGAAATGTCTATGCTGAATGGAATCGAAATGTTTTATAGTTAGATTTCTCGACTCCCCGCCAGAATGAATTCTTTCGGGCTGGCGCTCGAAATGACATTTTAGTATGTTTTGAAAGAGTTTCTCTCTTATCGGAAGAAAAAATAGAAACAAAACAAAGAGTAGATTTGATGAATCTGCTCTTTGTTTTTTTAAATCAAAAACTTCAGAAAAAAAATATGAAAATTTTCTTCTTGCAGGGCACAAATTAAATGTTCTATATTTAGCCCATTATGGAATTATCTAACCAAGTAGTTTTACGTCCTAGGTTTCGCCTAGAGCTAAATGAAGATCCCGAAAAGCTACTAGTTGCTTTTAAGTCGGCTGGAAAGAGTAGTGAAAGCTTTGTGACCAGTAGGGTAGACGATCATGTGTTTATACGATTTCCGAAAGAAAAACAGCATTTCTGGTCGCCACAATTACACTTAGAAATCTATAAAATTGAAGATCAACCTACCGTTTTAAAAGGACTTTACGGACCAAGTCCTACGGTATGGACATTGTTTATGTTCTTGCACTTTGTCGTAGGAAGCCTTTTTATAGGTGCAAGTATATGGGTGTACACCAATATTAGACTAGAGAGACCCAGTACTTGGCCTATCCTAGCAATGGGAACACTTTTTGTGCTTTGGTTTGTGCTATATTTCTCTGGTCGCTTGGGTAGAAAGGTTGGTAAAGAAGAGATGCGAAGCTTGCAGCATTTTATGTATGAGGTGTTAATACCAAATTAAACAGATAATGTAACCATTAAATCGTTTCTTTTATGCTTACTTTTCATTAAAAATTATCACCGTAACAAAGGCTATGCTAATAATTTTTAACTTCAATCAAGCAAAAAATAATTCAATTTCTTAATGCGACATTACGTATTTAAATTGGTATAAATTCTAATTGATTTTTAGAATCTAGAATTAGAGTTCTACGCAGAAAAACTTAAGTCTAATGCAAAATGCGCAAAGAAATAAAACCTTATGTTTTCTTCTTTGCGCATTTTAAATAAAATACAAGTCTTATGGGCTATCTTACTTTTTATAAGGATAGTTCATATAACCACCTTCAAGGTCGTAAATTTCTTTAAACCCCATTTTTTGTAATTGATTCGCTGCTTTTCCACTTCGGTTTCCAGAACGGCAGTAAATATATACCGGCTCTTCTTTATCTAACTTTTCAAACTGAGTCGTAAAGCTCTCATTTTGTAAAAAGTCGATGTTTAAAGCGTCATCAATCTCTCCTTCCTTAAATTCTTCTGGAGTACGAACATCTACCAGTTGAACCTCTTTGTTGGTAACTGCTTCCTTAAATTCTGTAGCAGAAAGAACTTCAATGGTGTTGGTCTGTTGTGCATTACAAGCAGTTAAAGTGCTGATTAAGGTCAGTATTAAAACTATATTTTTCATTTTTTTGGTGTTTTTAAATTCATAAAAGCAATCTTCGCTTATCGATTTTTAAAGATAAGAAATCTAGCAGTAAAAATACGTAACCCATGTTACCAAACTCCACATGAATTCTTATCTTGTTTTCTGAAATTTCTGCTATGGATCACAAAAAAACCTATGAGTTAATAGGAAATATAGACATTTATGTACTCGATCAAATTTTAAAAGGAACCTACCAGCCTGGGCAATCTATTCTAGATGCGGGTTGTGGTGAAGGAAGAAACCTAAAATGGTTTTATCAAAACGACTTTTCTCTTTATGGAATAGACAGCAATCCCGAACGCATTAAAATAGCGCAAGAAATTTACTCTAAAATAGCAACACAGCTAAGGATAGGGGACTTAGATAATTTGCCTTACGGCAGAAGTAGTTTCGATCACATTTTATGTTCTGCAGTATTGCATTTTGCAAAAAACACAGAACATTTTCAGGCGATGTTTAAAGAATTAATTCGGGTTCTAAAAGCTTCAGGAACTTTATTTATTCGCGTATCGTCAACTATTGGTTTGCAAGGAAAGAATGGTTTTGTACAAGATAGTCAGACTAACGAAAATGGGAATTTTTACATCACTCGAGAACTAATTTCAGCGCTTTTAGAAATCCATCCTTTAAAACTTATGGAGCCTGTAAAAACGACCAATGTGCAAGACCTGCGGGCGATGACGACTTTAGTGTTTCAAAAAGAATAAAAACGAAAAGAGCGACCATCTCTTGCCGCTCTTTTCTACTAACCAACCAAAAATTTACTTTCCCTTCGTTGAGGGGTTATTATGAGGCCTTGTTGGACGAATCCAATTCAGGCGTATTTTTTTTTTTTAAGGTAGACGGACAAACATAATTTGTCGTTTCTATTCCTGCTTCTTTGATCGCTTTGAAACCGCCTTGAATATCAATCAGATTGTGAATCCCACGATTTTTTAAAATAGACGAAGCAATCATACTGCGGTATCCACCTGCACAATGCACATAGAAAGTTTCTTTTTCTGGATATTCTGCCATATGATCATTAAGGTCAGAAAGGGAAGTGTGGTGAACATTTGGTAAATGTTCTGCTTCAAATTCTCCCGGCTTTCGTACATCAAATACAGGAATATCTTTTTCATCCTCTTGAGCTTTCTTAAACTCTTGTGCGCTAATAGAAGTTACGGTATCGTATTCTTTACTCGCTTTTTTCCAAGCTTCAAAACCACCTTCTAGATAACCTAAAGTATGATCAAAACCTACACGAGATAAACGGGTGATGGTTTCCTCAATGCGATCGTGGTCTGCAATTAAAAGAATAGGCTGTTCTACATCTTTAATCAAATCTCCTACCCAAGGTGCAAATCCTCCATCAATTCCTATAAAAATAGAACCCGGAATATGTCCTTTGGCAAAATCCTGGGCTTTTCTTACATCCAGAATCACAGCGCCAGTTTCATTGGCTGCAGCTTCAAATGCAGTTGGACTTAAAGCGCTATTTCCACGTTTGAGTACTTCTTCAATATTTTTGTAGCCTTCTTTATTCATCTTCACATTCATCGGGAAATAAGCGGGTGGAGGTAATAAACCGTCGGTTACTTCTTCTACAAATTCTTCCTTGGTCATATCGCTACGAAGCGCGTAATTCATCTCTTTTTGATTCCCTAACGTATCTACCGTTTCCTTCATCATATTCTTTCCACAAGCAGATCCTGCGCCATGAGCCGGGTAAACCGTAATATCATCTGCCAAAGGCATAATCTTAGTTCTTAAACTATTATATAAAATTCCTGCCAAGTCTTCTTGCGTCATATCTGCTGCTTTTTGAGCAAGATCTGGACGTCCTACATCTCCTAAAAACAAGGTGTCTCCCGTAAATAAAGCATGGTCTTTTCCATTTTTATCTCTTAAAAGATAAGTGGTACTTTCCATGGTATGTCCCGGTGTATGAAGCACTACAAAAGTAAGTTCTCCCAATTTAAATTCTTGTCCGTCTGTAGCGGTGGTAGATTCAAAATCTGGGTTTGCATTTGGGCCAAAAATAATAGGAGCTCCTGTTATTTCTGATAAAGTAAGGTGTCCCGAAACGAAATCGGCATGAAAATGGGTTTCAAAAATGTACTTGATTTTTGCCCCAGAAGCTTCCGCTTTGTCTATATAAGGTTGTACTTCGCGAAGCGGATCAATAATCGCTACTTCCCCCTGACTTTCAATATAGTAGGCGCCCTGTGACAAACAACCCGTATAAATTTGCTCAATTTTCATAATCTCTAAGTTTAAGTTTTTATTGTTTTTTTGCTTCCGCGGAAGCTTTGCTCTTCAGGTAAAATTAAACGTTTTTAGGTTTGATTTTAGTAACCAAGGTTACACAATTAGCTCTTTGTAAATAATATAAATCCCCATCAATAATACAAACCAACCAAAAGCTTTTTTTAGTTTTTTTCCATCAATAAATTGGTTTAACCAAATGCCTATAAATATCCCAAGTACTGAAAGTGCTGTAAACGAAAGTAGAAAACTCCAATCGATATGATGGGTTTGTACATCGCCCAAAAAGCCTATAAGAGATTTTATAGCAATAATAAATAGGGAAGTGGCCACCGCTTTTTTCATAGGTAATTTGGCCAATAGTACCAAAGCAGGAATAATCAAGAAACCACCTCCGGCTCCTACAATCCCCGTGATGGTTCCCACCACAAGTCCTTCTATAATAATAAGCGGGTAATTATAGGTGATGACTTCATTTTCGTGGGTTTCTTTATTTTTATTCCGAATCATCGAAAGCGAGGCAAGTAACATAATGACGGCAAAAAACAGCATAATTGCTAGGTTTTTGGTCACTACAAAATCACCTACCAGAAACAATTCTTCGGGAATAGCAGGAATCAAAAAAGCTCTTGTAAGGTAAACGGCAATAAAAGCAGGAATAGCAAAAATGATAGCTGTTTTAAAGTCTACCATGCCTTTCTTCATATTCCTAACGGCGCCCACAAGAGAAGTGGTTCCTACTATAAATAGAGAATATGCTGTGGCGATTACGGGATTAAGACTAAGGGCGTACACCAAAATAGGTACGGTGAGAATAGAACCGCCGCCACCAATTAAGCCTAAAACGAGCCCTATGAGTAGCGCTCCTACATAACCAAAAATTTCTGTAATTTCCATCTGTCTAATTCACTAATTAATACCATTTTTACTTTGAAGTTGTGATAAAATAAAATGATGATTTTATTCTTTATACGAATTAGAAAAATGAAGCATAGCCTTAGTTATGGTTTCTTTTTATCTTGAAGTAGAAAGGAAAAAAGGGCATTTTATTGTCTCTATTTTAACGTAATGATGGTATAAAACAAATGTATAGCGTTTTAGAACTGAATTGGGTAACTGATGTTACAAGACCTCAATAAAACTACGGTGTAATTTTATTCGGTCTTTATTCTCCATTTTTTTTAGCAATCTAGACACTACCACCCTGCTCGTATGCAAGTCTGTTGCAATTTGTTGATGCGTGGTGTAGATGTGTTTGCTGTTTAGAATCTTCATTCTCTCTTGCAGGTATTTCTCTAAGCGCTCATCTAGATTATTAAAGGCGATATTATCTACACTTTCTAGCAGCTCCATCATTCGCGCGTGGTAACTGGAAAAAACGAAGTTTCGCCAAGTTTTATACTTGCTAGACCATTCTTCCATCTTTCCAATGGGAATCATTAATAGCTTTACCGGAGTTTCGGTGATGGCGTGAATTTCACTTTTGGTATTTCCCATACAACAAGTCATCGTCATCGCACAGGTTTCTCCTCTTTCTAGGTAATAAAGCAGCAATTCTTGTCCTTCTTCGTCGTGACGCATAATTTTGATGCTTCCCGAAAGTAATAAAGGCATCGATTTGATGTATTGTCCTGGTTTTATTAAATCTTCCCCCTCTTGTACCTCCATAAAAGTGGCTACACGATTAATTTCTTCTATAAGTGCAGGTTCAAACTGCGAACCGTAATATTTTTTAAGCTCCTGAATCATGGGTTGGATTTTTTTTATGATTTTACAATCCCTGTTATGAAGAAATATGTCAAAAAAGCACTTCATTTTGTCTTTACAAAACCTAATTCTCCTTAAAGCGAAGATAAGACTTAAGCACAGATTTACTTCAGGCAAATTCATAATTTAGTCTTAAGTCTATTGTTTAGTGGCAAGGGAGGCATTCTAATTTTAAAAAGTTTATTTTAGTGATTATGAATTCAAAAAGTAGATCTCTTCTAAAGGCCTTATTTAAAATTATGGCGTTGGTACTTCTAGCGCTTAGCTTTGTTCCTTACTTTTTATACCAAATTTGGTGGATCGATATATTTTCTAATTTCCAAGTGCAATATTTGGTGTTGATGCTTCTTTTGCTACTCATTTTTGCTGTTCAGAAAAATATGAAATGGATACTTTTTTTATCTGTGGGGATTATTTTTAGTGCCTATCAAATTTATCCTTTTTATGTAAACGCTTCCGCGGAAGCGAAACATGAAACTGAAGAACTTATTTCTATAGCGAGTATCAACGTGTTGTCGAGCAATAAAGATGTGGCTGCCGTAGCGGAATTTATAAAAGAAAAAAATCCAGATATTTTGATGCTAGTAGAACTAACTCCTCGCTGGGATCAAGATTTGGTTGAGGTGTTGCGAACTTACGATTATCAGCTAAAAGAGGTGCGGGAAGATAATTTCGGAATTGGGGTATGGAGTAAAATCCCTGTCGAATTAGATATTCTTTATTTCTCTAAATACCAATTGCCTTCCATTTTGTTAAGCTATAAAGCAGAAGGAACCTCACTTTCTCTTATTGCGACCCATCCATTTCCTCCAGTGGGACAGCAACAATTTGAGCAAAGAAACCGCCAACTGCAAAAGATCGCTGCCTTTTTAACTACCGAAAAACCACAGAATGCAGTGGTTATAGGAGATTTAAACACTTCTTCTTTCTCCCGAAACTTTAAAAACTTTAAATAAAAAGCGGGACTCAAAGACAGTCGGGAAGGTTTTGGCTTGCAAAGCTCTTGGCCAGCAGGCGTTTTTCCGCTTCAAACTACCTTAGATCACGCATTAGTCAGTAAAAATATTAGGGTCAAGAAAAGAGAGGTAGGGGAGAATATCGGTTCAGACCATTTACCAGTTTATCTTGAGATTTATCTTCCGTAAGAATAAAAAAACTCAGAATCTTCATTCCTTCTATTTTATAAACATTCTTATTTTTTTAATCCCTCCAGAGGGTTTAATTCCCCGAGGCCCGCCCGTGTAACGTTCGGACGGGCTTGCCTCGAAATTTTAAAAAGTATTTTTCTATTCATACCTCGTGCGCTTGGATCGAGGTTCTGGATTTATTCAATAAAAATAATTCATTAAATAATATTAATATAATTTTGAATATTATTAATTTTATACTTACTTTTATTTAAAATAGGATTGTAAAATGAAAAAACTACCCGTGAAATGTCCCAGTTGTACCAACAGCTTAAAAGTAAGTCAGCTTTCTTGTGAGGCATGTGAGACCATCATTTCTGGAAGTTTTGATTTGCCGGTGTTAGTAAATTTACCTAGGGAAGATCAACAGTTTATTTTAGACTTTATGCTTTCCGGCGGAAGCTTAAAAAAAATGGCTACACAATTAAATAAGAGTTATCCCACCGTGAGAAATATGCTAGATGAAATTATTGAGAAGTTAAATCAAATTAAGCGTTAAGAATGAACTATAAATTACTTTACAATCCGTTTGAACGTTTTCAAGAGCGTTTTTTGATTTCTGTAGGGATTATAGCCCTGATAATTGGTGCTTTGTTGGCGTTTTATTTTCAGGCTCGCTTTGATGGCGTTTTAGACTTACATTTTGTATCTCAGGTAGACTTGTGGCAAACTTTTGCAGATCAGGCAGTCAATGTTGTCTGTTTGTTGGTTTGTTTAGGAGCGGTGGCTTTTTATATGAATAAAAGAACAAGAATTATTGATGTTTTGGCCGTTTGCTTATTTGCAAGAATTCCCTATTACTTACTGAGCTTTTTTAATGTGAATGGCCTTATGGTGAAGGTTTCAGAAGAAATTTTAAAAGATCCTATGGGGATAACCACCGGAAACATTGCAATTCCTCATCTTTTGCTACTGCTGGTTTTCTCGGGACTTTCATTATTAGCCATTATTTGGCAGTTGGTTCTTTTATATAACGGGACAAAAGTAGCTTCGAACGCTAAAGGAACAAAATATAGTATCTTGTTTGTCATCGCCATTATTGTGGCAGAAATATTCTCTAAATTATTAATTAACTACTAAGCCTTATGAAATATCTATCTTTTATTCTAGTCAGTTTTATTGTTTCCATCACTATGCAAGCTCAGGAAGTTACGGGCGATTGGTACGGAGCTTTAGACATACAAGGTCAAAAACTTCGTATTGCCTTTCATATTGAAAATGAAGGTGATGACTTAAAAAGTACGATGGACAGTCCAGATCAAGGTGCCAATGGCATCCCCATGGCAAATACTTCTTTTCACAGCGATACCTTGACGATTTCGGCTCCCAATATGATGATGACTTATACGGCGGTTTTAAAAGCAGGTGAGCTTACAGGAAAATTTCAACAAGGAGGGATGAGTTTGCCTTTGCAGTTAAGTTCAACCGAGAAGAAGATCAACAGGCCGCAAACCCCAAAAAAACCTTATCCTTATTTAGAGGAAGAGGTAACTTTTGAGAATGTAACCGATACAGTTATCTTGGCAGGAACTTTAACCAAGCCTAAAGACCTAAAAAATTTTCCTACCGTAATTTTAATTACCGGCAGCGGACCACAAAATCGAAACGAAGAGTTAATGGGACACCAGCCTTTCTTGGTGCTATCTGATTACCTAACGCGTAACGGAATTGCGGTTTTAAGATACGATGATCGCGGCGTTGGGGAATCTACGGGGAAGTTTCAAAATTCTACCATTTTTGATTTCACCGAAGATGCCAAAGCTGCGGTAGCTTACTTAAGAAGCAGAAAAGATATTGATCCTAAAAAAATTGTCTTATTAGGACATAGCGAAGGCGGATTAGTAGCTCCCTTGATCGCTTCAAAAGATAAAAAGCTAGGAGGAATCGTTCTTTTAGCTGGCCCTGGAGTGCGTTTAGATAAAGTATTATTGCAACAGCAAAAAGATGTTTATGGAGGTTCTGGTATGCCTAAAGCTAGCATAGACTCTATTATCGATTTAAATACAGGTATTTATGAGGTGTTAAATACGGTAGATAGAAAACAGTTAGATAAGAAAGTGGGAGAATATGCTAAGAAGAAATCATTGTCAGATTCAGAGATTTCAAAACAACTGGAGCAGTTTGAGGACAACTGGCTTTATTCGTTCATCACTTATGATCCCACAGCCGCTTTACAACAGGTTTCTTGTCCTGTTTTAGCACTTAACGGTTCTAAAGATGTGCAGGTAAATGCAACTCAGAATTTAACTTCTATTAAAGATAATCTCGCTCAAGGCGGAAATAAAAACGTTACCGTAAAAGAGTTGGAAGGTTTAAATCATTTATTTCAGGAAGCAACAACGGGAATGCCTAATGAATACGGACAAATAGAGGAGACTATTTCTCTTAAAGTTTTGGAGATTGTCAAAGAGTGGATCCATACGAATTTATAGGCTATTCGGTTAAAAATAATTACTTTTACTGAAAACTAAAGTGATGAAAAAAATAATCCTATTGTTTTCTGTATGTGCAGTATTGATGAGCTGTCAAGAAGAAACTTCTCAAGCCAAGGAAGATTATGATAAAACCTTAAAAGAAGTTTTTGCTTACCATGATGAGGCGATGCCAAAAATGGGAGAAATAGCCAATTTGATAGCTACGCTAGAGAAGAAAACAACCTTGGAAACAGGGGAGCCTGATGAAGAACTTCTCAAAGCAGAGCAAAGATTGAAGCAGGCGCACGATCATATGATGACTTGGATGAAAGATTTTTCTGAGAATTTCCCAGATGTTCATACCGAAAAAGACTTAAGCGAGGAAGAGTGGCAAAAAGAAAAGAAAAAATTAGAACCTGAAATCACTTCAGCCAAAAAAATGCGAGATGACGTGTTTGAAAGTGTGGCTTACGGAAAAAAGGTTTTAGGTGAGGATTAATCAGAACAGTATCTTTTATAACTAAATAAGTATCTATGAAAAATTCTTACTTTACGAATCTTAACTTACCCAAAACAGATTTTGCACTCTTGCTTTTTAGAATTGCCATTGGCGGAATGATGCTCGTTCATGGGATTCCTAAATTAATTCAATTATTTAGCGGAGAAGAAATTGTATTTGCAAATCCTATTGGGATTGGGGTTACAGCAAGCTTAGCTTTGTCTGTTGTAGCCGAAGTTATTTGCTCTGGTTTAATTATCCTAGGGCTAGGAACTCGTCTTGCCGTTATTCCATTAATTATAAATATGGCGGTAGCAGTTCTTATATATCATGCTACCGATGGTTTTCAAGCACAAGAATTAGGAGCCTTGTATTTAATTTGTTATGTGGTACTTTTCTATTCTGGAAGCGGAAAATACTCTCTAGATTACAAATTTTTAAAGAAGTAATTATTCTTCCTTGTTGATGTATTTTTTTAAATACTTGGCATCTTTTTTAATGCCACCAAGCGTTGCAGAGCCGCGCGTATGCAGCCAAGGTAAGCCAATAAAGTAAAGTCCCTTCATTGCACTGATGCCTCTTTTATGTTTTGGATAGCCTTCTTGAGTGAGTTCTAAACCTTTAATCCAAGAAAAATTGGGACGGTATCCTGTGGCCCAAACAATATTTTTGATATCGCTTATAGATTTTTCATCGGTTTCTATTTGATGCTGATGAGCGTCATTGGTTCTTCCCACGGGAATGACATTTTCTCTGTCTAAAATTCCTTTTACATCGGTTCCAATAACAGGCTGTCTAGAGTGACTTATCTTTTTCCCTAGGTAAGAATCTTTGCTGAAGCTTAAAAATCCTGTTTTGGTAAACCACCACCAGAGTGTTTTTCCTAGAATTTCTTGAGGCAGCGTTTTAATATTCGTATCTCCAGAGAAATAGGTTTTTCTCTCCTTTTCGGAAGAGACCTCGTTTAATATTTGAACTCCGCTATCTCCATCTCCAACCACCATCGTAGGGCCAGCTTTTAATTGAGAAGGACTTTTATAAAAATTACTATGAATCTGAAAAATATCTTCTGAAATATCTTCAGAACAAGGCGGCGTATACGGAATGTGAAATGGTCCCGTGGCAATAATTACATTCTTAGCTTCATATGTCCCACCTTTATGCGTAAGAATAAACCGATCCTCTTTCTTTTCAATTTTCTCTATTAAAGTAGTTAGCTGTAAAGGGAAATCAAATTCTTTGACATAAAGTTTAAAATAATCGGCTACCTCGTATTTGTTAGGGTAATGTCCTTTTGGGGCAGGAAAATCTAATCCTGGGAGGTGGTTAAACTCAGTTGGCGTAAAAAGGGTAAGGGAATCCCATCTATTAAGCCAAGAGGCACCTATTTCCTCTTCTTTATCTACCATGATAAATTTTTTATCGAGTTTTTGTAGGTAATAAGATATAGATAAACCAGCTTGAGCAGCTCCAACGACTATAAAATCTAACATTTTTTTTATTTCAGGAATAATACACTTTTTAAGAAATATACACAAGTTTAAGAATGCTTAATCCTTCACAGAAGACTTAATTTCTTTAAGAATTCTCATTATCTTGGATTTGTAATAATTGAATTTATCTAGAAAGTCTCCCTGCAAGATTCCTCCTCTTTTAAAGAAAATTTTTAGTAGTTTTATAAAAAAAATCACTAGTGTTCGATTAGAAATTTAAAGATCGCAGTCGTCTTAATAATGGAAGTTAGAAACAAAGCATTTGTATAGCTATAGTCTATTTTTTACACTGGGTAATTCTGGAATTAAATATTAAACTATTGTTTGCTAAAGGATTGGAATTAAATCTTACTTCTATTATCTAAAAGCGGAGCGGCCCGCCCGAACGTACCACTTCGGTACGGGCAGGTCTAAAATCTTAATCGGACACGACTAAAAAAAATCAATGCCCGAAGAAGAGATTAATTATGTATTTGTGATGCTATGCTTAGGAGCGTTAGTCATTGCTTTGGTAGTGATTATCTTGATAAAATCCGTTTCTTTGGTAGAACATCTCTACAGTTACTTTTACAAGAAACCTCTGTACACGCATTTTTATTTTAGGGTAAAAAAACTTTCTCCGCAGCACCAAGAATTTTTAAAACAAAATTTCTTATTCTATACTAGGCTTTCAACAAAGCAACAGCGATTTTTTCAGCATAGGCTTGTCACTTTCGTGGCTCATAAAAGTTTTGAAGGCAGAGATGATTTTGAAATCACCGAAGAGGTAAAGCTTTATATTGGTGCCACCGCAGTGATGCTCACGTTTGGGATGCGTAATTTTTTACTGAATCGGTTGCAGAAAATTATTATCTATCCCGATGTTTACTTTTCTACCATTAATAAAGTGAAGCATAAAGGAGAGTTTAATCCACATTTAAAAGCCTTGGTTTTTTCTTGGAAAGATTTTCTAGAAGGCTTTGACAACGATAAGGATAATGTGAACCTTGCCATTCACGAATTTATGCATGTGATTCAAATCAATACGCATAATCATAAAAATATAAGTGCGGTAATTTTTAGTGATGCCAATAAAGAATTGGAGAACTTGTTAAAACAAGATCACCTTAGGCATAAGCTGATCAATTCTAGGTATTTTCGGGAGTATGCATTTACCAATAGAGTCGAGTTTTTAGCTGTTTTGGTGGAGTCTTTTATCGAATCTCCGCAGGTTTTTGAGCAGAACTTCCCCGAGTTTTACAAGAAAATCAAAGAGATGCTTAATTATCACTTCGCTGGATATTAGCATAAAACCCGAAGTGGAAAATTTAGTTTGAAATTGTCGTGAATAAACTTAGGCAACTGTTTATATATTCTGAAACATGAGACTTCTCGATACAATTCGTTTTTCGTTAACACTTCAAACTAATTACTCGAAGTGACAAATTGAGTTTACTGTCTGTTCGAGTGCTATTTTTTCGTAACGCAGAGAAGAAAAAATAGTGTATCGAGAACTACTACCAATTTTACCTCTTCTTTTATTTTGGAATATTAAAGTTATGTTGCAAATCGTTTTCAATTATCACCTCAAAGTAATTAATTGAAGTTATAGTTAGTGGACACAAAAAAAGGACAGTTTGAAAAACTGTCCTTTTTGAATTCTTGCTGATATTAACCCATTAGCTGATGCTTTTCTTAGCAGCAGTCGCTACTTCGTGGTCATTTTCTACCGAACTTCCCGATACGCCAATGGCTCCAATAATTTCTCCGTTTTTATCTTCAATAAGTACGCCTCCTGGGAAAGTAATAAGTCCGTTATTAGAGTGTTCTATATTAAATAAAGGTTGTCCTGGTTGCGAAAGTTTTCCTATTTCTCCGCTTTCCATATCAAAATAACGTGCGGTTTTAGCTTTTTTAATAGCAATATCTACAGATCCTAACCAAGCGCCTTCCATTCTACCAAAAGCCATTAGATTGGCTCCTGCATCTACCACTGCGACATTCATTTTAAGGTCGAGTTCTTTAGATTTTTTTACTCCTGCTTCTACTGCTTTCTGTGCTTGTTCTAATGTAAGTTTCATAAATTATATTTTTCCTTAAGTTAAGGAACATCAACGCCAATAGAAACTTATTAAGAAACATCTAACGTTTTTTTGTGCTAGGGATAGCAGTGGCATCCTTTTTTCTATTCTTGAGAAAGAATAGAAAAAAGATATAACGAATAGCCCGACCCACATGAAAGGTGGGGAGCACCCAAATGCTACTCTTTATTTCTTACATAAATCAATTTAAGCCTACCTTTCTGATTGTCTCGAGATTCAATTTCAAATTGGTCGATAGAATTAATCATCGGCGTTAACTTGTGAAAACCGTAGTTACGACTATCAAAATTAGGTTGTTTTTTTTGCAATAAACTTCCTACATCGCCCAAAAATGCCCATCCGTCTTCATCGGTTACATCAGCAATCGTGGAAGCGATAAGCTCGATGACTTTAGGAGTGATTTTATCCACATCATTTTTGGTACTCTTTTCTTTCGAATCTTTGGAGGCGCTCGCTTGTTTGGACTTGTTCTTTAAGATTTCAATATAAATGAATCTATCACAAGCCACGATAAAAGGTTCTGGCGTTTTCTTTTCTCCAATTCCAATCACGTGCTTTCCCGCTTCGCGCAGTCTGGTTGCCAATCGCGTAAAATCACTGTCGCTAGAAACCAAGCAGAAACCGTCTACGCGATCTCCATAAAGAATATCCATAGCGTCGATAATCATGGCAGAATCGGTAGCATTTTTACCTTGCGTATACCCATATTGTTGAATGGGATTAATGGCATTTTCTAGAAGAACTTTCTTCCATTTATTTAGGTGAGGTTGGGTCCAATCCCCATAAATACGCTTGATAGTGGGATTGCCGTATTTGGCAATCTCTTCCATCATTTCTTTAACGTAAGCAGAGGTGATGTTGTCGCCATCAATTAAAACAGCCAGATTGATATCCATAAATTTATTTTTTTTAAAGGTAATTGAAATTGATTAACTATTGATGTTCTCCATAATGATTTTGGCGTGGATCCTAGAATTCTCGATAAACCATTTGTGCGTTTCCAGTCCGCCGCAAATCACGCCCGCCAAGTAAATTCCTTTTTGGTTGGTTTCCATAGTTTGCGGATTGTAGGTCGGGATTTTTTTCTCTGTCTCACCAAGCGTAATCCCCATAGATTTTAAAAAGGCAAAGTTGGGTTGATATCCGGTAAGGGCCAAGACAAAATCGTTAGGAAGCACTTTCTCTCCTTTTGGACTGCTTATTTTTATGTCGTTGCCACGGATTTCTTTCAGCTCCGATTCATAATAAGCGGTAATACTACCTTCTTCAATACGATTGATAATGTCTGGTCTTACCCAATACTTTACGCGCTCACCAATAGACTTTCCGCGAACAATCATAGTCACATTTCCGCCTTTGCGGTAGACCTCTAAAGCTGCATCTACAGATGAATTACTCGCGCCTATCACGGCCACATCTTGTCCTGCATAATAATGAGGATCGTTATAATAATGAGTCACTTTGGGTAAACCTTCCCCAGGAATATTTAGGGGATTGGGAATGTCATAAAAACCCGTGGCAACAATAATATTTTTGGTAGTGTAGGTAGCTTTGGATGATTTTACTTCGTATTTTTCTTCCTTCCGACTTACCTTTTCTACTTTTTCAAAAAGCTGAACCTGGAGCTCATTAGAAGTAGCAATGCGTCGGTAATATTCTAAAGCCTCTCTTTTGGTAGGTTTAGGATTATTGCTGATGAACGGAATATTGTCTATCTCCAATTTTTCTGACGTAGAAAAAAACGTCATATTGGTAGGGTAGTGGTACAAGGAATTTACCAAAGGGCCTTTCTCTATGATGAGGTAATTAAGATTTCTCTTTTTAGCTTCTAAGCCGCAAGCAATCCCAATGGGACCCGCGCCAATAATGATCACATCTAAAGTTTTATTCAAAACAGATTGCGTTTAAATTGGTTTTATTAGGAAACGAAAAAAATTCCGATAAGGAAATATTAGGCTTCCAAAAAATTAATCTTCAGTTATTTGTTAGTGATTTCTTTTAGTTGCTTGATGGTGGTTTTTGGGTCGTCAGATTTAAATACAAAACTTCCCGCAACCAATACATCGGCTCCTGCTTTCACTAATTTCTCTGCATTTTGATCGGTTACACCACCATCAATTTCAATGAGCGTAGAAGCATTGTTGTTGAGGATGATTTCTTTTAATTGCGCTATCTTTTTATACGTATTTTCTATAAAACTCTGTCCTCCAAACCCAGGATTAACGCTCATCATACACACCAAATCTATGTCTTGAATTACATCTTCTAAAAGTGCAACATTGGTATGCGGATTGATGGCTACTCCGGCTTTCATCCCAGCGCCTTTAATGGCTTGCAAGGTTCTATGCAAATGTGTACAAGCTTCATAATGTACGCTCAAAATATTGGCGCCCAAAGCCGCAAAAGTGTCGATAAAACGATCTGGATCTACGATCATTAAATGTACATCTATGGTTTTTTTGGTGTGCTTGGTAATGGCTTTTAACACGGGCATCCCAAAACTAATGTTGGGAACAAAAACACCATCCATAATATCAATATGAAACCAATCGGCGTCACTAGAGTTAATCATTTCAATATCTCGTTGAAGATTAGCAAAATCTGCCGCAAGAATAGAAGGCGCAATTAATTTATCATTTTTCATAAAAGTCTTGTTGTGTTGAATTGCAAAAATAAAGATTTAAACTGAGTCTTGATTTCAATTTAACGAAAACCTAAAAACTAGTTTTTTCTTTTTTTAAAGTGCGCTTTTCACTATTTTACTCGAAGAGAAACTTTTGATGCTTTACTCGTCGCATCTATTGGGTAGAGGTTGAGGTTTTTATTAAAATTGTTATTCCGTGGAAACGGAAATCTAAATACTTTTATATTATGATTTTTATTGAAAATGAAGGCATTAACGATCCGCATCTTAACTTGGCTTTGGAAGAATACATTCTAAGGAATTTTGATCGTGGGGAAGATTACTTACTTTTTTATATTAATGAGCCTTCCATTATTATTGGAAGAAATCAAAATACCTTAGAGGAAATCAACCAATCCTATACCGAAGAAAACGGAGTTCATATCGTGAGAAGAATTTCTGGTGGGGGAGCGGTGTATCACGATTTAGGAAATTTAAACTTTAGTTTTATCACCGATTATGATAATACCAAACTCAATAATTTTAGAAATTTCACCAGTCCTGTGGTCAAAGCGTTGAATGGAATGGGCGTAAAGGCAGAGCTAAAAGGGCGGAATGATATCTTAGTGGGGGATAAGAAAATATCTGGGAACGCTCAGTTTTCTAGTGTAAAACGAATGTTTAGCCACGGAACCTTGCTTTTTGATTGTGATTTAAGTGAGGTGCAGAAAACACTGAATGTAAAGATGAGTAAAATTCAGTCGAAAGGGCATAAGTCGGTTCGCAGTAGGGTGGCCAATATCACCGAGTTTCTGCCAGAGCCTATGGACATTCAATCTTTCAGAAAAAAAATTATTGAAGAGGTGTATCGGGAGCAGGAAAACTTTAAAACCTATCATCTTACGGAAGACGAATGGGATGGCGTAAAGAAGTTAAAAGCCGAAAAGTATGATCAATGGGATTGGAACTATGGGAAATCTCCAAAATTTAATATTCATAGAACCAAGCGTTTTGCGGTAGGAGAAATAGATATTCGGATTTTTGTGGAAAAAGGAACCATTAAGAGCATTAAGATTTACGGAGACTTTTTTGGAAAAGAACCCGTAGAAAACATAGAAGAAGTGCTTACGGGTAAACGTTACGACCTTGCTGAAATCACTACCGCTTTAGAGCCTATAGTTATTCATGATTATTTTGGAAATGTAGATCAACAAGAATTTATTGATTTGCTTTACGGAGAAGATGAGGTGTAAAAAATAAAAACCCCGGTCATCACTCCGGGGTTCATTCATCAATCAAAAAACGAACAGTTATGATACTGCTTGTTCAAGGCAAATATACTAAAATATTAGCCTAAGTATGTTTTTAAAATTTTGCTTCTCGTGGTATGCTTTAACCTTCTAATTGCTTTCTCCTTAATTTGTCTTACGCGTTCTCTAGTAAGTTCAAAGGTTTCTCCTATTTCCTCTAGCGTCATAGGTTGTTGATCTCCTAAACCAAAATAAAGACGCACTACATCTGCTTCTCTAGGAGTTACAGTTTCTAAGGCTCTTTCAATCTCTATTTTAAGCGAATCGTGTAATAACTCTCTATCTGGATTTGGCGACTCTCCAGAGCGTAAAACATCGTATAAGTTAGAATTTTCTCCTTCAATTAAAGGTGCATCCATCGAGATGTGGCGGCCAGAGTTTTTTAAAGACTCTTTCACTTCATTGATGGTCATATCTAACTCTTTGGCAATCTCTTCTGGACTTGGAGGTCTTTCGTTGGACTGCTCTAAAAAAGCGAAAGTTTTGTTGATCTTGTTGATCGATCCAATTTTGTTTAGCGGAAGTCTCACAATTCTAGACTGCTCTGCTAAAGCTTGTAAAATAGATTGACGAATCCACCAAACGGCGTAAGAGATAAATTTAAAACCTCTAGTTTCATCAAATCTTTTGGCCGCTTTAATAAGACCCAAGTTTCCTTCGTTAATCAAATCGGGTAGGGTTAAGCCTTGGTTTTGATATTGCTTAGAAACAGAAACCACGAACCTTAGGTTGGCATTGGTTAATTTCTCTAAAGCTTTGTCGTCTCCGGCTCTAATACGTTGTGCTAACTCTACTTCCTCTTCTGCGGTAATTAAATCTACCTTACCTATTTCTTGTAAGTATTTGTCTAAAGAGGCGGTTTCCCTATTGGTAACCTGTTTGGTGATTTTGAGTTGTCTCATAGAATCTTCCTGAAAATTAAAATATGGGTTATACTTTCTTATACGAGTGCTTTTGGAATAATGTTACAAAAAAAAGGAAGTATTTATTAATGTATTGATTTCTAGTTGAATATAAAGCAAAAAAATTCCTGCTTGAAAAGCAGGAATTTTTTAAGATAAACCTTAAGCTAAAATTTACTCTTCCCAAAACTCAGGAGGTTCAGGATTTGCTAATACCGCGCAATCACCGCATTCTGGTTTAACCATAAAGAAGTTTTTAAAGCCCATTTCCTGAGAAATAAAACTCTCAGTTTTCCATAAATAAAGAGAATTAGAGGTTACGTATTGTTGTAATTTATAGCCTTGTCCTGTTCCAGCTGGAGGCAAAGGATCGGTTTTGTCGAAAACCCTCACTTCACATTCTCTAAAATACTCAGGGATTGGTTCCCCAGGAAAAAAGTCTTGGTGATTAAAATATACTCTTTTAGAAGAAGTAGGAACTACTTCAAAGAAACCAATTACTTTCTTATTTGAAATGTTAACCGATCGTATGTTTCCGTTTACAAACCCAGGTTGATTGGGGGATAAAATGTTACCTTCAGAAGATAAGCCATTTAGGGCTTTGTAAAAATTATAAGCTTCTAAGCTTTGTATATATTGTGTGATTTTTATGCTATAACGTTCGTTTAGACTATAATCTGCTTTTGAAATGAACTTAATAGGATAGTCCACCAAACTAGATTCAGAAAAATCCTCAGTAGTCGTTAAAATAGCTTTTTTAGAAGCTTCAGACTTATAGCAAACTTCGTGATAGATATCTTCATCATATTCTTGCATCACAATTTCTATGGGTTCCATCCAAGGATATTCTGGTTCTAATCCTACAATTACTGCTTTATAAGGTGAATAATAGGGTGCGGTAACTTTATAGGTAGATTCATACTTAAAGCGGTAATATTTATTTGTGTTAGTCACATCGTTAGAATTTACGGCAATTTGAAGACCTTCAACTCCATCTTCATTAAACGCTTTATTGACGCTAATACTATCTAGTTCTCCTGAGTTTTCAAATTTAGAAGTGGCAGTATAGACATCATTAGCTGTAGCTACTTCTAGTGTATAGGTTATATTAGGTTCTCCTTTAAATGCCTGCTCAGAAATAAAGGTACTATCTTCTTCGTTATACGAGAAAGCATATTCAGCTCCTTGATCATTCTTTACTTTTACACTAGTGCCAGTGTTAGCGGGTTGGTAAGAGATGCTATCTATGGGGTAGGTTTTAGATACTTTAATACGCTGTTTTTCTAAGCGATTGCTAATACTCGCTTCAATAACAATTTGTTCTTCAAAAAAGTCAGAACTTAATTCATAGGGCTCGGTACAGCTTAGTAATGTGCCAAAGCCGATTAAGAAAAAGATTGTAGATTTTATATTTTTCATTTTGTTTATTTTATTTACTCTTCCCAAAATTCTGGGGGTTCGGGATTGGCATATATCGCACAATCGCTACATCTTGGTTTTACCATCCAGTAAATTTCACCATCCGGTTGGAATAAATGTAAATAGTCTGTGTTAATATTGCTGATTAGTCTAAAACGTTCGCTTGGAATACCTTTAGATAATCCAATAATATCACAATCTATAAAATAGGGAGGTAGTGGCTCTCCTTCAAAAAAATCTTGATGATTAAAATAAATTCGCTTAGATGAGGTTGCAACCACATCAAAGAAACCAATTACCTTTTTATTAGGATCACTACTAGCTTTGATATTTCCTTTTACGAATCCTGGTTGATTAGGCGATAGAATTTCTCCGGAAGAAGAAAGATTATTTAGTGTTTTATAAAAATTATAAGCATCAAAGGTTTCCACGTATTGCGTAACTTTAATGCTATAACGTTCGTTGATGCTATAATTTGTTTTAGGTATAAATTTTACTGGAAAATTAGTTAACCTATCTTCGTTTAAACTTAATGTTTGGGTTAAAACTGGTTGTTGGTAATAGTTAGTTTTGTAGCATCTTTCGGTATAGATATCTTCATCAATTTCCCAGCCAATTTCATAGGTTGGATCTAACCATACCTCTTCAGGAGGTATTTCTGTAACAGTTGCTTTTTTATTGGACCAATAAGGTGCGGTTACCTTATAGGTTTCTTCGTAAATGAATCTGTAATATTGAGAGGTTCCTGAAGGATCATAACTATTGGCTACGACCTCCAAACCTTCTACACCATCTTGATTGGTAGTTTTTTGCGCATTCAAGCTAGCCAAAACGGTTTCTGTGGTTAAAATTGAAGTTGCCGTATAGATATCTTCATTGGATACAACTTCTAGGGTGTACTCGGTATCAGGTTGAGCTTTGAATGGCTGCTCAGAGAAATAGGCTTCCTTTTCTTCATTATAAGAGAAAATAAACTCTAAGCCTTGTTCATTTTTTATTTTTACGCTAACGTCTCCTGTAGAGGGTTGGTAAATGGTGGAATCTATAGGATAGGTCTTAGATATTTTAATGCGTTGATTTTCAAAGCGATTCGTAATACTCGCTTCAATGACAATTTGTTCTTCAAAAAAGTCAGAACTTAACTCATAAGGCTCTGTACAGCTTAGTAATGTACCAAAGCCGATTAATAAAAAGAGTATAAATTTTATATTTTTCATTTTGTTTATTTTATTTACTCTTCACAAAATTCTTGGAGGCTTTGAGTTTGTGTAAATTCGGCAGTAACCCGGGCGGTGTTAAACGTTCAATAAATACTTGCACAGGTTTTACAACTTTATAAAGATATAAAAAAGCATTGTTTTTTTAGAGCTTAATTGGTGACTTCAAAATACTTTCTAATTAAAACAGGTTTTCCACTTTTGGTGAAACCTTCTATTTTAATTTCAAAAACACCACTTACATCAGAAGTGAAAAAGCTAAGATTCTTAGTCTCTTTTTCCATTTGTAATGCAGGTTTCCAATATAATTGATAGCGGTAATCGGGTATCTTATTTAATTTGACTGCTTCTTGATAATTAGGTTCATTTGGTAATCTAATAGCGTCAGGTCTATTTAAATTAGCTTTAACTCTGTAATCTTTGTCTGTTTCTAATTCGTAGTCATAGTCTTCATTTATAAAATTGACCACTCCATTAAATATTCTAGGACCAAATACATAACCTTTATTTACAAACTCAATTCTCTCGATGTTCTTAGCTGGTAGTTCAAACAAACGGTTTAAGTTTTGAACTATGGTTCCATTAAAAAGCACTAAACTACTTCCGTAAACTTCAGTAGTGGTAAAGTTTTCCCGGTCGCGTAAATAAATTTTATACGTATCGTTTTTCTGAGTGAAATAAATTTCATTTGCAATTTCGATAATGGTTTCTGCTATAGTAGGAAAGCGTTTATAATCGTCTAATTTGTATACTTTTTTTAGTGGTTCATAAAAGATTTTGGTGTCAGGATTGGCAAGAATGCTATCTTTTTTATCATCAAAATAGGCGTTTTGAATTTGTAATGCGATAGATCTTTGCTCTATATCGCTCTTCATGTAAGAATGGAGTAAAGGTGTGTTTTCAAAATCAAGTTTTTTGTAGTTGATTTCGGCACTATCTAAGCTTATACGGTAAACATTTCTATTCTCTTCTAATACTTCTATATAAGCTTTTTTAGATGCAGGAAATGGAGCTAAATTAAAAAGGAATTCACCTTTATTATTTGTACTTACTATTTTGGTTTGTGAATTTTTTCCTCCCGGAATGGATAAAGCAACAAATTTGTTTGAAACAAGATCCCCACTAATTCGACCTGCAATAATTTGACCTCTTAGCTCTGGAAGTATTGTGGTAGAATTGTTAGTGGTTTTTGGAAAATTTTGCTCGGTAAAATGAATTGGATTCATATTATTAGTGATATCCAAATTGTCCAATTTCTTTACGGAAACACTTAGATTTGCCTCTTCTAAAGCGCTTAAATCTATTTGAATTTTCTCGCGCTTTGTGTAGGTTTCTTTAGATAACTTAGCAAAGAGGAACTGTGAAGAAACTGGTTTTGATTGGACTTTAATGGGGTTTAGAGAGTCTTTTTCTTTGCTTATTAATGCCTGTTTTGGAGTTTGAAATGGATTAATAATATAAATATTGGCTTGAAAAGAATAAGAAATAGGTCGATTAAGCATCCATCTCGTATAGCCCAATAATTTATAATTACCCGTTAAAGTATTTGTAGGAATATAGATGCTTCCGCTTCCTAAACCATTTTCTAAATTTATGACTTGTTTTTTGAGCAGTTCTCCACTTGGACTTACTAATTCTATATAACCAATTTTACTTATAGAACTGTAACGTTCAAAATTTTCGGTTAAATTAAAAAAAGTATAGCGCAAACTCTCTCCTGTCAATACAGTTTGGTTATTGGTAGAGATATACACTTTTTCGTTTACCTGATCGATCTTCGATTTAAGATCTTGTCCTTTTATGGTTAGCGCAAAACAGCTAAAAATTACAAGGAATACTATTTTTTGAAAAAGAATTTTCATAAGACTTAAAATCATTAATTGCTTAAAACTTAAAATTATAACTGATAGTTGGAATTGGAATAGAAAAAATAGAACTTTTATAACCTTTTACTCTACCATTTTCAGTAACAAAATAGATATTGTAGGGATTGTTTCGGCCTAAAACATTGTAAACTGAGATGTTCCAAAAACCATGTAGTAATTTGCCTTTTCTATGATTGGCTTCAATATTAACTCCTAAATCTAAACGGTAATAATCTGGAATTCTAAAAGCATTTCTATCACTATATAAGGTAAATTCGGCATTACCATATCCATATTTACCTACAGGGTAAGTGATTGGTCTCCCCGTTTGATAGACAACATTTGCCGAAAAGCTAAATCGTTTGGTCAATTTATAATTTAACACTAAACTAAAATCATGTGGCTTATCATAATTGGTAGGGAAATATCGTCCGTCATTTACTTTTAATCCTTCAAAAGGACTATCTAATTTTAATTTAGAGCGAGAGTAAGAGTAACCTAACCATCCATTAAATTTACCTGAAGTCTTTTTAATCAAAAACTCTACCCCGTAAGCTTTCCCTTCTCCTTGTAAAAGTTGGGTTTCTAATTTTTCGTTGAGTAAGACTTCTGCGCCAGTTTTATAATCTAACATATTATTCATAGTCTTGTAATAGCCTTCTATACTTACTTCGTACATATCATTACTGAAGTTTTTAAAGAAACCAAGAGAAAACTGTTTAGATTCTTGAGGTTTAATATTCGAATTTGATAATTTCCAAGTATCTGTTGGCGATTGTGTCGTATTGGTAGATAATAAGTGAATGTATTGCGTATTGGTATCAAAACCAGCTTTAACAGAAAAGTGATCCCATAAAAAATAACGAGCAGAGAGCCTATATTCTAAGTTGCCATCAGTTTCTATTATTTCATTTTTTTCGTAGGTTTCTGTACCTATTTGGGTGGCATCACTAATAGGGAGGTTAGGGTCATAAACATTTGCTAGGGCAGGTCCTAAAGCTGCATAAAAAGAATAACGTAACCCTAGATTAAGTAATAGTTTATCACTTACTTTAAAAGCATCTCCAATAAATAAAGCAGATTCTAAACCTTTTTCTTCTTGTAAACTTAAGGGAATGATATTAGAGATTTTTCCTTTGGGGCTTATCTCACCGGGATTAATATTATATAGCTTACTAGACAAACCATAAGTAATGTTATGTTTTGGGCTATAGTTGTAATCAAATTTAGCCTTCACTTCGGTTTCATTAATATTATAACCAAAATCAAAATCATTGGTGCCGCGGGATTCATAAATGATGTCAAATCCATAATTGCTATTATTTACCAATAAGCTTGCTCTGTGGTCACTATTAAAAGTGTGTTGCCATTTGAGGTTAAGCATTAGATTATTGTATTTGTAAAGCGAATCTGAACTAACACTAAATTTATCTCTACTGTAATAAGCATTGGCTTCTAGGGTGTTGTTCTTGTCTAATTTATGATAATATTTAAAAAAGCCATCGTAAAAGGAAGCTTCACTATTTTTTAAGTTTTCATCGTCTAGAGTGTTTAAGATCCAATCGGCATAAGTAGCTCTTCCTCCAATACTAATTCCAGCTTTTTCTTTAATGATAGGGATGCTAGCAGTTAAATTACCCGTTACGGGACCTATACCTCCTTCTCCAGAAAATTTTTTTAAATTAGGTTTCTTTGTTTTAATGTCAAAAACAGAAGAAAGTCTACCTCCGTATTCTGCAGGAATACTCCCTTTGTATAAGTCTGCTTTATCTACTAAATACGGATTTACAGCAGAGAAAAATCCGAAGAAATGAAAAGGGTTGTATATGACACCTTCATCTAACAAAACTAAATTTTGATCTGTTTTACCACCGCGAACATTAAATCCTTGCGCGCCTTCTCCCACATTTGTTATTCCTGGAAGAGTAGTCACAATCTTAATTACATCCCGCTCTCCCAAAACCATCGGTACCGTTTTTACATCTTCCATATTGATAGAAGAAACTCCAGTCACGGCGGCTCTGATATTACGTTTTTTTTCACCCGAAATCACCACCTCACCTAATAAATTTACGTCGCGGAGCATATTAAAATTTAGTGAGCCATCGCTGTAAACTATTATTTTTCTGGTTTGTCGCTGATATTCTAAAGAGGAGACTTGAAGTTCGCTCTCGCCTACAGGAAGCTTCATGGTATAAAAGCCATTAGCATCAGTAGATACACTTTTGCTATTGTCTGTGGTGCTTACGCCTATAAAGGGAATAGGACTTCCCGTCTCTGCAGCTCTTACAACGCCACTAATTTTATATAACTCATCTGTCTTTTCTTTATTTTCCTTCCCAATAAATGCCAATGGTCTTTTCTGGGTTCGCGCGCTGTCTATATCATTTTTTGGATTGTAAAACTCTTGATAGAAAACGGGTTTGTTAACGAATTCATTGGGGATTGAAATAGAATCTTTTCCGAAGTAATTGTTGGGTAAATCTTTATAAATATAATTGTTTTTAGAAAAAATAATAGATTGGTTGTGTGCCAAAAAATTAATATTCGTTTCTTGTAGAAGCTCTTCCAAAATGGTAGATAGAAGCTCGTTGTTAAATGTTTTCTGAACTTTTTTTTTAGGTTTTTCTAACCATTCTTCTTTGTAAAAGAAAGGGGTTTCGGTTTTACTCTCTAACTGTATAATAGCTTGTTTCACTGAAACATTATTAAAGCTAACACTTAGTTTTTCTTGGCTTTGTTGCGCAAACGAAAAATTTATCGCGCAGAGTAAAGTTATTTGTAGTAAGAAATATCTCATTTATAGGAATAAAATTTAAGTTTAGTTAAACAGAAAGATGTTTCAATAATTCATCTATGAATTTAAGCTCATTGTCTTTCCGCAGTGTTTTGTAATTTTTATAAAACTTTTTTATAGCTTTTTTCTTTGAAGGGAATATGGAATAAAAATCGCTACGAGAGCTTACTTTGTATATTATTTCATTTTGGGAAACAAAAAAGCTTTTCATTTCTGCAAATTCATAATAAACAGAAGAGCCTTCAATTTTATCCTTTTTATTTTTTGAATGGTTTATGTATAAATGTAGGTGTTTAGAATAAGATTTCTTTTCTACAAAACTCAAATTATTGCTTTGAGCATAATTATGGTTAACTTTACTCAGGTTAATGAATTTGGTGTCACCAAAGGCAAAAGAATCCACTTTTTGGGTAATTAAATTAAGCCCAAAATTAGTGTTGGATTTTTGAAGTTTTAGAATGAGTTGTTCTTCAAACTCATCAAATTTTAAAGGAACTTCATAGTATACATCTCCTTCATAATATAAGGTTCCAGAAAGAAAATTTTTGGAGTAGTATCGAATCTTGTCATTAATAGTCCTAAAAGTATTGGAGTGTAAGGTTCCATTGTTAATTTCAAGGTTGTTTTTTCCATAAACCCGATCAAAATCCTTTAGAAGAATTGTATTGTTCTGAGCAATCAACGAGAAATTAGAAAAGAAAAAAAAAATTAAAAAATTCAGGAAAAAATATTTTTTCATTAATTGGAGGGTTTAATAAATATAAAGCTAAATGTACTAATTATTTCTTAAAATAGAAGCAGCCCGTATAAAAATACGGGCTGCTTTTTAAAATAATATTAATTCTGCTTTTTATGGCAGTTTATTTGAAGATAATTACTCTATGTGCTTATACTCTTACGTGGCCATCACCAAATACATAATATTTGTTGGTCACCAGTTGCTTAAGTCCCAATGGTCCTCTATGGTGAAGCTTGTCTGTACTAATCGCAAGTTCTGCACCAACTCCCATTTGTCCTCCATCGGTGAAACGGGTAGAAGCATTATGGTAAACCGCAGCGCTATCTACTTGCTCCATAAATTTTTCTGCTTCTGCCTTATTGCTAGTCATAATAGAAGCGGAGTGTCCGCCAGAATATTCGTTGATCATTTCAATCACTTGATCTAATCCGTCCACTTCAGCTAAAAGAATTTTTAAAGCTAAAAACTCTTCATGCCAAACCTCTTTGCCTGCAACTTCTTCTTTATCGCTTAAAACAGACTTGATGTCTTTATCAACAATAATCTCCACGTTAGCATTTTCCAATACCGAAGCTAATTCTTTTACTTTAGCTTCGTAATTAGGAATATTTTTGTCGATAAGTACTTTATCTAAGGCGTTACAACCCGAAATCTTTTCGGTTTTAGCATTAAGAATTACGCTAATAGATTTTGCCCAATCAGCAGTTTTAGAAACATATAAAAAGTTGTTTCCTCTACCACTAATCAACACCGCACATTTGGCGTGTTCTTTTACAAATTGAATCAATCTTTCTCCTCCACGAGGAACAATAAGATCTAAGGGCTCTGTAGGGTTTCTTAAGAATTCTTGCGTTTCTTCTCTGTTGATATGCATTAAGCGAATCCAAGTTTTATCTAAATCATTTTCGGCCAATGCTTCGTGCCAGCATTTTTCTAATACTACATTACTGTGGTAAGCTTCTTTTCCACCTTTTAATAAAATTTTATTATTGGCTTTAAAGGCTAGTACGGCAGCTTCAATCGTGACATCTGGTCTAGATTCGTAAATAATCATAATGGTACCGAAAGGAGCCGTTTTGTTCTGAATATTTAATCCGCTTTCAAGCGTACGATCAGAAATAGTTTTCCCTACAGGATCCTCTTGAGCTTTTACTTCTTTTATCGCCTGAATCATGTCATCCACCTTAGCTTCATTTACGACTAATCTATCGTAAAGTGCTTGATCGTCTCTTTTAAAAGCGTCTAGATCTTTTTTGTTTTCGGCAATGATTTCACTTCTTTTGGCATCGATAATGTTAATCATCGACTGTAATACTTTATTTTTTTTATCTGAATTTAAAAGTTCCATTCTTTATTTTTTTAATTATAAATTTCTTTCCTTCTGCATCTATTTATTCTTCAGAATTGATAAACTCTGTTCCAACATCTTTTCCATCAACAATATCTACAATCACGTTAGGACGTTTCCCGTTGGCGATATAGGTAGGAATGCCTTTGGATGCAGTATATTTTGCAATTTTTAATTTGCTCTCCATTCCGCCTCGACCTTCACCTTCGCCTTTTTCTGAAGCTTGCACGTACTTCTCTACGTTATCATCGGTTTTAACTTGTTCTAATTTTTCCGAGTCATCGTCATCAGGATGACCTGTGTAAAGTCCGTCTGTATCGCTTAAGATAATCAGTTTATCGGCATTCACAAGTTGAGCTACCAAGCTAGCTAGTTCGTCATTATCAGAAAACATAGACATGGTTAAAGAAACCGCATCATCTTCATTGGCGATAGGAATTACACCTTGAGACAATAAACCTTCGTAACAATTGATCATATTTTCTCTATAGGCTCCCGGATCAAAATCTCTTTTGGTCGCTAAAACTTGAGCGCAACGCATTCCGTAATCATGGAAAATACTATAGTAATGTCTCATCATTCTTGGTTGTCCTACTGCAGAATAGACTTGTCTTCTAGAAGAAGGATCTTTAATATCACATTCTCCCAACACCTCTTTTCCTGCAATAGCAGATCCAGATGAGACTAAAACTACCATAATATCTTCCTCATAAAGTACAGAAATCTGTCTTACGAGTTCTTTTAATATAGGTCCTAGAATTCGGTTGTCCTTGTTGGTCATTACATTGGTTCCAACTTTTACTACAACTCTTTTCTTACTCATAACTTCTTGTTTGTATTTATTTATCTGCTTCCCCTAATTCTACTGCTCTATCAAAAGCAGCGTAGGCAGCATCTTTAATTAATTCGTTTACATTATTATCTGCCATAGAATCTAAGGCGGCTCTTGTAGTTCCTCCTTTTGAAGCTACGCGATCCATCCAAGATTGTGGAGAAATGTCTGATTGATTAAATAATTCTACAGCTCCTTCAAAGGTGTTGCTTACCAATACTTTGGAATCGTAGTCTGAGAAGCCCATTTTCTTAGCAGCTTCTAACATGGATTGCATAAAGTAAAATACATAAGCGGGACCACTTCCAGAAATTCCTGTAGAAGCATCAATAAAGTTTTCGGTTTCTACGTGAATGGAAGCTCCTGTAGTATCTAATAAATTTCTAATCATAAGAAGCTCTATACGAGACACTTCTTCAGATTCAGTATAAGAAGTAACTCCTTTCCCTACTTGCGCAGGTAAGTTAGGCATAGTTCTCACTACTTTTTTAACTCCCAAACTGTCTTGAATACTTCCTATAGTTACTCCAGCCATTAGAGAAACGAAAATTTGACCATCATTGATCATCGGTTTCATCTCTTCGAAAAGTGAATCGGCGTGGTAAGGTTTTACTGCGATGAAGACCATGTCAGCTTTTGGAAGACAGTCTTCTAAATTTTCGTAAACATCAAAAGTGCCAGTTTCTCTTAAGCTTGCAATTTTGTTAGGATCAGTATCATAGATTTTAAGCTTTTTGCCACTTAATAAAGGAGATTTTGCCATTCCTTCTGAATAGGTTAATCCCATATTTCCTGCTCCTATTACTAATAATTTCATGTGATTGATTTATAGTTAATTATTTGTCTGCCATATAAGCTGCAACATGCATACAGAAGACCTGATTATTTCTTAAAATATCTAGTTTTTATCAAAATACTAATAATTATGGCTAACAGCCTTCAATTTTGCATTATTTTAATACTATATACTGATATATCTTTATTGCTGAAAATTTCTTAACCTTGCTAAGTACTGCCAAGACGTCTTAAAAGTGAAAGCATGTCAGTTAACAAAACCTTAAAAAAGAATAAAAAAAATAGCCTTAGAGTTTTCTAAGGCTATTTTATATCATAGTGATTTGACTTCTTAATCTTCTTTCTTCGGACTAGGAGAATCTTTTTTGTCTTCTCTTGGTGGTCTTGGTAAAAGCGCTTTTCTAGAAACTTTTTCTTTTCTAGTTTTTGGATCTACTCCAAAATACTTCACATCCAATACGTCTCCCATGTTTAATACATCGGTTACGTTCGTTGTGCGTTCCCAAGCCAATTCAGAAATGTGTAATAAAACTTCATTTCCTGGAGCATCTATGTATTCTACTACCACTCCAAAATCTAAAACTTTAATTACTTTTACTTCGTAAACACTTCCTTTTACTGGTTTAAAGGTGACCGAGTCAATTTTAGCAAGAACTTTATCAATTCCTTCTTGATCTGTTCCTAAAATCTCAATAATTCCTTCTTCAGTCACAGGGTCTTCGTTGATTACGATTGTTGTTCCTGTTTCTTTTTGAAGTTCTTGAATCACTTTTCCTCCAGGTCCAATCATCGCTCCAATAAATTCGTTCGGAACTCTTCGAGTAACCATTTTTGGAGAATGTGGCTTCACATCTTCACGAGGAGCAGCAATCGTATCGGTTAGCTTTTCAAGAATATGAAGTCTTCCGTCTCTTGCTTGCTTTAATGCGGTTACAAGAACCTCATAGCGCAATCCTTTTACTTTTATATCCATCTGGCAAGCGGTAATCCCGTCTGCTGTTCCGGTTACTTTAAAGTCCATATCTCCCAAGTGATCTTCGTCCCCTAAAATATCTGATAGGACAGCATATTTTCCTGAATCTGCATCAGAAATTAATCCCATGGCAATACCAGAAACTGGCTTTATCATTTTGATACCTGCATCCATCATCGCCATAGTCGCGGCACAAACCGTTGCCATAGAAGAAGAACCGTTAGATTCTAATACTTCAGAAACTACACGAACAGTGTAAGGGCAATCGTCTGGCACCATTCCTTTAAGACCACGTTGCGCAAGATTACCGTGACCTACTTCTCTACGAGAGGTTCCACGAATAGGTCTTGCTTCACCCGTACAAAAAGGAGGGAAGTTATAATGAAGGTAAAAATTTTCTTCCCCTTCGTAAGATGGCATGTCTATTTTATTTGCGTCTCTAGAAGTTCCTAAAGTTACCGTAGCTAATGCTTGTGTTTCTCCACGTGTAAAAATAGCAGATCCGTGTACAGAGGGTAAATAATCTATTTCACACCAGATGTCACGTACTTCATTAGTCTTACGACCGTCAAGGCGTAAACCTTCGTTAACCGTAAGGTCTCTAACTGCAGCTTTTTCTGCTTTGCGATAATAATCTGAAACTAAACCACCGTATTCTTCTAATTCTTCTTCAGAGAACGATGCTTTTACTTCCTCTTTAATAGTAGCGAATGCAATTGTACGTTCTTGTTTAGAAGAACCTGCTTTTGCAACGGCATATACTTTATCGTATGCCATATCGTGCACTTTTTTCGCTAAATCTTCATTTTCAACAGCACCTTCATACTCACGTACTTCTTTTCTACCAAAAGCATCAGCTAGACGATGTTGTGCTTCAATTTGAAGTTTGATAGCTTCGTGTGCAAACTTAATGGCTTCAATCATTTCTTCTTCAGAAATCTCTTCCATTTCACCTTCTACCATCATCACAGAATCTGCAGAAGCGCCAATCATCATATCGATGTCAGACTCTGCTAACTGAGCTCTAGTAGGGTTAATGATGAATTCTCCATTTACACGTCCTACTCTTGCTTCAGAAATAGCACATTCAAATGGTAAATCTGATAATTGAATTGCTGCGGAAGCGGCCAAACCTGCCATTGCTTCTGGCATCACATCATCATCGTGAGACATTAACTGAATCATTACTTGCGTTTCAGCAGTATAATCTTTTGGAAATAATGGTCGTAGTACACGATCCACTAAACGCATGGTCAAAACTTCCCCATCACTTGGTCGTGCTTCTCTTTTAAAGAAACCTCCTGGATAACGTCCTGCTGCTGCAAATTTTTCACGGTAATCTACCGTTAAGGGTAAGAATGGTAAGTCTTTTTGTTCGTAGTTAGAAACTACGGTACAAAGCAACATACATTTTCCTGATTGAACAACCACAGAACCGTGTGCTTGTTTAGCTAATTTTCCGGTCTCGATTGAGATTTCTCTTCCATCTCCTAAATCGATGACCTCTTTAAAAACTTGTGGAATCATAATTTTTTTATTCTAAGTTAACAATTGGTCTCCGCCTTACCATGACGGTCTGGGTTGTGTGTGGTGTGTAGTGCAATGATATGACCAATGAAAAACTAATAATGTAGTTTTTTCTTTTTCTCTAGAAAAACCTGTTTTACCAGGAAAAAACAGTAAACTCATCTATACTTTTCGCTTTGTAGCGTAAAAGAGCAATTTTTTAGTCAATGAAAAAAGTTTATACGAGTTCAATATAAAAAAAGGGGCATAAAGCCCCTTGAAAATTATTTTCTTAATCCTAATTCTTTAACGATTTCACGATATCTTACAATATCTTTCTTCATTAAATAATCTAGTAAACTTCTTCTTTTACCTACCAGCATTACTAATGAACGCTCAGAGTTGTAATCTTTTTTATTTGTCTTTAAGTGATCAGAAATATACGCTATTCTTTTAGTAAATAGTGCAATTTGTCCCTCTGTTGAACCGGTATCGTTTTTTCCTTTACCGTGTTTTGCAAATAAATCTTGCTTTTCTTCCTTTGTTAAATACATTCCAATATTATTTCAATGATTATTATGTACAGATAGTTTTTCTATCAAGCGGCAAATATAAGGCTAAAAAATAAATATCCTATTTTAAAACAAGTATTTTTAGTGCTTAACTTGTTGATTCTAATCAATTACTAATTAAAAGTGCTGTGATTGAAGCCAGCTTTAGTTTTACAACGCATTATCTAAAAAAAAATATGGTTTTACATATTCTTAAAAAAAGATTACTTTTGCATCGTGAAAATTAATATTTTACATAGAATTTTATCTTCTGTAGTAGCAGTGCTTATTCTGCTTTCTACCACTTCCTTTACGGTGAAGAAGCATTTTTGCGGTGACGCTCTTATAGATACTACTATCTTTACGGAAGTAAATTCGTGTTGTGAATTGGTAATTTCTACACCTTTGGAGAAATCAGAAATAAAGTCTCCTTCTTGCTGTAAGGATACGTCTAAATTTTTTAAAGGTCAGGATCAATTAATTCTGAAGAATTTTGAGAAGCTTATCTATCCTCAACAGATTTTTTGGATAATACAGGAAAATCCCTATTCAGATTTATTAGAATATCTACCTAAAAATTGTATTCCACACCAATATTATTCTTCTCCCAAAATGCTGACGGATATCCAGCTTCAGCAGCAAGTTTTTTTAATTTAGAACTCTAAGAGGTTTCCTTTGCATCCGCTCTTACAATAGTATGTTATAAATTGCACACGGATTAATTTCCGCGGAAGCGAAATAAAGGAGATACAAAACTTTATTCTTATCAATTTTAATTAAAAAATCAGTTTAAGTTACTTGAAAAAATATTCTTGCTGACTTATATATATCCTCTTAAAAAATGAAAAAATTACTCTATCTGTTTTTTCTCTTTATATTTCCGTTAAGCATGTTCTCACAAGAGAAAGTAGAAGGCATTATCTATGATGAAGGTTCAGGCAACGCTAAGACTCCGTTATTGGGAGCAAATGTATATTGGTTAAACACAGAAGTTGGAACGGTAACCGATTTTGATGGAAAATTTTCTATTCCGTATACAAAAGAATACCAGCAATTAATCATTAGTTATATTGGGTTTAAAGCCGATACCATTGTGGTAACTAATCCTAAAAAGAAAATTAAAGTTTCGCTAGCGCCCAAAAGTAATTTAGATGAGGTGAAAGTGGTTTCTAGAAAAAGAGCCACTTCTAGATCTTATATTGAAGCTAAAAATGTGATCAATGTAAGTAGCGACGAATTGCTAAAAGCGGCCTGTTGTAACTTGTCTGAAAGCTTTGAAACCAATCCTTCCATCGATGTGAATTTTGCCGATGCGATTTCGGGAACCAAGCAAATTAAGATGTTGGGACTCACAAGTCCGTATATTCTTATCGCGATGGAAAATATTCCTAACGTTCGCGGTGCTTCTCAAGCCTACGGACTCACATTTACTCCGGGAACTTGGGTGGAGAGCATTCAAATTACCAAAGGTGCGGGAAGCGTGGTGAATGGTTATGAAAGTATCGCAGGACAAATTAATGCCGAGCTGCAAAAACCAACCAAAGACGATCAATTTTTTCTGAATGTGTATGGTGCAAGTAGCGAGCGCTTAGAATTGAATACACATTACAATACCAAAGTAAGCGATAAGTGGAGTACAGGAATTTATCTTCACGGGAATTCGCATCAAAAAGAACACGATGTAAATCACGATAATTTTCTGGACATGCCTAAGTATCATCAAATAAATGTAATGAATAGATGGCAATATACCGACACTGAAAGTGGGTTTGTAGGCTTTTTTGACGTTCGTTTCTTAGATGATCATAAACAAACGGGAGAAGTAAATTTTGATCCAGATACAGATAAGTTAACCACCAATGCTTGGGGAAGTGAAATTGATACGCAGCGGTATGAATTTTCTGGAAAATTGGGTTATGTAGATCCAGATCTTCCTTGGCGAAGTGCCGGACTTCAATTTGCGGCAAGTAGTCATCAACAAGATTCTTATTTTGGTTTGCGTACCTATAATATTGAGCACAACAGCATTTATTCTAACTTTACCTACAATAGTATTATTGGGGATTCTCGCCATAAAATAAAAACGGGAATTAGTTTTACTTATGATAAGTATGAAGAATTGGTAGAAACTTCTTCTTTTGAGCGTGTAGATAACTCGGTTGGAGCGTTCTTTGAATATAATTTTGATAATCTAGAAGATCTAAATTTTACGGCAGGTATGCGCGTAGATCAGCATAATAGGCTAGGGGTATTTGTGACACCACGGGTTCACGCACGGTATACGCCTTGGGAGAAATCTGCGTTTAGAGCTTCTGTTGGACGTGGAAAGCGTTTAGCCAATATTTTTGCTGAAAACCAGAATCTATTTGCTACCTCTAGAAATATAAATGTGATCGCTTCCGCGGAAGGAGATATTTATGGTTTAGATCCAGAAATTGCGTGGAACTATGGTGTTTCTTACCTGCAGGGTTTTAATTTGTTTAACCGAAAAGCAGACGTTACTTTTGATTTTTATAGAACCGATTTTCAAAACCAAGTGGTGGTTGATTGGGAAAACCCGAATCAGGTTAGTTTCTATAATTTAAAAAATAATAGCTACGCAAATAGCTTTCAAACAGAAGTGAGTTATAATATTCTTGAAGGTTTGGATGCGCGCTTGGCCTATAAATATTACGACGTAAAAACCAAGTACCAAAGCGGTGAAAAGATAAAGCCTCTAACGGCGCAACATCGCTTCTTTGCCAATCTTTCTTATGAAACACCCATTAAGAATAATAGTAAATGGAAATTTGATGTGACCTACAACTGGTTGGGGAAACAACGTTTCCCTTCTACAGAAAGCAATCCAGAAGCTTTTCAAATGCCAGAATATTCTCCTACCGTAGCCACGATGAATGCGCAAATCACCCGAGTGTTTTCTCCGAAATTTGAAATTTATGCTGGCGGAGAAAATATCACCAATGTAAGGCAGAGAAATCCCATTTTGGAAGCCGAAAATCCTTTTGGTTCAAATTTTGATACTACATTTGTGTACGGTCCTATTTTTGGGAGTATGTATTATGCAGGTATAAGGTATAGAATTAACTAATAATCAATTAAAATAAATAAGATGAAAAACCTATTAAGTATAGCTATGATTTTAATGACTACGGTCATTTTTGCACAAAATAGAAATGCCAAAGCTTCTTTTGAAGTAGATGGCGTTTGTAATATGTGTAAAGAACGTATTGAAAAAGCCAGTATAAAAACGAAAGGGGTAAAAAGCGCTAATTGGGATGTCAACACACATCAATTGGATTTAATTTATAATGAAAAGAAAACCAATTTAAACGCTATCAAAGGGAGTGTTCTTGAGGCAGGACACGATTTAGCCAATACTCAAGCGACAGATGAAGCTTATGCTAGCATTCACGATTGCTGTAAGTATCGTGATGAGGAGGTAAAAGACGACCATAAAGATGATAAGACGAAGTAGTAAGAAAAAGTTTTAAAAAAAAACACCTCAAAAAGCAAACTGCTTTTTGGGGTGTTTTTTATTATGGGTTATACCAATTTGAATACGTTATGTCTTATTAGCAAATTGAATGATTTTCAGTAAAAAGGAAACATAAAAGAAACGATTTAATAGCAACATTATCTGTTTAGTTTGTTATTAAACGTAGTTTTCTAAAAAAAAGATGTGATGGTTTACAGAATTTTTTTGTTTTGTTAAATAATTTATTTGAGTAATTTTAACTTTTTTATTCGCTTATGTCTATTTTTTTAGTACTTTAGACGAAGTTTAACTAGGTAAAATTGAATATTATGAAACAGCTTTACCAACCAACCAACCAACCAACCAACCAACCAACCAACCAACCAATTAATTAACCAGAGTAGGGTAAAAGGAGTTTTCTTCTTTATGGCAATATTATTTTGTGGTTTAGTATCTGCGCAATCATTTAATTATAACTGTGGAGTTAGTGAGCAGATAACCTTGAATAAAAATAACTCTTCATGTGATCCTGCTCCGGGCTTTACAGCTTCCATTTTGCAAAGTGATTTAGATACATTTGCTCCTATCAGTTTTAATGTTCAAGTTTGGATTGTCAATAGGAGTGATGGAACCAACGATAGAGATTATAATACTGAGGAAGTTTTACAAGCAATTGACCAATTGAATAGTGATTTTTCTATAGCAAATATTTGTTTAAATTTAATGGGCGTTAATACTATTAATGATGACTACTATTATAATATACCAGGAAATGATCGCTTTAGATTGGATCATCATGTCCAGAATAACAGTAATAATCCAGATTTAATGAAACTTGATGCCATTAATATGTATTTAGTACAAGGTGAATTTCAGGGACAAGCAAGTCGCTCCTACGCCATGACTACAATAAATATAAATGCATTTTTTAATGGTACAGGTATTATTGGTCATGAAATGGGTCATGTATTCGGGCTCTCTCATACACACGCTAGTTGTGAGCATGTAACTCGAAATGTCAATGATCCAAACTATGATGCTCCTTGTACTGGAGATAGAGTAGTAGATACCAACGCAGTACCAAGTTTTACAGGTGATTTTGAAAATTTTAGTGATGGAGTTGACGTGGAAAATCAAACATACATAGGAGCTATTACCAATTGCCATCAAGAAACTTATGATTTAGTAACTTGGCAGGATATCACTAACTTTATGGCGTATTCCAATTGGAATCTTCAAGACCATTTTAGTATTGGACAGGCTATTAGAATGAGAGAATCTATAATTGTTAATAATAGTTACTACAATAATAAGTTTAGCTCTAACACAATTGATATTTATGTAAGAAATTCTACCGATGATGTTGGCGTAGAGCCAGATATCCACTCAAATATGATACTTTGGAGAAGTCCAGATATATGGGTGCGTAACCAAGCTGATGGTTTTGTGGTACAAGAACACGAAAATGCAGAATACGACCCTAATAACCCCGTCTATGTGTACGTAAGGATAAATAATAAAAGTTGTCAAGATTTCGTAGCAACACCTATCGACACTCTAAAATTGCATTGGGCGAAAGCCAGTACTAGTTTAGGATGGCCCACATTATGGGATGGTAGCACTAGTAACCCTACTCTAGGAGCACCTATAAATGCTGTAAATTTACCTAATATTGCGGCAGGTGAGTCAGAAATTGTAGAATTTGAGTGGTATCCTCCCAACCCAGTAGATTTTGAATCAATTAGTAATGATCCTTGGCATTTTTGTTTATTAGCGAGAATACTATCCCCCCAAGATCCTATGAATGTGCCAGAGCAAGCGGGACAAAATAATGCTTATTATAATAATAATATAGCCAATAAGAACATTAGCATTGTAGATCTTAATGAGGATTTAGGGGTAGAACCAGGAGCAACTGTGCTTATTGGTAACCCTGTAAAAACGTATCCAGTTCTTACAGAGTTTGAGTTTTTTCCACCACAAAATGACCCTCATCCAATTTTAGAAGAGGCAGAAGTAATTGTAACCTTAGATGATTATACGTGGAATTTATGGCTTGCTGGTGGTAAGAAAGGTATAGCTGTAAGAGAAGTTAAAGGAGGAGGTAATAAATTACGTATTCTGAGTAAAGAGGCAAAAATAAGTAATATTATGTTTGGAGGAAAAGAGTGGGGAACTATGCACTTAAGTTTTAATTTTCTTACAGAAGAGGTAACTAATAAACCTAACTATTTGTATCACCTAAAACAAATAGAAAGTGAGAGTGGCATAGTTACAGGCGGAGAAAGTTATGAAATCATCCCTAAATTTAATAGGCTTATGTTTATGGCGCAAGTTGATCAAGTAAACAATACAACTAATCAAACTTCCATTTTGCAAGCTACTGCTATCAATGAACCTGCTATCTACAACTGGTATGATGAAGAAGGTAATTTGATGCATTCAGGACAACAGCTTAATGTGAATAGTGCAATAGCGCAAACTTATAAATTAGAAATTATTGCAGAGGCAGATGGGTATAAAGATTACACCAATATATATGCAGATAGTTCATACAAATTGCAAAGTTTAAGTCCTAATCCAGCAAGTAGTCAAGTAACTGTTAATTATCAAACAGCTGGCGCTGACTCTGGTTATATAAGTATTACCTCTACCCAAACAGCAATTAGCAATAACTATATTCTAGATGTAAATGCAGCTTCAGTAAATATAGATGTTTCTGCCTATCCTACAGGTACGTATGTAGTTGCATTAAATTGTAATGGAGAAATTGTCGAAACCAAAAACTTAATCATTCAATAAGATAATTAATTATGAAAATATATATAAGCATTTTAAGTTTCCTTTTTTCATTCGGACTCACTGCGCAAACCACCAATATTCCCGACCAAGTTTTTGAACAGCATCTCATTGATGAGGGGATTGATAGTGATGGCGTGATTAACGGCCAAGTATTAACCAATGATATTAGTGGTGTAGAGAGTTTAGATTTGAGTTGGAAAAATTTGACTGATTTAACAGGAATAGAAGCTTTTCAATCTTTAAAAATTTTAGATATTTCATATTCCTATTTAGATTATTATTCCACTCCACTAGATTTATCAGCCTTAATAAGTTTAGAAGAATTATATATGGATGCAGACAAAGACGATATAAGTTTATTTGTTGGGAGACTATTGCTTAATAATAATCCAAATTTACAAATGATAGAATCTACTGGCAATTGGTCATTAAATTCTATAGATCTAACGGGGAGTGATTTAACTTTAACCAATTTAGAGATTTCTGTATATAGAGACCCAACTGAAACAGGAGATTTATGTATTCAGGTTACCAACCCTAGCCAAGCTGTTGCTGGGCAGGGTAATTATACAAATTGGGTAGTTTGTTGTTTTTATAGCTTTTCAGATGATTGTAATTTAGATATCGATGATTCCAAAAAAGTGATGGTAAGTTTATACCCCAACCCTGTAGAAAATACATTTCAAATAACAACTTCAGAGGAGATAAGAAGCGTGAGTGTATTTTCTGTGGCAGGAAGAGAAGTAGCAAATTTTAATTCGCAACAAGATTATGATATTTCGCAACTCTCTACTGGAATGTATTTTGTAAAAATACAAAGCACTAAAGGAGAAAAAGTACAGCGAATTGTTAAACGTTAATAGAAGTCAATCTAACTTTAAAAAAAAAGCGACCTTTTGGTCGCTTTTTTTATGCTCGTACTTCTTGATTTAGAATTAAGTCTAAGTATAAATTCACTTTGTTTTTAAGTTCTTTTCGCGGCGTGATAAAATCTAAAAACCCGTGTTCTTTTAAAAATTCTGCGGTTTGGAAACCTTCAGGTAATTCTTTTCCTGTGGTGTCTCTTACCACTCGTGGTCCTGCAAAACCAATTAATGCACCAGGTTCAGAAATATTGATATCACCTAACATCGCATAAGATGCGGTTGTTCCTCCTGTTGTAGGATCTGTACAAAGAGAAATGTAAGGGATATTAGCTTCGGCTAATTGCGCCAATTTAACCGATGTTTTTGCCAATTGCATTAAAGACAATACCGCTTCTTGCATTCTCGCTCCTCCAGATTTGGAGATAATCATTAACGGAATGTTTTTCTTTAAAGAATGCTCTGCAGCACGAGCAATTTTTTCACCTACAACAGACCCCATAGAACCTCCAATAAAACTAAAGTCCATACACGCAATGACGATGTCTCTTCCTTTAGATTTTCCTACCCCAACGCGAATGGCATCTTTAAGATTCGTTTTTTCTTCTGCTTCTTTAATACGATCTGGATACGTCTTTTTGTCCTCAAATTTTAAAGGATCTTTAGACGTTAAATTCTTATCTAATTCTTTGAATTTATTGTCGTCAAATAAAATTTGGAAGTATTCATTACTTCCAATTCTTACGTGATAACCGTCTTCTGGACTTACGTAGAAGTTCTTCTCCAGCTGCTCTGCATCTACAATCTTTCCCGTAGGAGATTTATACCACAATCCTTTAGGCACGTCTTTCTTATCTTCCGTCGCCGTTTGGATTCCTTTTTTTGTTCTTTTAAACCAAGCCATAGGGTTGCTAAATTAGGTTTTGTAAAAGTTAAATTTATTTGTTTAACGTATGTACGTTATTTAAATCTTCAAATGCTTTTTTAAGTCGGTTTTTGAAAGTGATTTCACCTTCTCTTAACCATTTTCTTGGATCGTAATATTTCTTATTAGGAATGTCGTTTCCGTCAGGGTTTCCTATTTGAGCTTTCAAGTAGTCCTGTTTAGATAAAATATAATCGCGAACTCCTTCCGTAAAGGCATATTGTAAATCGGTATCAATATTCATTTTAATCACACCGTATCCAATAGCTTCTCTAATTTCTTCTAAGGTAGAACCACTCCCGCCGTGAAATACAAAGTCGATATGATTTTCTTCTACCTTATATTTTTTGGTAATGTATTCTTGAGAGTTTTTAAGAATCTTTGGCGTTAATTTTACGTTTCCTGGCTTGTAAACTCCGTGTACGTTTCCAAAAGCGGCAGCAATCGTAAATTGATCACTTATTTTGCTTAGTTCTTCATAAGCGTAAGCCACTTCTTCTGGTTGGGTATAAAGTTTGGAAGAATCTACATCGGTATTATCTACGCCATCTTCTTCTCCTCCTGTGATTCCTAGTTCAATCTCTAAGGTCATTCCCATTTTGCTCATTCTGGCAAGGTATTCCTTACAAATTTCGATGTTCTCTTCAATAGGCTCTTCACTTAAGTCAATCATATGAGAACTATAAAGCGGTTTTCCATGAACTTTATAAAATTCTTCTCCTGCATCTAAAAGTCCGTCAATCCAAGGCAATAATTTTTTTGCACAATGATCAGTATGTAATATCACGGTTGCACCGTAAGCTTTCGCAAGATCGTGAATATGTTTTGCTCCAGAAACGCCTCCTAGGATGGCGGCTTGATGGTTTTCGTTAGAAAGACCTTTTCCTGCATTAAAAACGGCACCTCCATTAGAAAACTGAATAATCACTGGCGCATTTAATTCTGCAGCGGTTTCCATAACGGTATTCACCGTATTAGAACCTACCACATTTACGGCTGGTAAAGCATAAGCGTGTTTTTTAGCATGGTTAAAAATCTCTTGAACTTCTTTCCCTGTGGCGACTCCAGATTTTATATTGTGACTCATAGTTGTAATATGCGTTAAATAGTTGTGGTGACAAAATTAGTAAAATAAAACTGCTTAGAAAGGATAATTAATCCCAACATTATAAACCGCATTTGAAAAGTTGTAATCTCTTAGCCATTTTTTTTGCTCTAAAGCGGGGTTGTAGGTTTTTAAACCTACATCAAAACGAATCACGAAAAAGTCTAAATCGTAACGCAATCCTATCCCTGAACTTACCGAAAGTTCCTCTAAATCTTTTAGAGAACTAAACCGCGCCGCTTCGTCTTTTACATTGTCTAAGGCATTCCAAATGTTCCCTACATCTATAAATAGAGCACTGTTTAAAGCTCCAAAGAGATTAAAACGATACTCAAAATTAAAGGTGATTTTCATATTGGCTTCGTTAAACTCGTTAACGCCACCCGTACTACCTGGACCTAGATCATAAGCCTGCCACCCTCTATTGTCATTGGCGCCACCTGCAAAAAAGCTTCGAGCGAAAGGGATGCTGTTCGAGTTTCCATAAGGAACCGCCAATCCGCCAAGTGCGCGTACAGCAATAATATTTTTATTTCCTAAATCCCAGTGTTTGATAAAATCAACTTCCCCTTTTAGGTATTGAGAAAATTGAACTCCGAATAAATTATATTTCCCTACTTTATTTTCTTTTACTTTTAAAATACTAGAGGCGAGTGCTAAGGTGTTTCCTGAAGCTTCCAACTTGAACCTAAACTGTGTAAATTCATTATCGTAAATATTATCTCGGGTATTTTTTATATAATTAAAGCTCGTGGCGAGGATTAAGTTGTCTTCCGTTAAGCGTTCTTTTCGTTCAATAATATTTCGGGCTTCTCTTCGTTCATCAGTAGGGAGAATCAGATTACTGTTATTAATGTCATTTATAAACCCATTGACGCCTTGTGGAATAATTAAATCTGGGACACCAGTTTCTCCTTCAGGAATTTCATTAAAATATTCAGGATTAAGTTGACTGATGTTATTTTGCGCAATTTCATTTAACGAGCTAAACGAGTTTCTATACACGTTAAAATAATTCCCCGTGTTGAGGTTCCTAACGTATTGTAGGTCGAGAAGGTTGAGTTTGTGCGTTAATTCCTCATCGGGATACCAACGATAGGCAAACTTACCAGTCACGTTTTGCTTATCTAAACCAATGTTTTGCTGTGAGCTCATCCCTAAACTTACTGTGGTAAACGGAGACATGGATTTAGGAATAATTTTTTCGGTATTGATAAATGGAAAAGCAATTTTTGGAAAAGTAAGGCTTAAATCTCCTCCAATTTCTGAGATATTAAAAAAGCGATCTTCACTTTCGGCAGCGTCTTTGGAGGAACCAATACTTCCTCTTCCCGAAATTTCTAAATTTTCTGCGCCTTTAAAAACATTTCTAATGAGCAGTGAACCTCCAAACCCGATTCCGAAATCCTGAATATTACTTCGAGAAACATCAAAATTATAGGTGACTCCAAACTTGGGTTTAGGCGTTAAAAACACATTACTAATCAACTTTGTTCCGGTTGTATCTTCTGGATCTGGAATGTATTGTATGTTGGGGTACTTAAATTGTCCCAGCTCATTCATTCTTTTAAAAGTACGAGAACGATCCAAATCCCGATACACTTCTCCTTGCTTAATAAAAACAGCATCAGAGATGGCCTTAGGTCTGTATTTTAATTTCTCAAAACTATAAATATCATAGCCCTTGAAGCTGGTAGAATCGGTGATGGGCTTATTTCTATTATCATAATTATAATCTGGAAAAATATTCACTTTACTGATGTAGTGAACTTTATAGGGCACAGAATAGGTAGAGTCCAAACGCGTTACTTCTCGGTTGGCAATTACGATATCTACATTCGCTTTATGCTTGGTGTCAAGCGTATCAGCATCAAAAGTGATGTATTCTTTTTCAAAATGGAATAAACCGTTATTTCTAAACTGGGTGGTAATGCGTTCCCGCTCTTCTTCAAAATCTTCGGTTTTAAATTGCTTTCCTTCTTTTACGGTAGCTTCGTTTTCTCTTAATTGGTATAAAGAATCGGCTACGGGAGATTTTATTCTTTTGGTAATCGAATCTACGAGATAAGCTTGATGCGGGGTAACGTAATATTCAACTTCGGCGCGTTTATTATCATTTTTGATAATTTTATAATCGGTTTCTACATTAAACCAACCATTATTCCAATACCAAGCTTTTAATCGGTTGGCAGATTTTTTGGTCTTTAGTTCGCTAACAATGGTGGGTTCTTGTCCAGTTTCTTCCAAAAACTCATTGAAAGAAATATAGGCTCTACGCATTCTTCTAACTTGTTTGTCAGAATAAATGTTTTTTAAACGAGCTCTTCTTTTTTCTTTTTTGTCTAGCCAACGGGTGAAGCTGCTGTCTGGAGTGGGGTCTGCTAGATTATAAATATGTAACCTTAACGGAATACGTAAAAGCTTTACATTAGGCTCTTGGTACAACTGGTTGTATATTTGTCGCGTAGAAATGTGCTCATCATTTACTAAAATATTATTTTTGGTTAGTAAATGCTGATTGTCTTTTACTCGTTTTACCGGGCTACACCCTGCAATTAAAAGTACCAGAAGTAAGAATGTTATTTTTGCAGGTACAGCTTTCAAAAAAAATAATTTAGGTTCAAAAATACGTCAATTTATGCTTAGCAAAAGCCAAATAAAGTTAATAAACAGTCTATCTCAAAAGAAATATCGAAATAAAAACAGATTGTTTGTAGCCGAAGGGGTGAAAGTTATCAAAGAACTTCTTAACTCTTCCTACGAACTTCATATGCTTTTTGCCGAAGTGGATTTATTCTTTGCTCCTAAAGATAAGTTTACTTTGGTGACTCCGCAAGAACTGAAGAAAATTACGAAGCTAAGTTCTTCACAATCTGCTTTGGCCTTGTTTGAAATTCCGGAAACGGAAGAAAAACCTCTTAAAAATCTTGTGGTAGCCTTAGACGGCGTAAGGGATCCTGGGAATTTAGGAACCATCATTAGGCTTTGCGATTGGTTTGGGGTGAAACAATTGTTGTGCTCTAAAGATACGGTAGATTGTTATAATGAAAAAGTAGTGCAGGCAACGATGGGTTCTTTGACGAGGGTGAATATCGCTTACGCGGATTTATATGAAACGCTGAAAGAAACCGATTTACCTGTTTTTGCAACTTTTATGGACGGAGAAAGTGTTTATAAAACTTCGTTCCCGTCAAGCGGAATTTTAGTTCTAGGCAATGAAGCTAACGGGATTTCTTCTAGCATCGCAACTTTGGCGCAACAGAAAATAAGTATACCTCAATTCGGGCAAAATCAATCTACTGAAAGTTTAAATGTAGCTACCGCTACTGCTATTTTATTAAACGAGTGGAGAAGGGGTTAACTTATTGAAAGGTGAAATTGATAAAGACTCCTCTAGATTGCATACTGTTAATGTTTCCGGTGTAGGCGCTGTTAGGATCATCATCCTTTTTTAGTTCATCGCTCATCGCAAAAATACCTCGTATGGAAGGCGTAAACTTAAAGTAAGGAAGGTATAAATCTACACCAAACCCAACCTCAAAATAGTTGGTGTTGTTGATCATCCTAAATTCTCCCGCATTGTTATCATCGGGATTTTTCTCATTACTCGATAAGTTGATAGACGTAGAAATCCCAGCCACCACAAAGGGTTTAAAGTTGTTTAATCGCTTGGTAGAAAATTTTACCAGAAGTGGAATATGAACATACGTAGATTTTACCTCCCTAAAATTATCTTCGGGAATATCTGGAAAAGTTAAATTTCTATTGGCAAAAACAACTCCGGGTTCTAGTCTTAAGTCGATATAATCATTAATTCTAAGGTTCCCCAAAAGCCCCACATTAAAACCAATGTTTTTTTCTACAATCACATCTGAAGCTCCTTCCTCATAATCAAATTTGAAATCATAGGAGTTAAAGCCTAGGAAATAACCCCAAGACCAGCGTTGTTTGTCAAAATTCTCTTTGTTCTTTATCTTCTCCTTACTAAAAAGCCACTGAGCCTCTGTAGTTTGAAATGCCATAAAAAAGATAAATAGAAAAAATACTTTCTTCATAAACTTATTTTGATGCCGTATAAATCGTTGCCACTCCCATAGTTTGTGGAAGATGTTTCACTTGTGTAAACCCAATTTTTGATAAAATATTGTTGAATTTTTCTCCAAATGGGAAAACGGCAGCACTATCGCTTAAATATTTATAAGCCACTTTGTCTTTAGAGAAGAGTTTTCCAATGGTAGGTAAGATAAATCTGCAATGAAAACGGTAGCCTTGTTTAAAAGGAAATTTGGTAGGAACAGAAGTTTCTAGAATTACAAAAACACCTTCGGGTTTCAAGACTCTTAAAATTTCTTTTAATCCATTTTCTAGGGTTTCAAAGTTGCGCACTCCAAAAGCAACGGTAATGGCATCAAAAGAATCGTTTTCAAAAGGCAAGGCTTCAGAGTCCCCTTGAATCATTTCAATCACCTTGTCCAATTTTTTATCGGCTATTTTTTTACGACCTACACTTAGCATTCCGTCAGAAAGATCTAAGCCAATTACTTTGGGTATGCCCGCTTCCGCTAAGCTAATAGCCAAATCGCCAGTTCCTGTTGCGATGTCTAAAGCATTCTGCGGTTGGGTTTGCTTTACAAAATCGATCACCTTTTTTCTCCAAGAAGTATCAATTCCAAAAGAAATGACGCGGTTAAGTCCGTCATAATTTTCTGAAATTGTGTCGAACATCTGTTCCACTTGCTTCTTTTTACCAAGCTCTGAGTCTTTGTAGGGTGTAACTTTCTTAGACATCTTTGTTTTTTTTGTCAAAGATAAGTTTTATGCTTTAATATTACTTTAAAGCTTTGAAAAATTGCTTGGGTGGATTTTATCAAATCTTTTTAAAAAGACTTACCTTTGTTCAGCCAAAATTTCACTTTATATGAAGATTATTATTGCTGGTGCGGGAGAAGTTGGTTTTCATTTAGCAAAACTACTTTCTTTCGAGTCGCAGGATATCACTTTAATAGATAATGACAAAGTTAATCTAGCGTATGCAGATACGCACCTAGATATTAGGACAGTAAAAGGAGATGCCACTTCAATAAAGATTCTTAAAGAAGCGCAAATAAAAGGAGCAGACCTGGTTGTGAGTGTAACCAGCAGTGAAACGACCAACATTACTGTTTGCGTATTGGCCAAGCAGTTGGGTGCCAAAAGAACTATTGCCAGAATATCCAACACCGAGTTTATTGAAGATAAAGATGAGCTTGGGTTTGTACAGTTTGGAATCGATGAGCTTATTTCTCCAGAAGCTCTTGCCGCGAAAGAAATAGAATTGCTCATCAACCAATCTGCATTTAATGAGAACTTTCAATTTGATGAAGGTGCTCTTTCTATGATTGGATTTAAACTTTCTAAAAATGCTCCTTTTGTAGGGAAAAGTGTTCAAGATGCGGCTTTAATTTTCCCTAGTTTACGATTTGTACCTATTGCCATCCAGCGATTTGGGACGCAATACACGCTTATCCCTAGAGGAGATACGCAGTTTAAAGAAGGAGATCAAGTATTTTTTATCACTACGGCAGATGGCGAACAAGAACTGTATAAACTTACAGGGAAAGTAAAACAAGAAATTAAAAACATTATGATCCTTGGCGGAAGTAAAATTGGAGCGCAAACCTCTCAAGTGCTTAGTGACGCTAAATTTAATGTAAAATTGGTAGAAAAAGACCACGACAAAGCTTTTGAGCTGGCAGATGAAATGTCTAAAGTGCTCGTGATTAATGGCGACGGAAGAAATGTAGGGATTCTTGAAGAAGAGAATATTCATGATATGGATGCGTTTATTGCCGTGACCGGAAATTCAGAAACCAATATCATGTCTTGCTTAGTGGCAAAATCTAAAGGCGTAAAAAAAACCATCGCCTTGGTAGAAAATATGGATTATTTTCAGCTGAGTCATTCCATAGGGATCAATACCTTGATTAATAAAAAGCTCTTAGCAGCAAATAATATTTTTAGATACGTAAGAAAAGGAGAAGTGGTAGCAATGACCAAACTCAATAATATGAATGCGGAGTTGCTAGAATTTATTGTACGTCCTAATTCTAAGGTATGCGATAAAAAAATTGTAGATATAGATTTGCCGCGTTCGGCTATTGTGGGTGGCGTGGTAAGGCAAGGAGAAGGGATTATTGCTTTGGGAGATTTTTTGATAAAAGAAGGCGATCGCGTAGTGATTTGTTGCTTGCCTAGATCCATCCATAAGGTAGAAAAACTATTTTCCTAATGCCAAAACTTAACCTTAAGATTATTATTCATATTATGGGGCTTTTGTTGCTGTGCAACGGAGGTTTCATGATGCTAGCGACATTGGTAAGTTGGTATTATGAAGATGGCGTAACCGTACAGATTGCGGCAGCATCTATTACGACTATGCTAATTGGCGTTTTGCTGATGTTTTTTACCCGCGATTACCGCAAGGAAATGAAGCAACGCGAAGGTTATATTATTGTGACTTTCGGGTGGATTTTTATGGCTTTTAGCGGAATGCTGCCTTACTTATTTACCGAATCGATTCCCACCATTACCAATGCTTTCTTTGAAACCATGTCTGGTTATACCACTACGGGAGCTACTATTTTAAATGATATTGAAGTGATCCCCAAAGGGGTTTTAATATGGCGAAGTTTAACGCATTGGATTGGCGGAATGGGGATTATTGTACTCGCCGTAGCTATTTTACCCTTATTGGGAATTGGAGGAATGCAGCTTTTTGCCGCCGAAGCTCCGGGTCCCAGCGCCGATAAACTCAAACCTCGCATCACCGATACTGCGAAACGTTTATGGTTTATTTATGTAGGCTACACTGTAGCCGAAACCATCTTGCTTAAAGTTGCTGGAATGAGCATGTTTGATGCAGCTAACCACGCTTTGAGTACGCTTTCTACTGGAGGTTTTTCTACCAAAAACGCCAGTGTTGCCTATTGGAATCACAAACCTCTTATTCAGTACATTATCATTGCGTTTATGTTCTTGGCAGGAATGAACTTTGTGATGAGTTACTTCGCTTTTAAAGGCAGAATACAGCGTATTTTACACGATGAAGAATTTAAATGGTATGTAATATTTGTGAGTTCTTTTGCGGTAATCGCAGCCTTGCTTATTTATTTCTATGCAGATGTTGGCTTGTCTTCCATCGAGCATCCTATGGTTTGGGGACAAGGAGAAAGTGCATTTAGGCACGCCTTGTTTCAGGTATTGTCTGTGATTACCACTACAGGATTTGTTAGTGCAGATTACACTATGTGGACGCCTTTTTTGACCATTTTCTTTTTTGGGATGTTTTTCTTGGGAGGATCTGCGGGATCTACTTCGGGAGGGGTGAAAGTGGTGCGTCACATTATTATGATTCGTAACGGGATCACCGAATTTAAGAGAACCTTGCATCCCAACGCTATTTTACCGGTTCGCTATAACGGAAAAAGCATCCAAGGAAAGATTGTTTTTAATATTCTGGGATTTTTTATTCTGTATATGCTGGCATTTATTATTGGTGCCATTGGCCTGGCTTCTTTAGGCTTAGATTTCTCTACCGCCATAGGAGGTGCCGCTTCTTCCTTAGGAAATATAGGTCCGGCGTTTGGTGCTTTAAGTCCTGTTAATAATTATGACGTCTTGCCTGCTGCCGGAAAATGGTGGTGTGCATTTTTAATGCTTATTGGGCGTTTAGAGCTTTTTACCGTACTTATCATTTTAACGCCTTTCTTTTGGAGAAATAGGTGAGAAAAGAATATAGAGAATAGAGAATAGAAAATAGACCAATGTGAGAGTGAAAAGTGTAAAATTCAGTATTGAGTATTCAGTAATGAGTATTGAGTATTGAGTATTGAGTGATGAGTAATGTGTGAAAAAAAATCAAAAATCCACAATCGTTAATCTTCAATCGTTAATCTAAAGACTTTCTTCTTCAGAATAACAACTAATAAAAGAACTGTCATTCAGAGCGAATGCAATGAAGTCCCGACTGTCACTTTGTAAAGTGGAAAGATAAAAACTAAAAGCTAAAAATTCAGTATTCAGTATTCAGTATTCGGTGTTCAGTATTCAGTATGTGTGCTTCCCTAAATAGAGTTGACCGTTTTGGTTAATATACTAATTTATTTTTATCATAATTCTATCGGACAATTA
>NZ_JAVHUL010000018.1 GCF_031085155.1 Mesonia profundi | reverse complement strand
TTTTATAGCTAAAACAAGTTACTGATTATCAGTAAGATGAACAACTTTTTTCTTTTAAATCATAATGCACAACGGGTAACCATTGTAGGTTAGTGCATCTTCGTACCCAAACGTACTACCACCATCTTGCATAGCGATGTTTGTTTTAGACATTCCGCTTTCTCCTTCTACAGGGTTTAGACTTACGACAATGTCACCAGGATTATTAATATCCCCCATATGTATATGTGAAGGGTGGCTATCTCCGGCCATAGTTCCCATGGTTTCAATTACCAATAGAGCTTCTCCATTTACTCTTTTATAAAAAGTAGCTTCCCCGTTTACTCCAGAGTTATCAACTGTACCTAAGGTATAAGCCATAGCATCTCCAGTTAATTCATTTTGTCCAATGTCTCCTTGAGCAATTAAAGTTCCAAGATCATCTGCACTCTTATGAATATTTACGTAACCGTCATAATTTAAAAGTTCATCATAAGTAATAGCTGTTCCATCATCTAACATGGCAACTTGAGTTTTACTCACGCCTGTTTCTCCATTTAACGGAGTGAGAGTAATGGCAATATCTCCGCCTTCTGCAGCTGTATTCATATGAATATGTCCTGGGTGTTCTCCGTTTGCAGAGGTGCCTTCTAACACCACTTTAATTAAGGTGGTTCCGTTTACACGTTCTAAGAATCTAGCATCTCCCATAATATTAGGGTTAGATCTACTATCTAATGTGAAGACTTTAGAATTACCAGTTAATTCATTTTGTCCAATATCTCCTTGCGCGATTAAAGTACCTAAATCATCTGCACTTTTATGAATATTTACGTATCCATTAAAATCTAATAATTCTTCATAAGTAATGGCTGTCCCGTCATCTAACATGGCAACTTGAGTTTTACTTACACCTGTTTCTCCATTTAACGGAGTGAAAGTAATGGCAATATCCCCACCTTCTGCAGCAGTATTAAAGTGAATATGTCCTGGGTGTTCTCCGTTTGCAGAGGTACCGCTTAACATCACTTCAATTAACGTAGTACCATTTACACGTTTGGTAAATTTGGCATCTCCCATAATGTTAGGATTAGATCGGCTATCTAATGGGAAGGTCTTAAAATCACTAGTCAATTCATTTTGACCAATATCTCCCTGGGCGATTAAAGTCCCTAAGTCATCTGCGCTTTTGTGCACATTTACGTAGCCGCTAAACTCTAAAAGTTGTTCATAACTAATAGGCGTGCCATCGTCTTTTGTACTAAAAGTGGTAGAACTCATTCCTGTTGAACCATTTATAGGTTCTAAACTTATGGCGATGTCGCCACTTTCTGCAGCCGTATTCATGTGAATGTGTGCAGGATGCATTCCAGAAGTTGTTCCTCCTAGGTCTACCTCTACGGTAGTCGTGTTGTTGTTGTTCTTTTTAAAAGTAACCATTCCTGAAATTGCCTCGTTGGAAACCGACATTAACGTATAGGATTTACTGTCACCTACATCTGGTGTCATAATACCATTATCGTCGTCGTTGCTACAACTTGTAAAAAATAAAAAGGTTACTAATAAACTAGCTAAAATTCTTGTGTTCATAATTTTGTTTTTTGGTTAAATAATTTTGCTTTGTACTACAGTTACGGGGTTAAAAGAGCTATGGTTTTAATAAAGCTCTTTTAAAGTGTCTTTTGGGAAAATTTTAAGAATTAAGGTAGTGGGCGCACTTATAATTATGAATGCTTTAAGAGAAATCTTGTACTGCAAAATGATTAATAGCTTCTGGTAAAAAACTAGCTATATCTTTTGATAATCGCTTTCGCGGAAGTGTAATAGTTTCCGCCAAAAAGATTGACGTGTCCTAGAATATAATACAATTGCCAAAGCTGAAGGCGTTCTTCCCAGTCTTCCTCTAAAGGAAAAGCCTTGTCGTAGGCTAGGAATAAACGATGTTCAAAACCTCCAAAGAGACGCATCATCGCCAAATCCATTTCTCGAGGCGCATAAGAAACCCCAGGATCTATAAGGCAAGGCTGATCTTGGGCGTTAATTAAATAGTTTCCAGACCATAAATCTCCGTGAATAAGGGAGGGCTTTTCTTCGGGGATTAATTGCTCTATCTTTTTATAGAAGGTATCGAGCTGAGCAAATTCATATCCGTTTTCACAAGCCAGCTGAAATTGAGGCATTAAACGTTGCTGAATAAAAAATGCGGAAGCTGTATCTTCCTCTTTATTGTATTGCTGCAAACTCCCATAATAATTGTTCTCTTCAAATCCGAAGTGTTCCTGACTGTTTTGGTGCAAGGCTGCCAGTTGTTGCCCAAAGCTTTCCCAAAACTGTAGGCTAACTTTTCCTGGTTTTTTGTATTCTAGTAACAAGTAAGTGTATTGCTCAAAATTCCCAAATCCTACTACTTTAGGAATGTCTATAGTTTGTGTTTTACGCAATGCTTCAAGACCATTGACCTCTTTTTTAAACATCGCAGGAAATGCATTGACCTCATTAACTTTTACAACGTAGTTTTTTTGGTTGGTTTTAAGAAGGTACACTTCATTTATATTTCCGCCACTTAGTGGGGTTATCAGATTTATGACTATAGAATATTTATCCTCAATGTGATTTTTAAGAGAAACTGTAAGCATAAAGCTTTGGGTTAGTAAACTGCATAATAGAAGCAGCGTGATTAAATAGATTTAAAAAATAACTCATCTAAAAATATAAAAGGCTCAAGGAAGAACAGAATGTTTAGGCAAAATTTTAAGAAGGGGAGCGTAGATTTCCAATAAAAATTCATTTATATTACCTTATCTACATTCACCTAAAGTCTTAGTATAGAATAAAAATTATGGAGCCAGTTAAAGAGAGAGACGCAAAAAGCGAGGAAGAAAATTTTCAGGAAGGTGTTTTTATACATATTCCAGTAAAAATTAGGTTAGAAGCATTAGAAAAAGTGTTTCAGCAAAAACTGGTAGGGTATATAATTCAGGAAGATGATTCAGAGGATGCAAAACAATTCGGAGAAATCCTTTCTATTCATTTAAGTCCAGGGATTGAAGGTTATGACTTACTCGTTCAGCAAGAAATAAAAATGAAAACGATGTTGTTCAGCAATAAAATAGTGAAATTTCATTTTCAGTTAAAGCTCAGTTATAATGCTGATGAACAAGAATTACAGGTGAATGATTATAGGGTAGAGGGAGAGCAGAAATCTTGGTTCGCCAACCAGGCTTTAAAAGTGATGATGAACTCTATTTTTCGAAATAAAATATTGAAAATGTCTAAAATTTCACTTCTTCCCAAACTTCAAGACTTGGTGAAAGACCTCAATAAGAAGTTAGCAGCTATCCTAGAAGTTAAAAAAGGAATTTTATTATTTGGAAACATCGACAAGTTTAAAATAGTAGATCTTTATGTTAAAGAAGATTGCCTAGTAGCTAGATTGGAACTAGCAGGAGTGCTAGCCGCAGAAGTTTATGAACTGGAGATAGATTAGGTTTAAAAATGCGGAGTTGAGGTTGGAAATCTTTACAGCTTAATCAAGAATCTTTTCGGAAGGATTTAGAGCAAGAATCTTCATTTACAAGTCGATTTTACTGATAAAAGTCATCTTTTGTGGCTATTTTATGTGATAATTTTGAAGGTATAAAACAAGAATGAGTCATAAGATTCATCTGAAATTTAAGTTCTAAATTATGCACGAACTCACTTCGAAATATAATGTCGCCGGACCTCGATACACCAGTTATCCCACCGTTCCTTATTGGGATTTAGAAAATTTCTCTTTACGGAAATGGAAATCTAGCTTGCAAAAAAGTTTCCGCGAAAGCAATAAAAAAGAAGGAATTAGCTTGTATGTGCATTTGCCTTTTTGTGAAAGCTTGTGTACGTTTTGTGGTTGTAATAAACGAATTACCAAAAATCATCAAGTTGAAATTCCTTACATACAGTCTATTCTAAACGAGTTACAACTATACATTAATCTCTTTGATGAAAAACCAATTGTAAAGCAGCTGCATTTGGGTGGGGGAACGCCTACTTTTTTCTCTCCAGAGCATTTAGAACGTTTGATGGACGGTATATTTAGCTTAACTGAAAAGGCTGAAGATGCCCAAATAAGTTTTGAAGGACATCCTAACAACACTACCAAAACTCATCTGGATGCTTTGGCCAAGAAAGGTTTTAACAGCGTAAGTTATGGGGTGCAAGATTATAATTTAACGGTGCAAAAAGCCATCCATAGAGTGCAGCCTTTTGAGAATGTGAAAGCAGCTACGGTAAATGCTCGTGAGAGGGGTTATGCTTCTGTTGGACATGATATTATTTATGGCCTTCCTTTTCAAACCGAAGAGGACGTTCAACATACCATTGATAAAACCATCGAGCTGCAACCAGATCGCATTGCTTTTTATAGCTATGCGCACGTACCTTGGATTAAAGGAAATGGGCAACGTGGTTACAAAGAAGAAAATCTACCTACTCCTCTAACCAAGAGAAAGCAGTATGAAAAAGGTAAGAGAAGACTTCTTGCCGCAGGTTATGTAGAAATTGGAATGGATCATTTTGCCCTGCCTACAGATGCGCTTTATCACGCGCGAGAAAATGGAAGTTTAAATCGTAATTTTATGGGCTATGCAGCCAGTAAAACGCAGGTGATGATTGGATTGGGAGTTTCAGCTATTGGAGATAGTTGGTATAGCTTTGCTCAAAATGTAAAGAAATTAGAGGAGTATCAAGCTTTAGTGGCAAATGGCGATTTTCCAGTGTTTAAGGGGCATAGCTTAACGGAAGAAGATCTCATCATACGCAAACATATTCTACAGTTAATGTGCTCTTTCTATACTTCTTGGGAAGATAAAAAAGCCGTTTTTGATGAAATTCCCGAAGTGCTTGAGAAGCTGGAGGAAATGGAAAAGGATGAGCTGATAGAGATTACTTCTACCAGCATTCGCGTGACGGAAAAAGGAAAGCCTTTTGTAAGAAATGTATGTTTGCCATTCGATTTAAGGTTGCAGCGTAAACAACCCGAAACGCAGTTGTTTTCAATGACGATTTAATTCCTCCACAGGGTTTAATTCCACGAGACTCGCCCAGCAGGGTTTTTGATTCTTCAAATCATATAAGTATAAAACCACGAAAGAGAAACATATTGTTTCTCTTTCGTGGTTTTATAAATCAAATCAGCATTAAATATCACTAAAATTTCTACGGAAGTCGAGATCTTTAGCTAAGCCAGTTTTAATCGGAGATCCTTTGATTGAAAGATTTAAACTTTCGAGGAAAAGATTCGATTAATTTTTTGGTTCCTCGTCTGAGTTTTTCTTTTTATCAGATTTTACCATATTGATCACTACTAGAGTGAGTACAATACATACCAATGCAAACACGATGATAATGGCGGTTCCCATGCCCCAGTTTACTAGCGGAAGAAATAAAGATACGTTCATAATATAAGATTTTAAAAGTTAATTAGTGTTACATTCATATTCTGAAGAGGCTTGCTCTACAGTGACCATCGAAGAAGGTGATAAGTAAGGAATATTGAGTCCTAAACCTCTTAGGATAAATAATAGACCTACAATAACCACCACTACAGGAATCACTTTTATAATACGCTGCTTCAGTTTTTTTGATAAAAAATTTCCTAAATACATCGCTGTAGTCATTAAAGGAACGGTACCTAAACCAAATACGGCCATATAAAGACTTCCGCTAAGGAAACCTCCAGTAGCCATAGCTCCAAAAATCGCCATATATACAAGTCCGCAAGGTAAAAACCCATTTAGAAAACCAATGGTGAAAAATGTACCCGGATCTCGTTTTTTAAGCTCTTCTCCCAAGGCACTTTTCACTTTTCCTATCGCTTTATAAATAGGTTGCGCTAGTTTAAAGCGGTTGAACCAAGTATTGGGAATGAGGATGATTAATACCATAAGAACCCCAATGCCAATAGAGAGTTGTTGTTGGAAACCAAAAAGGTTTAAACTTTTTCCTATAACTCCAAATAACAAGCCTAGAAGAGAATAGGTGAAAATTCTTCCGCCGTGATAACTTATTAACTGTAAAATCCGCTTAGACGTGCTTTGTCGATCCAAGGGTAAGAGAAATGCAATAGGGCCGCACATTCCTACACAGTGAAAACTACCTAACAAGCCAAATATGAGGGCAGAAACTAACATTAATAAACAATCTCTTTTTTATATAAAAAATCCTTATTTTCGTAAGTCCAGGCTAAAGTAATGTTCCAACGACCGTCTACCAGACTTTTGTCAGGTATGAGCAAATTTAATCCGGATAGGACTATAGGTGAGTCGAAATCCAGTTGCTGGTTAGACGGTCTATATAGGAACACTTTACCTTTAATTTTTTCGGGATCCAATTCTTCTGGAAAACTTAACAGCCATCCCTCTTTTGTCTTCTTTCCCGTAATTTTTTCTTCTAAATTATAAGTGTTAGTTTCTTCATCAATCTCGTTTTGGTAAGTCATTGCTTTGGCGTAATATTCTTCCGTAACCAAATCGTAACTGTACTTTTTATTTACACTCATCGTAATGACAAAGTAAAGTATGAAGGATATAAATGCGAGCATCCCTATAACGAGTCCTGTTCCCCAATTCCATTTCATAATACTCTTTTTTTAGATGTTGTTAATTCTATTCTTCTTAATCTTAAAGCTAATTATAGCTTCGCGGACCTAAGAAATTTGTTGTTGTAGTTTCAATTAAATCACCTCCGCTGTAAATACCTATGCGAAGTTTTTCTTTATCATCATTTAAAGCGCTAGCGTTAATTTCTATAAATAAGGTTCCTTTGGTTAAGTCTTGTTCTTTTACCATCAACTCATCTTTGGAAACCACTTTTATCGTCCCTTTATGTGACATTAACTCAAAGTGAATGTCTTCTATGTCTTTTACAGTTTTGTTCACCAATTTAAAGGTGTATACATTACTAATCATATTGTCTGCTTTGTGTTCATAAAGCTGACCTGGTAATCTAAGAATACGAGCTTCTACGTCATTTCTTAAGAAAAGCATACCTACAAGTACGGCAATAAGAATTCCTAAAACAGCCGTATATCCTTTAAGTCTTGGTGTGAACTTAAATTTCTCTTTCTTCTCAATATTCGATTCACTCGCATAACGGATTAATCCTTTAGGAAGATCAACGCTTTCCATCATATGGTCACAGGCATCGATACAAGCGGTACAATTCACACACTCTAATTGAGTTCCGTTACGAATATCTATTCCCGTAGGGCATACGTGTACACATTGAAAACAATCGATACAATCTCCTTTCCCTAAAGCTTCACGATCTTCATTTTTCTTAAACTTGGCTCTTCCTGTTTCTCTTTCTCCTCGTTTATGGTCGTAAGCTACTACGATAGATTTATCATCCAATAAGACTCCCTGCAACCTACCATAAGGGCAAGCGATAATGCATACTTGCTCTCTAAACCAAGCGAAGACGAAATAAAATACACCAGTAAAAATAAGTAAAGAAACAAAGGTGCTTAGATGGGTAAAAGGACCATCGGTAATGTAACGAAGCAATTGATCACTTCCAATAAGATAAGCTAGAAACACGTTGGCAATCAAGAAAGAAATGATAAAGAAAATAATCCATTTAAGAACTCGTTTTTTTATTTTTTCAGCATTCCAAGGCATTTTACTAAGCCTAATTTGTTTTCCTCGGTCTCCATCAATCCAGTATTCAATTCTTCTGAAAACCATTTCCATAAAAATAGTCTGCGGACAAATCCATCCACAAAATAATCTACCAAAAGCAGCGGTAAACAGAAGGATAAAAACGACTCCAATGATCATCATGATCACGAAGAGGTAAAGATCTTGTGGCCAAAAAGGGAAACCAAAGATGTTAAAACGGCGTTCCAGCACATTGAACATCAAGAATTGATTTCCGTTAATTTTAATAAAAGGGGCAGCTACTAAGAAAATTAGCAACACATAACTCACATATTTGCGATACTCGTACCACTTACCTGAAGGTTTTTTAGGAAATACAAAAGCACGATCCCCATCTTCGTTGAGAGTACCTATAGTATCTCTAAAATTATCTTTGCCTTGCTCTGCCATGATAAATTGGTTAGGTGATTTACTCTTTTATTGAGGTTAAAATTTAGGGTTTGCTTTATTCTTGAATAGCTTATTCCGAAGCATTTTCATCAACCCAGATTTCTCCTTCCGGCTCTTTTCCGTCTGCCGGATTTGTTCCGTGAAGGCTAATAACGTAACTCGCTACTTGCGCCATTTCCGAAGGCTTTAAGTCAGATTTCCAGGCAATCATCCCTTTTCCACTACGACCTCCTTCTGAAATGGTATGGAATACATTTTTGATTCCTCCTCCTAAAACCCAATGATCATCAGTAAGGTTGGGACCAATTCCACCTCCACCATTATCTTTATGACAGGCGACACAGTTGGCGGTATAAATAGCTTTCCCTGCACTAAGATCTTCTTTATCGGTGAGTAACTCTACCGTATTTGCATCGATGAGGTCTTTTGCCGTTTTTTTCCATTCTTCAACCTCTATCTTGGCTTCAGCAACAGCATTCTCATACTCGTCAATTTGATTATACTCATTAAAGACTTCAAACCTAAGCATATAAATAATCGCGAATAAAATGGTTGCATAAAAACTATATACCCACCATGGTGGTAAATTGTTATCTAGTTCTTTAATGCCATCATAATTATGATCTAGTTCAATTTCATGTTCGCTTTCAACAGATTTTTGACCTAATAATTTATTATAGTTCTCGGTCACCCATTTAAATCGATTTTTTTCACTTGTTCTTAATTTAGTGTCGTAAATCAACTTCTTTTCTTCCGATAAGGATCTATACAGCACGCTATTTAAAGCAGTTGCAGAAATCTCGAAAGCAATGGCGAAAAGCATGAGAACACCAATAATTAACCAGAACATAGGCTCTGTAAACATCGCCCAATCATCACCTTTGTCGTAAACCCACTCCATGAGGCAAATAGCCACCACAAAAAGTAAGAATAGTCTTATATAAGAAGCGGTAGTTTTCATGATTTTTTGGTATTAGGGGTTATGGTATCGTCTTCTAATGGAATATTACTAACTTCTTTAATATGTGATTTCTTAGCAGTGAAAACCCACCAAAATAAACCAGCAAAAAACAAAAAGAATATCATTAAAGAAATCATAGGGTAGATTGCTACCCCATCAATATTTTCTAGGTTTCCTTTTATAAATTTTAACATGACTAGGGTTGGATGTTTAATGCAGTATCATCTGCGTTCTTAATCTTAATGTCTGTTCCTAAGCGCTGAATGTATGCGATTAAAGCAACTACTTCTCGATTATGCATTTCTACAAATTCTTCTCCGTTTTCTTCTGCATAAGTTTTATCGGCTTCATAGGTTCTAGCAAAATCTGGATCTGTATATAGGTTTTGTTCAATTTCTTTACCTTGTTCCTCCATCCATTCTTGGGCTCTATCCACTTCTTCTTGCGTATAAGGTACACCTAAAGTAATCATAGCTTGCATTTTCTTTTCGGTAAGGCTCTTATCTAATTCGTCTTTGATAATCCATTTATAAGAAGGCATAATAGAGCCTGCAGATGTACTTTGCGGATCATAAAAGTGGTTAAAGTGCCAGTTGTCATTGTATTTACCACCAATGCGCATTAAATCTGGTCCTGTACGTTTACTGCCCCATAAGAAAGGGTGGTCGTACACATATTCTCCAGCTTTAGAGTATTCGCCATAACGTTCTACCTCACTTCTAAAAGGACGAACCATTTGGGAGTGACAAGATACACAACCTTCGCGGATGTAAATATCTCTACCCTCTAACTCTAATGGAGTGTAAGGTTTTACACTAGAAATTACGGGTACATAATCGTCTACCATTAACGAAGGTATAATTTGAACCATCCCTCCAATTAAAATAGCAATTGTGGCAAAAATAGTAAGTTTTACAGGACGTCTTTCTAACCAAGTATGATAAGCCTCCTTTGAAGTACGTTTCTTAGTTACTTTTTGTAGTGGTGCAGCTTCGGCCAGCTCATCACTCACTTTGCTACCAGCGCGGGCAGTTCTTATTAAGTTATATACTCCTAAAATAGCTCCTAATATATATAAACTACCTCCAATGGCACGCATCCAATACATAGGCATAATCTCTGTAACCGTCTCTAGAAAATTTCCGTAGGTAAGTGATCCGTCAGGATTAAATTGTTTCCACATAGAAGCTTGCACAAAACCAGCTACGTATAAAGGTAAGGCATACAAAATAATCCCTAAAGTACCTATCCAAAAGTGAGCGTTGGCCAAACCAGTAGACCATAATTTCGTTTTAAACATACGTGGTACCAACCAATAGATCATACCAAAAGCTAAGAAACCATTCCAAGCTAAGGCACCAACGTGAACGTGTGCAATTACCCAGTCACTAAAATGCGCAATGGCATTTACATTTTTAAGTGAAAGCATAGGACCTTCAAAAGTAGCCATCCCGTAACCTGTAATGGCGACCACCATAAATTTTAAAACAGGATCTGTACGTACTTTATCCCAAGCTCCACGAAGGGTAAGTAAACCGTTAATCATCCCTCCCCAAGATGGTGCCAAAAGCATAATAGAAAAAGCTACCCCTAAGTTTTGCGCCCATTCTGGTAAAGAAGAATATAATAAGTGGTGAGGTCCAGCCCAAATGTAAATAAAGATTAAGGACCAAAAGTGTACAATTGATAGACGGTATGAATATACAGGTCTATTTGCAGCTTTAGGAACAAAATAATACATCAATCCTAAGAATGGGGTAGTTAAGAAAAAGGCAACCGCATTGTGACCGTACCACCATTGTACCAAAGCATCTTGAACTCCTGCATAAGCAGAATAACTTTTTAAAGCACTTACTGGAATCTCCATACTGTTTACAATATGCAATACAGCAACAGTTACAAAAGTACCTAGGTAAAACCAGAGTGCTACATATAAGTGACGTTGTCTACGTTTAAGAATAGTACCAATAAGGTTAGCTCCAAAAGCCACCCAAATTACCGCAATGGCAATATCAATAGGCCATTCTAACTCTGCATATTCTTTAGAAGTTGTATAACCTAAAGGAAGGGTAATAGCTGCTGCTACAATAATTGCTTGCCAACCCCAAAAGTTAAGATTACTTAACCAATCTTTCCACATTCTTGCCTTTAGAAGTCGTTGTGAAGAATAATAAACCCCAGCAAAAATGGCATTACCTACAAAGGCAAAAATTACCGCGTTGGTATGTAGAGGTCGTAAACGACCAAAACTTAACCAAGAAATGCCGTCGGTAAGATTGGGGAATAAAAACATTAATGCTAATAATAGCCCAATACTCATCCCTACAACACCCCAAAACATGGTGGCAATGATGAATTTACGTACGACTTGGTTATCGTAATAGAACTTTTCTAATTCCATAGTTTCTTAAATGTTCAATTAATGTGATTGGTTTTCTGTTGTTCATCAAGGGAAGAAGCATCTGGATTTTTAACAAGTTCGTCGTCAAAAAGCATGCGTACTGAAGGCGTATAGGTATCGTCATATTGCCCTTTTCTTACCGACACTATAAATGCGACAAAGAAAATAAGCGCTACAACAACACTAATGCCTAACAGCATATAAATAATACTCATACCTACCTGAATTATGGTGTAAAATTACAAGGAGAAGTCTTTATAAAAGATGACATTTATCAGTTTTTAAGACATTTTCCTTCTACTTTTTCCGGGAATTGATTTTTCTAATTTTTTTCCTAAAAAATGCGTGCTAATTGTGGTAAAAACTACAATACTTATAGAGCTTAAAGGCATTAAAATTGCCGCAACTACCGGAGCCAAATGCCCGGTTAAGGCGAAACCTAATCCAATGAGATTATAGCAGAGTGAAAACACAAATGCTTGATTTATGGTGCGTATTCCTTTTTTTGAAAGATCTATAAATTCTGGTAATTCTTGAAAGCGGGATGCGTCAAATATTCCGTCGCACGCAGGGGAAAAGATATTTACATTTTCTGAAAGCGAAATTCCCACATCACTTTGCTGCAAAGCTCCCGCATCATTTAACCCATCCCCAACCATCATTACCGTTCTATGCTCATCCTGAAGCTGCCGAATAAAATTTAATTTATCTTCTGGTTTTTGATTGAACAATAACTGTGTTTCTTTAGGAAGCAACTCTTCTAAATGAGCTTTTTCTCCTTCGTTATCGCCAGAGAGAATAACCATTTTTCTTCCCTCTTTTAAATTCTTAAAAACTTCCTGAATCCCTTGTCTATATTCGTTCTTAAAAACAAAATACCCTTTATACGTTTCATTGCTGCTTACGTGAACCGCCGTTTGGTTGTGGGTAGGATTAGATGGCGACTCTCCTTCATTAACAAAAGTATACGAACCTATTTTAATACGTTGATTGTTCTGCACTCCTATAATTCCTTTTCCTACTTCTTCATCAAAATCATCTAAAGTCATGATGTCTTCATTGCGAAGCATTTCATATAAAGATCGGCTTAAAGGATGATTAGAAGAGCGTAAGGTGCTGGTTAGTAGGGATTCTTCCTGAGAGGTCAATTCCATACCCTCATAAGAAATAACTTGCTTAGCACTGGTAGTTAAAGTTCCAGTTTTATCAAATACAATGGTATCAATTCTCGCCATTTGCTCAATTACCCCGCTATTTTTTAAGTAAAGTTGGTTCTTCCCAAAAATACGAAGCAAATTACCTAATGTAAAAGGCGCCGCTAAGGCAATCGCACACGGGCAAGCCACAATAAGAACCGCAGTAAATACATTTAAAGCTTTACTAGGATCTATAAAAAGCCAAACAATAGTTCCTACTACAGCAATGCTTAGCAAACTCAATGTAAATCTTTTGCTGATGCTATCCGTTAAGGATTCAAACCTACTTTGTTTGGTTTTGCTAAAGATCTCATTGGACCATAATTGGGTTAAGTAACTTTGTTCTACAGCATGTAACACCTCTACTTCTATAGAGTTTCCTTGCTGCCTTCCTCCTGCAAAAAGTTGGTCGCCGCTTACTTTGCCTACGGGTTCTGCTTCTCCTGTTACAAAGCTATAATCGATAAGGGCTTTTCCTTTGATGAGAATCGCGTCTACAGGCAATAACTCTTCGTGTCTAAGTAAGATTCGGTCTCCTTTTTTAAGTTCATATACTTGTGTTTGCTCTTCCGTAAAGTTCGCTTTCGCAGAATTTTTCACTAAACGGGTTACCGCAATGGGGAAATAAGATTTATAATCTCTTTCAAAAGATAAAAAGGCATAGGTTTTCTGCTGAAAGAACTTTCCTAGAAGTAAAAAAAATACCAATCCAGCCATGCTATCAAAGAAACCAGTACCCCAATCCATCGCAATTTCTACGGTAGATCTTATAAACAAGACCAAAATCCCCATGGCAATAGGCACATCGATATTTAGAATTCCAGATCTTAAGCCTTTATATGCCGATATAAAATAATCCCGACCAGAATAAAAGGCTACTGGAACGGCAAAAGCAAACATCAACCAGCGAAAGAGGTACTTAAATTTATCTAACCAAAAATCATTGACTTCAAAATACTCAGGGAAAGACAAGAACATGATGTTTCCAAAAGCAAATCCAGCGACTCCTAATTTATAAATTAAACTCCGGTCTATGGAAGACTTTTTCTTTGTGGCGTCATCTAATGAAATGTAAGGTTCATAGCCTATTTTGGCAAGTAAGATCACCAAATCGTACAATGAATACGCTTTGCTGCTGTAGGTAATTCTCACCGTTTTCTTGGGAAAATTAACCTGTGCCGTTTTAATGGCGGGATGAAGTTTGTTGAGGTTTTCTAGTACCCAAATACATGAACTACAGTGAATGCTAGGAATAAGCAAAGATACCACTTGGGTTTCTTGCTCATTAAACTCTAAAAGCTGAGCTTCTATTTTTTTGTTTTTTAAAAAATCATATTTGCTAGAAGAAAGTAAAGGGCTTGTGCCTGGAGATTTTTCTAGGTCATAGTAATAGGAGAGATCATTATCATGAAGGATCTCGTAAACCGTTTTGCAGCCATGGCAACAAAACGACTTGTCTTGATAGGAAATGGGGGTGCTAGGACACTCATCTCCACAATGGAAACAATTTTCCATATCTATAAAATTTGCTCATTATACCTACTGCAAATCTCACCCGATAAAGTATGACAAAAGATGACTTTTGTCAGGTTTTGTTTGAAAACCAGCATATTTGTCTTCATAAACCAATAATTAGCCTCCTTTTTTTTAATGAATAACCTAAATGGCTCGTATATAGTGATTTAGCGCCTATCTAATACTTGCTATAATGAGACTGTTTTTTGTATCTTTATGTTCTATTTTGATAGGTATGGGAAATAGGTGCGAAAACTGTATTGTAAGACAATTAAACTCTCTTAAAGTCTTAAAGAAAGAGGAACTTAAAGCGATTTCAGATCATAAAGTGACCAGAAGCATTAAGAAAGGAGAATCTCTTTTTTCTGAAGGTGAAAAACTGAATGGTATTTTTTGTGTGAGGTCCGGAGTTTCTAAACTTTCTAAGATTAGTGAAAATGGGAAAGGACAAATTGTAAAAATTGCTAGTAAAGGTGAAATGATAGGACAACGTTCCATTATTTCTGAGGAGCAAACCAATTTGAGTGCAGTTGCGCTTGATGATATGGAGGTGTGCTTTATTCCTAAAAACCACCTTATTGATAACATTAGTAAAAATGTAGAGTTCACTAAGGCTTTACTAAAGCATATGGCTAATGATCTAAAATTTGCCGACACTGTGATTGTAAATATGGCTCAAAAAACGGTCAAGCAACGGGTGGCAGAAACCATATCTTATCTAGATGATAATTTTGAAAAGGATAAAGACGGTTATATTGGCGTGATATTAACCCGTGAAGATATTGCCAATGTGGTGGGAACTGCCAAAGAAGCCTGTATACGAACCCTAACGAGTCTTAAAAAAGATAAAATCATTTCCACGCAAGGAAAACGTATTAAAATTGAAGACGAAAAGGCTTTATATAATATTATCCAAGGTATTTAAGTCTACCAACCTATTTTATAAAGCCCATCCATTTTACATATTTATCCTCCAAATCGCTGAAAAGCTTCCTGTGTCAACTCTTCTCTATATTTAGGGTGCGCTATACTAATTAAAGCCGCCGCGCGCTGTTTTAGATTTTTTCCGTATAAATTAGCTACTCCATATTCGGTGACTACATAATGAACGTGAGCCCTTGTAGTAGTTACGCCCGCTCCTTTATTTAAAAACGGAGTGATTTTAGAGATCCCTTTATTGGTAGTAGAAGGCATCGCAAAAATAGGTTTTCCTCCTTTAGAGAGTGACGCACCTCGTATAAAGTCCATTTGTCCTCCAACCCCGCTATACTGTCTTCCTCCAATGGTATCGGCGCAGATTTGTCCGGTGAGATCAATTTCTATGGCACTATTAATAGCAGTCACTCTAGGATTTCGTCTAATAATTGAGGTGTCGTTGGTATAAGCTGCTTCTTTAAAATGAACTAAAGGATTGTCATCTACAAAATCGTAGAGTTCTTGACTTCCTACCGCAAAGCAGGTGACAATTTTACTGTTTTTTACTATTTTATGCTCTCCTGTAATCACGCCACTTTTTACCAAAGGCAAAATTCCGTCAGAAAACATTTCGGTATGTATTCCCAAGCCTTTGTGATTGTGAAGGTTAGAGAGTACTGCATTAGGGATGTTCCCGATACCCATTTGCAAAGTAGCACCATCATCTATCAATTCGGCAACATTTTTTCCAATTTGTATTTCAATTTCAGAAAGAGCTTGTTGATGCGCCGTTCTCATAGGAATATCAATTTCTACAGCGTAATCAATTTTTGAAATATGTATAATCCCGTCCCCATGCGTTCTTGGGGCATTAGGATTTACTTGCGCAATTACAATCTTTGCTTTTTCTATAGCCGGTATCGTGATGTCTACAGAGGTTCCTAAAGAACAAAAACCGTGTGCATCTGGAGGGGACACATGAATCACAGCCACATCTAAGGGAAGAATGTCATTTCTAAACAAGCTGTGAATTTCACTTAAGAAAATAGGAATATAATCTCCGTGGCCGCCATTAATCGCACTTCTCACGTTGCTTCCTACAAAACAACTATTGACCTTAAAAGAATTATTATAAGGCTCTTGCGTGTAAAGCGCTTCACCTTCGGTATGAATTTGAACAATCTCTACATTCTTTAATTCTTGATAGCGTTGGCAAATCGCATCAATTAAAAAAAGAGGAGTCATGGCAGCACCTTGAAAAAAAATACGGTCTCCAGATTTTATTTTTCCTACGGCTTGATCAACAGAAGAATAGGTTAGTTTCATAGTACTAATTTTAGTTTAATAATGGTTCGTAAACCTTAGCGTATATACTACAATTAAGTTTTAAGTATTCAAAATTTTAGCGGTTAAATTCGGTGTAAAATTTACGCTTTCGCGGAAGTGTTTATGGAAACGATTAAGAATTTAAATCCTTAGAGACAATTAGGTATAACCTGTAGCTTAATTCTCTATTTTTATTTTGTATTTTTTTAATAATCGCAATACTTCAGGGGAAGAAAATTTGGCTCCTTTGAGCATATTTTCTTCCAGATCGAAACTGTAATTTTTAGCCGTTTTAAAATTGCATTTCTGAAGCTTAGAATTAAAGAAAGTGCTTCCGTTTAAATCAGATTCTTTAAAAAGCGCTTCTTGTAAGTCAGCTTCCGCAAAGTCTACTTGATCTAATTGGCAGTGATCAAATAGCGTTTTCTTTAAATTTACGCGGTAAAACACACTGTGACTTAAATTACATCGTTTAAATTTAACCGAGAACCCAAAAGATTCGCAGGTGTTAAAACCTAAGCCTAACATTTTGCAGCCGTCAAAAAATGTTTCCTGAAAGGAGGTTTTTTGCATTTCTACACCGGTAAAATTGCAATTGATAAATTCGCAAGATAAAAAGGTAGCGCCAGATAATTTGACATTAGAAAAATCGCAACTGGTAAATGTGCAATGGTCGTATTCTCCTATATTGAAGCGATCCTGACTATAATTTAGATTGCTAAAATTTTCATCTTCGTATAACTCGTTCATAATTCTTTTTTAATAGCTAATGAAGGGTTTGATTTACCGAGGTTCCCTCTTTTTTTTGATTTAAGGAGAATGAAATTTTAAGTGTTTTTTATTCGTGTCAACGAGATAAACTACTTTGTCTTAAAAATCCCAACCTACCGTAGTCTGAAAAATATAATCAGTTTCACTAGCGTTTTCTGCTGGTTGATTGTCATAGTTTAAGGTAATTCCTAAGTTGACGAATAGATTGAGTGGAAGATCGTATTTTACATCAAGATTATAATCTAAACGCCAGCGTCCAGATTCAGTTAAACTAGGATATGCCGCCGCCCGAGTGAGTAAACTTAAATCACCAATATTATATAGATTCAATTCGGTGCCTAAAAAAGCTTCTGCACTGTTGTTTGATATCTCTAATCCTTCTACCTCAAAATTTTCGTTGTTGTAAGAAACTCCGAGTTGTAATCCCCAATAAGTACTATTGGTTTGAATTAAATACCGTCCTGCTCCCAATTTTCCTAAGGTACGCAAATTAAGATTTTGCTCTGTATTAGAAAGCCAAGAGGTTTCTGCCAATAAGAACCATTTGCGTTTTAGATAATACTTGTATCCTATGGAGGCATCAATTCTTTTTACAGATTCGGTTTCATTTTGACTTGATCTTACGTCGTTATAATTGGCGCTTAGTTCCCAATATTTAGCACGGTATCCCAAATTACTTCTCACGCTAAGTTGGGACAGGTCTTTTGCTTTTGTATAATTAAAACCTACACTTACTGAAGCATCCAAATTGCTTAAAAAGTTAGATTTCACTTCCTTAAAGAATACAATATCGTTTAAATTTACGGTGGCGAGCGTATCGGTTTGGCTTAAAAGAAACACTTCTTTTTCGTTTTTACTTTTTAAAGTTGCATTGTAACGCAAACCAGACTCTAAGGTGATTAAAAACTCTGTTTGCGTGTGAATAGAAGTGATTTTGTCCCATTCAATTTTAAAATCGGAATCGCTGTAGCTGGTTTTCATACTCACCACAGCTTGCTTTAGACTTTTAACCTCTCCTACAATCTGATTACCGTTCTTGAGTACTAAAGAATCCTGTTGCGCAAACAAGGAGTTAGCAAAGCTGAAAAAACATAGGAAAATCATCCATGAAAGGTAACTAGAAAAACGAATCACAAAATTGAGTATTAGTTAAATGAATAGGTGTTAAATGGACCACAAACGAGAAGGTTTGTTAAATAAACCCCACAGCTATGTCCCTTAAATTTTTTGCAAAGTTAAAAAATGATTTCCTTTAAAATTCATAAATTGTACATAGCTTTATTAAAAATAAAAGAATGAAAAAAATAATACATCTTTCCAATACGAGGGGAGAAGCCAATCACGGTTGGTTAAAAAGTTACCACAGCTTTAGCTTTGCTAATTATTTTAATCCAGAGCGAATGAATTTTGGTAAACTACGTGTGTTTAATGATGATGAGGTAAGCGCAGGCAAGGGTTTTGGAAAGCATCCGCATCAAAATATGGAAATTATTTCCATTCCACTCTCAGGAGATTTAGAACATCAGGATACTATGGGAAATACGACGCTTATTAAAGAAGGGGATATACAAGTTATGAGTGCTGGTACCGGAGTAATGCATAGCGAGTATAACAAAAGTCCCGAGAAGGATGTTAAGTTTCTTCAAATTTGGGTGATTCCCAAGGAGGAAAATGTGAGTCCGCGCTACCATCAAATCTCAACCTTAGAGTTAAAAAAAGAGAATGAATTGTATCAAATTTTATCTCCTTTCAAAGAGGATTCTGGAGTTTGGATTCATCAAAATGCTTGGTTTTCCAGGGGTGATTTCACTCAGGAGACCTCTATAACCTACAAGCTGAAAGACAATAAGAATGGAGTTTACATCTTTGTATTAGAAGGAAGTTTGAACGTTGAAAGTGAAAAAATAAACGCTAGAGATGCCATAGGAATTTGGGAAACACAAGAGTTTTGTTTGACAGCTCAAGCGGGTGCTCAGGTATTATTTATGGAAGTTCCTATGGAGTAATTTTTATTTTTAGGATTTGATTTTAGGCTGAAGTCGTATAAATAATTCTCGGTTTTTCCTTGGCGGAATTGAATTGTAGGCAGTTTCAATAGTGAGGATATCAAAGAGAGGATTAAAATAGCTGAGGTATTCTTTTTTACTTCCTCCAAAAGGCGGATTATCGCCAGGAAGTTCATCATCAAACAAAATCCCGACAAGTTTTCCTTCAGGCAAAAGCAGTTGCTGCATCTTATCCGCGTAAGCGCTACGGAAAGATTTCGGAAGCGCACAAAAAAAGGTTTGCTCTAGAATAAGGTCAAATTGATCTTCTAATTTAAAGAAGTCGCTGTGCAAAAGCTGATTTTCAGGAAAATTGGGAAGTCTGTTTTTAATATTTTGCAGGGGAGAAGCAGCAAAATCGGCTGCGTAGACGTTTTCAAATCCGTTAAGAAAAAGATATTCTGCTTCATAAGAATTGCCCGCCCCCGGAATTAATATTTTGATAGATTTGTCTTCCAACTGATCGATATAAGCTTTTAGGGGAGAAGAGATTTCTCCTAAATCCCAACCTGTCTGCTGATTTTGATATCGATTTTCCCAATAACTAGACTCTGAATTATCCATAGGTTTTAAGCTAAAAGTTCTTTGTAAAGAATATAAATTCCCATCAATAAAACAAACCAGCCAAAAATTTTCTTGAGTTTTTTTCCTTCAATAAACTTATTCAAATAAATTCCGATGAAAATTCCCACAACAGAAATAGAAGAAAACACGAGTAGAAAAGGCCAATCGATTTCAAAATTTTGCACGTCTCCCAAGAAACCAATTAGCGAATTGATAGCGATGATAAACAACGAAGTCGCGACAGCCTTCTTCATGGGGAGTTTAGCTAAAAAGACCAAAGCGGGAATAATTAAAAATCCGCCTCCAGCACCCACAGTTCCTGTGACCAAACCAATACCAAAACCTTGTAAGATTAATGAAATGTAATTAAAATGCGTGTTTTTGGACTCGTCTTCGGTTAATTCTTTGCGACCTCGAATCATCGATATAGAGGCGAGTAACATAATAGATGCAAAGAAAACCATGATGGCGATGTCTTTGCTAAGAAGAAAATCTCCTATATAAAAGAGCTCTTCGGGAATAGCGGGAACCAAAAATTTTCTAGTGATATAGACCGCTATAAAAGCGGGAGTAGCAAAAACAAGGGCCGTTTTAAAATCTACCAAGCCCTTTTGAATGTTCTTAATGGCGCCAACGAGGGAGGAGGTACCCACCACAAATAAGGAGTAGGCCGTGGCCACAACAGGATTGAGAAACATAAGATACACCAAGATGGGACGGTAAGTATGGACCCGCCACCGCCGATTAAGCCTAAAACTAAACCTATAAAGAGAGCACCAAGGTAACCAAAAAATTCAAGCATTATGAGAGATTGCAATGAGTTGCAAACTTAGAGTTTTTAAAAATGATTGTTTTATTATCTTTAAACTTTCGATTATAAGTTACTTTCTTCGATTATGAGTTAAATTAGATTAAAAAGAGAAGCATATTGAGGATTGAATATCTTAAAATTTGTCTGTTTTTAGTTTTTCATAATAAAAAAACTGAAGTTATCGGTTTTATTATTTAGTTGTGCAATCTACTAAACTGTTATTATCTACCCCCAATAACCGTTTTATGCACAGTAAGGTCTTTTTTCTATTTAGAAAAAGGGCTTTTTTGGGGTTTATAACAGTCTGTTAAGACATTAGTATGGTAAAAATGATTAAGTTTCTTAAAACATGTAATCATGAGTAGAGGCTTTGTAAAAGAAGAAGATCAAGAGGAAGCTCCCTTAATTCCGCCAAGGGCAGCTTTGCCAATGGGAGTTACCAATTATGTCACTCAAAACGGAAAGGATGCTTTGCTTGAGGAAAGAAAAGATTTAGAAGAAAAACGTGCAAATATAGATCTTGAAGATGAACAAGCCAAGCGGAGAGAACAAGTGGTGATCGATGGGAAAATACAGCTTTTAAATGAGCGAATAGCTTCAGCTAGAGTTATTCCTTTAGAGAAACAGCCACAAGAGGAAGTACGTTTTGGTGCCAAAGTTGAATTTGTTTTAAATAAAACTATGCAAGAATTTCAGATTGTTGGCGTAGATGAAGCCGATGTAAAAAATAAGAAAATTAGTTTTACTGCTCCCATAGCCAAAGCTTTAATGGGAGCAAAAGTAAATGAGAAAGTTGACTTTCAATTGGGAGCGGAGTCTAAAAGCATTAAGGTGTTAGCGATTGCGTATTAAAAATCTTCTTGCATCTTTGTAGTAAATTATAAAACTGATGAAAGTAGATAATTTAGAACAAGGTTTTTTTGGGATAGGAATACAAAATGGAAAAACCCCAGAAAACTTAGGCGTTTTATGGCGTACAGCACAAAACTTAGGCGCAAGTTTTATTTTCACTATAGGAAACCGTTATGCGAAACAAGCTTCAGATACGCATAAAGCTGTTGGCGCTATGCCTTATTTCCATTACGATACTTTTGATGATTTTTACAAGCATCTTCCCAAGGGAGCTTTATTAATTGGAGTAGAATTAACCGATGAGGCCGAAGCCTTAGAAAAATTTAAACACCCCCGAAGAGGTGTTTATTTATTGGGAGCAGAAGATCACGGCTTATCTAAACAAGCCATAGAGAAATCTCATAAATTGGTTAAATTTTCTTCCGCGTTAAGCTTAAATGTTTCCGTTGCCGGAAGTATTGTGATGTATGATCGCAACACCAAAGGAACGGAGATTTATTAATCTAGATTCGCTTTAATTTTTTCGATGGCATTTTGAATCGATTTTTCGGGTTCAATGATATTGCTGGCTCCCCAAAAATTTTTATCTCTAAATCCCGAAACATCGTCGGCCATCACAATAGAAGGCTTGATGTAATTGGCTTTTATAAATTTTTTGTTTTCGACTTCCTCTCTTTTGGTCACGATCATTTCATTGGTGAGCGTGAATCTAGAGTTGAATAATTTCTTTTTCCAATTAACTACAAATTCTAACATTGCATTGCTGTGACCGTAATACCATTTTCCATCTTTTTCAAAATAATTGACGTGGTATTGAATTTTTTCTGGATACACTTTTACGCTTCCGGGTTTTTTAACCACAAACATTCTTGAAGCTAATTTTCGGTTCTCAATCGTTAAGTTGTAATCGGCTTTTAATAATGTTAAGGTAGCAGCATCAATATACAAAGTGCCGTTATACCAAGCATTTCCTTTAGAATTCTCTTCAAAACTAACTTGATGCACATACCTATTGTTGATGCTAGTAGGGTTTTCTAAAGTAAAACTGTAGTCAGAAAGTTGTTCGTCTTCAAATAGAAACTCGGGATATTCCATCACATCAAGATAAAGAGAGCTATAAGGACCGCCTCTTAATTTTAGAGCCAAGGTGTCTAGCCTAGAATAATCGGTGCTTTTTCTTGCTTTTAAAATCGAAATCTTATCTCTTCTATTGGAAGTATAAGATTCTTTATGAATTTTTATTACGGCTTCAGATAAGGAAACATTTCTTCTTCCTTTCTGAATGGTTTCTCTATAAAAGCCGCTCATTACTACGGAATGATTAATGTAATTTTCTCCTCTTTTGGAAAAGCATTCTTTTACTAAAGATTTAGCATCTTTTACTTGGTATAAATTAATTTCAGAAAGCTTTTCTGAAGATTCTATCAACTGAATTAAAGTTCGTTCTTGATCGAAATTTCTTAAATGAAGGGACTTACTTTCGTAGCCCAAATAAGAAGTGGTGATGATAGCATTTGTTAAATCTGCTGGAATTTTCAGGGTAAATTCTCCTTCGTTATTGGTTACGGTAGAGAAATCATGATTTTCAACTTCAACTTTTGCAGAAACTACTGGTTCTTCGGTCTGCTGGTTGATCACAAGTCCTTTGTAAGAAGTATATTTTTCTTGAGCCGAAATGCTAAGGCTTATTAAAAAAAATAGGATCGCAATACGGGGAAAATAGAGCTTTGTTTTCATGACTTTCAGTTTATGGGGGTTCCTTATACAAAATACTGAAAATTAGCGAGTTATAAAAGTTAAATTTTCACCTAACTAGTCTTAACGTTTAAGAAGCTAAGTTTAAAAAGAACTTAACAGCGATTAAGGTTGAATCGGCTTAACTTTAAACAAAAAACTATGAATCAAGAAATCATTTTAAAAAGTAGACCTAAAGGAAAACCCACCAATTCAGATTTTGAAATCAATAAAATTGACGAGCCTCAATTAAAAGAAGGCGAAGTTTTGTTAGAAACTCAATACATTTCTGTAGATCCTTATTTAAGAGGGAGAATGCGAGATGAGAAATCTTACATTGAAGCCTTTAAGTTAAACGAGCCCCTAAGCTCGGCTCTTGTAGTAAAAGTATTAGAGTCTAAAAACGATTCCTTTAAAGAAGGAGATTATTTAACGGGAATGCTTCCTTGGAAGAAAAGGCAAGTCAGTAAAGCTAAAGGATTAAGAAAGATAGACGAAGGGGAAGTTCCTCTTTCAGCTTATTTAGGGATTTTAGGGATGACAGGGTTAACCGCTTATTTTGGACTAACACACATTGGCGAACCTAAAAAAGGTGAAACTATTGTGGTGTCTGGCGCGGCTGGTGCCGTAGGAAGTACCGTGGGACAAATTGCTAAAATCAAAGGATTAAAAACCATTGGAATTGCTGGTAGCGAGGAAAAAATTGAAATGATAAAAAATAAGTTTGGGTATGATGTGGGCATCAATTATAAAAGCACCGAAACTATGTCTAAAGCGATAAAAGAAGCTGCTCCCAATGGGGTTGACGTTTATTATGATAACGTGGGAGGTGAAGTTTCTGATGGCGTTTTAGTCAATATCAATCAATTTGCGCGGATCATTAATTGCGGAGCTATTTCTCTATATAATGATACCGAAATTCCTACAGGTCCTAGGGTAGAGCCCTTATTGATAAAAAACAGTGCAAAAATGCAAGGCTTTATTGTAAGTAACTACGAAGATGAATTTGGGGAGGGAATTAAACAATTAGCCACTTGGCTAAAAGAAGGTAAATTAAAATTTGAAGAAACTATAGTGGAAGGTTTTGAAAATACGCCACAAGCATTTATAGATCTTTTTGATGGAAAAAATAAAGGAAAGATGATTGTTAAAATTTAAGGATCATTTTTAAGGCTGTCCAAAGAATATAATCTCAAGTGGGCTAAGTTTTTAGTGTTGAAGATTCGTTTAGAATTATGTGAAGCGTCTTTATTAAAAATCACTTTACTTGTTTCATTCTTTGAGCAGCCTTATTTTAAATTAACATCTGTTAAACTGCTACTTAAATTTTTAAAAAGACCTTTGTAGAAAAACATGAGTAAGTTTCATACCTATCAAATAGCTAGTTCTAGTGGTGAAGAAATCGACTTTAAAGATTTTAAAAATAAAGTGGTGCTTGTAGTGAATACGGCCACTAAATGCGGATTAACGCCTCAATTTAAAGAATTAGAGCGTCTTCATCAAAAATATAAAGATCAGGGTTTGGTGGTCATTGGTTTTCCTTGTAATCAATTTATGAGGCAAGAACCTTTAGGTAATGAGGAAATGAAATCTACTTGTGAGCATATCTATGGAGTTACTTTTCCGTTAACGGAAAAAGTAAAAGTCAATGGAAAGAACGCACATCCTATATTTAACTATCTTAAAAGTCACCTTAGCGGATTTTTGAGCAGTAAAATTAAATGGAATTTTACTAAGTTCTTAATCGATAAAGACGGAAAACCCTTTAAAAGATACACTTCAACGACTGCTCCTAAGAAAATGCAGAAGGATATTGAGGTGCTCTTGAAAATGTAAATGCTTTTATTTTTAAAACTAAGACATTGCTCGTATCTTCGGCGTAAAATTAAGTTATCGTGCTAAAAGCTGTATTATTTGATATGGACGGGGTGATTGTAGATACAGAACCTCTCCACTATAAGGCCTATTTTGGAATGTTTGATCATTATCAAATAGAAGTTTCAGCAAAGCAATACCAAAGCTTTACGGGACAATCTACCATAAATGTGTGTAGGCAATTGTGTGAGTTTTTTGAGCTTCCCAATCCGCCGCAAGAACTGGTAGATAAGAAAAGATCTATTTTTAAAAAGCTTTTTAAAAGCGATCCAGATTTAGATTTAATCGAAGGCGTTCGGGAGTTGATTCAAAACTATCATGAAGCAGGATTGACCTTGGTTTTGGCGTCTTCGGCGTCTATGGGAACCATCAACAGCGTTTTTGAACGTTTTGATTTAAATCAGTATTTTGTGGAGAAACTAAGCGGAGCCGATTTAAAAGCTTCCAAACCGCATCCCGAGATTTTTCAAAAAGCAGCGCAATCTTCAGGCTTTGGCATCGAAAATTGTATGGTAATTGAAGATTCTACCAGCGGAATAAAAGCCGCGAAAGCAGCTCAAATTTACTGTGTGGCGTTTAAAAGCCCGAATTCTAAAAACCAAGATTATTCAAAAGCAGATAAACTTATCAGCAATTTTAGCGATATACATTACTCCAAAATCAACCCTTATTTTAATAAATCAAATTCGAGAATAAAATTATGAGAAACTTTAATTCCTATTTTTTAATTTTAACGATGCTATGCTCTTTTGTGACTTGGGCGCAGGTGCCAGAAGCAAAAGAAAACAATCAGCATAACTTTACAGACCTTATGTATCGTCAAGGTTCTGCCTATAGAACGGCTTCGGGTAAACCGGGACCAGAATATTGGCAAAACAGTGCAGACTACAATATCGCAGTAAGCTTAGATGATAAAACGCACAACATTAGCGGTAATATTGAGATTGAGTATACCAACAACAGTCCAGAAGATTTAAACTTTATCTGGCTGTACTTAGAACAAAACAGATTTACTGAAGATTCTCGTGGAACTTTAACCACCCCAATGAAAGGAAACCGTTACAATGGTGACGTGGAAGGTGGATATAGCGTTTCTAATTTTTCCGCGAAAGCGAATGGAGTAACTTCTAACAAATACCTTGTTAACGACACCAGAATGCAAGTGTTCTTTGATAAGCCTATAAAAGCCAATGGTGGAAAAGCAACGGTAAAAATGAACTTCTCTTATAAAATTCCCGTAGAAGGAATGGATCGTATGGGAAGATTAGACGTAGAGCAAGGTACTATTTATGCGTTGGCACAATGGTTTCCTAAAGTAGCTGTTTTTGATGACGTATTAGGATGGAACACTGACCCATATTTGGGAGCAGGAGAGTTTTATGTAGATTATGGAAACTACGATTATAAAATTACAGCGCCTTATAACCATACGGTAATAGGATCTGGAGTGCTTCAAAACCCTAAAGATGTGTTGACAAAAACACAACTAAAGAGATGGAAGAAAGCGCAAGAAAGCGATGAAACGGTTTACATTATTAAGCCAGAGGAGGTAGGGAAAAAGTCTTCTCGTGTGAAAAATAAAGGAACGCTTACGTGGCATTTTAAAATGGATAATACGAGAGATGTTGCTTTTGCATCATCACCCGCTTTTATTTGGGATGCAGCAAAAATGAACTTATCTAAAGACAATACAGGATTGGCACAATCGGTTTACCCGAAAGAAAGTGACGGACAAGAAGCTTGGTCTAGATCTACAGAATATACCAAAAAATCTATAGAGTTTTATTCTGAAAACTATTTTGAATATCCTTATGTGAATGCTATTAATGTAGCAGCAGAAGTAGGCGGAATGGAATATCCTGGAGTTAGCTTTTGTAGCTGGAAGAGTAAAGGCTCTTCTCTTTGGGGCGTGACAGATCACGAATTTGGTCACAACTGGTTTCCTATGATTGTAGGAAGCAACGAGAGAAGATTTGCTTGGATGGACGAAGGTTTTAATACCTTTATTAACCACTACAGCACGTTGGCGTTTAACGATGGAGAATATCCTTCTCGTGTAGGAAGTGTAAGAATATTAAAGAGTTATTTAACGAGTGAGAATAGAGAAGGAATAGACAACTATCCCGATGTGACCAACTTAAGAAACTTAGGCTATACAGCATACTACAAACCCGCTGCTGGTTTAATTATGCTTAGAGAGTATATTCTTGGAGAGGAACGTTTTGATTATGCGTTTAAATCTTACATTAAAACTTGGGCTTATAAGCACCCACAACCTTCAGATTTTTTCAATCATATGGAAAATGCTACGGGAGAAGATTTAGCATGGTTTTGGAAAAGTTGGTTCTACGGAACAGATAATATTGATATCGCCGTAAAAGGTGTAGAGAAAGAAGAAAACGGTTTCCTTATCAAAATTGAAAAAGTAGCCGAAATTCCTATGCCTGTAAAGTTATTGGTGAAAATGGAAGATGGTTCTTCTAAATTAATCGATTTGCCAGTAGAGATTTGGCAGCGTGGGGATACTTGGGAGCACTTTATGGCAACCGATGGAGAAATTAAATCGGTTGAATTTGATCCACAGAAGAAAGTATCAGATATTGATGGTATGAATGATAGATGGGAGAAAAAATAATTCATCTATTTATAAGAGTACAAAAGAGCCTAGTTTTAAAAGACTAGGCTTTTTTTATAATTTATATTCATCTCTATAAGGCACATCTTCGTAACCATCTGCAAAGGTCTTTTTAGTGCTGTAATGATCTTTCAATACTCTGTAAACGGTAAATACCAAGAAGGTTTTTCCTAGAATTGTTAGATAAAATATCCAAGAAAAGGAGAAACCCATAGCGGCAAAAATAGTCACCGTTAAGAGTATAAATGTAGTTATCGCTAAAAGCGGAAGTCCTAAATTCTTCATCTTTTTGTTTTAAGTTACATCATATCAGTAAGATAATGTGTTTAAAAAATGGTAAAATTTTCTAAATAGATAGAGAATCAACAAGTTGACTCAATAAATTCTATCTTTGCAAAAAAAAAGCATGGCACATAAAGCAGGTTTTGTAAATATTGTAGGAAATCCTAATGTGGGAAAGTCTACGTTAATGAACGCCTTTGTTGGGGAACGTCTATCGATTATTACCAGTAAAGCGCAAACCACCAGACATAGAATTCTAGGAATTGTAAACGGAGAAGATTTTCAAGTGGTGTTAAGTGACACTCCGGGAATCATTAAACCGGCTTATGAGCTTCAGGCTTCCATGATGGATTTTGTGAAATCGGCTTTTGAAGATGCCGATGTGCTTATCTATTTGGTAGAATTGGGAGAGAAAGAATTAAAGGATGAGAATTTCTTTGAAAAAATCACGAAAGCAAAAATACCGGTTTTATTACTGCTGAATAAAGTAGATAAAGGAAACCAAGAAATGGTAGAAGAGCAAGTAGATTTGTGGAAAGCAAAAGTTCCTAATGCAGAGGTTTTTGCTATTTCAGCTTTGGAGAATTTTGGAGTGCCAGAAGTCTTTAATCGCATTTTAGCCCTTCTTCCAGAATCTCCACCGTTTTATGATAAAGAAGCTTTAACCGATAAGCCCGAGCGATTTTTTGTGAATGAAATTGTACGAGAAAAAATTCTTATTCATTACAAAAAGGAAATTCCGTACAGTGTAGAAATAGATACCGAAGAGTTTTTTGAAGAAGAGAACATCATCCGCATGCGAAGTGTGATTATGGTAGAACGCGAAACTCAAAAAGGAATTATCATTGGTCATAAAGGAAGTGCTTTAAAGCGAGTAGGAGTAGAAGCTAGAAAAGACTTAGAGAAATTTTTTGGAAAGCAAGTGCATTTAGAGCTTTATGTAAAAGTGAATAAAAACTGGAGAAGTGATGAGCGACAGTTAAAACGTTTTGGATACAATAATAAATAATACGGTATAAAGTGAATAAAATTTTAGTCCTTTTGTGTGTCGGAGTTTTTCTCTTTTCTTGTAAAGATGAAAAAAACCCTTATAAAGAAACCTTAGATCCTACACATATGGATCATCAAGTGGAACACGCTTTTGTAGATATGAGCAGAAAGTTTAATGAAAAAGCCGCTCAGGAAAACGAGATAGTAGATTCTATTTATCAACATGTCCAGCAACAAGAAGGTAATTGGAGTAAACCTAGCGATAGTCTTTATACTGAATTAAAGAAAATGAATGCAGAATTAGATCTTTCTATTGAGAAAATAAGTGCGCTGGAGTCTGAAGATGAGATGGAAGAAGTTGTGGCTCAGCTCGAAGAAAAACTTGCCGCTTTTAAGGAGACATTACAGTCACACTCCCCAAAGGAAGCAAAGATTAACCTTGAAAAACTTAGCATCGAAGAGAGAAAATTGAATTTAAAAGGAGCCTTGATGAGCTCGTTATATTATCTTAAATTCAAATTGGCCAAAGCGACCAAGCAAAGCTTAAGCGCTATGTCAAATAAAACTTCTCTTTAAAATCATACCCAAACGTATATTTTATTCTATTTAACATGTACTTTTGCAGCCTAAAAGAAAGATTATGGGAAATATCGTAGCTATTGTAGGAAGACCAAATGTAGGGAAGTCTACTTTCTTTAACCGATTAATTCAAAGAAGAGAAGCTATTGTTGATGCGGTGAGCGGAGTTACCAGAGATCGTCACTATGGAAAATCTGACTGGAATGGAAGGGAATTCTCTGTTATTGATACAGGAGGTTACGCTATTGGAAGTGATGATGCCTTTGAAGCAGAAATAGATAAACAAGTAGTTTTGGCTATTGAAGAGGCAGATGTGATCATCTTTATGGTAGATGTAGAAGGCGGAATTAGCCCTATGGATGAAGATGTGGCCCAGTTACTTAGAAAAGTAAAAAAGCCGGTTTTCTTAACTGTGAATAAAGTAGATAACGGCGCTCGTGAAGAACAAGCGATGGAGTTTTACTCTCTTGGTTTAGGCGAATATTATACCATTGCTGGAATTAATGGTAGTGGAACTGGAGATTTGCTAGATGCTGTGGTAAAAGCTTTACCAGAAGTAGAAGAGGTAGAAGAAGAAGAATTGCCACGTTTTGCGGTAGTTGGAAGGCCTAATGCAGGAAAATCTTCTTTCATTAATGCGTTGATTGGAGAAGAGCGTTACATCGTAACCGATATTGCGGGAACCACAAGAGATTCTATCGATACAAGATACAACCGCTTTGGATTCGAATTCAATTTGGTAGATACTGCAGGAATAAGAAGAAAAACGAAAGTTAAAGAAGATATAGAATTTTACTCGGTGATGCGAAGTGTTCGTGCTATTGAACACGCCGATGTTTGCCTATTGATTTTAGATGCCACTCGCGGATTTGATGGGCAGGTACAAAACATCTTTTGGCTGGCACAACGCAATCGTAAAGGAATTGTGATTTTGGTAAATAAATGGGATTTGTTGGAGAAAGAAACCAACACCATGAAAGAGTTTGAAGCTAAAATACGTAGAGAGATAGAGCCTTTTACAGATGTGCCTATTGTATTTATCTCGGTTTTGAACAAACAGCGTATTTTTAAAGCCATGGAAACGGCAGTGGAAGTCTACAAAAACCGAAGCAAGAAAATTAAGACCAGCGTGCTTAACGAAACTTTGCTTCCTATGATAGAAAACTATCCGCCGCCAGCCTACAAAGGAAAATATGTAAAAATTAAATTTATCACGCAGTTGCCAACACCGCAACCACAGTTTGCTTTTTTCTGTAATTTGCCTCAATATGTGAGAGATCCTTACAAGCGATTTTTAGAAAACAAATTAAGAGACGAATTTGATTTTAAAGGAGTACCCATTTCCGTTTATATGCGTAAAAAATAAATTTTAGTTTAAATATAATACCAAAGGAGAGAAGCCATTTTGACTTTATCTCCTTTTTTATTGGAGTTTTTGAAATTAATGGAATGTCTTTTTACACCAGTTAAGGAGTGAGAAAAAAGGATTTTCAAAAATAATTTAGCTTTCTAATGAAACTTTTATGCTTTTTTTAAGTCTATTAATAGTAAACTAATGATTAAAACACCATCTATGGCATTTAAAAACATGCTTACCCAGTTTTTTTTACTGGGTTTTTTATTGATTTTCGCTTCCGCGGAAGCGCAAGAATACAAGATTCAAGGTAAAGTTATTGACAGTGAGAATGTGGCTCTAGAGTCGGCTACTATTTACGTAGAAACTGTAAAAGACAGTTCTTTGGTAGACTATACGATTACTGATGTGGATGGAAGTTTTGTCATTGAAGGTTCTACCGATGCAACCGAAGTGAACTTATACATCTCTTTTACCGGATTTCAAACCTATAAGAAAAAATACCAACTTTCTGAAAATAGCATGATTAATACCGGAAGTATTACGCTAAATCTAGCCGATAACACGCTTGGTGAAGTTGTGGTGCAAGCAACCAAAGCTCCCGTTTCTATAAAAACAGATACGCTAGAGTTTAATGCATCTTCTTTTAAGACCAAGGCAGATGCCAATTTGGAGGAGGTTTTAAAGAAATTACCTGGCGTTACCGTAGATAAAGACGGGGCAGTTTCAGTAAACGGAAAAAAAGTATCTAGGGTTTTAGTAAACGGAAAAGAGTTTTTTGGAGACGATCCTAAAATTGCAACCAAAAACCTGCCAAAAGAAATCATTAATAAAATCCAGGTGGTAGATACCAAAACCAAGTCGGAAGAATTTACGGGAAAAGAAGGAGATTCAGAAAACAAGACCATTAACATCACCATCGATGAAGATAAAAATAAAGGTTATTTCGCCCGTTTAACCGCAGGAGGAGGAACCGATGAGCGCTATGAACTTAGCGGAATAGGAAATTACTTTAAAGACGATTTAAGAGTGAGTATTTTGGCAAGTTCTAACAATATCAACTCTTCTGGTTTTACCTTTGATGAGGTTTTTGACGCCATGGGAAGAAGTGCTTATTCCATTGCTAGAAGCAGCAATGGCAGTTTTAGTATAAATGGAAACTCGTTTGGCGGTGGCGGCGGAGTCACAAAATCTGATAACGGCGGAATCAGTTTGGTGAACGAATGGGATGATGAGACAGAGCTTTCTGCCAATTACTTTTTTAATAGAGGCGATACCAAAACGAGAACACAGATTGAAAGAGAAAATATTCTTCCAGACCGGACTTATTTTAATAATTCTATTTCTTCCTCAGATAGAAAAAATGACAACCATAGAGCTAGATTCGGATTTGAATTTCAACCCGATACGCTTACGCGGATTTCTTTTCGTCCTAATATGACGGTGAACAAAGGTTTCTCTAAGAGTAACTCTAATACAAGTTCTTTTGGAGAAGATGGAAATCCTATTAACAATGCAGAAACCGAACAATTCTCAAACCTTTCGAGCACCAATTTTAGTAACCGATTAAATGTAACTAGAAAATTTGGGTCTAAAGGTGGTTTTATAAGTCTTGGTTTTGATAATACCAATAACACTTCCGAAGAAGAAAATGTATACTTCTCTTCTAGAGAAATATATGATGATTTAGGAAATCTAGAAGATACAGATATTCAGGATCAATTTATCAATCAAAATACTAGAAAGGACGAGTATAGTGTTAGAGCGAATACGAGACTTCCGTTAAGCGAAAAATTATCTTTAGATGTTTCTTATAGCTACACGAAATCTAAGGGTAAGAGTGAGCGTTTAATCTACGAGAAAGATGATGTCACTGGCGAGTATGACGTGCTTGTAGATACGTTAAGTAATGATTTTAATTCAGAAACTTTTAACCACCGTCCAAATATTGGCTTGGTGTATAAAGATGATAAATTAAGAGCAAGCATCTCTGGAGGGTTAGAGAATGTGAGGTTAAAGAATGAGGATTTATTTTCTGAAACGTCTTTTGATAATACGTATAACAACCTCTATTCTAATGCTTATTTTAGGTATAAAATCAATAAAACTAAGTCGATTTATTTTAACTATAGAAACTCTAGAGATACGCCTTCTATCACTCAGTTACAGCCGGTAACCAATACAACCAATCCTTTAAATGTGGTAACAGGTAATCCTAATTTGGATCCTTCATTGGAGCATAGAATGTATATGAACTTTAATAACTATGATTTTAAAAGTCGCTCAGGTTTTTATGCTTATTTAGGAGGAAACCTTACCAATGATAAAGTGGTGGCCATCACTACCACGAATGAGGATTTGGTAAGAACAACGACTTATACTAACGTAGATGGAGTTTATAGTATGTTTGTAGGTGCGAGTTTGGATAAAACCATTACGTTAGAAAGTAAAAACACCATTAAAATTGATGCAGGAGTGAATGGGAACTTTAGTAAAGACTTAGGTTTTTCTAACGGCGTTAAATTTGATTCTAATCGCTACATTGTAAGTCCGCGCGTTGGAGTTCAATATGATATTATAGATGTTCTAACGGTAGAGCCTTCCTATGATATCAGCTTTAACAATGCCAAGTACAGTTTAAATAATACCCGAGATCAAAACTACATTAATCACGATATTGCTTTAGAAGTTACTTCGTATTGGCCTAAAAATTTTGTGTTTGGAAACGACATTTCTTACCGTCATTTGGGAAATATAGCTCCGGGTTTTAAGAATGATTTTGTGTTGTGGAATATGAGTTTAGGATATAAAGTAATGGGGGATGATGGTATTTTTAAAGTGAAAGTATTTGATGTGTTAGATCAAAATATTTCTACAAGCAGAAATACAGGAGATGATTTTGTACAAGATACCCAAGAGTTGGTTTTAGAACAATATGTGATGTTTAGCTTTACGTATAAACTAAGTAAGTTTGGCGGAAAAGACCCTAATAAAAAAGGAGGAAGATTCTAATCTTCTTGCTCTCATAGAGAGTTTAATTTCTAAAGGCTCTTTAATAAAAATAAAAAGGCCCAATTCTATTTTAGAATTGGGCCTTTTTATTTTTATTAGTGTTCGGTTAAAAATGGCGTAAAGTGAATGAGCTCTTTGGATCTATGAAGTCTCAAAATATTTTAAATAGAGACATCGCTTTTTTTTACTGATTTTATTAATAGTGAGAGGATAATTATAATGGAAATAATTGCTGTTTATCGTTTAGTTACAATCAAGTCTTGGTTCTTGTCTCTTTATCGAAAATCAATAATTTTAAATCTAGACGCTATCATCTCACATCTAACATTCTCACGTCTCATCTTTACCAGCTTCCGCCAGCGCCACCGCCGCCAAATCCGCCGCCGCCGAAACCTCCACTGAAGCCGCCTCCGCCGCCAAATCCTCCGCCACCGCCAAAGCCGCCTGAAGAACCGCCACCAAAGCCACGTCCCATACTGCCTAAAATAAGTACATCTAGAAGGCTACTAGCGCCACTACGTCTTCCGCCATTTTTACCGCCTCCTTTATTGTTTTTTACAAGGGAAATGATGATGGTAAAAACGATAAACGCTATAAATAAGTAGGGAACAGAACCGCCTTCTCCAGAGGATTTTCGTTTTGGGGCGCCCTTATAGGTGCCGCTTAAAACCTGAAAAACCGCCGTGGTACCTTTATCCAAACCAGCGTAGTAATCGCCGCGTTTAAACTCTGGCGTAATGATACGATCTATAATTTCTTTGCTTTTAAAATCGGTGAGGTAAGATTCTAGTCCGTAACCTGTGGTGATCCAAATTTTTCGATCTTTTTCAGAAAGGAGAATCAGCAACCCGTTGTCTTTATCGCTTTGTCCAATTCCCCATGCGTGTGCCCATTCGGCGGCATAAGTCCCAATATATTCTCCGTTAAGATCTTTGATGGTAGCCACCACAATCTGTGTAGAAGTCGTATCCGCATAGCGAATCAATTTTTGCTCAAGCCTGCTTTTTTCTGCGGCATTGAGCACATTTGCTCCGTCATAGACACTGGTTTGCTCTTTGGGTTTTGCAGGGATATTTAATTGCGCTTCCGCGGAAGTGTAACAAAGAAAAAACCCTAAAAAAAGGAGCGTGAAATAGACTAGTGATTTCTGTTTTTTGAATTGTATCATTAACCTCTTGAAATTTCATCAGACAATTCGTTGATATCGTCTGTTGCGTAAGGAAAAAACTTCTTTAGCTGTTCTCCTGCTTTTAAAATACCCTCTACCAAACCTTGTTTGAATTGCTCTTTTTTAAAGTGAGCAATTACAACCTCTTTGGTGCTTTCCCAAAAATCGTCTGTGACAACTTTATTGATTCCTTGATCGCCAAGAATATAAAATCGACGATCTATAGTAGAAACGTAAAAAAGTACACCGTTTTTTAACTCGGTTTCGTGCATCTTTAAATATTCAAAGACGTTTTTAGCTCGGCTAAAAACGTCTTCTTTACATTCTTTCTCTATATGCACCCGTATCTCTCCAGAGGTGTTTTTCTCGGCTTCTTGTATGGCCGAAACGATTTCTTTTTCGTCTTCGGGAGTAATCAGGTTGATGGACATACGTCTAGTTTTTAAAATCTACGTCAGGAGCTTTTTCTGATCCCTCATCGGCAGAGAAAGGAGTCATTCTTTCAAAACCAAACATACCCACCACCATATTGTTAGGGAACTTTCTAATGTAGGTGTTGTAATTTCTAACCGCTTCATTGTAACGGTTTCTTTCTACATTAATTCGGTTTTCTGTGCCTTCTAATTGGGATTGCAATTGTTTAAAGTTCTCTGTTGCTTTTAGTTCGGGATAACGTTCTACACTTACTAATAGGCGAGATAGGGCAGAGCTTAATCCGCCTTGAGCTTCTTTAAACTTTTCAATAGATGCCGCATCTAGATTGTCGGCATTTACATTAACAGAAGTTGCTTTTGCTCTAGCTTCAATAACAGCTGTAAGCGTTTCTTGTTCAAAATCTGCTGCTCCTTTTACGGTGCTTACTAGATTAGGAATTAAATCTGAACGACGTTGGTATGCTCCCTCTACATTTGCCCAGGCAGTTTTTGCGTTTTCTTCATGTTCTACGGCGGTGTTATTTATTCCGCCAAAAACACTAACAGCAATAAAACCAAGGACTACAATAATAATTAATGGAATAAGCCACTTTTTCATAAGTAAGGTGTGTTAGATGTGATTTTTGATTTTGGTTAATTCTGATTTAATGGTTTCTAATTTACGAATAATCTCGTAGTTATGTAGTGTTTTTTTGCCTTCTTCTTTCAGGTGGATTTTGGCTCCTTCTAGCGTAAAACCTCGTTCTTTTACCAAATGATAAATAAACTCTAGATTTTTAATGTCTTGCGGAGTAAATTTACGGTTTCCTTTGGCGTTTTTCTTAGGTTGAATGGCATCAAATTCCTTTTCCCAAAAGCGGATAAGCGAAGCGTTCACCTTAAAAGCTTTGGCCACCTCCCCAATGCTGTAATACAATTTTTCTGGTAAATTGACTTTCATTAATCTAGCGATTGGTTTTCCAAATTGGACTGGTTAAGCATAATGTCGTACTCCTCAGCGGTTAGATCTCCGTGATAAAAGTTAATGGGGTTAATTACATTTCCATTCTTATGCACTTCATAATGTAGGTGAGGTGCAGTAGAAAGACCGGTACTCCCCACTTCTGCAATCACTTCTCCCCGACTTACTTTTTGTCCTTTTCTAACTTTGTATTTACTTAAGTGCGCATAATAAGTTTCGTAACCAAAGCCATGATCCAACACCACCAAGTTTCCATAACCAGTAGTTCTAGAAGCTTTTTTCACCACGGCATCTCCCGTAGCGTAAACTTTAGTTCCTGTTTTTGCGGTAAAATCCATGCCGTTGTGCTTTTTTCGGTATTTTAAAATGGGGTGCATACGCATCCCGTAACCAGAAGCCATTCGGGTAAGGTTTTCGTTTTTTACAGGTTGAATCGCAGGAATCGCGGTTAATAATTTTTCTTTCTTTTCTGCTAACAGCGCAATTTCATCGAGTGATTTAGACTGAACCACAATCTGCTTTTTTAAGATATCCATCTTCTTCTTTGTCTCGATAACCAGTTGAGAGTTGTCGTAGCCTTCTAGGTTTTTATAGCGGTTAATTCCTCCAAAACCAGCTTTTCGCTGCTCTTCAGGAATGGGATTTGCTTCAAAATAAACCCTATAAATATTGTTATCTCTATTCTCAACTTCAGCCAAGACTTTCTGCGCTTGTCCCATCTTTTTATTCAATATCTTGTATTGCAAGCCCATGTAGTTAAGTTCCCTTTTTAATTCTTTTTCTTTAGGCGTTTCTATTTGTGGTAGGTTGAGGTACACCAACAATAATAAAAAACCAGAAAGAAAACTCCCAGCAATAGCAAGCGCTATAAAGCCTAAACGGCGCCCTTTTTTTCTTTCTATTTTTCTATAAGAAAGACTTTCGCTATCGTAATAATATTTAACTTTCGACATTCTTTTAAATTATACTATTTTTGCGACTTGCAACTAAGTGTTATGCTTAGAAAGACGAACAAATATAGAAATTGTTTCACTAGTAACATAATTATAACGTTTATCCCATTAAGGTAAGTATATGAAATCACAAGAAATCCGTTCTAAATTTTTAGCTTTTTTTGAATCTAAAAAACACGAAATTGTTCCTTCTGCGCCTATGGTCATTAAAGATGACCCTAGTCTTATGTTTACCAATGCAGGAATGAATCAGTTTAAAGAATATTTTTTAGGAAATGCTACCCCTAAAAACTCTCGTGCCACCGATACGCAAAAATGTTTACGCGTAAGCGGAAAACACAATGACTTGGAAGAGGTAGGAAAAGATACTTATCACCATACCATGTTTGAGATGCTTGGAAACTGGAGTTTTGGAGATTATTTTAAGAAAGAAGCCATAGAATGGGCTTGGGAGTTGCTAACGGAAGAGTTTCAAATTACCCCAGAAAATTTATATGTAACCGTTTTTGAGGGAGACAAAGAAGATGGCTTAGGTTTAGATCAAGAGGCTTTTGATTTATGGAAAGCTATTGTTCCTGAAGAACGTATTCTATTAGGTGATAAAAAAGATAACTTTTGGGAGATGGGAGATCAAGGACCTTGCGGACCTGCTTCTGAAATTCATATTGATATTCGTTCTGAAGAAGAAAAAGCAAAGATCCCTGGAAAAGATTTAGTGAACCAGGATCATCGTCACGTGGTGGAGATTTGGAATTTGGTTTTTATACAGTACAACCGAATGGCCACGGGAAAATTGGTGGAGCTTCCCAATAAGCATATCGATACAGGAATGGGCTTTGAACGTTTGGCGATGGTCATGCAAGATGTGAAGTCTAATTATGATACCGATGTTTTTACACCGCTTATTAGAGAAATACAAGCGATTACGAATTCTACCTATGGGAATCCCGAAGCTTCGGGAGAAGAAACAGATATCGCCATTCGCGTAATTGCAGATCACGTAAGAGCGGTTTCTTTTGCGATAGCCGACGGGCAGTTACCAAGCAATAATGGAGCTGGGTATGTGATTCGACGTATTTTGCGTCGTGCCATTCGTTACGGATTTACATTCTTAAATACCAAAGAGCCTTTTATTTACAAATTGGTGGAGACGTTAAGCAAACAAATGGGGAAACAATTCCCAGAGCTTAAAAAGCAAAAAAACCTTTGTGAAAATGTAATTAAGGAAGAAGAAAATTCATTCTTAAGAACTTTAGATCAAGGTTTGGTGTTGTTAGATAGTATTATTGATTCTACCAAAGGGAAAGAGGTTTCTGGTAAAAAAGCCTTTGAGCTTTATGATACTTTTGGTTTTCCTATCGATTTAACAGCCTTGATCTTAGAAGAAAAAGGATACACTTTAGATCAGGCTACTTTTGAAACCGAATTGCAAAAACAAAAAGAACGTTCGCGTTCTGCGGCACAAACGAAAGCAGAAGATTGGCAAATCTTATTTGAAGATGACGTGGAAGAATTTATTGGCTACGATCACCTTGAGGCTAATGTGAAAATTGCGAAATATAGAAAAGTAGAGAGTACCAAAGAGGGCGAATTGTATCAATTGGTGTTCAATCTAACGCCTTTCTATCCAGAAGGCGGAGGACAAGTAGGCGATAAGGGGTATTTAGAAGCGGCCAATGGAAACGTTACCTATATTGTAGATACCAAAAAAGAAAACAATTTAATTATACATATCACTAAGACTTTACCCGAAGATCTAAAAGGTAATTTTAAAGCTGCGGTAGATGAAAAGCAACGTAAGCGTGCTGCTGCCAATCACACGGGAACACATTTATTACATCAAGCTTTGCGCAATGTTTTAGGCGAACACGTAGAGCAAAAAGGTTCTATGGTGCATAGCGGTTACTTACGTTTTGACTTTTCTCATTTCAGTAAAGTTTCTTCGGAAGAATTAAAGCAAATAGAAAATTTTGTCAATGCGCGTATTCGACAGCAACTACCTTTAGAAGAACAACGTAATATCGCTTACGATAAGGCTTTAGAACAAGGCGCTATTGGGTTGTTTGGCGAGAAATATGGCGATACCGTGCGAATTGTTAGCTACGGAGAATCTATAGAGCTTTGTGGCGGTACGCACGTAAGTAACACCAGTGATATTTGGCATTTTAAAATCCTTTCGGAAGGAGCTGTAGCCTCTGGAGTAAGACGTATTGAAGCCATTACAGGCGATGCGGCTAAAGATTTTTTAACTCAGCAAAGTGAGCATTTTAATGACCTAAAAACCTTGGTGAAGAACACTAAAAATCCGCTTAAAGTGGTTGGAGATTTACAAGATGAAAATTCGCAGTTAAAGAAAGAAATAGAACAGCTTAAGAAAGAGAAAGCTGGAAATGTAAAAGGAGATTTAAAAGCTGCCTTAACGGAAGTAAACGGCGTTCAGTTTTTGGCAAAAGAGGTAGACTTGGATGCAGGAGCGATGAAAGATTTATCTTTTCAGTTGGGAGGTGAAGTAGAGAGTTTGTTTATGGTGTTAGGCTCTAAGCAAAACGGGAAAGCCTTACTTTCTATTTACATCGATAAAAAATTAGCCGAAGAAAAATCTTTAAATGCCGGACAAATGATTCGGGAGTTAGGGAAATACATTCAAGGTGGCGGTGGAGGCCAAGCGTTCTTTGCTACGGCAGGAGGTAAGGATCCAAACGGAATTGAAAAAGCCTTAGCGGAAAGTAAAATCTATATACTTTAATTTGAAGATGTGTTGATGTGTCAATTTGAAAATGTACCAATTTGAAGATGTGTTGAGATGTCAGTTTGAAAATGTGTTGATCAGATAATTTCGATTTCAATTTATAAAAAAGATGAAATTACAAACCCAAATTAACATTCCTAAGCAAGAGCCTAAAATAGGCTACGACGCTAAGTTGGTATTGTTGGGGTCTTGTTTTTCTGAAAATATAGGGGAGAAACTTTCTTATTATAAATTTCAGCAGCTGCAAAATCCGTTTGGGATTCTTTTTCATCCTTTTGCCATCGAAAACCTGATCGAGAGAACGGTACATCAATATGTTTACACAGAAGAAGATTTAATTTTTCATAACGAGCAATGGCATTGCTTGGATGCACATTCCAGATTGAGTTCATCTGATAAGAATCAGCTTCTTCAGCAATTGAATGATTCTTTAAAGCAAACGCTTCAGTGGTTGGAGGAAGCTACTCACGTAATTTTCACCTACGGCACGTCTTGGGTGTATCAATTTAAACAAACGGGAAGTTTTGTAGCGAATTGTCATAAAATCCCGCAAAGAGATTTCGATAAAAAATTAATTCCAACGGAGCAGATTCAAGGAAGTATTCAAAATACAGTGCAACTTCTTCAGCAAATTAATCCGTCATTACATTGTATTTTTACGATTTCACCTGTTAGGCATATCAAAGACGGGTTCATAGAAAATCAGCAAAGTAAAGCCACTTTAACCACCGCAGTGCACCAAAGTATTTCTTCCGTAAAGCAAAGCACTTATTTTCCTTCCTATGAAATCATGATGGACGAGTTGCGAGATTATCGTTTTTATGAACGCGATATGCTTCATCCAAATGCTTTGGCCATCGACTATATTTGGCAGCATTTTCTAGATACTTGGGTAGATTCTTCTGCTTTGCCGGTAATGAAAAAGGTAGAAAGCCTTCAAAAGAATATGGAGCACAAAGCCTTTCATCCTCAAAGTGAAGCGCATCAAAAATTTTTGGCGAAGTTAGAACAACAAAAAACGGAATTAAGAATACAATACGCGCATATTCAGTTTCCTTGATATTTAGCCGGGATTAATTCAATTTTTGCGACAAGTTGAACCATCCGCCGCCATTTATACACTCAACTCCTTTACTCTTTAAAACTGCGACGGCACTGCTAGAACGCATTCCGCTTGCGCAACAGGTAATAACAGGTTTATTCATTTTCTTGATTTCCTCTACTTTCGTATTAATTTGAGGTAAGGGGATATTTTTAGAGCCAGGAATGGCTCCGCCAGCATATTCTCCTTTACTTCGCACATCTATAATTACGGCTCCTCGAGCTTTAAAATCTTTTATCATTTTAGCTTTATTTCCGAATAAAAAACTGAAGATTCCCATAACGTGTTATTTGTTAACAAAGTAAACGTATACATTTCAATCTATGGGTAACTCATGTTACGGAGCTCTCTTTTTATAAAACAATTCGATTTTAGATGTAAAAAGAGCGATGAAAATCTAAATTTCTCATCGCTCTTTTAAGGCTAATCAAAATATTTTTAGCGTACCCATTTTTGGATATATCCATCACCTGGAGCCGCATCTACAGATATTCTAAGCGTGTCATCAACACCAAATCTTAGCGAGGCAGGATAATAACTTCCATTACTTCCCAATTCTTCGTATCTATAGTGTGTGCCGTCTTGCAAAACAATTTCTTTCCATTTTACTTCTCCTTCTGTAAATCCAGTAGGTTGTGCTGGAGCAGGGGTTACTACAACTCCGCTATTGTCATTCACATTGATAACCATTCCGTTGTTTGCAGGGTTATTTCCTCCAACTCTAATCCACTCGCCTTGAATTTGATCAAGTTCAGACGGTGTTTGTTCTCCGCTATCATCATCTGAAGAGCAACTCACAAATAGCGATAATAAAAGTAAAGAGGCAAATTTTAGTGTAGTTTTCATAATTGATTTTATTTGGGTTTAAGATTTATTATTTTCTGATACTCTTAATTATTGCTGAGTTTTTTTAAAAATATTCAACTGTGTTTTATTTCTTTTTAAAAACTCAGACGATTCAAAAGTAAGGTATAGTTGCTTGATTTTAAAGATCTAATGTGTCTGTGGTGCTAAGTGTTTTGTAACTGGTTCGTTTTCATGTATAGATGGTTATTTGATTTGTTACGTATATATTTCCGCTTGACGCTGAAAGAAAATAGGAAAGCAGTGAGTCTTTTAAAAAGTTGTACTTTAGAGCAAAAATTAAACTATGAAAAAACTCATCATAGGAATCATCATTGCCGTTTTAGTGGTTTTTGCTTATCAATATTTTACAGATAGAAAAGATAAAAAAACCGAATTGGCCCAAACCTCTGCGCTTATCGAGAAGGAGGTGAAGAATGTGAGTAAGTTGGTGGTGATTGAAAGCTCTTATGCACAGATTTTTACCTATAAAAACACTCAAAATGTGTTTATGGGGCTTACTGCTAAAAAGAAAGCTATTTTGGCTGTCAACACAAAAGCGACGGTAGCTTATGATTTGGCACAACTGCAATATGAAATTATGTCCGATAAAAAAGTGCTTAGAATTACTCAAGTCCCAGAAGCGGAATTAAATATTTACCCCGAGTTTGACTTCTATGATGTTTCCCAGGATTACCTCAATCAATTTGAGGCTGATGATTATAATGAAATCAAGAAAAGGGTGACCAAGCAAATTAGAAAAAAAATAGAAAAGTCTGCTGTAATGCAGAATGCAGAAAATAGATTGGCGTCAGAGCTTCAAAAACTCTTTATTTTAACCAATAGTTTGGGGTGGACCTTAGAGTATCATAAACAACCCATTCAGTCTGAAAAGGAATTAGAAATTTTACTTTAAGTGGTCTTTTCATGAAACCCAACAGAAAAGAAGAAATTATCCTTAAAGCGGCACAGCTTTTTAAAGAGAAAGGTTACAATGCTGTTTCTATGCGCGATTTGGCGCAAGACTTAGGCATTAAAGCGGCAAGTTTGTATAATCATATTCACTCCAAACAAGAAATACTGGAAGGCATTATTATGCAAGTCGCTCGGGATTTTACATTGCATATACATGAAGTCTCACCAAAGCCTATTTCCGCTATCCAAAAATTAGAAGAAATTATCCAAATGCATATCGATTTGACGATTCAAAAAACCGATTTCTTGGCGTGTATGAATAATGATTGGATGCATTTAGAGGAAGAGAACAGAGCTAACTACATTGACATGCGAGCCGATTATGAAACGAAGTTTCGGGAAATTCTTCAAGAAGGTATCGCAGCGAAAGAATTAAAAGAAAGCGATCCAGAAATTATGCTTTTTTCTATTCTTTCTACCTTGCGTACTTTTTATTTATGGTACGCTAAAAATAAAAATATTAATCCCAATGTGCTTAAAAAAGATCTTACCCAAACCTTGCTTCAGGGAATTATCGTGTAAAACCTTAATATCGGATAGTGTATTTTTTAAGTTTACCCGATAATAGTGTATCTTTGTGATATGTGGGACATTAACTTAGCATATCGAGAAAAATTACAAGCCACCTATGATCGCTTGTACGAGAAAAAGCAAATTTTGCAACAAAGCAGACCTTTGCCTGGTATCGCTTTGCAAAAAATTAAAGAAGCTTTAAGCATAGAATGGACCTACAATACCAATAGTATTGAAGGAAATACGTTAAGCTTGCGCGAAACTCAATTGGTTTTGCAAGAAGGTATAACCATAAAAGGTAAATCCTTAAGAGAACATTTTGAGGCCAAAAACCATGAAACGGCACTCAATCAATTGTATAAAATGGTAGAAAACAAGCAGGCTTTAAATGCCAAAAGCATTTTAGAACTGCATAGTTATGTGTTAAGAAGCATAGAAGATGATTATGCAGGTCGGTTAAGAAATGCTGGTGTTCGCATTGCGGGAGCTAATTTTATTCCTCCCAATGCACAAAAGGTTTCTAGTTTACTCGATGAGCTTGTAGAGTTTATGGCTCAAAATCCGCTTCAGCTTAATAATGTAGAACTGGCTACTGTTTTTCATCATAAATTGGTTTGGATTCATCCTTTTTTTAATGGTAATGGTCGTACGGTGAGGTTGGCCATGAATTTGAAACTCATGCAAGAAGGTTTTCCGCCCGCCATCATTTTAACCAATGACCGTAAAAAATATTACGAAGCTTTAAACCAAGCCAATAAAGGTAATTACTATAAACTAAGCCTTCTTATGGCTCAAGCTTTAGAGCGTAGTTTAAATATTTACCTCAATGCTTTGCCTAGTAGTGATGATGATTATCGTGAAATTAGCAGTTTAGTTAAAGAGGAGTCATTGCCTTATGGGCAAGAATACATCAGTTTGTTGGCGCGTCAAGGTAAAATAGATGCTTATAAAGAGGGTAGAAACTGGCTTACTACCAAAAAAGCTATAGAGGATTATATGGCGAATCGGCAACGTAAACGCTAGATACTCTGTTGGTAGGCTCGAAGCTAGGGTTTTAACAAGCTAAATTTGCATGTAAAACTAACAATCGTTAGTTTTGTAAGGAAGCAGAAATCAGACTATGGCAAAATTTCATCAATTAGAAGTACAACACGTTTATAAAGAAACGAAAGACTGTACCGTAATTACCTTTCATGTTCCGGAAGACTTAAGAGAAGCTTTTCACTTTAATCACGGGCAACATTTAACCTTAAGAAAAGAGATTAATGGCGAAGATGTAAGAAGATCTTATTCTTTATGTACTAGTCCGCTAGACAAAGAATGGAAAGTAGCGGTTAAGGAAATCCCTGAAGGAATTTTTTCAACTTATGTAAATCAATCTTTAAAAGCGGGCGAAACCTTAGAGGTAATGGCGCCTAGTGGGAAATTTGGAGTGAAAGTTGCAGCAGATAAAACAAAGAACTATTTGTTTTTTGCAGCGGGAAGCGGAATTACTCCGGTGTTATCTATGGTAAAATCCCATTTAGCGTCCGAACCGAATTCGACGTGTAAATTATTCTATGTAAATAAAACCGCAAATTCCATTATCTTTAAGGAAGAGTTGGAGCAATTACGTAATACTTACTTTGGAAGGTTAGAGATTTATTACTTTCTTACCGAAGAAAAAAGAGATATCGAATTGTTTAACGGTAGATTTAATGATGAGAAGATGGAAGTTTTAATTCATAATTTCATCGATATTCCAGATACGAGTGAAGTATTTTTATGCGGACCTGAAGCGATGGTGAATTATGTGGGCGATTATCTGGTAAATGCCGGCTTACCTAAAGAATTGATTCATTTTGAATTGTTCGTAACCGGTCTTTCTGAAGAAGATATTGCCAGAACCAAGCGTTTGGCTAAGCAAAATGTAGAAGGAACCCAAGTGACAATTGTAGACGGTGGTAAAGAATTTAGCTTTACCATGACCAAAGAATATGATAATCTTTTAGATGCAGCCTTAGGTGCTGGAGCAGATCTACCATTCGCTTGTAAAGGCGGAGTTTGTAGTACTTGTAAATGTCAAGTTTTAGAAGGTAGCGTAGAGATGAAAGTGAATTATGCCCTAGAAGAAAAAGAAGTAGCACAAAACTTGGTATTGAGTTGTCAATCGGTGCCTACTTCAGGAAAAGTAAAAGTAGATTTTGATGTGTAAAATCAGTTAGAAAGTTTTAAAGAAAGAAACATTCAGCTTTACGCTTTCAATAAAAAACAAAAGAATTATGAGTGATAAAGAAATTAAAAATTTAGAAGATATATTCGAGGCTAAGATAGCCCGAGATGAAAAAATAGAACCTAAAGATTGGATGCCAGAGAAGTACCGTAAAACGCACATCCGGCAAATGTCGCAACACGCCCATTCAGAAATTGTAGGGATGTTGCCAGAAGGAAATTGGATTACCCGAGCGCCTTCTTTGCGTCGCAAAGTGGCTTTATTGGCGAAAGTGCAAGATGAAGCAGGTCATGGACTGTACCTTTACAGCGCCACCGAAACTTTGGGAATTTCCAGAGAGGAGATGTACAATCAATTGCATTCCGGAAAAGCGAAATACTCTAGTATTTTTAACTATCCAACCATTACTTGGGCAGATATTGGTGCGATTGGCTGGCTCGTAGATGGAGCTGCAATTATCAACCAAGTGCCGTTGTGTAGCACTTCATTTGGGCCGTATGCCCGTGCTATGGTGCGTGTTTGTAAGGAAGAAAGTTTTCACCAACGTCAAGGCTATGAAATTATGCTCACATTATGTAATGGGACACCAGAGCAAAAAGCTATGGCTCAAGATGCATTAGATCGCTGGTGGTGGCCGTCTTTAATGATGTTAGGGCCTACAGATGATGCTTCTACCCATACCGAGCAGTCCATGAAATGGAAATTGAAACGTAAAACCAACGACGAATTACGTCAGCAGTTTATAGATCAAACGGTTCCACAGGCCGATATTCTAGGCATTACCGTACCAGATAAAGATTTAAAATGGAATGAAGAAACTGGTCATTATGACTTTGGTGCAATCGATTGGGATGAGTTTTGGCAAGTCGTAAAAGGTCACGGTCCTTGCAATAAAGAACGTATGCAAACCCGCGTAAGCGCATGGGAAGGCGGAGAATGGGTGCGTGATGCCGCTATGGCTTACGCCGAAAAACAAGCGGATAAAAAAGTAAGGAAAGCGGGGTAAGCAATGAAATTGAAATCGAATTTGAAGCTGAAATCGAAAAGATGATTGTAAAATGAAACTGGAACTGAACTTAAATTCCATTCAAATATTCATGATAGAACTGCAACTTTAGGTAGAATGAATGAAAAAAGGTTTGATTTAACTGATCGATTAGAAGATTTTGCAGCAAGCATAATATTAGTTTATGATCAAAAACCTATGAGTTATGCTGGAGATTACCTTGCAAAGCAACTTATTCGTTCTTCTTGTTCATCAGCCTTAAATTACGGAGAAGTACTTGGGGCGGGTACAGAAAAGGATAAAATCAATAAATTAAGAATTGTCTTAAAAGAATTAAGAGAGAGTTTAAGAAATTTGAATATTCAAACCAAGGCAAAATTAATGCCTATTGATAGCTTAAACGTTTTCAAGGATGAAAATGATCAATTAATTCGGATTATAGTTACAAGAATTAAAAATATTAATTGAAGAAAATCAAATTCAACTTAGAATTCGATTTTTTTAAACAAAAAAATATGTCAACAGATAAGAAAACAAAGAACTGGCCCTTATGGGAAATATTCGTTCGTAGTAAAAACGGACTCGAGCATCGTCACTTTGGAAGTCTCCACGCTGCAGATGCAGATATGGCTCTAGAAAATGCCCGTGATGTCTATACGAGAAGAAGTGAAGGCGTGAGTATTTGGGTGGTAGAATCGATTAATATTACGGCTTCTAATCCAGAACACAACGGAGAAATGTTTGAGCCGGCAGCAGATAAAGTGTACCGTCATCCTACATTTTACGAATTGCCAGATGAGGTAAAACATATGTAAATTCCTGCGCAGGCAGGAATCTAATCGCTTAATAATTTTATTTTTTTACCTACATAGGCAGTAACTTCATTATGTCATCGTGAATTTTGGTCTATCCAGTAACCTTAAGACGGCATGAATTTCCGCGGAAGCGTAAATCAATCAAATTTCTGTCAGTTGAATTTCATCTTGTATATGAAATCATAATTGGAGGAATTTAGACTTCAGTGATAAAACAAAAAGATTTTTGAATAAATAATAAATACCATGAGTTCAAAACAAGAAAATATCCGTTTACACGGAGATAAGATAAAATATATCTACGGCATTGCCGATAATAGCTTAATATTAGGTCAGCGGCTAGGAGAATTAACCGGTCACGGACCTACCTTAGAAACCGATATTGCGTTAACCAATATCTCCTTGGATTTATTTGGACAGGTGCGTAGTTATTTTCAGTATGCGGCACAAATTTCAGATGGAGAAGTTACCGAAGATGATTTGGCTTTTCTAAGAACCGAGCGGGAATATTTAAACGTGCTTTTAGTAGAACAACCCAACACCGATTTTGCTTTTAGCATTGGTAGACAATTTTTGTTTGATCATTTCCATATTCTTTTAATGACCGAACTGCAAAAATCTAAAGACGACACCTTGGTCGCTATTGCTAAAAAAAGCATTAAAGAGGTGAATTATCATAAGCGGTTCTCATCAGATTGGGTGAAACGTTTAGGTGATGGTACCGAAGAGAGTAAAGAGAAAATGCAAACCGCTATCAATGATTTGTGGCGATTTACAGATGAATTATTCCACACTACAGAAGCTGATGAAGCGATGATTAAAGCTGGAATAGGAGTAGATGTAAAGCAACTAAAAGATACGTATTATAAGAATGTATCGGAAATTTTAGAAGAAGCCACTTTGGATGTTCCCGAGTTAAAATATTTTCAAAAAGGAGGAAAAAAAGGAATCCATAGCGAACATATGGGCTTTATTTTAAGCGAAATGCAATATATGCAACGTGCTTATCCTGGCGCTAAATGGTAATTAGATTGGAGATTTTTGAATGAAGACGGAAGATTTTAGATTGAAATCAAAAATACCAAAGCCTTAATTTTTATGACGGAAGAAAAAGTACATATCGAGAAAGAATTAGAGCCCATCTTAAGGAAAATTCCAGATCCTGAGATTCCTGTGCTTTCTATTTTAGATTTAGGTGTGGTTCGCGAAGCTAGGTTAGACGGCAAAAAAGCGAGTGTAAAAATAACACCTACGTATAGCGGTTGTCCTGCGATGGATGTGATAGGAGATGATATCGTGACGGCTTTGACGCAAGCTGGATATGAAGCAAAAGTTGATTTAATTCTCGCGCCAGCCTGGAGCACCGACTGGATTACAGAAACAGGTAGAAAAGCCTTAGAAGATTATGGAATTGCACCACCTATGGATGCTTCCGCAGATAAAAGAGCTTTGTTGGGAGAAGAAAAATTGGTTAAATGTCCGCAGTGTGGTTCTACACAAACCCATTTGGTAAGTCAGTTTGGTTCTACCGCTTGTAAAGCTTTATTTAAATGTGATGACTGCCAAGAACCCTTCGATTATTTTAAATGTTTAATCTAATATAAATCGAAATTGAAGTTGAAATCGAAAAAGAATAAGGTTTCAATTTCCTTTTCAACTTCAACTTCAACTTCAAAAAATATGAATAAAAATATACAAGTAGAAATCAAAAACCAGGTGGTTAAATTGAGCTTAAACCGACCTGAAGTATTTAATAGTTTTAACAGAGAGATGGCTTTTGAGCTGCAAGACGCTTTAAAAGACGCGGCTAAGAATAAAGAGGTTCGAGCTATTTTGTTAACCGGAAACGGAAAAGCTTTTTGTGCCGGACAAGATTTAAAAGAAGTAACCGATCCCGATCTTAATCCGGGTTTTAAAGCAATTCTTGAAGAACATTACAACCCCATTATTCAGTTAATTCGCGAAACGGCAAAACCAGTAATTGCAGCGGTAAATGGTGTGGCGGCAGGAGCCGGAGCCAATATTGCCTTAGCTTGTGATGTGGTGGTAGCTTCAGAAAGCGCTGCTTTTATTCAGGCGTTTAGTAAAATAGGCTTGGTGCCAGATTCGGCTGGAACTTTTTTCTTACCACGATTAATTGGTTTTCAAAAAGCTTCGGCTTTAGCCATGTTAGGTGATAAAGTAGATGCGCAAGAAGCGGAACGTTTAGGGATGATTTATAAGTACTTTCCTGCGGATACCTTTGCAGATGAAGCCGAAAAACTTGCTTTAAAAATGGCCAAAATGCCTACCAAAGCTTTGGCGTTAACCAAGGAAGCATTGAATCAATCGCTTAGCAATAATCTAGACGAACAATTGGCTTTAGAAAGCAAATTTCAAATAGAAGCTGCTTCCTCAAAAGACTACAAGGAAGGCGTAACTGCTTTTATGGAGAAAAGAAAACCAGAGTTTAAGGGAGAATAGATTAACGATTATTGATTGGAGATTTTTTGATTTGGGATTAAAAATTTTTGACTGAAAAAAATCTTAACTTGTAATTTCGTCAAAAAACTCTTATTATGAAACCTGTTGAATTAGAAAATCGACTTATCCAATTTGCAATCGACACCATTCTTTTCTGTAAAACCGTCGAAAAATCTTTTGCTGGAGATCATTTAACAAAACAACTAATTAGGTCAGCAAGTTCTTCAGCACTAAATTATGGCGAAGCAAGAAGCGCAGAATCAACACGGGATTTTCTGCATAAAATGAAAATCTGTTTAAAAGAACTAAGAGAAAGCTTAATAAATCTAAAAATTCAAAAAGGAACAAAACTAAGCTCAGACTTCACGAAGTTGGATAGACTTCTCAATGAGAATAATGAGCTAATTTCCATATTTGTAGTTGGCATAAGAACATCAACAGCAAAACTCAATTTCAAATAAGAAAAATCAAAAATCGTTAATCGACAATCAAATAAATCGTTAATCAACATATGAAAGTAGGAATAATAGGAGCAGGAACCATGGGAAGTGGCATCGCACAAGTTGCGGCAACCGCAGGATGCAAGGTGATGCTTTATGATACCCAACAAACGGCCCTAGATAAAAGTAAAGCTAAACTAGAAAAAGTGTTAGCGCGTTTAATTGAGAAGGGAAGAATTGATGAAACTGAAAAAAGCAGAATTCAAGGAAATATCTCTTATGTTGGTGCCTTAAAAGATTTAGCAACAGCCAATTTAACCATTGAGGCTATTGTAGAAAACTTAGAGATTAAGCGCAAAGTTTTTCAAGAACTAGAAAGCTATCAGGCTAAAGATGCAATTATCGCTTCGAATACCTCTTCGCTTTCTATCGCTTCTATTGCCGCTTCTTTAGAGAATCCAGAACGCGTAATCGGAATTCATTTCTTCAATCCAGCACCATTGATGCCTTTGGTAGAAATTATTCCGGCCATTCAAACTTCTAAGGAAGTTCAAGAGAAAATGGTAAAAATTATAGCCGACTGGAAAAAAGTTGGTGTTTTGGCTAAAGACACTCCGGGCTTTATTGTCAACCGAGTAGCCCGACCTTTCTACGGAGAAGCACTACGAATTTATGAAGAAGGCAAAGCCAGTTTTGCAGAGATTGACCGCGCTATGAAAGAGTTGGGTGGTTTTAGAATGGGCCCTTTTGAATTAATGGACTTTATTGGAAACGACGTAAATTACACCGTTACCGAAACTGTTTTTAAAGAATTTTATTACGATCCGCGTTACAAACCTTCCTTTACTCAAAAACGTCTCTCTGAAGCCGGTTACCTAGGTAGAAAAACAGGAAAAGGTTTTTACAACTATAAAGATGGCAAACCTGTCACCCCGAGCGGAGTCGAGGGGTCCTTCAATGATGACAATGGGGAAAAAATTCTAGACCGCATCTTGGTAATGTTAATCAACGAAGCGGCAGATGCTTTATTTTTAAATATTGCTACCGCAAAAGATATAGATCTTGCGATGACGAAAGGCGTGAATTATCCCAAAGGCTTACTTACGTGGGCCAATGAAAAAGGAATCGATTGGTGCGTTAATCAGATGGATGCTTTATATGAAGAATACCATGAAGATCGCTATCGCTGTAGTCCGCTTTTAAGAAAGATGGAGAAAGAGAATACCAATTTCAACTTCTAATATATAGCAAATGAAAAAAGGAATTGTAAGAAATATGATAGCGGTAATCATTGGAGCTATGCTTGGAGGTCTCATTAATATGGGAATAATAATGCTGGGTAGTTATGTGATTCCATCACCTGCAGGAGTTGATTTAACGACTACAGAAGGCTTACAAGCTGCAAAAGGTTTATTGGAACCCATACATTTTATTTTTCCGTTTTTAGCACATGCTATAGGAACATTGATAGGAGCTTTGTTAGCAGTAATTGTGGGTAAAAATCGTCATTTAATGTTAGCAATGATGATTGGCTTTTTCTTTTTAATTGGTGGAATTTCTGCAGCTTTTATGATCCCAGCACCTACATGGTTTGTTGTTTTAGATTTAGTATTGGCTTACATTCCATTTGCTTGGTTAGCATATAAAATTAGGAAGAAATTCTAATAGCAGCGTATTTAGTAAAGCTAAACTTTATATGGAAAAGGAAGAAGATAAAAAAGTATTTTCAGCACTAGAAATCCCACATTATATGTTGGAGAACGACGCTTTCAGTCAGTGGTTGGGGATTGAGATAGTGGAAGTACAAGAAGGCTATTGTAAAGTGCAGATGCAAATCCGTAAAGAAATGCTCAACAGTATGAAAAAAGCACACGGCGGCATCACCTATTCGCTGGCCGATACTGCTTTTGGGTTTGCCACCAATACCATGGGGAAAAAGGCGGTTTCTATAGAAACTTCCATCAATCATATCGAAGCTTTAGAAGAAGGGGATGTGCTTGTCGCGACTTCTCAATTAAAAAGTATGAAGAATAAGTTGGCGTTTTATACCGTAGAAATCCACTTAGAAGAAAAGCTGGTGGCTTTGTTTAAAGGAGTTGCTTATAGAACCAGTGCGGTTTGGGAAGACTAGACGAATAATTTGGGCGCAACCCTACCGGGTCGGGCTTTCGCTAGTCGCTTTTCTCAATTCCTGCGTAGGCAGGAATCTCAAAAGAGCTCCAACAATAGCTCAATCCCTTGCGCAAAACAAAATAAATAGAGTATAAAAATTAAATCTTACTCTAAATTCATTATTTTTAAAGCCAGCTAAAACATACACTTATTATGAAATGGAAAGGAAGAAGAAAAAGCGGTAACCTAGACGATCGTCGCGGTTCGAGTACCAAAGGGAAGTTAATTGCTGGTGGTGGGGTTATAGGAATTATCGTGGTTTTATTACAAATATTTGGCGGAGATACCGGTCAAGCGATTGCTCCCGTATTGAATGAATTTAATAACAGTCAACAAACCCAACAAGTAGAAACAAGAGAGCTTACCGCCCAAGAAAAAGAATTAGGCGATTTTATGGGAACTATTTTAGCCGATACGGAAGATGTATGGACACAGGTTTTTAGTGAAAATAATCTAGGAAACTATAAAAAACCCGATATGGTTTTATTTACCGATGCCGTACAAACCGGATGTGGAAATGCTACTTCGGCAACTGGTCCTTTTTATTGTCCAGCTGATCAAAAGTTATATATGGATTTGGTTTTCTTTAATGAATTGCACAATCGGTTTGGAGCAAAAAAAGGTGATTTCGCTATGGCTTATGTGACCGCTCACGAAATAGGACATCACGTGCAAACACTTATGGGAACCTCCCAAAAAGTACGTCAGGCTCAACAGGGAATGAGTCAAGTAGATGCCAATAAGCTTTCGGTAGCTTTAGAATTGCAAGCCGATTTCTATGCAGGTCTTTGGGCGTATTACAATAAAGAATATTTAGAAGAAGGCGATATTGAAGAAGCTTTAAGTGCCGCCAATGCGGTAGGAGATGATGCTTTGCAAAGAAAAGTCCAAGGTTCGGTGAATCCAGATTCGTTTACTCACGGGACTTCTCAGCAACGTAAAGAATGGTTCTTACGGGGTTATAAAACGGGCGATATGAGCCAGCATGATACTTTTTCAGCATTAAAAAATTAATAGAATACAAAATCAAAACAACTATGAACAGCTATATTATTGATGGAATACGAACTCCCATCGGAAACTACAAAGGAACTTTATCTCCAGTAAGAACCGATGATTTGGGAGCCTTGGTGATAAAAGAATTGGTAAAAAGGAACCCTAATATTCCGCAAGAAGCTTATGATGATGTGATTTTAGGATGTGCCAATCAAGCGGGAGAAGACAATAGGAATGTAGCCAGAATGTGTTCCCTTTTAGCAGGTTTACCTTATTCTGTTCCTGGGGAAACCGTAAACAGATTATGTAGTAGTGGGCTTTCGGCTATTATTCACGCCAATCGAGCAATCAAAGCGGGAGACGGAGATTTGTTTATTAGCGGCGGAGTAGAACATATGACCCGCGGACCTTATGCCATTGCTAAACCTTCTAGCGCTTACGGAAACGATGCCAAAATGTATGACACCAGTTTCGGGTGGCGTTTTGTCAACCCCAAAATGAAAGAAATGTATGGTGTTGACGGCATGGGGGTGACGGCAGAAAACTTAGTAGATAAATATAAAATATCTCGTGAAGATCAAGATGCTTTTGCTTATTGGAGTCAGATGAAAGCTACCGAAGCACAAAAAAATGGTCGCTTGTCTAAAGAAATTATGACGATAGAAATACCGCAACGTAAAAAAGACCCGATTCAGTTTAGTCAGGATGAATTTGTAAAACCTACTACGAGTAAAGAAATACTGGCTAAGTTACGACCTGCTTTCCGTAAAGAAGGAGGAAGCGTAACCGCAGGAAACTCTTCAGGTTTAAATGACGGAGCTGCAGCAACGATCATCGCTTCAGAAAAAGCAGTAGAAAAATACGGTTTAAAACCGATGGCTAAAATTTTAAGTTCGGCTGTAGTGGGTGTAGAACCAAGAATTATGGGAATAGGTCCTGTAGAAGCTTCCAATAAGGCCTTGAAAAAAGCAGGCTTAACGATGGATGATATGGATATTATCGAATTGAATGAAGCTTTCGCAGCTCAAGCTTTGGCTTGTACCAGAGCTTGGGGATTAGAAGATAACGATCCTAGATTAAACCCAAATGGCGGAGCAATTGCTATAGGTCATCCTTTGGGAGTTACTGGAGCTAGGTTGGCGCATACTGCCGCTTTAGAATTGCAACTTACTGGTAAAAAATACGCGCTTGTAACGATGTGTGTAGGAGTAGGCCAAGGGTATGCTGCGGTGATTGAGCGTGTTTAATTCCTGCGCAGGCAGGAATCTCAGATGCAAGAGTAAAGACTTTGAATTTGGACAGAATTTTTAGATGAAGATATTGAGATTCCCACCTACGTGGGAATACTGCGCAGGAAGGAATCTTTAAGTAAAGATGAACTAACTTAACGATAAGTGAAAAACAGTTGCAAAAGTGCATTTCTCAAATTTAAGTTTTGGGAATAGTGCATTCAGAAATTCCTATTTTGCAGAGTTTAAAAAAAATTTAACCAATTGATAATCTGATTCGTATATCTCATAATTATTAATTATATTTACATAAAATAAATATAAAATGGCAACATTCACATCGTCGCTTCCAGATCATTTACTCGAAGAATTGGGCAAAACTGCCAAAGAATTAAAAATGCCCAAGAATAAATTAATCGAAAAAGCTTTGGAAATTTTTTTAGATGAAATACAAAGGGCTAAATATGCAGAATCCTATCGAAGAGCCGCAAAAGATAAAGATATGATGGCTATTGCAGAAGAGGGAATGGCAGATTACTTTAAACAGCTCCAAGATTTAGAAAAAGAATGAAGCAAGGTGAAATTTGGCAAGTCTATTTTGATCCTGTAAAAGGAAATGAGCAAGGAGGAAATAGGCCAGCAGTTATAGTTAGTGGGAATACTTTAAATAAAAATTTAGGCGTGATTATAGTTTGTCCACTTTCCAGTTCTATCCATAATTTTGAAGGAAATCCAGTTTTGTTCCCTTCACAGGAAAATGGATTAAAACACGAATCTGAAATCCTAATCTTTCATATTCGTTCACTCTCAAAAGATCGATTTAAACGAAAATGTGGTAAGATAACCTTTCAAGAGTTAGAAAAAATCAAAAAAACAATTCAAGATATTTTGAAATATTGAAGATATAAAAAGAGTTTTTTAGATTGTTATTTCCAGCTTCATTTTATGTTGAAGCGTAAGTAATTCAATAAAAAATATCATTGATTACACCTAAACACGAAAAAAATAAATATGCAAAAATTACAAAGTTATATTCACGGGCAATGGGTTGAAGGATCTGGAGAAGGCGTACCTATGGTGGATGCTGTCACTGGAGAAACCATCGCGTTGAGTGATACTAAAGGGCTTGATTTCGATCAGGCGCTAAAATACGGTAGAAAAAACGGTGAGGCGTTGAGAAATATGACCTTTCAAGAACGGGGAATGATGCTAAAAAAATTAGCGTTCTACTTGATGAAGAGAAAAAAGCAATTTTATGAGGTAAGTTTCCGCACGGGAGCTACCAAAGTAGATAGCTGGATAGATATTGAAGGAGGTTTTGGAAACTTATTTGCCAATGCTTCCTTGAGAAAAACCTTTCCTAATCAGCCTTTTGATGTAGAGGGAGATCCTATCGATTTATCTCGAGGCGGTCGCTTTATGGCGCATCATATTTTGGTGCCAAAAGAAGGAGTAGCCGTTCATATTAATGCGTTTAACTTCCCCGTATGGGGAATGTTGGAGAAATGTGCGGTCAACTGGATGGCCGGAATGGCTGCCGTGGTGAAACCTGCTACCAACACTTCTTTCCTTACCGAAGCCGTAGTGCGTGAAATTATTAAGTCAGGGATCTTGCCAGAAGGTTCTTTACAACTCATTTCGGGTTCTGCACGTTCTATTTTAGATACGGTAGAATCTCAAGATGTGGTCACCTTTACAGGATCTGCAGATACAGGAAGATTACTGAAATCACATCGACGCTTATTAGAGGAGTCGGTTCCTTTTAATATGGAAGCTGATTCATTGAACTCTTCTGTTTTGGGCGAAGATGCAAAACCAGGAACGCCAGAATTTGATTTGTTCATTAAAGAAGTGCGCAATGAAATGACGGTAAAATGCGGACAAAAATGTACAGCGATTCGCCGAGTTATCGTTCCAGAAAATTTGGTAGAAGATGTGCAAATTGCTTTAGGAAAAGCTTTAGCTAAAGTAACAATTGGTGATCCGCGTTTAAAAGAAGTGCGTATGGGTGCCTTGGTAAGTAAAGACCAAGTGCAAGAAGTACACGAACGCATTCAAGAAATGACTAAGACCGCAAGTTTGGTGTATGGTAATTTAGAAAGTCCAAAAACCATTGGAGCCGATGCCAAGAAAGGAGCATTTATGTCGCCTATCGTGTTGAGGGAAGATTCTCCGTTTGAAAATATTGCCGTGCATTCTACCGAGGCTTTTGGTCCGGTGAGTACGATTATGCCTTATAAAAATCTAAATGAAGCCATTGAGCTGGCTAAAATGGGAAAAGGCTCTTTAGTGAGTTCTATCGCTACCAATGATGATAAAATTGCGCGTGATTATACGATAAAAGCAGCGACGCATCACGGTCGTATATTGGTGCTGAATAGAGAAAGCGCCAAACAAAGTACCGGTCACGGTTCGCCATTGCCTCTATTGGTTCACGGTGGTCCCGGAAGAGCTGGAGGCGGAGAAGAAATGGGAGGTAAGCGAGGTATAAAACATTATATGCAGCGTTGTGCCATTCAAGGTTCGCCAACCACATTGACTGAAATTACTGGGATTTATCAAGCTAATGCTAAGTATAAAGAAGCAGAAAAACATCCTTTTGCGTACCATTGGGACGATATACAACCGGGAATGTCTTTAAAAACGCATAACCGTACCTTAACTGATACGGATATTGTGAATTTCGGAAACCTTACTTGGGATCATTTCTATGCACATACCGATATCACTTCTTTAGAAGGAAGTATTTTTGAAAAAAGAACGGCGCACGGCTATTTTATTATTTCCGCAGCAGCGGGATTATTTGTTTATCCTAACAAAGGTCCGGTAGCAGCTAATTATGGGTTGGAAGAGATTCGATTTTTGCGTCCGTTGTATCATAATGACACTATTCACGTGCGTTTAACGTGTAAAGAAAAAGTAGATCGAGAACAAAAAGGACAAGAATTACCTAGCGGAATTGTAAAGTGGTATGTAGAGGTTTTTGATACCAATATAACCGATGGAAAAATTCCTGAAGATGAAGCGGAAGAAAAAGAAGCTTTGGTTGCTATTGCTACGATTTTAACCATGGTGCAAAAGAAACAAACTACCTTTACGGAAATAAACGAAGACGTTATCACATCCGCTTTAGCGAAATTAGAAGAAGACACAAAACCAGCTTGGGGAAGTATGAAACCTCAGCATATGCTAGAACATTTGGAAACTAGTTACCGTATCGCTTCGGGAGAGCTTCAAGATTTTGAAATAGCAATCCCCGAAAAATATTTGGAAGATACCCGCGCAACTTTATGGAATTATGAGGCGATGCCGAAGAATTTTAATTTTCCATTATACGAAGAAGGAGAACTTCCTGATTTGCAACACGAAACGCTTGCAGAAGCAAAAGAAAAACTAAAAGAATCCCGTAAGGAGTACTTAGAGTTTTTTAAGAAAAACCCTGAAGCCATTACTAAAAATGCAGTTTTTGGAGAACTCACCAAGTATGAATGGGAGTTATTAGAGCGTAAGCATCTTAACCATCATTTTGAGCAGTTTGGATTGCTGTAAGCTTTCCGTAAAGGTATAGAAAAAGCCGTCTAATTGAGGAAATTTGTAATCCTGAACTTGTTTCAGGATTACAAATTTCCTCAATTAGACGGCTTTCTAATCTTAGCAAACTAAGTTTACTTCACTAAAGTCAATTCATCAATAAGATGTGTGGCTCCGGCATATTTGTCGATTAAAAACAATACGTATCTGATGTCAACGCTAATGGTACGTTGTAATTTATCATCAAAAATAACATCGCCGGCCATGGCTTCAATGTTTCCATCAAAGGCCAATCCAATCAATTCTCCTTTTCCGTTTAGAACAGGAGAACCAGAGTTTCCACCGGTAATGTCATTATCGGTTAAAAAGTTGACTGGTAAATAGCCGTCTTTGTCGGCATATTGACCAAAATCTCTGCTTTCATACAAATCAACTAGCTTTTTAGGCATATTAAATTCCTCATCGCCCGGTTGGTATTTTGCGATGGTTCCTTTTAAGGTTGTATAATAGTTTTTCTTCGCATCATTGCTAGGATCTTTAGGAAGCGAAATGATTTTTCCGTAAGTCAAACGCAAGGTGCTGTTCGCATCTGGGTAATACTTTTCATCAGGATTTTGCTTGCGCATTCCTTGAATCATCAATCGGAAAGCTTTTTGATACTTGTCTTCCCATTCTTTTTCTTCGTCAGACTTTGCTCTGTAACGCGTTAATAAATCTGTAGAAAGCACATATAAAGGATCATTCTTAAGCACCTCCATATCAGGATTGTTCAAAAATGCGGTAAAAGATTCTTCAGATTTAAAGATACTATTCTCTACGGCTTGATCGATATAGGTTTGCCAAGCTTCTTGACTATTGTTATTTTCATCGGCAATTGCTTTTACTTTAGGAGCAATATTATCGGCCTTGTCGGAATACAACTTTAACTGCGTAGCTAATACTTCTTTTTCTAAAGGAAGATAAAGGCCATCATATAAATTATTGATTTCTTTCTCCAATTTAGGAAGCACCTCTGCTTGCTTGGCTTCATTTTGATCAATGTAATACTCCGTGGTTTTTCCTAAGCGATAAGGTAGCGTAGCTAATCGCGTTCTAAGCATCAGCATCAAATAGTTGTCGTGCTCGCTGCTCTTGTTGGTTTTGCTGTAATACTCGTTAATAACAGGCATCACGTTTTTATACTTATCAGTTTTCTGCTTCTTGGCCCATCGTTGGAATTTCTTCTCTTCTTTGCGTTTGCTTTTAGCCGTTTTATGCTGCTTTAACGCATCAATCATTCCTTGTCTGTTTTTCCAATAATTGGCAATTCCGGCATAACTAGAAGCATAATCTAAATTCACTTGTGGCTTTTCATCCATATATTTCTTCATCACATCCATCGATGCTTTTGAAGCTTCTACCCAAGCAGGATAAGCGTACTCTACATTTTGCTCAATTCCGCCAGCAGGCATCCATCGGTTAGTTCTTCCGGGGTAACCCAAAATCATAGCAAAATCATTTTCCTCAAAACCTCTAATGCTCGTTGGTAAATGATATTTAGGATTTAAAGGCACATTGTCTTCAGAATATTCAGCCGGATTTCCATCCTGATCGGCATAAACTCTAAACAAAGAAAAGTCTCCGGTATGACGTGGCCATTCCCAGTTATCTGTATCTCCACCAAATTTCCCAATATCTTTAGGAGGCGTTCCTACTAAGCGTACGTCGTTATAATCTTCATATACAAAATAGTAAAATTCGTTACCGCTATAAAAAGACTTTACAGAAACGGTATATTTGCCGTCTTCATTATTCTCTTCCTGTATTTTAGCGATTTCACGGTTAAGAGCTGCCTCGCGCTCATCTTCGCTCATAGAATCGTTTACTTGCGCTAACATACGCTTGGAAACATCGTCCATACGTACAAAAAACCGAACCGAAAGATTTTCTGGTTTAAGTTCTTCTTCATAGTTTTTCGCCCAAAAACCATTGTTGAGGTAATCGTTTTCTTCGGTAGAAAGTTCGGCGATATTACCGTAACCACAGTGGTGGTTGGTAAGTACCAAGCCTTTGTCTGAAATAATTTCTGCGGTACAGCCACCGCCAAATTGTACAATCGCATCTTTTAGACTGTGGTTGTTGATGCTATAGATTTCCTCGGGCGTTAACTGAAGCCCCATTTTTTGCATATCTACGTAGTTTAAACGTTCAATATGCATTAAAAACCACATTCCTTCATTTGCCCTTACCGGTAGAATGAATGTAGCCAAGAATAAACAAAAAAGTAATTTTTTCATGGAATAAATGATGTTAATTAATTAAAATAAATGTGAATTCTGAAGTGTTTTTACTGAATAAAGATACCTCTTTCCGCTAAGTAAGACTGCTATGAGCTGAAAAAGTTTAACGTGTATAAAGGATTATTTGTTTTTTTTGATCTGAAAGTAATCCGTAAAGGAATGAAATCGGAATATGCCTTTCTTATTTCAATGGGTTTTAATTGTCATTATAGCTTACATTCATTATTTTTGGATACAAAACAAAAATACTATGAGCGAAGAAGCATACGTTAACAAACACATAGAAGATAAGATTGCTACGATAGAATTTTTTCATCCAGCGCATAACTCCTTGCCAGGAAATATATTGGCACAACTGACCGATACGATTACCGAAATGGGACAAAATAAAGAAGTGTTGGTGATTGTTCTAAAATCTGGTGGGGACCGTACTTTTTGTGCTGGAGCCAGTTTTACCGAGCTAATCAATATACAAGATGAGGTAGTGGGCGAGAAGTTCTTTATGGGCTTTGCTAATGTGATTAATGCGATGCGTAAGTGTCCTAAATTCATTATTGGTCGTATACAAGGAAAAACCGTAGGGGGCGGAGTAGGTTTAGCTTCTGCTATGGATTATTGTATGGCGACTAAATTTGCATCTATCAAATTAAGTGAATTAAACCTGGGGATTGGACCTTTTGTGGTTGGACCAGCAGTGCAACGTAAATTAGGCGCGAGCGGAATGTCACAAATCGCTATTGATGCCAATTCCTTTTATTCACCAGAATGGGCGATGCAAAAAGGCTTGTACGCTAACGTATATGACAATACGGAAGAATTGGATGAAGGCATTGCCGCTTTAGCAAAAAATCTATGTGGGTACAATCCCGAAGCCGTAAAAGAAATGAAACAAATGTTTTGGCGCGGCACCGAAGATTGGGATCAACTCCTTAACGAGCGTGCAAAAATTAGTGGACGCTTGGTTCTTTCTTCTTTTACCAAAGAGAAGCTTAAGAAGTTTAAATAAGAGGTGAGATATTTAGAGGTGAGTGGTGAGAGATGAGACGTGAGAAAAAGTTAAAGAAAAATATTTTTTGATATGAAGAGTCAATACCATTTCAGATTTGAGGATTTAAAAGTTTATCAAAGAGCAATGGGATTTGGCGAGTCAGTTAATAGTCAAGTAGAGAATTTTCCAACTCACGAAATTTATAAATTATCTTCTCAATTTATTAGAGCAGCAGACTCTATAGCCTTAAATATAGCTGAAGGATCGGCCAGCACTGATGCCAACTTTATTAGGTATTTAAAAATGGCTTGGGATAGTTCTCATGAATGCGTTGCTATTTCAACAAAAGCTAGAATTAGAGGTTATATCACTTTTAACGAAGATGAAGAAAATAGGAAGCAAATCACCGAAATTTCTAAAATGACTTCATCCTTAATAAAGCATTTAAAAAGTAAATAACTCACCACTCACCTCTACAAACTAATATACTATTTTATGATCTACAAATTCAAAGACCACATTCCCGTAATTCACGAAAGTAGTTTTGTGCATCCCCTGGCGGCGGTGACGGGAAATGTTATTATTGGGAAAGACTGTTATATTGGTCCAGGTGCTGCGATTCGCGGAGATTGGGGTGAAATTATTTTGGAAGACGGCGTGAACGTTCAAGAGAATTGTACGGTACATATGTTTCCAGGAAAGAGTATCACCTTAAAAAAAGGGGCTCACGTGGGCCACGGAGCCATTATTCATGGCGCGAACTTAGGTGAAAATTGCCTTATCGGAATGAATTCTGTGATTATGGACGATGCCGAGATTGGCGATGAATCTATTGTTGGGGCAATGGCTTTTGTTAAAGCCGAAACCAAAATTCCGAAGCGGAGTTTGGTAGTCGGAAATCCTGCAAGAGTAATTAAAGAAGTTTCAGACGAGATGATTGCTTGGAAAACCGCTGGCACTAAATTATATCAGCGACTTCCATCAGACTGTCACGAAAGCTTGGAAGAGGTAGAACCTTTACGGGAAATTCCTCAAAACCGACCTGAACAAGAAAATTTTTATAAGACGTTACAAGAGATGAAAAAAACCGATTAGGAAAGTTTCTTTTGTAAATGCTCGTATTCATGTCTGCCTAAATTTACGCTATTGACGGCCTTAAAATCTAATCGCTCATATAAGCGTTTGGCTTTTGGGTTTTCTACATCTACTAGCAATCCTATGTGTGGAAGCTTCTTTTCTAGGGCTAGTTTTTCGGCAAACTGTATAAGTTGACTTCCAATTTTTTGTCCGCGAAAAGTAGGATCTACACTCAGCGCATCCAAATAAAACTCTTCAGCTTCCGTTTCCGGAGTTAAACGATTATGAAAAGCATAATTTTCTTTAAGGTATTGATTTAATTTCTGCTGAAGTCTTTGGTGCTTCTTTGAATCATAAGCGATGAGCACGCCTACAATTTTTTTGTCATAAATAGCAATTAGCGTATTAGAATAGCTATACAGACTCTCTTCCATGAGAAATTGTTGTTGTAAAAAAGCTACTGCTTTTACTTTGTCTTCCTTCCCGATGTAGAAATAAATTAAATCTTCCATCGCTTGCAAGATCAATTCCGCGGAAGCTAAGGCATGTTCCTTTTGAGCAGGTATAATTTCGAAATGCATAAATTAGTACGTTTTTAACAAGAATAGGAAGAAGCAAGGTAATATCTTTGTGGAAATCTCCAATAATTTTAACCCCCTATTATGTTTAAAAAGATTACCAGTAACCTACTTTTTAGAGTATTTGTCGCCATCATTCTCGGAATCGTTTTTGGATTGTATTTGCCAGAATCTGTGAACCGTGTTTTTAATACATTCAATCACTTTTTTAGTGAATTTCTAGGTTTTGCCATTCCCTTGATTATCCTCGGATTAATTATGCCAGCCATTGGAGATTTAGGAAAAGGTGCCGGAAAGTTGTTGGTTATTACCGCAGCAATCGCTTATGGTTCTACCTTATTTTCTGGTTTTTCTACCTACTTTGTAGCTTCGGGAATCTTTCCTTCATTTATAGATCCCCAAGCAGCGACGACGGTAGAAGAAACTTCACGCGAATTATTGCCTTATTTTTCTATTAGTATTCCTCCGGTTTTGGATGTGATGTCTGCTTTGGTCTTGGCATTTTTGATAGGCCTGGGCTTAGCGCCTTTGGGAGAAAGTAATTTAAAAAACGTGGCGTCTGATTTTCAAAAAATCATCATGATGCTCATCGAAAAAGTCATTATCCCATTGTTGCCGCTATACATCTTAAGTATTTTTTCGGCGATAGCCTTTAAAGGTCAGGTGGCATCGGTATTGGGAGTTTTTGTAAAAATCATCGGAGTTATTTTTGTGATGCATATTTTACTCATGCTTATTCAATATTTGATTGCGGGAGCGATTGCCAAGAAAAATTCGATTAAAGCTTTACTGAATATGGCTCCGGCTTACTTTACAGCCTTGGGGACGCAGTCTTCTGCCGCGACTATTCCGGTTACGCTGAAACAGGCAGAACTAAATGGCGTTTCTCCTAAAGTAGCCAATTTTGTAATTCCGTTGGGTGCTACCATACATTTGGCGGGAAGTACGATGAAAATTGTAGCCTGTGCTGTGGCCTTGATGCTGATGCAGGGAATGGATTTTAACTTCGGAATGTTTGCTGGTTTTGTCATGATGTTGGGTATAGCTATGGTAGCCGCTCCTGGCGTTCCCGGAGGCGCAATTATGGCGGCGATCGGAATTCTACAATCGATGCTGGGTTTTGATGCGGAAGCTCAAGCTTTGATGATTGCCCTTTACATCGCAATGGATAGCTTTGGAACCGCAGCTAACATTACGGGAGATGGGGCGATAGCCTTAATTGTAGATAAGATAGTGAAAAAAGGTAATTTTTAGTGTAGACTGATATTTAAGATTATTGTTGTTCGATAAAGAACCAAGACCCGCTGTGCTATTAGAATCAAGATCAAAGACTTGATTTTAACTAATTGATAAGCAGTAGTTATTTTCAGTTAAAATTATCTTTTCAAAGAACTTTTTAGATTTCATACATTTAAAAGACTCCTCAATTTTACAGTATTTTTAAGTCATGACTAATTTAAAATACTCCGTTTCACTTCGAGTGTTTTTCTTATAACGATAGTGAAAATAAAAATGTATCGAGAAGTCTTTGATTTCCGAAAATGTCACTTTTAATAGTGCAAAAGAATCATTCTCACAAATCTATTTGAATATAACGGGCAGAAAACCTAGGTGTTTTAAACTTTGGATGTTCTGGTTCTCGACTCGCTCCTTTAGACTTGTGGACTTCCTAGTAATTTTGTGACTAATTTTATTAGGCCGCTTTGTTAAAAAATCCTTTTAATTTTAGTTCCATTT
>NZ_JAVHUL010000017.1 GCF_031085155.1 Mesonia profundi | reverse complement strand
ATGAAGTCATTGTTCAGCTTTAAATATTAAATTTAATCCTTTATTAATCTGTATCGATTATTTAGGACTAGACAAGTAAATAGATTACTTATTGATAATCTTATTTAACGTCTCACTAGCTCTCATTTCATTATTCACAAGTTTTTCTTGTGGTAGGTAATATCCTTTTATATCTACAGGACTTCCTTGCGCATCGATTAATTCAGAAAGAATTTTTTCTTGGTTGTTTTCCATCGTTTTAGCAATTTGAGAAAATTCCGCTTTAAGATCGGCGTCTTTATCTTGGTTCGCTATAGCTTCTGCCCAATACATCGCTAAGAAGAAGTGACTTCCGCGGTTATCTAATTCGTTCACTTTTCTAGAAGGAGACTTATCATTGGCTAAAAATTTATCGGTAGCATCATCTAACGCTTCCGCTAAGATTAGCGCTTTTTTATTGTCATACTTTTTTCCTAAATGTTCTAAAGAAGCCGCTAGGGCTAAAAACTCTCCAAGAGAATCCCATCTTAAGTGACCTTCTTCTAAGAATTGTTGTACGTGTTTTGGAGCAGAACCTCCTGCACCAGTTTCAAAAAGTCCGCCGCCATTCATTAAGGGAACGATAGATAACATTTTTGCACTGGTACCTAATTCTAAAATTGGGAATAAATCTGTTAAGTAATCTCTCAACACATTACCCGTTACCGAAATGGTATCTTTTCCCTCCTTCACACGTTTCAAAGTGTAGGTAGTAGCTTCTTCCACAGACATGATTTGAATGTCTAAACCTTCAGTATCATGATCTTTAAGATACATAGTTACCTTTTTGATCAACTCTGCATCGTGAGCTCTATCTTTATCTAACCAAAAGATGGTTGGCCACTGCGTATCTTTTGCTCTATTTACAGCAAGTTTTACCCAATCTTGGATAGGGGCATCTTTTACCTGACACATTCTCCAAATATCACCTTGCTCTACTTCATGCTCTAAAAGAGTTTCGCCGTCTTTAACGACTCTAACCACTCCATTAGTTTTAATTTCGAAGGTTTTATCGTGAGAACCATATTCTTCTGCTTTTTGAGCCATTAGTCCAACGTTAGGAACTGTTCCCATGGTAGTAGGATCGAAAGCTCCGTTCTTTATACAAAAGTCAATCGTTGCTTGGTAAAGAGGTGCGTAGCTAGAGTCTGGGATTACGGCTTTGGTATCTTGTGTTTTGCCATCTGCATTCCACATTTGTCCAGAAGTTCTAATCATCGCAGGCATAGAAGCATCAATAATCACATCACTAGGAACGTGTAGGTTGGTGATTCCTTTATCAGAATCTACCATAGCTAAGGATGGACGTTTATTGTATTCGGCTTCAATAGCAGCATTAACTTCTTTTTGCTGATTTTCAGGCAAACTGTTAATGGCTAATAAAACATCTCCAAAACCACTGGTAGTGTCTGCTCCAGCTTCTTCTAATTCTTTTCCGAATTTATCGAAAACATCTTTGAAAAATACTTGTACTGCATGGCTAAAAATAATGGGGTCTGAAACCTTCATCATCGTAGCTTTCATATGGAGGGAGAATAAAACGCCTTGTTTTTTAGCATCTTCAACCTGCGCAGTCAAGAATTCTAATAAAGCTTTCTTGCTCATTAAAGAAGCATCGATAATTTCTCCTTCTAGAAGCTCTGTTTTAGCTTTTAAAACACTTACATCTCCGTTTTTATCGGTATGCTCGATACTTACATTACCTGCCTTCTTAATCGTTAACGACTTCTCTGTATGGTAAAAATCACCATGAGTCATCGTGGAAACGTGCGTTTTTGAATCTTTGCTCCAAGCTCCCATTCTATGCGGATTCTTTTTAGCGTAATTCTTTACCGCTTTAGGAGCACGACGATCTGAGTTCCCTTCACGTAGAACAGGATTCACCGCACTTCCTTTAATTTTATTGTATTTGGCTTTCACATCCTCCTCGTGAGCGTTTTTAGGCTCATCGGGATAGTTAGGAAGTTTGTAACCTTTGTCTTGTAATTCTTTTATAGCAGCTTTTAACTGTGGTACAGAAGCACTAATATTAGGGAGTTTAATGATGTTAGCTTCAGGTTTCTTTGCTAACTCTCCTAATTCTTGTAATGCATTAGGTACACGTTGGTCGCTGGTTAAGACCTCTGGAAATACCGCTAATATTCTACCTGCCAAAGAAATGTCTTTGGTTTCTATATCGATGCCAGAAGATTTAGTGAACGATTCAATAATAGGTAATAAAGAATGGGTCGCTAAAAAAGGCGCTTCATCGGTTTTGGTATAAATAATCTTAGATTGGTTTGCCATGGTTCTTTGTTTATTTTAGAAATTAATGTTGAAATGAATAAAAGGGAGAAATCCTACTATCCAATTTTCACAAATATAAGGAATTCGCTTACGTGTTGAAAGTGTTAAACTATTAGAATATTGTTAATTATTAGTCTCCGGTTAAAACTTTAAAGATGGTAAATATCTTAGTGAGGGAAGTGAAAGACAAAGTACTTAAATAATTATACGTTACTTTTTAAGTTAGGCTAATAATTCTGAAATTAAGTATTATTTAAAAATTAAATTATAGTTTACTAGGTGATTGAAATTGAGTCTAGCTTCTATCATCTAAAAGCGGAGCAATCTAACATCTAAGTCGGGCACGACTAATTGTTAATAAAAAAAAGTCTCCCTTAGAGGAAGACTTTCTTTTATTTGAGAATTAGAACTTATTGCTTTAAGCGACGTTCTTTAATTCTTGCTTTTTTACCAGTAAGTTCTCTAAAGTAGTAAATTCTAGCTCTACGAACTTTACCTCTTTTATTAACTTCTACTTTTTGAAGAGCAGGTAAGTTAACTGGGAAAATACGTTCTACACCAACAGTACCACTTATCTTACGAATAGTGAATGTTTGTGAAGTTCCAGATCCTTTCTTTTGGATAACTACTCCTCTAAAAAACTGCGTACGTGTTTTTTGTCCCTCTGCAATTTCGTAGTATACTGTGATAGTATCTCCTGCATCAAATTTTGGGAATTCTTTTTTAGTAACGAATTCGTCTTGTACAAATTGGATTAACGATTCCATAATTTCTTATTATATTTAAGTAAAACTAAAACAACGTTCGCGATTATCGCCAGAGGTTGATTTAGAAGCGAATGCAAAAATAATATTTATTTTCATACCAACAAGCTTATCGATTTAATCTTTTAATAAATCGGGTCTTTTTTCCTGTGTTCTTTGGTAGGCTTGCTCTTCTCTCCAAGCTTCAATTTTTCCAAAATTGCCACTGGTGAGCACTTCTGGCACTTTCCAGCCTTTATATTCTGCAGGTCGGGTGTAAATAGGGGGTGCCAATAAATCATCCTGAAAAGAATCGGTTAACGCAGAGGTTTCATTGCCTAGAACTCCTGGAATCAATCTAATAATTGCATCACATACAATAGCAGCTCCCAGCTCTCCGCCAGAAAGCACATAATCTCCCACCGAAATTTCTTTGGTGATAAAATGATCGCGAACCCGTTGATCTACTCCTTTATAATGTCCGCAAAGGAGAATGATATTTCCTTTTAGCGAAAGCTGATTGGCCATCCGCTGGTTTAGCTTTTCCCCATCTGGAGTCATATAAATCACCTCGTCATAATCACGTTGCGACTGCAGGTCTGAAATGCATTTGTCTATAGGTTCTACCATCATCACCATTCCTGCGCCTCCGCCAAATTGATAATCATCAATTTGCTTATAATTATCGGTTACATAATCTCTTAAATTATGCAAGTGTACTTCTACGAGTCCTTTTTCTATAGCTCTTTTTAAAATAGAAGCTTCAAAAGGACTTTTAAGAATGTCGGGGACAACCGTGATGATATCTATTCGCATGGCTAAAGTCTATTTAACTTTTATTCGCTTGTTTGTTTTTCTCGTCTTGAAGCATTCTACCTAGTTTCTGTTGCTTTTCTAGCGACATTTTACGAAACTCTTCAAAATCAGCTTCATTTTCTGCTAAGTTTTTTCTTGCCTCTTTTGTCAACACATTGCTGTTTTTGAATTTGTAGATAAAGAAGAGAAGAATAAGTACAAGCGTTAAAATAATCACCCACATGGTAGTTTGGTAGCTGCCTTTATTGGTAGCAACTCCTAAAAATTGGATGTCATCTTTTTCTTGAGTAATGCTAGCCAAATCTTCATTAGTTCCGTCTAATTTCTGCTGAAGCTTAGCAATCTCTTTTCGTTGGTTTTGAATCGTATCGCTAGAAGCCTTGATGGTTTTATTTAAACTTTCAAGTTCTTGTACGGTATTTTTTTGAAGCTGAGTAAGTTTAAATTGCTTCACAACTTTATATTCTTGATAGTTGTTAGCATCATCAATCATTTCCGTAAACTGCGCGTTTATGGAGTTATCTTTTTCTTTTTCTTGTGAAACTTCCTCTTGAGCGAAAACACTTCCGCTAAGAAGTAGTACAAGAAAGAAGCTAAAAAACGATTTTTTCATTTCAGGTATTTTATAGTTTGTAAGCACAACGTCTTAAAATTATTACTTATTGTATAGAAGTTGGGTTGAATTTTAAAGCGGCAAAGATACTAATTTATGCTTTCTTGTAGTTAATAAAAAAACCTACTGCGGAAACAGTAGGTTCTAGTACGTTATAAAACTCTAGTAGTAAGTGAATCTTCTTACTTTGGCAATGTATTTTGCTAATCTAATAACTTGGTGGCTGTATCCATATTCGTTATCGTACCAAATATATAGAATGATATTTTTACCATCTTCAGTAACAATCGTAGCATTACTGTCATAAATAGACGGAGCCGAACAACCTACAATATCTGAAGAAACCAATTCGTTATCTACAGAGTATTTAATTTGCTCTACTAAATCTCCTTCTAACGCATATTTTTTTAAAATGTCGTTTAACTTGTCTAAAGTAACTGCTTTTTTAATGTTTAGGTTTAAGATAGCTAAAGAGCCATTAGGAACCGGAACACGAATAGCATTTGATGTTAACTTACCTTCTAATACAGGGAGTGCTTTTGCAACTGCTTTTCCTGCACCAGTTTCCGTAATCACCATATTTAATGCGGCTGCACGACCTCTTCTGTATTTACTGTGCATATTGTCTACCAAATTTTGATCGTTGGTATACGCGTGAATGGTTTCTAAATGTCCGTGATCTACTCCTAAAGAATCTTCAATGGCTTTTAAAACCGGAGTAATCGCATTGGTAGTACAAGAAGCGGCAGAGAAGATAGAAACCTCATCTGGATTGTGTTCTTTCTGATTAACTCCGTGTACAATATTAGGAACTCCTTTTCCTGGAGCCGTTAATAACACTTTGCTAGCCCCTTTTGTTAAGTGTCTTTCTAAAGCTTCTTTATCTCTAAAAGCACCTGTATTATCTATAATTAAAGCATCATTGATGCCGTACTCTGTATAATCAATGTCTTCTGGTTGGTTGGCAGAAATAATATGAACCGTAGTCCCATTAATGATCAACGCACTTTTTTCTACGGAATAAGACACAGTTCCTAAAAAATCTCCGTGTACAGAATCACTTCTTAAAAGCGAGGCTCTTTTTTCTAAAACAGTTTTGTCTACACTGCCTCTAACAACGATAGCTCTTAAACGAAGCTGACTTCCTTTCCCCATTTTAGACATGAGTTCACGAGCCAATAATCTACCAATTCTACCAAAACCGTATAAAACCACATCTTTTGGCTCAATATCTTCGTAATTTTTAGCCTCTCCTAATTTTCCATTTACAAAAGCAGTTGCATTATTGTATTTGTCTGCTTCTTTTTGGTACTCATAGGTTAACTTTCCAATATCCAATTTTGCGGGTGGAAGATCGATTGTTTTGATGGCCTGAGCAATTTCAACCGAGTCGAATATAGAAACTGGTTTTTCTACAAACTCTCCTGCATATTCGTGCAGGTTAAGTATCTCGCTAACGCTTTTATCAATCAATTGGTTTTTAAAAAGAACAAGCTCTATCGCTTTATCATACCATAAATCATTGACGGTTTTAATAAATTCTACCGTGGCTTTCCTTCTATCTGCTTGAAAAGCAAGTTCCTTTTCGTATTTTTCGTTTTGACTCATTTTATGTTGTGTTAAGATTTAAGGTCGTGCAAAAATAATTATTTAAACCATATTCATAGACTAAAAACTAAAAATCCTCTCACGTATTTGTGGAAGAGGATTTTTTAAAGATTTTAATTCCATATATTCTTACCTAAAGATGTAGCTTTCTTCTTGACCTTGCTTGTTTCTAAACGTAAGTTTAGTCACTTGATTTGGTGCCTTATCTTTAAGAACTTCTTTAACGTCTTCTACATTACTTACTCGTTGATCGTTAACTTGAGTGATGATAAACTCGTTCACAGGAATATCCATTTGATCAGATAAAGGTCTGTAAATTTTTACTCCGCTAGTCGAATTGAATTGACTTAAGAAAGATTCTCCTGCATTGGTGATTTCTATTCCTGCTGCCTCAATGACAAAAGTTTCAAACTTCGTCAGTTTTACTTTAGTGATTTTTTCACTTCCGTTACGTAAATAATTGATTTGTACTTCGTCGTTAGGACGTTTGGTTTGAATGTAAGAAGTTAGGTCTTCTAATTTTCTAATTCTTATTCCGTCTATGTTTGTAATAAGATCACCTTCTTTAAGTCCTGCTTTTTTTGCGCCGTCTTCGGTAGAACTAATGTAAACGCCCTGAGAAATGGAAAGCTTGTGTTTTTTAGCAGCTTCAGGGTTTAAGGTTCCTCCAGTAATTCCTAAAATAGCTTGTTGCACGTCTCCATACTCTAAAATATCTTCAATAATTTTTCTTGCATTATTGCTAGGAACGGCAAAACCATAGCCAATATAACTTCCGGTTTGTGATGTGATTGCCGTATTAATTCCAATGAGTTCTCCGTTAATATTTACCAAAGCACCACCACTATTTCCGGGATTGATGGCAGCATCGGTTTGTATAAAAGATTGCATACGTTGATCTCCGCGACTCAGATCACGACCTTTGGCGCTCACAATCCCTGCAGTAACGGTTGAGGTAAGGTTAAAAGGATTTCCTACAGCCAAGACCCATTCTCCTAATTTTATTTGATCACTGTCTCCAAAAGGAAGGTAATCCAATTGGTCTGCATTAATTTTTATCAAGGCAATATCAGCACGTTCATCGGTACCAATAACCTCTGCTTTATAGGTAAGATTATTGTTTAGGGTGACTTCAAGTTCTGAAGCTCCTTTAATCACGTGGTTATTGGTGACGATGTAGCCGTCTTCGGTAATAATTACTCCAGATCCCGCCCCTTGAATGGCACGTTGAGTTTGGTTACTTCTTCTTCCGGTTCGCATGTATTCCATATATTCAGCAATGCTTCCGGGAGTTCTTCCTATGGCTACATTTTTTACGTGTACTACGGCATGTACCGTTTTATCGGCAGCTTCCGTAAAGTCGGCATCTTTACTGTTAAAGTTTTTGCTGTAATTAGAGTGGGAAACATAGTTGAGGGCTGGGTTTTGTTCTTGTGAAGAGGTCGTGATTGGCACGTGGTCTTCTTCCAAGAATATTTTGTAAGCGCCTAAAGTAATCGCTCCGCCTAAAACAGATACCATTACTAGAGTCAAAATCTTTTTCATAATTGTTTCACTTTTAAGACTTAAAATTAAATAAACCAATTTCTATTCCTTCTTAGGTTAACGTCACTTTAACGTCTGCTTCTTTTTAAGGAAATTGTATCTTTGCTTTTTATAAAACGAAATCATGACGCTAAAATTTTATAAATATCAAGGAACCGGAAATGATTTTATCATGATTGATAATCGTAAAAAGAGTTTCAAAAATGATACCAAACGCATTGCATTCTTGTGTGATCGAAAATTTGGCATTGGAGCAGACGGACTCATACTTTTAGAAGCCTCTGAAGATCGGGAAGATGATTTTAAAATGGTATATTTTAATTCCGACGGAAATGAAAGTAGCATGTGTGGAAACGGCGGAAGATGCCTCGTGAAATTTGCCCAGTTTTTAGGAGTTATTAACGGTAAAGCGACCTTTACAGCGATAGATGGGAAGCATTATGCCACGATAGATGAGCACTTGGTAAGCCTGCAAATGCAAGATGTTTTACACGTAGAAAAAATAAATGATGCTTATTTCTTAGATACGGGCTCTCCTCATCATGTGAGTTTTATGGAAAATGTAGATCAGTTGAATATTAAGGAAACCGGAGCAAGAATCCGTTATAGCGAAACCTATAAGAAAGATGGTGTGAACGTAAATTTCGTAGCGCCTCAAGAAGATTACTTGCAGGTAAGAACTTACGAGAGAGGAGTGGAAGATGAAACTTTATCTTGTGGGACAGGCGTGACTGCCGTAGCAATAGCGGCACATAAGGAAAAACTGATTCAAAATGATAAAGTAGCAATTGTCGCTCAAGGCGGGAGTCTTTCCGTTAGCTTTGATGAAGAAAACGGAAGTTATAAAAATGTTTGGCTTACCGGGCCGGCTCAATTTGTTTTTGAAGGGACTATTCTATGTTAACATTAAAAGGAGAATTGGTTTGTTTGAGAGCTTTAGAGCCAGAAGATTTACTTTTTTTAGAAGAGGTAGAGAATAACGAAAGTTTATGGGAATTAAGTGCAACGCAAGTTCCATTTTCTAGATTTATACTGAGAAAGTATTTAGAAAACAGCCATGTAGATATTTATGAAGCCAAGCAATTGCGCTTAGCCATTGTCTCGCAAGAAACTCAAAAACCTTTGGGATTTATTGATCTATTCGATTTTGACCCCGCACATCGCAGGGCAGGAGTAGGGATTGTAATTGCGTCTTCTAAAATGCGACAAAAAGGTTTTGCCTTAGAAAGTTTAAAATTGCTAACCAACTATGCGATTACCCATTTAAAATTACATCAACTTTACGCCAATATTCCAGAGGATAATTTGCCAAGTAGAAAGCTTTTTGAAAAAGCTGATTTTGTGCAAGTAGGAACAAAAATAGACTGGATACTTGTAGACGGCACCTATAAAAATGAAATCTTATACCAATTAATTAAGCATGTATATTAAAAAAATATTAGTCATAATCGCTGTTCTTGGAGTGGTGGCGATAGGAATTTTTAGTTATTTTATCTATAACACCATTTTCTCTCCCAACACTCAGTTTACTACAGAGCAAGCTTCGGTGTATGTGTCTAGTGAAGATACTTACCAAGAAGTATTAGAACAATTAAAACCTTTGGTAAAAGATTTAAGTGACTTTGATCAAGTAGCAAGACGAAAAGGATATAATGTTCATTTAAAAGCGGGAAGATTTATTCTGAAAAAAGGGATGAATAATAACGAAATTATCAACACGCTTAGAAGTAAAAACGAACCCGTTTCGGTGATTTTTAATAACCAGGAGCGATTGGAGAACTTGGCAGGAAGAGTGGCGCAACAAATAGAACCCGACAGTCTAAGCTTGCTCACGATGATGCAAGATCCTGTTTTTCTAAAAGAAAACGATTTCTCTCCAGAGACCGCACTTTCTATGTACATTCCCAATCAATATGAATTGTATTGGAACACTTCCGCGGAAGCGTTTAGAGCAAGAATGCTTAAAGAATATCATCGCTTTTGGAATACCTCCCGTTTGGAGCAAGCCAAAAAAATAAACTTGAGTCCTAAGGAAGTAAGCGTAGTCGCTTCTATTGTACAAAAGGAAACCGCCAAGGTAGATGAGAGAAAAAGAGTGGCAGGAGTTTATATGAACCGACATAAAAATGGTTGGAAATTAGACGCAGATCCAACGGTAATTTATGCTATTAAGAAAGCAAACAATGATTTTGACACCGTTATTAAACGCGTTCTGTATAAAGATCTAGAGATAGAATCGCCTTATAATACCTATAGAAACAAAGAATTGCCACCGGGACCTATTGCAATGCCAGATATTTCATCAATAGATGCAGTGCTGCAAAACGAAGATCACGATTACTTTTATTTTGTAGCCAACCCCGAAAATCCTGGTTATCATAAGTTCGCCAAAACCTTGAGACAACACAATAATAATCGCCAAGCTTATGTACGCTGGATCAACAAAATGGGGATTAATAGATAGTTTTTTTACTTGGGCGTTTCCCTAGCGGGTCGGTCCTGTCTGCCGACAAAGGCAGGCTTTACGTTGCAATCTTTTTCTCGAAAAGAGAAAAAGGATTCTTGTCTACCGACAGACAAGTCCTCTGTAATTCCTAACGCAAAAAATATTGTGATTATTCTAAAAACCTAATGTGCTGTTAAGATAATAAATTACTCTGCGACTAATTGAAATTAGAAATCATTCGCCTAGTTTTTATCACTATAATTTTTTAAAAAAAAAGGAGGCCTAAAGACACAATTTAGTTGCGATATCATTGATCTAATTTTGTATTAAAAGCTAGATTAAAATATTTATCATAATCAACATTTTATAAATTAAATCTTACGTTTTGTCTCTTATATCTTAGTCGAACATTACAATATTACAACACCAATTCGTTGAAAAGACAAGCTACCGTTTCGGGAAGAGAATCGCTAAATCCAGGGTGGGTTTTAGAGGTTTGTATCACAGAGCTTCGAGTCGCGGTAAGCCATCTAAAGCGCGAAGCCATATCCATTTCGGCAATACGACCAGCCTCTTTTTGACCTAAGCTTATCGCTTTAAAAGCTTCTAAGTTTTTTTCGATTTGCTCTAGATCTAAATCGGGACAAAATGCGTTTAGTTTTTGAGGATCTACGTGATAACGCATATCAATAAACTTGCTTTGTTTAGCATATATAATCACCCCAACATTAAAGAACTCCTCGCGTTCTATTTTGGGTACAATCCTAACAATGGTATATTCATATAAGTGCTTCCCTTGCATGCTGTGCTTCTTTTAAAAATAAATGAGAATGATTTAAGCGTGTCGTTAAAAACTTATAGTAAACGTTTCTAATTTCTTCTGGAGTTTCTGGAGTGCCTTCCCAAGTTAACCACTCTGTAGGGATGAGGTTGACAATCTCCTGCAATACTTCTGGACTCAGTAGTTGCTTTAATTTATGATCTGCTTCGGCTAACAGACTGGCTTGAGGCAGTAAAACGTGATCTTTAATAAAAGGAAAAGCGGTTTTTGCACTCTTTTCCCAATGGATCCAAGAATGATGAAAGTATAAAGCAGCACCGTGATCAATTAACCAAACTTCCTTGTTCCAAATAAGCATATTGGTGTTTCTAAACGTACGGTCTATATTGGTGATAAATGCATCTAACCATACAATCTCTGATGCCAATTGCGCATCAACAGTAGTAACTACAGGGTCAAAATTGATGGCGCCCGTTAAAAAGTGTAAGCCTAAATTTAAACCCTGACTTCCCTTTAGCAAATCCTGAATTTCCTCATCGGCCTCAGTTCTTCCAAAAGCTTCATCCAAATGAGCGTAGACTAATTCTGGAACTTTAAATCCTAATACGCGTGCAATTTCACCTCCAATCAATTCAGCAATCAAAGCTTTTACGCCGTGACCAGCGCCTTTAAATTTAATCACATATTTAAATCCGTCATCGGCATCGGCTACCGCGGGAAGCGATCCTCCTTCCCGTAAAGGGGTGATGTAGCGCGTAACATTTACGTTTCTCAATTCTATACGACGACTCATTTCATGTAATTTTTTTGTAAAGATACGTAGAGAACTTTAGGATTCTCATTCCTTCAATTTTTTTACCCGTTTTAAATCCAATAAATTGATAGGGTTAATCCCTAATCCTTCCACCTCGTTTTGCGTAAACCGAATCACTTCATCATAATATAAAGGAACCACTGCCGCTTGAGTCATAATGATAGAATCCATTTGCTGGTAAAGCGGAATTCTTTGCTTTAAATCTCCCAATTCTAAAGATTGGCGGTAGATTTCATCGTAAGTTTCAGAAGAAAAGTGAGTGTAATTAGGGCCTTGCGGAGAAAAATTATCACTATAAAATAAAGAGAGGTAGTTTTCCGCATCGGGATAATCGGCGATCCAACTGGCGCGAAAAGCTGCTAATTTCCCAGCAGAGCGTTGTTGACGTAAAGTAGAGGGCGGCATCACATCGATTTCTACCTGTAAACCTACTTTTTGCAACTCTCGCTGAATGTATTCGCACAAGTCTAAATACGAGGCGTTGGTGCTGATGCTTATTGTAGGATTTTGTTCTCTCGTTTCTTTTTTAAAGTCTTCGATTAGTTTTTTCGCTTTCCGCGGATTGTATTCGTAATACGTAGCATCTGAAAACCCCGGTAAACCTTTGGGAATAAAGCCAGAAGTAGCTGGAGTGCCAATTCCGTTTCTTAAATAGGTGATCATCGTATGTCTATCAAAACCGTAATTAATCGCTTGACGTAGCTTCTGAGAATTCAATTCCGGAGAGGGATAGTCAAGGTAGAGACCTAAATATTCCGTGTTTAAATATGGCGCGCGTAGCATTTGAATGCGCTGTTGATAATTGGGTTGTAATTCTCCTTTAGCATTTAATAACTCATCTTTATAGGAAGGATCTAATCCGCTAAGAAAATCTATTTTTCCTTGGGCAAATTGAAGAAACTCACTCTGCTTATCTGGTAAAAAAGTAATGGCGACGGCTTCGAGATAAGGAAGTTGATTGCCATTTTTATCTTTTTCAAAATAAAGCTTATTTTTTCTAAAGACTAACTTCTCATTCGCTTCCCAGCGTTTAAAATGAAAAGGTCCGGTGCCAATAGGATTTTTTCTAAAATCGAGTTGCTCCATTTCTGTAGGAATAATACTGGCGTATTTCATAGAAAGTAAACCTAGAAAAGCGGGAAATGCCTGTTTTAAGTCGATGACAAGCGTGGAGTCATTTTTGGCAGAAATGTTTTTTACTTGCTGCATAACCCAACTTCCGGGAGAAGCAATCTTAGGATCGGTTAAGCGATTGAGACTGTATACCGCATCTTTAGCAGTTACTTTTCTTGTTTTTTGAGTTCCGAAAATTTGGTGTTCATGAAAATAAACATCTTTTCTTAACTGAAAAGTGTAGGTTTTAGCGTCGTTAGAAACTTCCCATGATTTGGCGATATCTGGTTGCGTATTGAGTTCATCATCCAACTGAATTAAACCATTGTAGAGTTGGTTACAAGGCCAAATATTACGCTGATCTTTTGCAAAAGCAGGATCTAGAGAAGTAATGTTAGCGTGCTCATTGTATCTAAAAACCAAATGGTCTTTTTTGGCAGTTGAGGTATTTTCACAAGAGGTGAAAAGCATCATTGGAAGTAATAAGGCTAAATAGCTGGTTTTTATGAAGCAAGCAATTTTATTCAATTTGAGTATAAAAATTTAAGGTCGTATATTTGCACGCATTTTTAAAGTAATTCAAAGTTTGGTATGTAAACCAAAGATGGAGACTCCTTTATTAAATGTTTCTAAGGAAGATTGAACTCGTTCCGCTTGACGGAAAAATTTCCTTTACATTTTAGGATTTTACTTTAAAAGCAATATTACTAAAAGAATACGAAAGAGCTTTATGATGCACGAAAATAAAAAAGTCGCTTTTTACACCTTAGGTTGTAAATTAAATTTTTCTGAAACTTCTACCATTTCCAGAACCTTTAAAAATGAAGGTTTTTCTAAGGTAGAATTTACAGAGAAGGCAGATATTTATGTGATCAATACGTGTAGCGTTACCGAGAATGCCGATAAGCGTTTTAAAACCATCGTAAAGCAAGCTCAAAAGGTAAATGCTGATGCCTTTGTAGTGGCTATTGGGTGTTATGCGCAATTAAAACCAGAAGAGTTAGCAGATGTAGACGGCGTAGATTTAGTACTCGGCGCTACCGAAAAGTTTAAAATCACCGATTACCTAAACGATCTTACCAAAAATGACATGGGAGAAGTGCATTCCTGTGAAATTGAAGAAGCCGATTTTTATGTGGGTTCTTACAGTATTGGAGATCGTACGCGTGCCTTTTTAAAAGTGCAAGACGGCTGTGATTATAAATGTACCTATTGTACGATTCCGTTGGCAAGAGGGATTTCTAGAAGCGACACTTTAGAGAATGTGCTTCAAAATGCTAAAGATATCTCTGAGCAAAACATTAAAGAAATTGTGTTAACCGGAGTAAATATTGGGGATTATGGAAAAGGAGAGTTTGGCAACAAACACCACGAGCATACATTTTTAGATCTGGTAAAAGCTCTAGATGAGGTTGAGGGGATAGAAAGATTGCGTATTTCTTCTATCGAGCCCAATTTATTAAAGAACGAAACCATAGATTTTGTAGCCCAAAGCCATACGTTTGTGCCGCATTTTCACATTCCGTTGCAAAGCGGAAGCGATGAGCTGCTTAAAAAGATGAAACGTCGTTATATGAGTGGTTTGTACGTAGATCGCGTAACGCAAATTAAACGCGTGATGCCTAATGCGTGTATTGGTGTAGATGTGATTGTAGGCTTTCCGGGAGAAACCGATGCGCTTTTTTTAGAGACCTATAATTTCTTAAACGAGCTTGATATTTCTTACCTACATGTATTTACTTATTCAGAAAGGGATAATACTCCTGCCGCCGAAATGGAAAATGCAGTTCCGCTGAAGGTAAGAAAGAAAAGAAGCAAAATGTTGCGTGGTCTTTCTGCCAAAAAGCGTCGGGCTTTTTATGAAAGTCAGTTAGGGAATACTTTAGAAGTGCTTTTTGAAGGTGAAAATAAAGAAGGCTACATTCACGGCTTTACGGAAAATTACGTAAAAGTAAAAATGCCTTGGGATCCTTCTTATGTGAATACGCTGCATCAAGTTTGCTTATCTAAAATTGATGAAGATGGATTGGTGCGTTTTGAATTTGCTTCAGAAAAAGTGATTGCTTAAATATTCATTCCAATAGGAAGCAAATCGGTGTATTTAGATTTGTTGGCTCTAAAAAAATTAACGACTTCTTTGCTGGTAGGAACAACTCTTATGCGACCTCTTTCCTCAATGTGATCGAAAATTCCCGTTAAAAATTTTTCTAAAGTACCATCTGCTCTTTTTTCATCGGAAATAAGTATTTTAGATAAAAAGATTTTTCTTTCTTGTTTAGAATATTCAAGGGTGATTAACTCTTCATTCACAAGGGTTTCAAACTGTCTTAAAAATTCATTGTCTTTAACTTCGATGGTTTCCATAAGGAGTGAATTTGAGATCTATACTAAAATGGGGCGGAGTAAAAATAAAATTGCTTTAGTTTTAACCTTTTATATATGGTAAAACCAATTTTATCAAATATTTTTACCTGTAAATTTACTCTATTATTTTATTAGTTTAGTGTAAACCCGTGTTAAAAAATGATCCAAGATAAGTTGATTCACGTTTATTTTATGCCAGGTATGGCGGCGAATCCAAGTATATTTGAGCATATAAAATTGCCCGAAGATCAGTTTAAGATGCATTGGTTAGAATGGAAGATTCCCATTCTGAAGGAAAGTTTAAAAGAGTATACGACCAGAATGTTAGCAGACGTTCATCATGAAAATCCTGTTTTGATTGGAGTTTCGTTTGGCGGGGTTATTGTTCAAGAGATGAGTAAGCAAATCCGCGTTAAGCGATTAATTTTAATTTCTACGGTAAAGAATAAGTTTGAATTACCAAAAAGAATGCGTTTTGCCAGAAAAACAGCACTTTATAAGATTTTTCCTACCAGTTTAGTAGACAAGATAGAAGGTTTGGAAAAGTTGCCAGTAGGAAATTATTTAACGAAAAGAGCACAATTGTACCAGCAATATTTATCGGTAAGTGACCAAAGTTATATCGATTGGGCTTTAGAGCAAATGTTGTTTTGGGATCAAGAAGAAACCTTGCCGAATGTGATTCATATTCATGGAGATAAGGATATTATTTTTCCGCATAAGAATATAAAAGATTGCATCACCATTAAAAATGGAACGCATATTATGGTGATTGACAGGTTTAGGTGGTTTAATGAACATTTACCCGAACTTATTTTAAACGGTAAATTGAAGAATAAAAATATAGATAAAGAGTCGGTAAAACCAGAATAAAACTAGATTAGAAAAAATAATTAGGGAGGAAAACTTCAACTAAAAGTCGGGAAAAGACCAGTTGAGAATTTCTTTTAAGAAATTAAAAAAATAAGCAATGAAATCAATAAAAAATATAGTTACCATCATAGGTGCAGTTACCGTGGCGGGAGTAGGAGTACAAGCCATAAGCTCTTTTACCCAAATTCCGGTTCCCAAAGAGCAAGTACGGGTACATAATGATCCAGAAAAAGCCGTAAAAGATTACAACGTTTATGCATTGGCTATTCCTGAAAATTTAAATTTTGCGGGAGAAAAAGTACCTACAGAGAACCCAGACATTAAAGAACGTATGGACAGGGAGCTGATGGTGAATACCTACTGGCAATCTAACGGTTTGCTTTTGATTAAAAGAGCAGAAAAGTACTTTCCTATCATCGAGCCTATTTTAAAAAAACACGGCATTCCTGATGATTTTAAATATTTAGCAGTAGCGGAAAGCGGACTTACGCAAATTGTTTCTCCAGCAGGTGCAACAGGGTTTTGGCAGATTATGAAATCTACGGCAAAAGAACATGGCTTAGAAGTAAATGAGAACGTAGATGAACGTTACCATATTCAGAAATCTACCGAAGCCGCTTGTAAATATTTATTGGAGTCTAAAGCTAAATTTGGAAGTTGGACCTTAGCCGCAGCGGCGTATAACGCAGGTAACTATGGAATTACTAGACAACAAGATCGTCAATACGTACACGATTACTACGATTTGCTATTGAATAGTGAGACTGGAAGATATGTTTTTAGAATCTTAGCCTTAAAAACGGTTCTTAGTGATCCAGGAAACTATGGTTTCAATTTTACCGAAGATGATTTATATCAAACCATTAAGGTGAAAGAGGTAAAAGTAGACACTGCAGTAACCGATTTTGGTAAGTTTGCGAAAGAGTTTGGAATCAATTATAAAATCTTAAAAATTCATAACCCTTGGTTAAGAGAAGCTCATCTTAATAATAAATCTAGAAAAGCCTATCAAATTGAGATTCCTAAAAAAGGAACTTATACGTATAAGCCCTAGATGCTAGACTTTGTTCAAAATAATATCTTTATTAGCTTGCTTATCATTAATTATGTGATAGCCATTGGGACGGCGTTTTTTATTATTTTGAACAATAGAAATCCCATCACTACCGTATCTTATATTTTATCGCTTATTGTACTGCCTTTTGTGGGTTTACTGATTTATTTTTTCTTCGGACAAGAATATAGAAAAGATAAAATGTTTAAACGCCGAAAAGTGTTTAATAATAAGAAAGTAAAAGAATGGGAAAAGAAATTACTGGTGGGAGAACAAAAACTAGATCAATACGAAGATCGTTTTTTAGATAACCAGGTAAATATTGTGAAACTGCTTCAAAACAATCAAAAGAAGCCACTCACTTTTGGGAACGATGTAGGGATTCTTCTTAACGGAGAAAAGAAATTTGAATCCCTTTTTAAAGATATAGAACAAGCGAAAGATTATATTCATTTAGAATACTATATTTTTAATTCAGATAAGGTTGGACTTCAGTTGATAGATATTCTATGTAAAAAAGCTCAAGAGGGGATTCATATACGAGTGATTTATGATTATGTAGGAAGTGCTCTTAGCGGAAAACAAGAAAAGCGAATGCAGTCTGCTGGAATAGAAATTTTCCCTTTTATGCCCGTTTGGTTTCCTAATTTAACCCGAAAATTGAATTATAGAGATCACCGGAAGATTGTAATTATTGATGGTACCTTAGGATATGTAGGCGGGATTAATGTTTCTGATGATTATGTGAATCCTTGTAAGAAAGGATACTGGAGAGATACGCATCTTCGTATAAAAGGAAATGCTATAAAATCTTTACAGTCTCACTTTTTACTGAATTGGAATTTTGTTTCAAATCAAGAAATAGAAATTACAGACTCTTTTTTTCCGAAGATGGAAAACTGCGGAGAAATAGCGGTGCAAATTGCTGCTAGCGGACCAGATTCTAACTGGCCCCATATTATGGAAGCCATATTTACAGCGATTAATTCTGCTGATAAAAGCATACATATTACCACGCCTTATTTTATTCCCAATGATCAAATTTTAACCGCACTTAAAACCGCTAGTAGAAGAGGGGTTGAAGTGAAACTCTTGCTTCCGAAAAAGGGAGATTCTTGGGCTGCAAAATACGCGACCAATTCTTATATATTGGATGTCTTAGAGTCTGATATTGAAGTCTATCATTATTGCAAAGGAATGATACACGCCAAAACGATGGTAATTGACGGAGAATTTAGTTCAGTAGGAACTTCTAATATGGATTACCGAAGCTTTGAGATTAATTTTGAAATCAATGCTTTGATTTATAATAAGGAATTCAGTCAGAAAATGATTGCTATATTCAATGACGATATAGAAGATTGTGAGCAGATAAATATAGATGAATGGAAGGAAAGAGGACTTGTAAAGAGACTTAAGGAGTCTTTTTGTAGACTTTGGGCTCCTTTGTTATAGTCAATTTGTTACGCATTTAAAAGCCGTTTAAAAAGATTTATTTTCTGTATCATAGTACAGAGTTAGCAAGGTTTTTTTGATTTAAAAACCATTCCAAGGTTTACTCCCTCCAGAGGATTATTTATTATAAGCTATAATAATTCAATAGGTGTTAGTTGAGTGCAAACGGAGTGGATGCTAAAAGTTCTTCTTCATGAGCCAGTATTTCAGAAACGCCCGAAGACAAATTATTAAAATTAAGATTGTAAGAGTTTTCAAAAGGATCTGTATAGGGAAGCTTGGCTGTACGATCGATATGAATTATTTTCTTATCAGAACCGATGTAAAAAGTGGTAGGAAATCCTAAAGAATGCTTCATCGTTCTTATAATATAGGCATCTTTGTTTTCAAGCTCATCCACATATACAATATCAATAAATCTTTTATAGTCGGAAATAACCTCCTTAACGTTTTTTTTCTTATCCCAAAAAAGGACAATAAAATCAATTTCATCTTTGTATTTTTTTGCCAGCTCGTTTAGAGCGGGGATTTCGCCTTTCCCAGGAACACACCAAGAAGCATAAGTAGTTAAATAAATAGGTTTTTTAAAATCGTTAATGCACTTCTTATTTTTACCTATACAATTGATATCAAAATTATCGATATAGGTGCCAGAAAGATGATTTTTAACTATAGAATCGAATAGAAATTCGGCGTATTTGGTATTGTGTTCTCGGTAAGCTTTTTGTGCTTTCTTTTTATATTTAGGTACATGAATGCTTACTGCTTCAGAAAAGAAGACCTTCCGGTCTTGTGCTAAAACAGAAACACTAAATAAGCCAATACATAAAAATTGTAGAAATAGTTTCATACTTTCCCTGTTAAACTTTACTTAAAGATATAAAAAAAAATCCCAACAAAGCCGGGATTAAGTGTTAACAAGTTGATTTATCATCAATAATTTAATAAAAAAACTATATTTTTTTCATTTGCTGCTTCATCATTTTTATTTGATCGGCAAGCATATCATGCTTATCCGCTTTCTTAGCCTCTTTTAAAAGCATTTGAGCTTCTCTTTTTCTTCTTTTAGACATGGCAATCCCAGCTAAGTTAAGCTTAGCCATCGCTAAATCCTGACTCATAGAAAGTCCTAATTTAATGGCTTTCTTGAAGTATTTTTCGGCTTTAGTCATATTCTTTTGAGAATACATAAGACCATGTAAATAGTAGTAGTATCCTTGTTGTTTCACGGTTAAGGCCGCTTCAGGATCTTTAATTTTATCCAACCATTTTTTAGAGCCTTCAAAGTCTTGCTTTCTTAAACGCATAAATGCCAATAAGATCATTTCGTTTTTGAAGTATAAAAAGACGAAAATTCCGGCAAGGGGAATAAGAGCAATTCCATTTCCTATATTCCCTTCAATAAATTGATACACTGCAAAAGCGATAATCGCTGCAGCTAAAAAAAGTTTTATATTTTTATGATACATGATGTCATTTTTAGGAAGCGCAAAGGTATAAAAGAAATGAAAATTTTGACTGTTTATCTGTGAAGTATTCTAATTATTAAATAGGCTTATGGCAAACCGGTAAGATTTCTTTAGGATCTATGCGATAACGGTCTATTTCTTCTAGAGTAAGTTCATTAGCGAGCGCTATTTGTTCTACCTCAAATCCTTTTTCTTTTAACTTGCTGAAATAATCCCGACCGTAAATTCTTACGTGATCGTATTGTCCAAAGATTTCAGCTCTCTTTTTGGGATCTGTAATGCTGTCGTCTTCAAAAGTGGTTTCTCTTTTTAGGTCCTGCGGAATCTGCAATATGGCAAAGCCACCCGATTTTAAAACCCGGTATAGCTCTTCCATCGCCAAATCATCATTGGGAATGTGCTCTAACACATGGTTGCAAAAAATAATATCGTAGCTATTGTCTTTAAAAGGAAGGTCACAAATATCTGCTTTTACATCTGCCAAGGGTGAATTTAAATCGGTGGTAGTGTATTCTAGGTGATTCATCTTTTTAAACCTTTTATAAAAAGCTTGCTCGGGTGCAAAATGAAGCATTTTTCGAGGTTTGGTAAAGAAGTCTGTTTTTCGTTCTAAGTATAACCACAACAGCCGGTGTCTTTCTAAAGATAGGGTAGAAGGCGATAGTACATTGGGACGCTGATGTACATATCCATAAGGTAAAAACGTGGAAAAGCTTTTCCCGTCTATGGGATCTGTATATTTTTCACCTCGAAGACTAACCGCCAAAACGGGTTTTGCCAAATAACTTAATTTGATAAGTATAGGCCTGGGAATGTGGTTAAGAATAAACCGAAATCCTTTTTTAATCATACTTTTATATCGGCCCAGTTTTCTCCGGTTTTAATTCGGTGCAATTGCATTTCAGAAACTCCAAATTGTTTAGCCAATACTTTTAATCTTGTTCTTCGATTGGGGTCTAAAAGCTTTTTTTTAAGAACAGTCGCTTGAGCAAAGCTGAGTTTAGCAAAACTCCTGCTTTTACTTTTTCTTTTGGCAATGACTTTTGGATTTTTGTCTTGATGAGCTTCCCATTCTTTTCGGTTCACCCATTGCAGGTTGTTTAGGTTGTTATCGGTTTTTTCATAATTTTTATGAATAACAAATAAGCCGTCTTTTGGCTTTTCTAAGAAAGCTTTTGCGATTAATTTGTGAGTGTAAAAATTATTTCGTTTTCCGTTTTCTAAACGCGTGTTAAAAATAGGGTAGCCGTTGATCTTGCTTCCCTTTAAAATCTTTCCGTGTTTGCTCTTCACGAAATTCATCACTCTACCTTTACTGGAAAGCGCTACTTCATAGCCTTTTGCCCAGTTTTCTTCAAAGTAAAATTTCCATTCTTCTAAAAGATTATTATTTAGGTAGAAACTTTCTTTATTTTCTAAATTCTCTTTCTTCATCACTTTCAATTCCTAAAGATTCATAAATGTAATCAAATGTCGATAAGAGTTCAGGCTTACCGTCTACCAAAGCTACATCATGTTCAAAATGCGCACTGGGCTTCCCATCTCGAGTAAGAATAGTCCAACCATCTTTAAGCTGTTTAATGTTCTTTGTTCCCATATTAATCATTGGCTCAATCGCAACGACCATGCCTTCTACGAATTTTTTTCCTCTGCCTCTTTTTCCGTAATTGGGCATCTCTGGATCTTCGTGCATGTTTTTTCCTAATCCATGTCCTACCAACTCTCTTACGACTCCGTAGCCGTGATCTTCAGCATATTTTTGAATGGCATAACCTACGTCACCCACGCGATTCCCTATTTTAAATTCTTTAATTCCTTTGTATAGCGAGTCTTTAGTTACTTGCAATAACTTCTTTACTTCCTCATCAATCTCTCCCACAGCAAATGTATAGGCGTGATCCCCATAAAAGCCATTTTTGATTGCTCCACAATCAATAGAAATAATATCCCCTTCTTGCATGGGCTGGTCATTGGGAATTCCATGAACAACTTGCGCATTGGGACTCATACATAGAGAGTTAGGGAAGTCGTAAAGACCAAGAAAACCTGGGATGGCACCTTCAGATCTTATAAAGTCTTCGGCGAGTTTATCTAACTGTAAGGTGGTAACACCTGGTTTAACTTCTTTAGCAAGTATTCCGAGAGTTTTGGATACCACTAAGGCGCTTTCTCTCATTAATTCAATTTCTTCTCTGGTTTTAGTTATAATCATATGCTTTTATTTAAAAAAGGAAAATAAGCCCTTCTTTTTTGTAGGTTTTAAGTGTTCTGGTTCTTCGTTCATGATATGATGATAGGTTTCTCCCCATCCTAGTAGTCCCCCAATATTTCTATCATCAATAAATATATCAGCATTAATTTTTCTACTTACTCTAGGATCAAAAACCTCTTCTGGGAAACTCTGGTTAACAGCGTAAAATACAATTCCATGTTTTTCACAAAATTTTACTGCGTCATCTAATTCTTTTCCGTAACGATAAGTCCATAAAATTAAACGATGTCCTGCCTCTTGAAGCTTTTTTAAAGTCTCAAAAGCAAAGGTTATGGGTTCTCCAATTTTAGGATATTTATTTTCTACAATGGTTCCGTCAAAATCGACTGCTATCAAAAATGATTTATTATGTGCCATAAATAATTAGTCTGCGTAACTGTTTTTATAAGATTGATTGGTTACAATTTTTAAAATATCTTCTTCTAAGGATTCTTGAGGAAATTCTACAAAACGATTCACTTCCTTTCCATTTTTGTCTATAAAAAGAATGGTAGGAACATATTCTATGTTGTATTTTTTCTCATAGCCTTGTTTTGTGTTTTTATCTTCGTCGGTAGTGATTACTTCCAATTGGTTTTGATTATAATCAATTTGATCTAGAAGTTTATAAAGTTTAGGTATTTCTCTTCGGCTATCTGAACACCAAGTTCCCATAAATACTTTTATACTGTAATCATCAATATTTTTATTAATCTTATCTACAATAGCTTGGTCTGGGTCGTAGGCTTCATAACCTGGCATGAACCATTCTTTTAAGATGCCAGACTTTAGGTCTTCTTCGTTAAGAATACCTGTATAAGTATCATCTTGCGGAGATATTTTTTCTTCGGAAATAATTTTTGTTTCGGTTTTTGTAGAGGTACTCGTTGTACTTAAGGTTTTTGTTTCTTTCTGAACTTCTTTTTGACTTTCACAAGAAACTAAAACTAATAACGCGAATAAAAGAGGGTATGTTGTTTTCATAATAGTAAGCTATTTTGAGTCATCAACTCGGGTTTATTAACGTCCATAAGCTCTAAAAGAGTAGGAGCGATATCACCTAATATTCCGTCTTTTATTTGTTTTCTTTCAGAAGAGATTAAAATAACAGGCACGGGATTAGTCGTATGCGCTGTATTCACAGAACCATCTTCATTTTTCATTTTTTCGCTATTGCCGTGATCTGCTAAGATAATAAAGTTGTAGTTGCCTTTTCCAGCTTCAACAATTCTCTTTAAACAAGCATCAACGGTTTCGCAAGCTTTAACTGCTGCCTCAAAAACACCTGTATGTCCTACCATATCTGGATTGGCGTAGTTAATGCAAAAGAAATCTTTATCGTTGTCTTCAATTGAGCCGACGAGTTTATCGGTTAATTCTACCGCACTCATTTCGGGTTGTAAATCGTAAGTCGCTACTTTTGGAGAATGCACCAAGATGCGTTCTTCTCCTTTAAATGGAGTTTCTCTTCCGCCAGAGAAAAAGAAAGTAACGTGCGGATATTTTTCTGTTTCTGCGGCTCTTACCTGAGTTTTTCCTACATATTCTAAGGTTTCTCCCAAGGTGGCTTTGATGTGATTTTTGTTAAAAACGACATTAATATTAGAAAAAGTATCGTCATAATTCGTCATAGTCACAAAATACAACGGAAGCTTTTTTAAATTGTATTGAGGTACATCTTCTTGCGTCAATGCATGGGTTAATTGCCGACCTCTATCGGTTCTAAAATTAAAGAAAATCACTACATCTCCTTTTTCAATGCTATGAGTTTTTCCTTCGGTATTCACTAGAATAGGTTCTAAAAACTCATCCGTAATGCCTTCATCATAACTTTTTTGAATATGACTTAAGACAGAAGAGCTTTCTTCTCCCACGCCATTCACAAGTAAATCATAGGCTTTTTTTGTTCTTTCCCAGCGCTTATCACGGTCCATAGCATAATACCTTCCAATTACTGAAGCTAATGTACTGTTGGTTTTTTCCAGCTTATGTTGTAACTCTTCTACAAAACCTAAACCAGACTTTGGATCTACATCTCTACCATCGGTAAAGGAGTGTACATACTTTTCTTTTACACCAAACTCTTGTGCCGCTTCCAATAATCCTTTTAAGTGATTAATATGAGAATGCACGCCGCCATCACTAAGTAAGCCTATAAAGTGAATGGGTTTTTCGTGACTTACCGCAAAGTCAAAAGCCTGTTCTAATACAGGCTCAGAGCTTAGGGATTTATTCTTCACAGCTTTATTTATTTTCGCAAGATCTTGGTAAACAATTCTTCCTGCTCCCAAATTAAGATGCCCCACTTCGCTATTTCCCATTTGTCCCTTAGGAAGCCCTACATGTTCACCATCGGTGCGCAATAAGGCGTGTGGATAGTTTTTGTATAAAGAATCTATAAATGGAGTATTGGCTTGATCTACAGCAGATACACTCTTATCGCTCGTCTCTCCCCAGCCATCTAAAATGACTAAAATAGCTTTATTCGACATGATCTTGTTTTGTCGCAAAGTTAAAGAAGATAGTCCTCTTTCTCATATAAAGTTATGCTAAAATTCCTTTACGGAAGTAATGCGGGATTAATATCTAAAATATGCTCCTGTTTATAAGTCTCTAAAAAAGATTCACTTAAAAATGCTCTTCCTTTAAGGTCTGTATCTTGGGTAATGATTTTTTGAAAATCAATGTCCTGATATGCTTTTAGCATCGCTAAAGATGTTTTTTGATAAGAGAAATGCCAAGGTTCTGGATGAAAGCCTTTACGTTTGGGGTTGTTGGTGTACACAATGTAAAACCCAAATTTTTCACTATGCTCATTTAGCCACATTTTCATCTCGCAATAAGGACCATCTTCATCGTAGTTTCTAGGCATTAAAACATTTTTGGGTTGCTTGGCTTTGGCATCAATAATATCGATGTCGGTTCCCCAATGGTGTCTAGAAGTTCCTGGAATGGTAGAGTATTCAATAATTTTCTTGACGGCATCCGTTCCAGATAAACCTCGTTTAGTATACCGACTGAATTTAGCATTAAAAATTTGCTTCTGGCGTTCGTAACTGCGGTAGGCAGAAACGATTTGAATATGAATCCCTTCCTTTTTCGCTTCCGCTTGCATCTTTGAAAAGGCTTTGTTTACTTCTTCTCGCAGTTGATAGCCTTCGCCATAAAGAGATAGATTTGCTTTTCCTGTAAGTTCATCTAGTGTAAATTCCTGAAGCCAAAGAGTACTCCAAAATGAAAGTGGAAGTAGACTAACTGCTGTTGTTGCAACACTTTTGGTAATAAAATTTCTTCTATTCATAACTCTTTGTACATCAAAAAGTGATCCCCAACGTCTTTAATATTGAATAAATTTCCCCTTACGGAAAAACCGAATTTCTCATAAAATCCAACTGCCGCTTCTCTAGCATTGAACCACAGAATATCAGCATGTTTTTTTTGAGAAACGCTTATCGCTTCTTCCATTAATAATTTTCCCAATTTCTTTTTCTGAAATTCTGGCAATACCGCCATTCCGCGTAAGCGTAATTGAGAAAGGTCTGGAAACTCAGGATGAGCCTCTACCATTAAGCTAGTAATTCCTGCCAATTTATTTTCGTAAAACAGCCCTAGGTGAATGCTAGATGGTAGCTCGTCTCCCTGCATTTTACACATGCGTATAGGTTTTCCATTTCGGAGCACCTCTTGGCGTATGGATAAAACCACCGCAACATCGACTTCTTTTATTTCTATATTCAACTTATGCTTTTATTTTTTGATAGGCTTCGTTTTCGTCAAATTTTACCTCGGCAAAAGGACAAAGCGGATCTATTTTATAATTGTTTTCTTTGGCGTAATTAACCGTATGTTCTAAAAGTTTTGACGCCAAACCTTTTCCCTCTTCCGTCTTTTTGGTCTCGGTACGGTCAATAACTAAAATATTAGGCTCTTTTTTTATATAGGTGAGTTCTGACACTATTTTGTTCTCAATTTCTAAATAAAAAATGCCATTGGTTTCATTCTCTTTATGCTTAATTGATTGATCCATAAGTAGAAGCTTTTTAATAATTGAAAATAATCTTCACTTCTAATTTAAAGTTATTTTATGAAAGTAGCTTGCTTGGATTAAAAAATAAATCAACTTTATAAAAAAATTAATTTTTTACTTGCTTCAAACTAAAGATAGTTAGTATATTTGCCATCGCAATGCGGGAGTAGCTCAGTTGGTAGAGCGTCAGCCTTCCAAGCTGAATGTCGCCAGTTCGAACCTGGTCTCCCGCTCAAAAGCCTCTTTTTTAAGAGGCTTTTTTTTATGTTAAAAAATGGAAAGCCCGGTAAGGCTAGTCAGTTCCTCTAACGCCCGCATCCCTTTTTCTGAATTTCCATGCGCATTAAGTTTGGGACTCCAAACGGCAACGGCATATTGGTGAGGATGTATGGCTACAATGCCTCCGCCAACACCACTTTTTCCTGGTAAACCAACTCTAAAGCTAAATTCCCCTGCTTCATCGTAAAATCCACAAGTCTGCATAATCGCGTTAATACGTTTAATGCTTTTGGTTTTAAGGACGCGCTCTTGAGTTCCTATAATTTTCCCCTCATTGGCAAATACCATAAATGCTTTTGAAAGCTGACTGCAAGACATCGCAAGTGAGCATTGATGAAAGTAAAAGTCTAAAATATCATCTGCATCGTTGTTGATGTTGCCCAAAGACTTCATATAATTCACTAAGGCGATATTTCTATATCCTTTACTTTTTTCTGAAGCTGCAACCTTTTCATCGTAATAAATATCGTGATCTTGGGCTAAATACCTTACAAAAGCTAGCAACTCTTCTTTGGGGTTTTCTAAACAGCTTATTAAAATATCTGCGATGACCAAAGCTCCCGAATTGATAAAAGGGTTTCTAGGAACTCCTTTTTCTTTTTCTAACTGAATAAGAGAATTAAAAGGATTCCCAGAAGGCTCTACATCTACACGATCCCATATTTTACTTTTATGCTTTTTGGCTAAGGTAAGAGTGAACACCTTCGAAATACTTTGAATCGAAAATTTCTCTTCACTATCTCCAATAAAATAATCTTTTCCATTGATGCAGTGTAGGTGCATTCCAAATTTATTGGGAGATACAAAGGCAAGCTCGGGGATGTAACTGGCCACTTTTCCTTGGTGATCAAAGCTCTCCAAGTCTTTTTCAATGATATTAAGTAAGGCTTGATAATCCATTAAGATAGGTTTTTAAATGAATGATTAGGCTTCACTTCTATAGCTTCTTGCTGCGGAATAAATACGCGAGCTTCCAAATCTCCTTTTAATATCAAATCTTGATCTTTCATGCGAATCCAGCTTCCTTCTCGTAAGCCTACCACAGGAATTTGATGTAGTTGCTGAAATTCTTTTATTCTCGTTTCCCGGGTTTCTCCTTTATGCGTAGAAGTGGGGTCTGGATCTAAATAATGTGGATTGATATTAAATGAGAAAAGTCCCAGCGTGTCAAACGATGGCGGATGAATAATAGGCATATCGTTGGTGGTATGCATCGTTTTACCACAAATGTTACTTCCGGCGCTGGTACCTAAATAAGCACACCCTTTTTTTATCTTATCGCTTAAAGCTTGCATAAGATCTTTTTGATACAGTTGAGAGACCAATAAAAATGTATTCCCTCCCCCGGTAAAAATGGCTTCTGCATTTTCAATCGCTTGCTTAGGATTTTCTTTTTGATGAATTCCCACCACATTTATATTTAAAAACTCCAATCCTTCTTGGGCTTTTTTAGTGTACTCCTCATGAGAAATGCCTCCTGGTCTTGCGTAGGGAATAAAAATAATTTCTTTTACTCCCTTAAATAATTCCGTTAAGGCATCGGGAAAATAACCTAAGTAGCTACTACCGTGAACGGTAGAGGTGCTTGCAATAATACAATTCATATATCGGGTTTTTTTATGTAAATTTATAGTATTGAAAAGCTACAAAAAAGAATTATTACTTTTTTAAGTTTTCTATAAGGTTTACTTAAAAACCCTAACCGCTATGAAAAAAAGATTGTTTTTAATAATTGTTTTACTGAATATAAGCTTCGTCCATGCTCAAATTGAAAATAGAGTATTTATTAAAGGACAAGTGAGTGTTGATAGTTATATGGATGCCGACGATATTAATATATATAATATGAATACGACCGAAGGTGCTGCCACTAGTAAATATGGGGAGTTTATTATTAAAGTAGGCTTAAATGACCGGCTCATGATTTCCTCTATTCAGTACCAAACATTTATTGTCATCGTTGATGAAGGGGTTTTGGAGAATAAAACCATCAATATAAAAATTAGCGAAGCCGTAAATGAATTGGATGAAGTGACTCTAAAACCTTATGACCTTTCTGGAAACGTGCAAGCCGATGTGACAAAGATAAAAACAGTAGGCGTAAACCGAACTAAATTATCTTCTTTAGAAATGGTGAACACCTATAATTATAAGTTTAGAGACGATAAAGATTCTAAGGTTGATAATATCGCGATAGATAAAGGTTATTTAACCAATGGGTTAAATTTTGCCAATATGTTTAGAACCATATTTAAAAATAAGAGTAAAGGAAAAGATGCTAATACGGAAGATATAGATGTGGCCGTTAGAAAAGTCTATAACGACGATTTTTTTAAGCGTAATCTAGACATTAAGAAAGAAAATATAAATGAATTTATTTTCTACGCGCAAGAAAATGGTTTGGAAAAGCGGCTGCTAGAAAAAGGCAATGAATTGGACCTTATCGAGTTTCTAATTGAAAAAGGTAAAGCTTATAAATTGCAACAACAAAACAATTAATGCGTCTTTAGGAGAGAAGTAACTCTTTTTATGCAAAAAAACTACCTTTTTCTCTTTATATGTATTTGTGGCTTCTGGGGAAGTAATGCGCAAAATAGCCAAGAATTTTCTGGTACAATTGTAGCCGATTCTATTGCAGAAATTCAGGTGAATATCGTCAATTACACTAATAAATTGGGAACGGTAAATGCCGCTTCCGGTAAATTTTCTATCCAAGCAAGTGAAGGCGATAAAGTTATTTTTTCTTCAGTAAAATATGAGCCTCATATCGTAGAAGTTAATTTAGAAATGCTTCAAAAGGAAAACAACCAAATTGTGCTTTTTCTAATGGTAAATGAGTTGGAAGAGGTGAATATTTCCTCCTTAACTTTAACGAGAGATTTATTGGCAGATGCTAACAATATGGAGCTGCAACCTATCTTAAGCGCTCAAGATTTAGGCATCCCCATTAGAACTGCTCCTAGATTAACCGTAGAGGAACGCAGGCTTTATACGGCAGCTTCTGGCGGACCTGTAGGGGTTTTGATTGATGTCCTTAGCGGAAGAATGGAAATGCTAAAACGACAAAAAGAATATGCAGATTTGGAACTGCTTATTCAGCAAAGTAGACATTTGGTTCCTAATAATTTATTAGAAGAAACCCTGAGCATAGATCCCATTTTGATAGACGATTTCTTGTATTTCTGCTCTAATCAAGAAAGGTTTAAAAAAACGGTCAAACAGAAAGATGCTTTTGTCATGATTGATTTTTTTCGAAATCAAGTGACAGCGTATCAGAAGTTTAAAAAAGAGAATTCTGAATGAGTTTTTTCTGAATCAGAATTATTTAGTTTTCCGTCGCAGCGGAAGCGTTTTTTTTTATGAAAAATAACACCATAGAACGAGTAATTATGAAATCACACATTCCTGTCTTAATTGTTTTTTTGTTGTTTTCAGGAGTTTCTTGGGCGCAAAAAAGAGTTTTTTCAGGAAAAATTATCGCCGATTCGATTTCATTTAGAGAAGTGAATGTGGTGAATCTTAATTCTAAACAAGGAACCATCAATCAAGCCAATGGAAAATTTAAAATTTCCGCGAAAGCGGGAGACAGCTTATTTTTTTCCTCGTTGCAATATGAACCTTACCAAATTACCGTCGTAGCGGAAGACTTTAAAGGTGAAAAGAGAATCTATTTGCTTCCATTAGTGAATGAGTTGGAAGAAGTGAATATTTCTGACCTTAACCTAACAGGATTACTCCAGAAAGACGTGGAAACTATAGAGACTCAACCTTATTTAAATGCGGCTAGTTTTGGATTACCGGTAGTAAGAAATAGATCTACCTTAGCCGAAAGGAGAATTTACACGGCAACCATTACAGGCGGAGGAATTATTCCGGTAGATCCTATTATTAATTATTTTTCGGGGAGATTGGCTATGGTTTACCGTCAGTTGGATTACGAAAAAGAAAAAGGACTGATGGAAAAAGCTTACTACATTTTTCCTATTGACTTTTATACCGAAGAATTAGAAATACCTGAACCTCTTATCGAGGATTTTCTTTATTATTGCATCAGCTTTAAACCTTTTAAGGAATTGATAGTCAAAGAGAAGCCAACTTTAGCCTTGATCGAGTTTTTAAAGGAAAACGCTATTAGCTACCAAAAGTTTAAAGAAATCGAAGATGAACAACCTTAAGAAGCTTATTTTTTTATTTCTAATCTGCTCCTGCTTTTCATTTAGTGGGGCGCATAAGTTTTACTTAAGTGTCACCAATGCAGAATATGTAGAAGAATCTTCTTCGGTTCAACTCATCACTCGACTTTTTGTAGATGACTTTCAGAAATTACTTCAAACTCGCTATGACAGTAGAGTGGAGTTGTTGAGAGATCAAGATCTTGCCGAAAATAATTCCTATATCGAGAAGTATTTCAGAAAAAAATTAAAAATAAACATCCATAATCAAGATCTTCAGCTTAATTTTATAGGAAAGCGCTATGAAGACGATCTTATTATTTGTTATTTTGAAATTGAAAATGTTAGAGCATTTTCATCAGTAAAAATTACCAATCTCTTGTTAACCGATTTGTTTGAAGACCAAAAAAACTTGGTTCATTTTGAGAAAGATGGGGAAACAGAATCCCTTTTATTGGTAAAGGATAAACCAACAGACCTAATAGAATTTGACTAAATTACCTATAAATTAAAACTATATTTCATGAATAGGAAACATTTTAAAATAGCAATCACCTTTATTCTTGCGATGGCAAGTGTGGCGGTTTTTGCTCAGGATGAGCCTGTAAAAAAAGAAGCAGAACAAGGACACACTAACACCAATAAATTTAGGCAGCTTTATCAAGAGTTTTCGACTCCTAACCAATATAGGACGGCTTCTGGAGCTCCAGGTCCTGCGTATTATCAAAATACAGCCGATTATGATATGGAAGTGGTTTTAGATGATAAAAATCAAAAAATAAGCGGAGAAGAAACGATCACATACACAAATAATTCTCCAGATAAGTTAGAATATTTATGGGTGCAATTAGATCAAAATATTCGAGCAAAAGACAGTAAAACCAAATTGCAGGATGGTAATGGAATCGGCGAAGTGAACCAGACAGGTCGTTTTGTTTCTCAATTTATAGAAGAACCTTTTGACGGTGGTTTTAACATAGAAAAGGTAACTCAAAACGGATTTCCGTTAAAATATACCATCAATCAAACGATGATGCGCATCGATCTTCCTAAGGTTTTAGAGTCTGGAGATAAGGTAGACTTTTCTATTAAATGGTGGTATAATATTAATGATCATGTAGTAAATAGAGGACGCTCTGGATATGAATATTTTGAGAAAGATGGAAATTACGCTTATATCATTGCTCAGTTCTTTCCAAGAATGGCGGTTTATAATGATGTTGAAGGATGGCAAAATTTTCAATTTTGGGGAGACGGAGAGTTTGCCTTACCCTTTGGAGATTATAAAGTGAAAATTACAGTTCCTGCAGATCACATAGTGGATGGTACAGGAAAGCTACAAAATCGGAAAAAAGTTTTTTCTAAAAAAATGATGAATCGCTACGAGCAGGCAAAAAAATCTTTTGATAAGCCTGTAGTGATCGTAAATCAACAGGAAGCAGAGAAAGCCGAAAAAGGTTTTTCTAATCGGACTAAAACCTGGGAGTTTGAAGCCAATATGGTTAGAGATTTTGCTTTTACGAGCTCTAGAAAGTACATCTGGGATATGCAAAACGTAAAAGTAGGAAATCGCGAAGTGATGGCGGTTTCTTTATATTCAAAGGAAGGTAATCCATTATGGGAAGAGTATTCTACCAAAGCGGTAGCACATACTTTAACGACCTATAGCGATATGACTTTTGATTATCCTTACCACAAAGCGATTTCGGTGCACGCCAAAAATCAAGGGATGGAATATCCTATGATTTGCTGGAACTATGGTCGTCCTAACGAAGATGGAACCTATAGCGAACGCACCAAATTTGGGATGGTGAGTGTTATTATTCACGAAGTAGGGCATAACTTTTTTCCCATGATTGTGAATAGTGACGAGCGTCAATGGGGTTGGATGGATGAAGGCTTAAATAGCTTTTTGCAATTTGTATCTGAACAGAAGTTTGGAAAAAGATACCCTGAAGCGATTAGTCCTTTAGAAAACTATCCGTCTAGAAGAGGAGAGCCTACAAAAATCACTAATTATATGAAAGGGAGTCAAGATTTTATCACTCCCATTATGAGCAATCCAGAGCAAGTTTTCCAATTAGGAAACAATGCTTATGGGAAACCAGCAACGGCTTTAAATATTTTGAGAGAAACCGTAATGGGGAAAGAAATGTTTGACCATGCCTTTAAAATTTACTCTAAAAGATGGATGTTTAAGCATCCTACGCCAGAAGATTTCTTTAGAACAATGGAAGATGCTTCAGGAATGGATCTAGACTGGTATTGGAGAGGTTGGTTTTATACTACCGACTATGTGGATATAGGTGTAGAAGATGTGAAATCGTACTATGTAACAGATCAGCCAACCAAAGCAGGTAAAAAAATGTTGGAACGCTACGGGGTGGAAGATCCTTCCCAAGTGGATGCATTATATGTAGTAGAAGAGGGTAGTGATGAGTATACTCCAGCGATGAAAAATAAATCTGCGGAAGAAAATGCGCCTAAGTTAAAATCTTTTATGATGGATAACTTTACGGAACAAGAGCGTCAACGTATGGATGTTCCTAAACACTTCTATCAAATTACATTTAATAAGCCAGGCGGACTGGTGATGCCTCTTATCGTGGAATATAACTATAAAGATGGTACTTCAGAACGAATGACTTACCCAGCACAAATTTGGAGAAAGAACGATAAAGAAGTAACTCGTGTATTGGCTACCAATAAAGAATTAGAGTCTGTAATAGTAGATCCAGATATGGAAACTGCAGATGTGGATACCTCCAACAATTCTTGGCCTCAAGAAGAAGGAACCAATGAGTTTGAAAAATTCAAAAAAGAAAAGACAAAAGGTTAATATGGAACTGATTTAATTTTTAAGCTGACTTTAACGAGTCAGCTTTTTTTTTCATGTTATATTTGTATCATGCAAATGATACCTTTATTTATAAGTGGTGCCGAGATAGCTTTTATCGTATTTATATTGGTAATGGTATTTGGCGCAGATAAAATCCCCGAAATCGCAAAAGGTTTAGGAAAAGGAATGCGTACTATCAAAGACGCGACCAATGATATCAAGACAGAGATTACCTCCAATAAACAAATTGGTGAAATGGGGGGTAAGAATATTAAGGAAGAAGTAGATAAGGTCAAAGAAGAGATTGATGAGATTACAGGTTCTATTCGTAGAAAGCTATAATCGGTTATGATTGGACAACTCAAGCAATGGGATCGGGATTTTTTTATTTATCTTAACGGGTTAGGAGGAGAACGCTTTGATAGCTTTTGGATTTTTATCACGCAAGAAGATACTTGGATTCCTCTTTATATTTTATTCTTCGTCTTAATTATCATTTCCCACAGCAGAAAGAATATTATTATTGGAGTGCTATCTTTTTTAGCAAGTTTTGCTCTTAGTTTTGGAGTAACGCGTGTGATTAAAGCTACTATAGCTAGAGCCAGACCCAATAATGTAACCGAGTTTAAAGATGTGATACGAATATTACAGGAACCAAGTTATTATAGCTTTGTTTCTGGACATACGTCTACCTCTGTTGCCATAACCACATTTTTAGTCTTAGTTTTAAGAAAACGTTGGAAATGGATTTACATCATTTACCTATGGCCGTTTCTATTCGCTATAAGTAGAGTTTACGTAGGAGTTCATTATCCCAGTGACTTAATAGGCGGAGCCATCGTAGGACTTATTTGTGCCTTTATTTGTTACCTGCTTTATAAAAAACTTATCGACACCAATTTAAAGTACCCGGGTAAGCGTTAATCCGTCTCTTATAGGCAGAAGTACAGTTTCTACTCTTGGATCTTCATTGATCATTTTATTGTAATGAAGTAAAGCTTCAGTATCTAAATCTCCTTTTTTTAAGGGTTCTATTATTTTTCCACTCCAAAGCACATTGTCGGATAAAATAATTCCTGCAGGATTCATTTTGGGTAAAATAATATCAAAATAATTAGGATAGTTTTGCTTATCGGCATCAATAAACACCAAATCGAAGTTTTCTTTTAAATCAGGAATAAGATCCAGGGCATCTCCTAAATGTTGATGAATTTGACTTCCCCAAGGAGAAAGATCAAAATATTTCCGCTGAAAATCAACCAACTCTTCATTCTTATCGATCGTATGTAAATTTCCATCAGTCTGCATTCCTTCCGCTAAGCATAACGCAGAATAACCTGTATAAGTGCCAATTTCCAGTATGTTTTTAGGCCGAATAAGTTTTGCAAGCATGCTTAAGACTCTCCCTTGAAAATGACCGCTTAACATGCGCGGTTGCAGGATTTTTTGAAAAGTCTCTCGGTGCAACCGCTGGAGCAATTCTGGTTCTTTTTGAGAATGTTGCTCTACATATTGATTAATTTCTTCTGATAAAAAATGCATTAGCCCAAAATACGTTTTACCAATTTATCTTTTGCTGCTTGATCATCACCACACAACCATTGGATCACATTATCTTCCCAAATATCATCACGTTGCTCTAGGGTCAAAATTTCTCTTTCTACCGCTAAGTCTAATATTTTACCTGGATAAGAAGATTGCTGCGCACTATCCATTTCCCCAAGTGGGTAAGGATCGTCTAAACCAGCAATAATTTGTTTTGGCTTTTGATTTTCTACCAATAATTTTAACGAACCGGTATCATGAACTAAAGTATCAAAAAAGATATTTTTATGACCTACAGATTTTCTAGGGTGTGTTTTGTCTTCAAACAAATCTGGTCGACCATCAAAACCTTGTATTCTTCTTCCTAAGTTAATTTGCGCTAACTGTCCGCCGTGAGCAAAACAAACCCGCATATTAGGGTATTTATCTGGGTAGCCATTTAGCGTTAAAAAGTGATACGCATCTGCACATTGGGCAAGCATCCATATCAAGTGAAAACGCCAAGAAGTATTCTCTAATAAAATAAATTTTTCTCCGTCATACGGATGTATTTCCACTGCCAAGTTATACTTACTCGCCATTTCAAAGATGGGTTCATTTTCTTCATCAAAAATACAACGCCACGTTCCAATACTATCCATATAGTGCGTAGGAAGACACAATAACTGCATTCCCAACTCCTCTACACAACGTTCAATTTCCCATAAAGCACCGCGAACAAAACCTGGATGAACCACAAACCCACATGTAAATTTTGAAGGGTGATCTCGTTGTACTTTGGCATTAAAATCATTCTGAAAACGCAAAGCTTTTTTCATCTCTTCCACGCGCAAACCATTTCCGTAAAGCTGGGAAAGGTTAAGAACTACCGCGTGATCAATATCATAACGCTCCATCCATTCCAACTTTTCGTCTAAAAAGAAACTAGAATCGGTGACGGGTCTTTTCCAATTCTTTTGAAGCATAAATTTACGTTCCTCATCTACCCAAAAAATTTCCTTCTCCTTCATAAAAGCGGGAATTTCGTGAGGGTAAGGTAATAAATGCGAGTGTCCGTTTATGCGAAGTTTCTTTTTCATAGGGTGGTGGGTTTAGGGTTGGTTAATGGGTTAGCTAGAATATTGTATGCAAATATTTTTGGGTTCGGTAAAAAATTCTAAAGCTTCAAAGCCGCCTTCACGACCTACTCCGCTGTCTTTTATACCGCCAAAAGGAGTTCTCAAATCTCTGTTGAGCCAAGTATTCACCCAAACAATTCCGGTTTCCAGGCTATTGCTAAGTCGCATGGTTCTGTTAAGGTCGTTGGTCCAAACTGTAGCCGAAAGTCCGTAACGTACATCGTTGGCTAAAGCTAAGGCTTCTTTTTCTGAAGAGAAAGGCATTATCGTAACTACCGGACCAAAAATTTCTTGTTGGTTGAGGTCACAAGAATTGCTTTTTACTTCGATGACTGTAGGCTCTAGGTAGTAGCCATTTTCATGATCTTTTACCTTTACCTTATTTCCGCCACATAAAATAGTAGCTTCTTGTTGAGGTGCACTTTGAATGTGCTTGTACACTTTTTCTAAATGTTCTTTAGAAACCAAAGCGCCTAAATTGCTGGATGCTTCAGAAGGTGGCCCCACTTTCAACTCTTTGACAGCCGCTACAAAATCGGTTTTAAATTTCTCATAGATACTTTCTTCTACAAAAATTCGGCTTCCGCAAAGGCAAATTTGTCCTTGATTAGCAAAAGAAGATCTTAATGTAGTTTGCAGCATTTTATCATAATCGCAATCAGCAAAAATGAGGTTAGGATTTTTTCCGCCAAGTTCTAAAGATAATTTTTTAAACATAGGCGCTGCAGTTCTAGCAATCATTTTTCCGGTTTTGGTTCCTCCCGTAAAAGATATAGCCTTAATTTCTGGATGTTCTACAATCGCTTGCCCTGTATCTGGACCTGTCCCGTGAACAATATTTAACACGCCCTCTGGTAAACTGGTTTCCTGACAAATTTTACTGAGTAAATACGCGGTCATGGGCGTGATTTCACTCGGTTTAGCCACGACACAATTCCCTGCAGCTAGAGCTGGCGCTATTTTCCAAGAGAATAAATAAAGTGGAAGATTCCACGGAGAAATACAACCTACTATGCCCACAGGTTTTTTTAACGTAAAATTGATGCTGTTGGTACCCACAGTTTCGTGAGATTTACTGGCAAATTGTGTAATCGCTTGGGCGTAAAATCTAAAGTTGCTTATCGCACGCGGGATGTCAACCGTTAAGGCTAAACTCAAAGGTTTTCCGTTATCTAATGATTCTGCTTCCGCGAAAGCGATTAGATTCTCTTCAATTTTATCGGCGATTTCATGAAGTGCTTTACTGCGTTGCTCGATCGTATATTTTGACCAAATAGGAAAAGCTTCTTTTGCGGCTTCTAATGCTTGCTCTACATCTTTTGCATTGCTGGCAGGGATTTTTGAGTAGACTTCCCCTTTGGCAGGATTGTAATTATCCAACCATTGGTCGCCTAAAGGCTTTTGAAGCTTACCGCCAATAAAATTTTTAATGTCCTGCATAAGCTTGCTTTTTATAAGCCATAACCTTTATTTCTACCAATAAATGAGGATGTGGTAATTGGTGAACGGCAACGGTGGTTCTAGTAGGGCCAGTTTCGGGCTCAAAGAATTCGCCGTAAGTTTCATTGTAACCTTTAAAATCGTTCATATTTACCAAAAAGCTGGTCACGTCTACCACATCTTTTAAACTCGAGCCTTCTTGTTGAAGAATACTATCAATATTCTCTAAAACCGCTGCGGTTTGTTTTTTGATATCTAGACTTGTGGTTCCCATTTCGTCTACTTCTACGCCTGCAAAAGTATTATCTGCGCGACGCGAACTGGTTCCTGAAACAAAGATAAAATCACCCACTTTTCTTATGTGTGGGTATTTTCCTCTTGGTGTTGCTTTTCCTTCAATTACTTTCCCTTTATCCATAATTATATCTTGTAAAGTACTAGAGATTTTAATCAAAAAGAGGTTCCTTTTAAAAAACCTACTTTCTATATCTAAAGTCTAATTCTTATTTTGTTTGAAATGAAATATTTCCTAATTCCTCCACTTGCGCTTCTACATGCTGATTCTTTTCTAAATAAACCGCTGCAGTCGCCGCACCAGCCAGTACAACTTGACCTTCTTGAATTATGATTCCTGCTTTAGAAGCTAAACGGCTTAATTCTACTAAAGATTGAAGCGGATTGTTAAGTATCGCCGAGGTTTTCCCTGATTGTACAACGTGCGTATCAATACGTAAATCGATATCTAAATCGGAAATTTCTGTATTTAAATCTAACCAATCGCCAATTACATATCCTGTGGAAGAGCAATTATCTGCCACCACATCTTCTAAAGAAAATTTAAAATTTTCGTACCTAGAATCTATAATTTCTAAGGCTGGAGCCATCGCATCTACATACTTGTGAATCTCTTTTAAACCAATAGACTCTTCAATGTCTTTAGAGATCCTAAACGCGATTTCTGGTTCTGCTCTTGGATGAATCCATCGGTCTAAATTCACTTCTTCTTGAGGTTTTAATTCCATTTCATCGGTTAAAATTCCCCAAATAAGATCGTGAACTCCCATTTGCTCCATTTTTGCACGCGAGGTAAATCCTAGTTTAAATCCTGTGATTTTCTCTCCGCGATCCAAACGTCTATTGATAGAATGGCGTTGTATTTCATACGCGTCTTCTAAGGAGAAGTCGTGTTTCTCGCCCATTTGTTGGATTGCGGTTGCATCTTTTGCGGCTTGATCGAGTATTTTTGCAATTTCTTCGTTATTCATAGTGGGTGGCTTTTACTGTTTTTAAAACTAATTTGTTTTTAAAACGGCATCTTCTTCTAATATTTCTTGCGTTTCTTTATTCACTAAATGAAGTTTTTCTTGTAAAGAAGCGTCTTCATTTATTTTATCCTGCGCCAATAAGTTAAGAATGGCTTTGTCTTGTGCTCTTCCTTTTTTAAGCGCTTCTGAGTAGCTAATGTTTTCCTGAAAAGTCACTAATCGGTATTTTGAAGCATATTCTTTAGGAAACTCTTGCTCAAAAGCAGTTTCTAATTTTCTTTTTTTCTGAAATATAGGTGCCGCGGTGTGCTCCTTCATTTCGTGAAAATTATCAATCGCCAATTCAGCAATCGCATCGGTGTCTACTTTTCTCTTTTTCTGATATTCTTTGAAAACCTTATTCCAGTCTCCTTCATAAAGATCTAAAATTTCATCGAAGACAACCACATCTTCAAAAGAAGCATTCATACCCTGTCCGTAAAACGGAACAATAGCATGAGCAGAATCTCCCAATAACATCACTTTTCCAAAGCTATTCCAAGGAGAACATTTTACCGTTCCTAACGGACTTGTAGGGTTGTTGAAAAAGTCTTCAGTTAAAGTTGGCATATGCGCTGCCGCGGAAGGATACATTTTTTCAAAATAAGCTTTCACCTTTTCTGGAGTGTCTAAATTTTTAAAATTATGCTCTCCTTCTTCGTAAGATAAAAATAGAGTCACGGTAAAACTTCCGTCAAGGTTAGGAAGCGCAATCACCATATTTTCTCCTCTAGGCCAAATATGTAAAGCGTTCTTTTCTATTCTAAAACCTCCATCTTTTCCGGCAGGAATAGTGAGTTCTTTATAACCGTGCGACAAATAATCTTGTGAAAAACTAAATAAGAACAAATGATCGTCTAGCATGCTTTTTCTAACCACAGAACCTGCGCCATCCGTACCAAATATAACATCAGCTTGGATGGTAGATTTTTCTTTAGTATTAAAATCTTCAAAAGTAGCTTTGGCATTTTGTAAATCTACATCGATGCAAGCTTGATTGAATTGAGTACTTAGGTGAGGCATTTTTTCGGCTTCATCCAGTAACAAAGCATTTAAATCTGACCTAGAAATGGAGTTGATGTATTCTGATTCTAATCCGCTGTAGCGTGATAAAAATTCTTCTTGTTCTAGGTTATGAATCATTCTTCCGTGCATGGGAATACACAAATCTTTTGCTTTTCCTTTTAATCCGACGAGATTCATGGCTTTTATACCACGATCTGAAAATGCTAAATTGATGGATCTTCCTGCAGAAATATCGGTGCTTCTTAAATCGGGTCTTTTTTCAACTAAGCTTACTTTATAACCTCTTTGGGCTAATCTTAAAGCGAAAAGACTTCCGCAAAGACCGGCGCCAATAACTAGAATATGTTCTTGTTCTTTCATATTACTTTAGTAATTTTTTTAAGATTTGAACCATACCAAACACATCTTGGTAAGAATTGTAGAGTGGGATAGGGGCAATCCTAATCACATTAGGCTCTCTCCAATCACTGATTACTCCAGCGTTCATCAAATCGTTAAATAATTGTTTGGTTACTCCTTTTAGCTTGATCGAGATTTGTGAACCTCGCTCTTGCGGATTTGTAGGCGTAATCAACTCTATGCGATCGTCCTTAATTTGGTGTAATAAATATTCTAAAAAGCCAGTAAGTTTTACGGCTTTTTCTCTAATGTTATCAAACCCTGCTTCATCAAACACATCTAAAGAAGCTCTAATGGCTGCCATAGATAAAATAGGCGGATTGCTTAATTGCCAACCTTCGGCTCCGGGAATAGGATCAAAATCGTGGCGCATATTAAAACGGGTAGATTTGTTGTGCCCCCACCAACCGGCAAATCGTTTTAGGTTTTTATCGTAGGCGTGTTTTTCGTGCACAAAACAGCCTCCCACACTTCCGGGACCACTATTTAGGTATTTATAACTACACCAAACAGCAAAATCTGCGCCGCTATCGTGAAGCTGCGGCTGAATATTTCCTGCTCCGTGAGCCAAATCAAAACCAACCTTACAATTGTATTGGTGTGCTAACTGAGTGATTTCTTTGATTGGAAAAGATTGTCCCGTATAATAATTAGTGGTTCCAATCATCACCAAAGCAATTTCATCACCTTGCTCTTTCATGATTTTCTCTAAATCTTCCAATCGGCATAACTCTTCTCCTTCTCTGGGTTTCCATAAGATAAGTCCATCTTTAGGATTTATATTGTGTAGTTTCAATTGGGATTCTACCGCATATTTATCTGAAGGGAAAGCATCACTTTCTATAAGAATTTTATATTTTTTTGAAGTAGGACGAAAAAAGCTCACCATCATCAAATGAAGGTTGACGCTTAGCGTATTCATCATGACTACTTCACTAGGTTTTGCACCTACGATTTTAGCCATTTTTTCGGATAAAAATTCGTGATAAGGCATCCAAGGATGTTTTGCTTGGGTATGCCCTTCTACGCCTAAATTGGCCCAGTCGGTTAATTCTTCTTGAAGGTATTCTTTGGTTTTTTTGGGTTGTAAGCCTAATGAATTTCCGCAAAGGTAAATTTGCTGAGAACCATCTGGATTAGTAGGGATATGAAATTGGTTTCTAAAATCTGCTAAAGGATCTTTTTGATCTAATTCTTTAGCAAATTCTAAAGTGTTTTTGTAGTTAGTCATTGTCAATTATTTTCTAAACAGGTGGGTTTACCACAAATTTAGCAATAATTAATGAGTGTTCTACATAAATGGAAACTCAATTACCGAATTGATACTTTAGTGAAGTAAAGTTTAAAATTACCAGTGCTATCTTGATGCATTTTAGCAAATTTGATACCTTTTTGAGTTTCGTAGTCTTCCCAAGTGCTAATTATGCGAGGTTCTTTATTACCACCAGGATAATACGCCCATTCTTTTATCATGTAATTAGCATCGAAATAGACTTTATAAAGATCTCCAGGGGTGTAACCGTCTTCTGAATTATAATCTATCGTTAATTCAGTGACTTTTTCACTCTTAAGCGGAGAGCTTATATTCTCTTTCGTAGAATGTTTAAAACCATCATCCCAAATGAGTTGAAATGGAAATAACAACCAATATTTATCATTGACAAAAGCTTGATCTGCTTTCATTAAAGTAGAGTCTTTTTCTACTTGATTGGTATGATATTCTAGGGTATCATTAGAAGCTAACATTTTTACTTTGTCCTCTTTAGGCTTCCATTCCCAAGACCTTTCAAAATGTGTGGTATCTCGATCTACATTAAATGTAAAGGAGACCTTATCCACATTTTCCCATTCTTGAAAACCATTGGCATTGGCTATTTTTTGGAGTAACGAAATCTTTCTAAGTTCTTGGTTTTGAGTTTCTTCTGTTTTGTTTTTTGCTGATTCTTCGCAACTCACTAGAACGAAAGTGAAAATTGCGATAAAGGGAAGAAGTAGTGTTTTTTTCATGGGTGTTTTTCTTAATAGAAAGGTAAAAAAAAGCCTCTACTTTTAGAGGCTTTTTCAATTTAATCTACTGCATCACCAACATCGTCAGCAACGTCTTCAATATCGTCTGCTATTTTATCTCCTGTGTCTCTACAACTTACAAAAGCTGTTGATAAGAGTCCTACTGCAAATAGTCCTAAAAATAATTTCTTGAAATTCATAATTTAAAATTTTAGTTGTTAAAGTTATAAAGTTAATACTTTCAAAGTTAATATTTAAACATTTCTTCCTGTAATAAGCTTATAGATAATCAAAATAACAGCTAATACAATCAAGATGTGTACAATACCTCCCAAATCTGGGAAGGCAACAAAACCTACAAGCCACCCTATCACTAAAATTACTACAATCAGCCAAACTAAATCTCTCATAATGTTTTTTCTTTGTTAGTTAGTATGAAGTAAATGTAAATAAATAAGCAGTTGAGTAAATTATATTTAACGAGTAATTAACTACAGTTTAGTAATAATTTTAGATTTAAGGAAGCTTATTTGCTGTACTGCTGATTTTTTGATAGAAAATATACAAATATTTTGTTTAATTTTCATTTTCAATTTTGTTAATCCTCATTTCATAATCTTCTAAAGCTTCTCTTACTCCATCTACATTGTCTGAGGATTTTTGATGTGCATCTTCCATCACTTTTTCTAGTTTTTTATCGGGATGCTGAAATAAATCTGTAATGACATGATTAATTTTATCTATAATACTTTCCTGACTGTTTTTTATGTCTTCCAGTTTATTTAAAACCGAACGCATATGGTCTAATTTTTCTTGATCCATCTTTTAAGTTTTTTAAGGTTAGCAATAAATCTAAGATTTTTGTCATCTCTTAAATGCCTAATTAACCATTTTTTAGGAATTTAAAGCTTGATATGTTAAAAAAGCTTTTCTTATAATGAATAAAAAAAGACCCGAGCAATTTCAGGTCTTTAGTTATAGGGTTCGAAATGCTTAATGTAAAATTCTATTGTGATGCTCTCACCAAACGAATAAACTCTGCTTTATAGCCTTCTTCATCGTTCCCTTTTCCTTCTTTGGCTAAGTCTTGAATAGTTTCGTATGTTGTGTTTTCTATATATTCTGAATCTCTTAGTTTCATACCAAACATAGCTACAGCTGAAGCGAATTTAAAATCCGCGGAAGCCTTATTTTTATTGAGTTCTTTAGCGGAAACCACGTGTTCAATCAGCTTACTTTGGTCTCCGTCGGGTAGTTTATATCTAAATTTAACCGTAAATAAGTCTTTTTGTTTGTTAACTGATTTCTTCTCGCTGTATTTTAAATCGTCAATATCTTTTAACCATTTACTTTTAACGCCTGTGGGAATGATTTCGTAAAGCGCCGTTACCGTGTGGCCGCTTCCTAATTCTCCCGCGTCTTTTTTATCATCGTTAAAGTCTTCATCATTCAACAATCGGTTTTCGTAACCTATAAGTCGGTAGGCTTGCACAAAAGTAGGATTGAACTCCACCTGAATTTTCACATCTTTAGCAATGGTATACAGTGTACCTCCAAATTCGGTTCCTAAGATGCGCTGCGCTTCTTGCATGGTATCAATATAAGCGTGATTTCCGTTACCTTTATCTGCTAAAGTTTCCATTTTACTATCTTGGTAATTCCCCATACCAAAACCTAAGCAAGTTAGAAAGACTCCGCTATTTCTTTTCTCTACAATCAAGTCTTGCATCGCTCGGTCACTGCTCGCTCCCACATTAAAATCACCATCGGTGGCTAGGATAACACGGTTGTTTCCGTTTTTGATAAAGTTTTCTTCCGCAGTTTTATAAGCCAAAATAATTCCTTGTCCGCCAGCGGTAGAACCTCCAGCATTCAAATTATCTAAGGCATCCATAATTTTATTTTTATCATCACCAGAAGTAGGAGGTAGGACTAATCCTGCGGCCCCAGCATAAGTGACAATACTAATTTTGTCTTCGTCCCGAAGTTGGTTGACCAGCAATTTAAAAGCCGATTTTAATAAGGGAAGTTTATTTTGGGAATTCATAGATCCCGAAACATCGATGAGAAACACTAAGTTAGAAGGCGGAATGTCGTCCATAGGAACGGTTTTTCCTTGGAGTCCTATTTTAATGAGTTTGCTGTTTTTATTCCACGGGGTGGTATTTACTTCGGTGTTGATAGAAAAGGGGTGTTTTCCTTGAGGTTTCGGATAATTGTAATGAAAATAATTAATCATTTCTTCAATTTTTACTGCATCTTTAGGGACTTCTTGTCCGTTATTAACCATGCGTCTCACATTGCTATAACCCGCTTTGTCTACATCTATAGAAAAAGTGGAAAGCGGAGAAGCTTTCACCATTTTAAACGTGTTTTCTTCAATTCCTTTATAAGATTCGCGATGAGTTGTATTAGGGTAAGGTCTAATGGGCTGTCTATGAATAGCAATCCCACGAACTTCTTTTTCCATAGCCATATCTGTTTGCACTACGACTTCTTCTAATGCTCCTGAAGGTTCTAAACTCACGTTTATAATATTTTTAGTGGTCACTTTATGAGTTTCGGTTTTAAAACCGATGTAACTAAAAACAAGAATATCTCCTTTCTTAGCTTCAATACTATAGTTTCCATCAAAATCGGTTAAGGTGCCAGAAGTGTTTCCTTGTATAATTATTTGAACGCTGGGAAGAGGGGCACCAGAATTATCGGTTATTTTTCCGGTAATGCTTTTGGCGCAAAGAGAGTCTAAAGTGAGTAGCGAGAAACTTAGAAATAAGAGTAGATTTTTCATAATAGAGTGGATTTACCTTTATCATATCAATAAATCTGCCAAAATAAAAAAGCTATCTAAAATCAAAAGACAAGAATTTAAGGTTAAACGCTCGTGGTTTGCTTTCTAGATAGCTTTTAAAACATAATTTGAATGAAAAATTATTCTTTGTTTTGTTGTCCTTTAATGGTCTTTTCATCGATGTATACTTTATTCGTTTTCTCGTTTCTATCTCCAAACTCTCCTAAAGGATTATCTACGTCTTTATGCTTTCTTTCTCTATGCTTATCTTCAATACGTCCCATAATGTTATTATTTTAGTTCAATTTAAAGATAACTCATCGCAAAAGTCATTTGTATTAAAACACTTGTAATTTCTTGTTAAGCATTTGTGAAGTAGTGAGGTTGGTCTGAGGTTTATTTTTTAAGAGAATTAAATTTACGTGTAAAAGTATCTATTTGCTGAATTGAATTTTCTCTTAAGAAATTTACAAAAGCAGAACCTATAATTGCTCCATTTGCAAATTTGGTTGCCTGAAAAAAACTTTCTTGATGACGAATTCCAAAGCCAACAATTTGTGGGGCTTTTAATTTCAGGTTATGAATACGTTCAAAATAATGAAGCTGTTCTTTTCCAAAACTATTCTTTCCTCCAGTTACACTTGCCGAACTTACCATATAGATAAAACCTTTAGAAATGGCATCAATTTTTCTAATACGTACTTCAGAAGTTTGTGGGGTGATGAGAAAAATATTTAAAAGCCCATAATTTTTAAAAATAGAGTGATACTCTTCTTCATAGACTTCTAGAGGAAGATCTGGAATTATAAGTCCGTCAATACCAATTTCTTTACATTTTTTACAAAATTTCTCTACCCCATATTGAAAAATAGGATTAAAATAACCCATAATTAATAAAGGAATTTTTACGCTTTCGCGGATATCTTTAAGTTGCTCAAAAAGAATTTTGGTAGTCATTCCGTTCTTGAGAGCTTTCGTAGAAATTGACTGTATGGTTGGTCCATCTGCTAGCGGATCACTAAAAGGTAAACCAATCTCTATCATGTCTACTCCATTCTCTTCTAGAGATTTGATAATAGATACCGTATCCTCTAAATTAGGGAAACCTGCTGTAAAATATATAGAGAGAATCTTTTTGTTATGCTGTAATCGTGTTTGTATTCTATTCATTACTGTTGTTTTTTTGCGTTAGGGGTAGAAGCGGTATCCTTTTGCGTTGAAAAACGCAAAAGATATAGCGGATGACCCGCTCGAACGCCCTTAAAAATTAAAATAATCGATATAGGTTTGTAAATCTTTATCGCCACGCCCAGATAGATTAATTACTACAACCTCTTCTTTTTTAAACTTTCTTTGTTCTAAAACCGCTAGAGCGTGGGAGGTTTCTATCGCGGGAATGATGCCTTCTAGTTGTGATAATTGAAGTCCTGCTTTCATCGCATCATCATCTGTAATGGCCATAAAATCTGCTCTTTTGGTTTGATATAAATGAGCGTGTAAGGGGCCTACGCCGGGATAATCTAATCCTGCCGAAATAGAATAAGGCTCGGTGATTTGACCGTCTTTACTTTGCATTAATAAAGTTTTACTCCCGTGAATGATTCCTATGTTGCCTAAGATAGAAGTAGCTGCACTTTCGCCAGAATCTATACCCTTCCCTGCAGCTTCTACAGCAATAAGTTTCACTTTTTCCTCTTCTAAAAAATGATAAAAAGCTCCCGCAGCGTTGCTCCCTCCACCAACGCAGGCAATCACATAATCTGGATTTTCTTTACCTTCGGCTTTTAAAAGTTGCACTTTAATTTCTTTAGAAATCACGCCTTGCAATCGCGCCACCAAATCTGGATAAGGGTGCGGTCCCACCACAGAACCTATAATATAATGGGTGTCGCTAGGATTTTGAATCCAATCTCTAATGGCTTCGTTGGTGGCATCTTTTAAAGTTTTACTGCCCGATGTAGCAGCAATAATTGTAGCGCCTAACATTTTCATGCGGGCAACATTTGGCGCTTGCCTTTCCATATCTATAGCGCCCATATAAATGACGCAAGGTAATCCTATGAGCGCGCAAACGGTCGCCGTAGCTACACCGTGCTGGCCTGCACCAGTTTCGGCAATAATTCTTTTTTTGCCTAAGCGTTTGGCTAGCAAGGTTTGACCAATGGTATTGTTTATTTTATGAGCGCCCGTATGGCAAAGGTCTTCTCTCTTAAGGTAAATTTGAGTTTTATATTTTTCGCTTAAGCGCTTTGCATAGTAGAGGGGAGTAGGTCGTCCTACGTAGTGTTGCAGAAGGTCTTGAAATTCTTCTTGAAACTTTTTATCCTGAAGAATTTCTAGATATTGCTCTTTTAATTCGGCTAAATTGGGTTGAAGCATTTCGGGTACAAATGCACCTCCAAACTCACCATAATACCCCTTTTCGTTGATATGATATGAATTTTTCATAAGAGAGATTCTTTCATTTTTTTTAATTTTTGGATGTCTTTTAATCCTGGAGCTATTTCAAACTTGCTGTTAAGATCGATTCCTACTAATGGTAGAGAGGAATCATTTATTTTTTTGATTTCTTCGCTGTGTTCTAAACCAATTCCTCCACTTAAAAAAAATGGATGACTAAATCTGTAATTTTGTAAAATACTCCAGTTGAAAGCAAGGCCGTTGCCTCCATAATTTTTTCCTTTGGTATCAAATAAAAAATAGTCGGTAACTTTTTGATAAGAATGGATTTTCTCAAAATTAAAGTCGTCGTCTATAGAAAAAGCTTTGATGACTTCTAAGTTTTGATGTCTCAATTTCTCACATAATTCTACAGATTCTTCTCCGTGTAACTGTACGGCTTGTAAATTAAAAAGTCTCACTTTATCTAAAATTTGATCATATTCTTCATTTACAAAAACTCCTGTTTTTTTTATTCCCTCTGGTATATTTTCGGGAATTTGAGTAAGGTAACGTGGTGATTTCTTATAGAAAATAAAGCCTATATAATCTGGAGAAAGTGCAGAAACCTTTTTGATATTATCTGGGTGTTTCATGCCGCAAATTTTGATTTTTAGATTCATTTTTTTTAGGAATGAGTTGACAGATTTTATGTATAAAATTTTTCACTTCTTTTTCTGGATCATTGGTTTTCATAAAATGTTCTCCAATTAAGAAACCATCATATCCTACATCGTATAAAGTTTTTATTGCTTCCGCAGAATTGATTCCACTTTCAGAAATTTTTACTACTCCATCTGGAATATGATGAACTAAACTTAAACTATTCTCTAGGCTTACTTCAAAAGTTTTTAGGTTTCTATTATTGACGCCCATTAATTGTACGGGAGTATCTATATTTTGCTCTAGTTCTTTAAAGTTATGAACTTCTAATAATACCTCTAAACCTAAGTTTTGAGCTAATTTGGTTAAAGAGTTGACTTTTTGTTTAGTTAAGGTCGCAGCGATAAGTAAAATTGCATCTGCACCAAAAGCTTTGGCTTCTATAACTTGATATTCCTCTATAATAAAGTCTTTTCTTAAGAGTGGGAGTTTTACAGTAGCTCTCGCCAAAAGTAAATCTTCTAGTGAACCACCAAAGAAACTGTTGTCTGTTAAGATGGAGGCTCCGTTAACACCTGCATTCTCATAAGCCTCCAAAACTTCTTGAACGAGTAGAGATGTATTGATGCTAGACCTAGACGGAGATCGTCTTTTATGTTCTGCAATAATTCCAAAACCTAAAGGAGAAGTTTTTATTTGTTCACTTAAAGAAAAAGTATGACGTTTAAAAAGTTCGCTATTTTCTAGTTGTTTACGAGAAATGAGGCTTTCTTTAAGCATAACCTCTTTCTTTTTTTGATGTATTATTTTTTCTAATATCGTTTCCATTAGGCACTAATTTTTTGAACCTTTTTTAAGACCTCCAAGGCTTTATTAGAAAGTAGAGATTCTTTTGCAGCAGCTAAGGCTTCGGGTAAATTTATATTTTTGGCAGTTGCTATCGCTAAAGCGGAATTAGCAATCACTACGGCATTTTGTGACTCCGTTCCTTTTCCGCTAAGGATAGTATAAAAAAGTTTTGTTGCCTTCTCTACAGAATTACCGCCATAAATTTCTTGTGGATTAATTTTGGAATAGCCAAAATCTTGAGGTGTTAAAACATTTTCTTTACTAGCGGTGAAAATTTTTGTATCACCAGTAAGAGAAACTTCATCATAAGCATCTAAAGCGTGAACAATAGTATATGATTTTGGGGTTTTTTGATATAAGTAGTGATACATCCTTGCTAATTCTAGACTAAAAACACCTACGACTTGCTTTTTGGGAAAAGCGGGATTTACCATGGGCCCTAGCATATTAAAAAAGGTTTTAACTGCTAAATCCTTTCTCACAGACGCTACCGCTTTCATAGCGGGATGAAATAGCGGTGCATGTAAAACGCAAAGATTGGTTTCTTCTATACAGTGTTGTAAAAATTTCTCCTCACTAGAGAATTTAACACCCAAGGATTCTAGAACATTGCTACTTCCACTAATGGAGGATATACTATAATTGCCATGTTTTGCAACAGCAATTCCTGCTCCTGCGGTAATAAAAGAAGCCAGCGTAGAAATATTGAAGGTGTTTTTATGGTCTCCACCTGTTCCGCATAAATCAATAGGTTGATAAGCCGATAGATCAATAGGAATACAAAGTTCTAATAAAGCGTCTCTAAAACCTTCTAATTCTTCAATACGAATACTTCGCATCATATAAGTGGTTAGAAAAGAAGCAATTTGTGTGGGATTGTAGTTTCCTTTAGAAATTTGAATTAAGCTTTCTTTAGCCTCCCCTTTTGTTAAGATTTGGTGATGAGTTAATTTATTTAAAATCTCTTTCATAATTACTTTTTAAGCGTGATTTACCCAGTTCTCTAATATTTTTTTTCCTAACGGAGTCAATACCGACTCTGGATGAAATTGTACCGCAAAGACAGGAAAATCTCTGTGTTTTATAGACATAATTTGTCCGTTTTCATCATAAGAGGTGGGGATTAAAACCTCAGGAAGTTCTTGAACTATCCAAGAGTGGTAGCGACCTACTTCCAGTTTTTTAGGAAGGTCTTTAAATAAAACAGAATCCTCCTCTATAATGTCAATAGAAGTTGCAACCCCGTGGTACACTTTGTCTAGATTGTTGAGTTTTCCTCCAAAAACTTCAGCGATTGCTTGTTGCCCTAAACAAACGCCCAACATAGGTTTTGTACTGGCGTAAGTTTGGATAATCTCTTTTAATAAACCTGCTTCCTCAGGGATGCCTGGTCCTGGAGAAAGTAAAATCTTATCGTAATCTTCTACTTCTTCTAAGTAAAGTTGATCATTCCGCTTAACGGTGACTTGGCAGTTGAGGTCTTCTAAATAATGTACTAGATTATACACAAAACTGTCGTAATTATCTATGACTAATATTTTTTTCATATTAAAGTTGTGTTGCGATATTTAAAGCTTTTGTAAGGGCGGCTAATTTATGATAGACTTCTTGTAATTCATTTTCTGGAGTAGAATCGGTTACAATTCCTGCTCCTGCTTGCCAATGCAGTTGATGATCTTTACTTAGAAAGGTTCTTATCATAATGGCGTGATTAAAGTTTCCTTTAAAATCCATTACTCCAATGGCACCAGCGTAAAAAGTACGATTAACGGTTTCATATTTCTCGATAAGTTGAAGCGCTTTGTGTTTTGGTGCTCCGCTAAGTGTTCCTGCAGGAAAGGTATCTGCTACTAATTGTAAGCTAGGAATATCTTTTTTCTTTTTTCCTGTCACTTTACTCACTAAATGAATAACGTGAGAAAAAAATTGAATTTCTCTGTAGGTTTCCACTTTAACTTCAGAAGAATTTCTACTTAAATCATTTCGGGCTAAATCGACCAGCATCACATGTTCACTATTTTCTTTAGGATCTTTCGCCAGTTGTTGTGCAGCAGCGGCATCTTTCTCATCATCCCCCGTGCGTTTTATAGTTCCTGCAATGGGATGAATTTCAGCAAGATCTCCTTGTATCACAATTTGAGCTTCTGGAGAGCTACCAAAAATTTTAAAATTACCATAATCAAAGTAAAATAAGTAAGGAGATGGGTTTACACTTCTTAAGGCTCGATATACATTAAAATCGTCTCCTTTATATTTTTGTGAAAAGCGTTTGGAGAGTACAAGTTGAAATACATCTCCTCGTGCACAATGTTCTTTTGCTTTTAAGACATTATTACGGTAAGTTTCATCATCTATATTAGAGGTGATTTCTCCGTTAAGTTCAAAATCAAATTCAGCAAAATCTTGAACGCTTATTAAATTATAAATCTCCTCTAGATTGTCTTCTTTTTGATAGGTATGAGAAAATAAGTAAGCTTCATTATTAAAATGATTAATAGCAATGATATTTTGATATACGGCATAGTACATATCAGGAATATCTAACTTATTTTCTTTTTGCTCAATCGTTACGTCTTCAAAATACCTAACGGCATCATAGCCAGTATATCCAAACAAACCATTATGAATAAAGGAATACGGCTGATTTTGAGTTTGAAATACTTCCGCGAAAGCTTGAATTTCTTCCATCACATTAACTTGATCTGTAATCGGCTTTTTTTCTAATTTCCCATCTGGATACTGAATATGAATCATTTTATTTTTAACCTCAATAGAAGCAATCGGGTTACAACAGATGTAGGAAAAACTATTATTATTGGCGTGGTAATCACTACTTTCTAATAAAAGACTGTGAGGATATTTATCTCTTAATTTCAGGTAAATACTCACTGGAGTGATGGTATCTGCGATTATTTTTTTGGAGGAAGTGGTTAACGTATACATAGCAATATTTTAATTTTTAGGCATGAAAAAAGGCTTGTCGTGAATGACAAGCCTTTTTATATAATAGATTATACAAACTAGTAGCTAGCTCACGACGTTTGACGTAAGTTAATCCACCACCAAGTATATACAGTTTTTGAAAACATGAATGCAAAGATATAAACGTTTTTCTTTTTCTACAACAATTTAAAATAAAACTTAAAATTTATTTCTGGTTTAAGAAGATCTTTAATCATATTATCTCTTTGATTATCAGAGAGTTTTCCTGTGTAAAAGTTAGTTTTTTCTCGGGCTGATTTAATTATAATAAAATCTTCCGAATGGATAAAACATTTCTGTTGAGTCACTAATGTTTTTTCTGCCATCCCAATTTAACATGAAAGGCAACTTTTTTACAACTTCGTATTCGCCATATTCTTCAATTGAGTTTAAAATGGTAAATTTGCATTTTACTAAAATAAATGCATAGATGAAAGACTTAACACAAGAAGAGTGGCAAAAAGCAATTGAAAATGAAGCTAACGTAGAGATTTTGGATGTAAGAACTCAAGAAGAGTGGGAGGAAGGCTATATTCCTGGCGCTACTTTAATAGATATTCACCAGCCACAAGAATTTATGGATGCGATTAATCAGCTCGATAAATCTAAAGAGTACTATATTTATTGTCGCTCTGGCGGAAGAAGTACACAAGCTTGTCAAATATTAGATCAAATGGGTTTTGAGAAAACTCATAATTTACAAGGCGGCTTTTCTGATTGGGAAGGAAAAACAGAACAAGATTAAAACAAATGTTTAGAAAGCTTCTTTTATTAGGACTTATTGCGGTCATATTTATAAGCTGTGAGCCCAAGAAGATGAAATCTATCACTCCTATAGAATTGCAGGAGACTATGAAAGAGGAAAGCGTTTTTGTGATAGATCTTCGGGATAGGAAAAGTTATGCAAAAAGCCATATAAATGGAGCGCAACATATAGAATTTACAAATACGTTTCAACACACTATGGAGAAGTTTGATAAAGATGAAACCATAATACTGTATGCCGAAAAAGAAGATGAAGCTATGAAAGCGGCTTCGGTTTTATTTAAAGAAGATTTTAAACTAGTTTACTTTTTAATGAACAGTTATTCTAGCTGGGAGAGTGACTTGAACAGTATTACTTATGAAAAATAACAACTGGATAATTCTTTTTGTACTGAGTACTTTATTGATTTCTAGCTCTTGCACTGAGCCTAAAAATAATCAAGTAACCATGGTTTCTCAAGAAGAAATGAAAGAGATCATGAATTTGGACAACACACAGCTGATTGATGTAAGAGAAATGAGTGACTTTGAGTCTGAGCATTTAGAAGGGGCTCAAAATATTGTATATGACGAAGATTTTGAACTTAACATTTCTAAGTTAGATAAATCTCAACCGGTTGCAGTATACTGCAAAACAGGCGGAAGAAGCGAAAAATGCGTAAAAATTCTTGTAGAGGCTGGTTTTGAGAAAATATACGATCTAGAAGGCGGTTATGAAGCTTGGACTTATAAAGATAACTTGGAGTAATCTTAGAGACTTCTAAATAAAAAAGCGGAATTGATACATATCAATTCCGCTTTTTTACTTTATAAATATCGATCTTTTAAAATTTGTACGTGATGCAATTCGTGTCCCGAAATCACCAATCCTACTGCGGCTACAGATACTACGAGACCGTTGGCGTTTCCTTTACGCTGAAGCATTTCTTGGGTAAAGGATTTGAATAGAAAAATAGAACTCTGTCGTTGCGCATTATATTCCTCCAATAAGCTTGATAAGCTGCGTTCATTGGCTAAAGATTCCTCTACAAAAGCTTCGTGATTATATCCCGATAAAACCGTTTCATCTTTTCGCGCAAAGCGCAAGGCTCTGGTGCAAAATATTCTTTCGCTATCGATGAGGTGAAGCAGCCTTTCTTTAGGCGTCCATTTATCATCTGCATACGTATATAATGCTTTTTCGGGAGACATTCCTTGATACAGATTCTTTACCAAATCTCTACTGTATTCCAAGCTCTTTAAAAGCGTAAGATCGGGCACTTTTTGCAGGTAGTTCTTTAGGTAATGTTCAAAATCTGATGCGGGTAATTGGGCTACTTTCATATCTTTTGCTTGAGAGAATTATTAATTCTTCGCTAAAGTACGCATTGTATTTTGTTTTATTATCGTAATATTGCAATATAAAAATGAGTCACTATGGGAATTACCAAATCTGAAATTTTTAGTCCGCAGCAAAATGAACTGGCAAACTTTGCTAGAGTACTGGGACATCCTGCGCGCATCGCCATTTTAGAACATTTGTTTAAAATTAATACGTGTGTTTGCGGAGACTTGGTAAAAGAAATAGGATTGGCACAACCCACCATCTCTCAGCATTTAAAAGAGTTAAAAACCATCGGACTTATTAAAGGTGAAATTGCTGGAACTCGGGTTTGTTATTGCATTGATGAAGAGAATTGGAAAGAGATGAGAGCTATTTTGTCTACTTTCTTACATCAGTCTTTATCCGAGCCTGATTGCTGTTAAAAAAATTTGAATAGAATCATCGTTATCAGACGATAAAAAACTTAAAATATGAATTTAAAAGAATTTAAAAATCATTTAGAAAAGCTTACTCAATTAGGATTTCAATTGCCTTCTGGGGAATTAGTGCCGGCACATTTTCATGTCACCGAAGTGGCGAAAGTAGAGAAGAGTTTTGTGGATTGTGGAGGACAATTCCGTAAAGAAGAAAAAATAAGCCTTCAATTGTGGGAAGCTGCAGATTATGATCATCGCTTGCATCCAGAAAAACTGGTTTCCATTTTAACTACGGCAACGAAGTCTTTAGAATTAAAGAATCAAGAAGTGGAGGTGGAGTACCAAGGAGACACCATAGAAACTTATGCCTTGTATTTTAAAGAGGAGCGTTTTTATTTAATTCCTAAACAAACAGACTGTTTGGCAAAAGAGGAGTGTGGAATTCCAGAGGAGAAAGTTAATATGAATCTTAGCGATTTGCCAGCGAATACATGTGCGCCAAATTCGGGTTGTTGTTAATTTTCAAAATATGAAAGATTTACTTTTTCCAAATTTAATTACTTACATCAATCAATTAGCTGTAGAAGATTTACCTCAAGAGAGAAAGACAGTTTTAAATACTTTAACAGAATTTATTCAGAAGAAAACAGATAAAAAAGAAGTGTGCAACCTCAATTTTATCTGTACTCATAATTCACGTAGGAGTCATCTATGTCAAATTTGGGCTCAAAGTATGGCTAGTTTTTTTGATTTTTCTAATGTATTTATTTATTCTGGAGGAACAGAGGTTACTGCAATGCATCCCCAAATAGTTTATATACTGAGGGATGTGGGCTTTTCTTTAAATAGTCTTTCTAAAGGTGAGAATGTTGTCTATAGAGTAGGTTATGGAAAGAATCTGCCAAATATAATGGGTTTTTCTAAATTATTTAATGATGAGTTTAATCCCCAATCTCAGTTTTGCGCAATAATGACTTGTTCACAAGCAGCGGAAACTTGTCCTTTTATTCCTGGAGCAGAAAAGAGGATAGCTTTAACTTATGAGGATCCTAAAGAGTTTGATGGCCTACCAAATGCATTTGAGAAATATAAAGAACGTAGTGAGCAGATTGCCGTAGAAATGAAATATGTCTTTTCCCAGATAGAGTTAAAAAAATGAGTGATACGAAACGTTTAGGATTTTTAAATCGTTATTTAACTTTATGGATTTTTGTAGCGATGTTTATAGGAGTAGGTTTGGGATATTTTATTCCAAATCTTCCAGAATATATTAACTCTTTTCAGGAGGGAACCACAAATATTCCTATAGCTATAGGTTTAATATTAATGATGTACCCACCGTTAGCAAAAGTAAATTACGCGCTTTTACCAAAAGTATTTAAAGATGTAAAAGTGCTCTCGGTGTCTTTAATTCTCAATTGGATTATTGGTCCTGTGCTAATGTTTTTTCTGGCAATTCTATTCTTAAAAGATTATCCAGAATACATGGTAGGACTAATCTTAATAGGCTTAGCACGTTGTATTGCAATGGTTATAGTATGGAATGACTTGGCGAAAGGCAACAACGAATATGGGGCAGGTTTAGTGGCTTTAAATAGTATTTTTCAGGTATTTGGTTATAGTTTTTATGCGTGGTTATTTATTACTGTACTTCCTCCATATTTTGGTTTTGATGGTTCTATAGTAGATATATCAATAGCTGCAATTGCAGAAAGTGTAGGGATCTACTTAGGAATTCCATTTTTATTAGGAATTCTAAGCAGGGTTTTTTTAGTGAAATTAAAAGGAGAATATTGGTATACGCATACGTTCTTGCCTAAAATATCTCCGTTAACCCTTGTGGCTCTTTTATTTACTATTATAGTAATGTTTTCTCTTAAAGGAGAGTATATAGTGAAATTGCCTGGAGATGTTGTACTTATCGCTATCCCTCTGCTTATTTATTTTGCGCTAATGTTTTTAATTAGCTTCTTCATAAGTAAAGCAATGGGAGCAACATATGATAAAAACGTAGCTATTTCTTTTACCGCTGCAGGGAATAATTTTGAATTGGCTATTGCAGTAGCTATTGCTGTTTTTGGAATAAGTTCTGGACAGGCTTTTACAGGTGTTATAGGTCCTTTAGTTGAGGTGCCAGCATTAATGTTATTAGTGCGAATCTCTTTTTGGTTGAAAAAGAAATATTACAAATAGATTTAAAAACACAAAACCCATAGAGCAGTTGCTTTATGGGTTTTGTGACTTATAAACAGTTTCTCCTTATAAATTTGATTCAAAGAAGTCAAAAATAATCTTCTTAACCGTTCTTACTTTTGCTACGTGGGCAATAAGTTTTTGCTTAAAGCTAAAGTGTTCGTTAAGGAAGAAGGTTTCGCATTGCACGTCTTCGCACTCTACAATCTCCTCTGATTTGTTTTCGAAATCTAACAATTGCAACTGAAATTGACTGTTTTTCTCCTTCAGTTGTGTTACCGATTTTAATAAGATGTAAGACTCGTCTTCTTCATTCGCATTTGCTTTTCTAACAAGCTTGGAGTCTAATAATTTAGAGTAAAAAATAAGTTCTTTTTGTATAAACTCAATTTCTTTGTTCCATTCATTGACATCTTTTTCAAGATTTATTCTTTGAATATCATCGTCGTCGTGGTGTTCTTGTATAGGATTTTCCATGGTGTTTAAGTGGTCTGTTTTACATCAATAATTTTAATGGCGCTTTCTCCAGAGGGGAAATGCCAAGTAATCTCATCATCCTTGGCGTAACCGAATAAGGCAAGACCCATAGGAGCTAAAAAAGAAATTTTATTATTTTTTAAATCGCCGTGTTCTGGGGTTACCAATTGGTATGTTTTCTCCAAAGATGGAGTTTTGATCGTTACTAAAGAGTTGAAGCGAATGACATCTTCTGGCATGTCTTTTTCTTTTACAACTTTTGCTTTCGTCAGCTCTTCTTTCAACTTAGATATAGAGGTTCTGTACGTATCATCTTGTTGATAACGACCTAAGGAAATGATTCTTTTAATTAAATCAAACTCCTTTTTTTCTATCATTAAATTTTCATATTTCATATTCAATCTTGCATTAAAAAAAGCACTTGTGGTGCGCTACTATTCTAAGAGAAAAGAGCGTTTTTGTTTATTATAAAACGTTCTAAAATCATATATAATGCACCACAAGCATTTTTAACTTAATTACTTACTATGGGAAGATACCTCTTTGCGTATATGCCAACTCAATACGTGAAATGGCAATAATGTATGCTGCAGTTCTCCAATCTACTTTGTTTTCTTTTACAGCTTCCTCTACTTTTTTAAAGTTTTCGGTAAGTTTTTTCTCAATTTTTTGCATCACTTCATCCAACTGCCAAATCTCACCGTGTCTGTTTTGTAGCCATTCAAAATAACTACCAATTACCCCTCCAGAATTACATAAAATATCTGGAATGATGGCGATCTCGCGTTCTAAAAGTATTTTTTCTCCTTCTCCCGTAACAGGCCCGTTGGCACCTTCGGCAACAATTTTTGCCTTGATGTTGGCGGCATTGCTTCCGTTAATTTGGTTCCCTAAAGCTGCAGGAATAAGAATATCACATGCTAAACCAAAGAATTCTTCTGGTTTAATTTCTTCTGTTCCTTCAAAACCTTCAATAGATCCTTTTCTTGGTTTGGTATGTTCTGCCAAAGCAACGGGATCAATTCCTTCTTTATGATATAAAGTGGCGTGGGCATCTTGTACCGCAATTAGTTTAGCACCTTCTTCTACCATAAATTTAGAAGCCCATTGACCTACATTACCAAAACCTTGTACAATAAAAGTTTTATTTTTTAAGTCTTTTCCTTGAGAGGCTAAAAACAATTTGATGGTAAGAAAAACTCCAAATCCAGTGGCACGATCTCTTCCTTCTAATCCGCCAGATCCTACAGGTTTTCCGGTAACAATATGGCTGTTTTGAGAACGAGCAGAGGGTGCCTTGGTAGACATATAGGTGTCTAATATCCAAGCCATCGTTTGTGCATTCGTGTTGACGTCTGGCGCAGGAATATCTTGATCTGGTCCAATATTATCTCCTAAAGCATAGGTAAATCTTCTTGTAATTCTCTCTAATTCTCTAATAGAATAATCTCTAGGATCTAATTTGATTCCTCCTTTGGCGCCACCAAACGGCAGTCCAGCTAAAGAAGTTTTCCAAGTCATCCACATCGCTAAAGCTCTAGCATCATCTACATCGATGGTTGGGTGGTAACGCAAGCCTCCTTTGTATGGTCCTAAAGCATTGTTATGCTGAACGCGGTAGCCTGTAAAAATCTTCACCTCGTCATTATCCATTCTCACAGGAAAGTTGACGATGATCTCGTTATTGGTGATCCCTAATATTTTTTTTATATTCTTGTTTAGCCCCATCGAGTCTGCAACTTGATTGTATTGTTGCATCACGTTTTCGTACATGGTAGCTGGTTTTTTCTCTTGAATTTTGCTCATAATTATGTATAATTTTAGCAGTAAAAGTTTAAGTTATATGATTTGAATATAGCAATTTTTTATGCGGTTAGCATAAATCCGAATCGATTTTGAGTGCAAGCACTACAGTTACATTCGGTTATTGATAGGTATTCGTTAAGTTCTAGTATTTCTACTTATGTAGTGTTCAATAGGTGTACCATGATCATTCGATTCATTTTTAATTTAGTCAAAAAAACTGAATATCAATACATTAGAAAATTATTACTCTTTTAATGTATTGGTTAGGCCGAGTTAAATTTACCCAGAAGAAGAATTATGTACCGATTTACTTTAAGTAAAGTTTTCGTATTCTTCCTCAGGAACTATAAATGTAGTATAATTTCAAGGAATTAAGTCCATTAAGCTTCTTAAAAATAATCATAAAATATGCTTTTATGATTCTAGCTTATTGCGCAGGGTTTTTCGGTTAATCTTTAAGATTTCCGCAGCTTTGGTTTTATTGTTATTTACCGAAGATAATACTTTTTGAATGTATTGTTTTTCCATTTGCTCTAAAGCCATAAACTGCTCCTCTCCTGTAGGTTCTATTTTGTACTTAAAATGAGCAGGAAGTTGGGGCAAATCGGCCTGATCGTCATTCATAATAATTAATTTCTGAATGCAATTTTCTAGCTCTCGAATATTCCCTGGCCACGCATAACGCTGAAACACTTTATATATGCGATCGCTTAGTTTCAATTTATCTTTAGCATATTCTTTGGCATATTTGGTTAAAAAGTGTTGCGCCAATAAAGGAATATCTTCTTTTCGTTGCTGAAGGGAGGGAACATCAATATCTACCACGTTTAACCGGTAATATAAATCTTCTCTAAACGTCCCTTGTTTTACTTGCTGATACAGATCTTCGTTGGTGGCTGCGATGACTCTAATTTGAATTTTTTGAGGTTTTGTAGTTCCTACTTTAGTCACCTCTTTTTCTTGTAAAACCCGCAATAAGCGTACTTGTACACTGGCGGAAGCAGCTCCGATTTCATCTAAAAATATGGTTCCAGAATTGGCTGCTTGAAAAAATCCTTCTTTGGTATGATTGGCTCCTGTAAAGGCTCCTTTTTCGTACCCAAACAATTCAGACTCTAATAAATTTTCTGGAATAGCGCCACAGTTTACCGCGATAAAGGGATTACCCGCAAAAGATCCTTTATAATGAATGGCGCGCGCAATAAGTTCTTTTCCGGTTCCGCTTTCTCCTTGAATTAAAATCGTAGCGCGGTTATTTTTTACCCGCTCAATACTTTCAATGACTTTTTGAATGGGAGTAGATTTACCAATAATTCCCGCATAAACCGACGGAGTTTCGCTTCGTTCCACCTTTTTTTTGCTGAATTGAATTGGACTCGCTTTCTTGTTTTTTAATGATTTTTGAACCAAGTTTTTTAGTTCCTTACTGGTAAAAGGTTTTACCAAATAATCTGTTGCGCCAGATTGAATAGCGTCTACTGCAGAATTGACCGAAGGAAAGCCTGTAATCACTAACTTAGGAAGAAATGGGTAGTGCTCATTGGCATATTTTAATAATTCGATGCCATTTACTTCGGGCATCTGAATATCGGTAATCAATAAGTCGATGGCAGAAAGCTTGAGAATATCTAGCGCTTCTTGAACAGAAGACGCTTTGTATACATGATAATCTAAGGCTTTAAGGTTACGTTGTAAAACCTCTAGCATATCGTAATTATCATCTACAATTAAAATATTTTCACGCTTTAAAGTCATTAATTATATTGTTTAGGGATGCTTATTTCAAAAATGGTTCCTTTGGGTTTATTGTGGCTATGGCTAATGGTTCCTTTATGACTTTTTATGATTCCGTGGACCACACTTAAGCCTAAGCCAGAACCTTCACCTACGGGTTTAGTCGTAAAAAAAGGATCAAATATCTTTTTAGCGTATTGATCTGGAATTCCTTTTCCTTGGTCTGCGATATCTATATAAATATGATCTTCATCTTGAGTTAAACTGCATGTAATCGTGCTGTTTGGCGGAGAAGCATAAATTGCATTGATCAGCAAGTTAAATAATACTTGCGTAAGCTGAATACTGTCAATTTGAGATTCTACATCTTCTTTCGCTACCAACTTCACATTTACTTCTCCCTTTTTAAAACTCTGACTCAATAAACTCAGCGCTTGTTCTACCACAGGTTTTATATTGATGTGTTCTCGGTTTTGCGGCATTTCGCAAGCGAAGAACATCAATTTTTTTACCACTTCTCTAGAGAAAATAGCAGCTTCTATAATTTTCTTACTGTCCCGTCTAATCGAAGCATCTGTGGTTTGTTCTTCAATAAATTCGGCAAAACCTAACATATTTCCTAAAGGCGTATTGAGCTCGTGCGCTATGCCCGCAGTAATTTCTCCTAATATTGCCAAGCGGTCGTTGCGTTGAGCGCTGCGTTGCAACCATTCCTCTTTTTCTTGAAGTTCCCTTTTTTCAATAAAAATACTGATTTCATAGGCCACCTTATTCAACAGCTTTTGTTCTTCTTCTAAGAAATCTACTTCCTGAAAATGAGAAGCAGGGTAGTGGATATGAATAGTTCCCGAAGGTTTTTTAAACAGAAAAATAGTACTGGATTGGCTTACTTTATCTGAAGGAATTTCTTCAGTTTTTACGTGATGTTTAGGAGTTTTAATCTCCACACAGGCTTCATCAGAATTACGTAAAGCTTTTTTAAGTACTTGCGCAACCTTATCTAAAATGCTTTTGGTGTCTTGTTGATCGTGTTCCTGAAAAATAGAAGAAACCTCATAAAGACAAGTCAATTCCTTCACCCGCTCTGCTAAATTTTGATTGGTATCCATAGATTTCGTTTTGTCTTTATGAGGCTTTATTATACTATTAATCTTATAAAACCCTAGCTTAACACTTTTAATTGCTGAACAATTTCTTGTAAGTTGGTTTGTGCATCTCCAAACAGAAGCTGACAGTTTTCCTTCTCAAATAATTCGTTAGGAATCCCAGCATACCCCGGATTCATACTACGTTTAAGCACAATCACGTTTTTGCTTAAATGCGCTTTTATAATAGGCATACCATAAATGGGGCTTTCAGGATTGGTTTCCGCCGCAGGGTTCACTACATCGTTTGCTCCAATCACCAGCAATAAATCATACTCCTCCATATGGTCATTGGTTTCGTGCATTTCTTTGAGGTATTCATACTCAATTTTTGCTTCGGCTAACAACACATTCATATGTCCTGGCATTCTTCCGGCCACGGGATGAATAATATAATCTAAGATTTTTTCTTGTTGCATCAATAATTTCTGAAGCTGAAAACACGTGTGTTGAGCTTGGGCAACAGCCATTCCGTATCCTGGGATAATTCCAATCTTATTCGCAAGAAGTAATTTGGTAACGGTTTCGGCAACATTGGTTTCTTGAATCTCTTGCTCTTGTGCAGATTGCGTTCCTCCATTTTTGCTTTTGCTGTTTCCAGCAATCACTTTCCATAAGGAACGATTCATCGCTTTACACATTAGCATAGTTAGAAAAATTCCTGCCGCTCCCACAAAGATACCACCCGCAATCATGGTTTTGTTATCGTGTAAAAGTCCGGCTAAAGCCGTAGCAATTCCCGTAATAGAATTCAGTAAAGAAATTACCACAGGCATATCGGCTCCTCCAATAGGCACTACAAATAGAATTCCGTAAATTAAACCTAGCACTAATAGCACCATGGTCAATTCAAAGAACGAAATAGATAAAATTTGCGTGGCGTAAGCTACAGGAAGTGCAATACACACAAAGATTAAAAGCTTGGAAGTTGCATTAACCACCACCGAATTGTAATCCTTTAGTTTTCCTGCGAGCTTTAAATAAGCGACAATACTTCCAGAAAAAGCGATAGCTCCCGTAAGGGTTCCTAGATTGAGAAGCGCTTGAGACCCAACTCCAATAAACGAAGTTATTTGTATGGCTTCAATCCAACCTAAAAGCATCGCACAACCACCACCGGTGGCATTGAGCAGCGATACCATTTGAGGCATTTCTGTCATTTTTACTTTCACGGCCATTTGTCTTCCTACCACGACTCCCAGTAAAATAGCGACGAGGATAATCGTAAGGTTGGTGTAGTTGATATTATCTGTAACAACTCCGGTGAAAACACTAAGTAAGGCAATCAACATTCCCGCAGCAGCAATGGTATTACCCTTATTGGCGTGCTTTGGAGAACTCATTAATTTTAAACCGATGATAAAAGAAAACGAGGCTATTAAATAACCAATATTCATAAAAATACTCATAAGCTTAAGACTTTTTAGTAGTAAACATTTTTAACATTCTGCGGGTGACTAAAAAACCTCCGGCAATATTGAGGGTTCCTAAAAACACGGCGATTCCTCCCAGAACTTGAGCGCCCCAATGAGCGTCTTCTGGCAGACTAAGCACCAAAGCAATGGCGCCTACAGTAATCACCCCGCTAATGGCGTTGGCACCAGACATAAGTGGCGTGTGCAAAACAGCGGGAACGTTAGAGAGTACCTCGATGCCTATAAAAACGCAAAGCAATACAATGTAAATGGCTTCTAAATTATTTTCTAAAAACTCCATAATTGGCTTAAGTATTTTCTTGATTAATGATTTGACTGGCAGTGATAAGATCGTTGTCTGCTCCTTTTTCTATCATGTGTTTGATAAAATTGAAAAAGTTACCCGATAACAATTGAGAGGCAGCATCTGGAAGTTCTCTAGATAAGTGAGAATCGCCCAAAATTTTAACCGATTTGTAATTCACTATTTCATTATTTTTGGTGAGACTGCAGTTACCACCTTGCTCTGCAGCAAGATCTATAATTACAGCTCCCGAAGGCATATTTTTAACTCCGTCTTCATCTACTAAAATAGGAGCTTTCTTACCCGGAATATTGGCCGTGCAAATCACCAAATCTGTAGCGAGAAGTTGTTCGTTAATGCGATCCTGCTGACGCTTTTTATAGTCGTCTGCCTGTTCTACAGCATAACCTCCGGCGTTGGTCTCTTCTTTATTCCCTTCTATTTCAATAAATTTAGCACCTAAGCTTCGCACCTCTTCTCCTGCCGCTTTTCGTACATCAAAAGCGTGCACAATAGCCCCCAAACGCTTGGCGGTAGCAATCGCTTGCAATCCCGCTACTCCAGCTCCAAGTACCAAAACTCGAGCAGGTTTGAGCGTTTTTGTTGCGGTGGTAATCATAGGAAAAACTTTGGAATAATAATCGGTGGCTTTTAAAACCGCCTTATAACCCGATAAAGCGTCTAACGAAGAACGCACATCCATCGCTTGTGCTAAAGTGGTACGTGGTAGCCGGTCTAAACTATAGACCAAAGCGTGTTGATTTTTATATTTCTGAAGACGTTCAGGAAAAAATAACGGATTGTAAATTCCAATAAAAGAAGTTTCTGGAGGGATACTTTCTTGTTCTCCTATCGCATCATTTATAGAGAGGATGAGGTTTGCATGTTGTAGAATGTCACTTTTAGAACTCATACTGGCACCAGCGGCAGTATAATCCGTATCGGGTATACCCAACTGAATTCCGTACTCTTTTTCTACACTAATCTTGACTTCGTATTTGTCGATTAGTTTTTTTACCTCTTCAGGTAAGAAAGCAACTCTTGTTTCGTAAGAAGGTTCTTTAATTAGACCTAAATGGTGTTTCATAGACGTTATCAATAGGTTGTTAGCTTATTTCTAGACAGCTTCATGCCAACTTTTGTACCACAAATGAGAATTCTTGTGGCTTTGAAGCTTAAGAAGTTGACTGTTAGAAATCTGTCAAATATCGACATTTATTTAAAACTGGGTAGTAATTACCCGATTGATTCCATGTGAACCAAGAAAAACAGCTTGACAAAGTGAAGAAGTGTTTTGCACTTAAAAGAGTAATTTTGAGAGGTTGGGAAGCGTAATTCAATTATTAGGCTTTCAGTCTAGATGCACGATATATTCGTTTTCTTCAGAAGTAATTAAATGATGTTTGGGAAACTTTCAATGAGTTTGAAAATACCCTAAAGCTTCAAGAATAGATAGTTGATTAGCTCTAATTCGTTGAAAAGTATTTGGAGCCTGGGATTGGCTTATCACGAGAATTATTTTTTGAAAATTATTATAAGAGAGCTCTGATAATGAAGAAAAAAATGAAAGAAATATTCACTTGTATGATTCTAGTGCTGACTTTCAGTTTTGTAAATGCTCAAAAAATACAATCGTTACGCTACTGTAGGTTATAAAAATGTCAATAGAAGGGTTCAAAACAAGAATTACTCAGGCGTTGGATATGCAAAATGCATCAGAAAGGAGTGGGCTTCGGTAGTATTTTCTACATTCAATTGAGGGAGTGTAATTGGATATTCTTATTCATTTGGATGGAGATAGAGCAAATGAAAAGGCTATTATTTATTGCGGTACTTTACTTAAAACGTTTACCTTTGCATTTCAAAATCGGCAATGATGTCTGCCTTAAACCGTTCCATCTGGAGCTAATGACTTCTATTTTTAATGGCTTATGCCAGTGTAGAATCATTTATTTAAGGCAATATGAAAATATCAAAACTGAAAAACTTTTTGTTCTCCTTTGAACAAATTCCCTCTCTACTATATCTTTTAAAATGGCTTCTAATCTGCTTAAGCTTAGGCGCTATTGCAGGAAGTGTCTCCGCTTTTTTTCTTTTGGCCTTAGAATGGGCAACCAACTGGAGAGAATCTCATCTGTGGATCATCTCATTACTACCTGTTGGTGGATTTATCGTCGGTTTATCTTATCATTTATACGGCAATAGTGTTGTAAAAGGGAATAATTTATTGTTGGAGGAATTTCATACGCCTAAAAAAATAATTCCTTTTAGAATGGCTCCTCTTGTTTTGTTTGGCACCATTTTAACCCATCTTTTTGGAGGTTCTGCAGGGCGTGAAGGAACCGCAGTACAAATTGGCGGAGCCATTGCCGATAGATTTACAAAAGTTTTAAAACTATCAAAACGTGACAGAAAGATTGTTTTAATTGCCGGAATTAGTGCAGGTTTTGCTTCTGTTTTTGGAACTCCCTTAGCTGGGTAATTTCCTACAAAAAGGCATATTGTGGTTTCATTATTAAGTTTATTAGTAACTTAAAGAGATCCTTTCCTCGAT
>NZ_JAVHUL010000016.1 GCF_031085155.1 Mesonia profundi | reverse complement strand
ATATATCAATAGATTTATATTTAATAGAAACATCAATAACATAAAAATCAGTATTATTTAAAATGCACAACGGGTATAGTTAATACTAAACCTCTACATTAATTACTTTTATGAATGAGACTATAGAAGTATTTTTCTTTTGATAAAAGGCCAAGTAAGAACCTGTAAATAATTCCTCTAGACCTAAGTCTAAATATAATAACAAAGGCTGCAAAAAAAACATCTATAATTATGAATAGGTTCTGAATTATATTTACTCCCGCTTGATTTAAAGTAGTAAAAATATTAAGATTGATAAAAATTAAAATAGAGTTCTTTAGTAAAGATCACATAATTTAAAAAAGAATTCAAAAATAAACAAAAAGCAGTCTTGTATTGTTATTATTAGAAAAAAGAATTACTTTTGCACTCAAATTTAAATAAACTATTTATGAATCATTATGAAACTGTTTTCATCTTGAATCCCGTTTTATCTGATGAGCAGGTAAAGGAGACAGTTAAGAAATACGAAGATTTTCTTATTTCTAAAGGAGCCAAGATGGTCAACAAAGAAAATTGGGGGCTAAAAAAATTAGCGTACCCAATTCAGCACAAGAAAAGTGGATTTTACAATCTATTTGAGTATCAAGTTGATGGAGAGGTGATTGAGCCTCTTGAGTTAGTGTTTAGAAGAGAGGAGCGTATGATGCGTTACCTTACTGTAAAGCTAGACAAACACGCAGTAGCTTGGGCAGAGAAGAGAGTGAAGAGAAACAAAGAAAAAGCGTAAGTTATGTCATCTATAGAGCAACAAGCAAAAGGAAAGAAAGACGGAGAAATTAGATATTTAACTCCGCTTAATATCGAAACGTCTAAGGCGAAAAAATACTGTCGTTTTAAAAGATCAGGGATTAAGTATATCGATTACAAAGATCCAGATTTTTTAATGGCATTTGTAAATGAGCAAGGTAAACTTTTACCTCGTAGACTAACAGGAACTTCTTTGAAGTATCAAAGAAAAACTGCTGTAGCGGTAAAAAGAGCTCGTCATTTAGCATTAATGCCATACGTTGGTGATTTATTAAAATAAAAAAACGACATTATGGAATTGATTTTAAAAAGAGACGTAGATAAATTAGGATTTGCTAATGACTTGGTAAACGTGAAAAACGGTTACGGAAGAAATTATTTAATTCCTCAAGGACACGCTGAGTTAGCAACGCCTTCTGCAAAGAAAGTGTTGGCAGAGACCATAAAGCAACGTGCTTACAAAGAGCAAAAGCATATTGATGAGGCTAAGAAACAAGCAGAAAAACTTAACGGTTTAGAGCTTAAACTTGTAGCAAAAGCTGGTGCTGGAGATAAAATGTTTGGTAGTATTACCACAGCAGATCTTAGCGAAGCTTTAGGGAAAGAAGGAGTAGACATCGATAAAAAGTACATTTCAGTTCTTGGTGGAAACATCAAGAGATTGGGACAGTATGAGGCAAAACTTCGCTTCCATAGAGAAGTGATTTCTACCTTAACTTTTGATGTGGTAGGAGAAGCATAATTCGCTTTTCTTCTTATAATTTAAAGGCCGTTTTTATTTTTAAAAACGGCCTTTTTTCATGTTTTTTTTAAATGAACCATTGGATTTGAAAATGTATTTTTTCAAGTACAAGGCGAAAAACGCAGTAGTTGGTAAAATACATTTATTAATATAACTTATCTTAAGGTAGAATTGGTTTAAGTCGCACGATTCTTAGTATTTTGCTTCCGCGGAATTCTTAATCGTATCCATTCCTATTTCTGCACACCTACAACATGTCAAGTTCAGTAGCCTCATTTTTTCCTGTAGATCTCCTTCAAGTTTTAGCTGCTTTTGTAATTCAAATTTCCGTAAAGGAATACTTCAGAAGGTGTTTTTAGGTAGGCTTCACTTTTAAGAGGATAGATTTTCTGCATATAGTTAAAGAATTTTTTATCTTTACTTTCCACAAAAAGAAAATATAAGATGACGCAAAAATATCATGTGAAGGTAAACGACTCCTTCGATTACGATGTAACACAATCAGAGATTGAATCTTTAGATGTCAAAACCTTATCTTCCAATTCATATCACGTTCTTCATGATCATACTTCTTTAAAAGTTGAAGTGACCAAGCAAGATTTTTTTAATAGAAATTATCAAGTAAAAATAAATGGCAATACTTACGACATAGCGATTGCCAATGAGCTGGATTTACTTATCGAAGAGATGGGACTTTCTTTGGGCTCGCTTCAAATGGTAAACGATATTAAAGCACCTATGCCAGGACTTATTTTAGAAGTCAACGTAAAGGAAGGCGATAAGTTTAAAGAAGGCGATTACCTTTTGGTTTTGGAAGCCATGAAAATGGAAAACACCTTAACCGCTCCGCGAGATGGTGTGGTAAAATCTGTTTCTATTACCAAAGGAGAAACCGTAGAGAAAAATCAATTGCTTATTGAAATGGAATAGGTTTTTCCTTTAGCCCAAAATACATTGGGAAAGAGACCTAGAAAAACCTATTTCTACACACAAAAAATCATTATGAAAAAAATATTAGTAGCCAATAGAGGAGAAATCGCCATTCGCGTCATGCAAACGGCAAAGCAAATGGGCATCAAAACCGTAGCGGTTTTCTCTGAAGCCGATAGAAACTCTCCTCACGTTAAATTCGCCGATGAAGCCGTTTGTATAGGTCCGGCGCCTAGCAACGAATCTTATCTAAAAACCGAGACTATTATCAAAGTCGCTAAAGACTTAAACGTAGATGCTATTCATCCAGGATATGGGTTTTTAAGTGAAAATGCCGCTTTCGCGGAAGAAGTTGAAAAAAATAACATCATCTTTATAGGGCCTAAGTCCAAAGCGATTAAAGTCATGGGAAGTAAGTTAGCTGCGAAAGATGCGGTTAAAGCCTATGATATTCCAATGGTTCCTGGAATTGATGAAGCCATCACCGACTCTGAAAAAGCAAAGAAAATTGCAAAGGAGATAGGATTTCCTATTCTTATTAAAGCTTCTGCTGGAGGTGGAGGAAAAGGAATGCGCGTGGTAGAAGAAGAATCTGAGTTAGAAGACCAGATGAAAAGAGCGATTAGTGAAGCGGTTTCTGCTTTTGGCGATGGTTCTGTATTTATAGAGAAATATGTGGGTTCTCCACGTCATATCGAAATTCAGATTTTAGCCGATACCCATGGAAATGTGATTCATCTAATGGATCGAGAATGTAGCGTACAGCGACGTCATCAAAAGGTAATTGAAGAAGCTCCGTCTGTGATATTAACGCCAGAGATTCGTGAAAAAATGGGAGAAGCAGCCGTAAAAGTGGCCAGAGCATGTGATTATGTGGGTGCCGGAACGGTAGAGTTTCTACTGGACGAACAGAAGAATTTTTATTTTTTAGAAATGAATACGCGTTTGCAGGTAGAACATCCCGTAACTGAATTTATCACAGGAATCGATTTGGTAGAACAGCAGATTCGTGTGGCCAGAGGAGAAACTTTAGCTTTTGAGCAAAAAGATATTCATAGCAACGGGCATGCTATTGAACTTAGGGTATATGCAGAAAATCCTTTAGATAATTTCTTGCCTAGCGTAGGAACCTTAGAGCGCTATAGACTTCCCGAGGGAGAAAATATAAGAGTAGATAATGGATTTGAAGAAGGCATGGAAGTGCCTATTTATTACGATCCTATGTTAGCAAAACTCATCACCTATGGTAAAACTAGGGAAGAGACGATACAGTTAATGATTGAAGCGATTGGAGATTATGAGGTAGAAGGAGTGATGACCACCTTGCCTTTCGGGAAATTTGTGATGGAACACGAAGCTTTTAGATCGGGAGATTTTGATACGCACTTTGTGAAAAATTACTATTCTCCAGAAAAGCTGGAAGAACAAACTGAAAAAGAAGCAAAGTTGGCTGCGCTTATCGCTTTAAAGCAATATATAAAAGACCAACAGCAAGTAAGATTACCCAACGCATAATTTAGTTGAAAAGAGAAACATACTATGAGTAAAAATATAGAGAAACTAAACGAAAAAATAGCTTTAGCGCATTTAGGAGGAGGAGAAAAGCGCATCGCTAAGCAACACGATAAGAAAAAGCTTACGGCAAGAGAGCGTGTAGACTATTTGCTGGATGACGGCTCTTTTGAAGAAATCGGGATTTTGGTAACGCACAGAACTACCGATTTTGGCATGGAGAAACAACAGTTTTATGGAGATGGAGTTATTACAGGCTACGGAACCATCCACGGGAAATTGGTGTATATCTTTGCACAAGACTTTACCGTTTTTGGCGGAGCTTTATCTGAAACCCACGCCGAAAAAATTTGTAAAGTAATGGATTTAGCCGTAAAAGTAGGCGCTCCTATGATTGGATTAAACGATTCTGGCGGAGCACGTATTCAAGAAGGAGTACGCTCTTTAGGAGGTTATGCCGATATTTTTCATCGCAACGTAAAAGCATCTGGAGTAATTCCGCAGATTTCTGCCATTATGGGACCTTGCGCCGGGGGAGCAGTATATTCTCCAGCAATGACAGATTTTACGTTAATGGTTCAAGATACGAGCTATATGTTCGTCACAGGGCCTAATGTGGTAAAAACGGTGACGAATGAAGAGGTAACCTCAGAAGAATTGGGAGGTGCCAGTACACACTCTACCAAATCTGGAGTGACACACATCACCTCTTTTAATGATATTGCTTGCTTAGAAGACATCAAGAAATTGATCAGTTACATGCCGCAAAGTAATAAAGAAAAACCAGCGAAATTGCCTTATGAATTGGGAGACGAGCTTAGAGGGAAACTAGATGATTTAATTCCAGACAGTTCTAATAAGCCTTATGATATGCATGAGGTGATTGATGGGATTATTGACGAAGACACTTTTTATGAAATCCATAAAGATTACGCCCAAAACATTATTGTAGGTTTTGCACGCTTAGGCGGAAGAAGTATTGGGGTAGTAGCCAATCAACCTATGAGTTTGGCAGGAGTTCTAGATGTAGACTCTTCTAAAAAAGCGGCAAGATTTACCCGTTATTGCGATTGTTTTAATATTCCGCTTTTAGTATTGGTAGACGTACCTGGATTTTTACCAGGAACCGATCAAGAATGGAATGGAATTATTTTACACGGGGCAAAACTACTTTATGCTTTAAGTGAAGCCACCGTGCCAAAAGTAACCGTAATTACGCGTAAAGCCTATGGAGGTGCTTATGATGTGATGAATTCTAAACACATTGGAGCCGATTTAAACTTTGCTTGGCCAACGGCAGAAATTGCGGTGATGGGAGCAAAGGGAGCAAGTGAGATTATTTTTAGAAAAGAAATTAAGGAAGCTAGCGATTCTGAAGAGAAATTAGCAGAAAAAGAAGCAGAATATGCCGAATTGTTTGCCAATCCTTTTGAAGCGGCTAAACGAGGATTCATCGATGAAGTAATTATGCCAAGAGATAGTAGAAGAAAGCTTCTAAAAGCTTTTAGCATGCTAGAGCATAAAGAGGTTTTAAGGCCTAAACGTAAACACGGAAATATACCTTTATAGTAAAGTAGGGGTTTTGGTGTGATAGTTGTTTTATAAGTGGTAGAAGTTCATAAATATTAAAATTTACTATCGTTTTGTTAATAATTTGACAAAAAAAGAGCTTTGAGAAGCTATTTTTGGGTTAGAATAATATTTATGCTTAGTATTGAATTTTTAAACGAACTATTAAAAACCTTATTAATGTTAAAATTAAATCACATGAAAAATTTCATCCTTGCAGTAACTTTATTATTTAGTGCAGCAACCTTTGCACAAACAGAAGTAAGCGATTCCGAATTAAATAAATTTGCAGATGCTTATAAAGCAGTACAAATGGAAAACCAGGAAGTTCAACAAAGCATGGTTGAAATGATCCAGAAAGAAGGTTTAGAATTAGATCGCTTTCAGAGCATTCAGCAGGCTACTGTAAACCCAGAGGTAGAGGTAGATGCTACTAGAGAAGAATTAGCTAACTATAAAAAAGTAATGGCAGGTATTGAAAAAATGCAGCCAAAGCTTCAGGAAGATATGGCTAAATTGATTGCAGATAACGGATTGTCTTTGGATCGTTACCAAGAGATTGGAGCGGCACTTCAATCAGATCAAGAGTTACAACAAAAGCTCCAAGCGATCATGATGAAGCAACAAACTAAAGGATAGTATATCTTTTAAACTTATAAAAAAAGCATCAGATTTTTTCTGATGCTTTTTTTATGGACTAAACGTTGAAGAATTATAAACTCGCGGTTAAGGCTTTTGCAATTTCTTGTTGTCCTTTCTTACTTTTTATATAGGCTAGATCCTTTGGGTTAGACATGAATCCGAGCTCTAGTACTAAAGCTGGAGAATTGCTTTCTGTTAGGATTTTAAAATTAGCGGTTTTTATGTTTACTTCTTTATATTTTGTTTGGCTGGTTAAATTATAAGTCAGTTTAGAAATAAAGTTTGAATTGGTCTCATTTAAGTCTTCACCTTCAGCAAAATAAATCTCAATTCCGTTTTTACTAGTATTATGTGCAGCGTTAGCGTGCAAGCTTAATACGAGCTTAGGCTTAATTTCATTTATCCTTTCTATTCGTTCGTTTAAACTCATATATTCATCATTCTCACGAAGTAAAATCACTTCATAACCTTTCTCTTCAAGAGCTTCTCGAAGCGTATTAGAAAGTTGAAACGTGAAATCTTTTTCCTGTACGTTTTCTTGTATATTTCCAGGGTCTTTTCCTCCGTGACCCGCATCGATGACAATGGTTTTCTGATTTTGCTGAGCGCTGCCTAGCCAAATAAAGCTAAGCAGGAATACGCTGAAACATAAGGAAGTGAATTTTTTCATAGTTGGTGTTTTATGTTAGTTAGCACTAATAACCCCATAAAAATAGAGTTTATTGTTTAAAAAAGTGATTTTTTATGGAAAAGAGAGTGAAATTAGAAGCTAGAAGCTAAAAGCTAAAAACGAGAAACGAGAAACGAGAAACCAAAAACTAACTAATATAATTCCAAATATTTTTATGTTTTCCCATTAATCGGTAAGTGTCTTTTACCACTTCGTGATCTGCTTGTTCAAGTTTGGGGTCTTCATTGAGCATTTTCTTGGCGTAATAGCGAGCTGTTTTGAGAATGTCATTATCTAAGACAATATCGGCAATACGTAAATTTAAAACTCCGCTTTGCTGTGTGCCCATAATATCTCCAGGTCCTCTCAGTTTGAGGTCTACTTCAGCAATTTCAAAACCATCATTGGTTCTTGTCATGGTTTCCAATCGGGTTTTGCTATCTTTAGAAAGTTTGTGTCCCGTCATAAGAATACAATAACTCTGCTCGGCGCCACGACCCACTCTTCCTCGTAGCTGGTGCAATTGGGAAAGACCAAACCGCTCGGCACTTTCAATTATCATCACACTGGCATTGGGAACATTTACGCCCACTTCAATCACGGTAGTCGCCACCATAATTTGAGTTTCGCCTTTTACAAAGCGATTCATTTCAAACTCTTTATCGACGGGTTTCATTTGTCCGTGAACAATAGAAATTTGATATTTTTGGGTAGGAAAATCCCGGGCAATACTTTCATAACCATCCATCAAATCCTTATAATCCATGGTTTCACTTTCTTGAATTAAGGGATAAACGATATAAATTTGTCTGCCTTTCTCGATTTCATCTCGCATAAATCGAAAGACTTTCAACCGATTAGAATCAAATCGGTGTACCGTTTTAATCGCTTTTCTTCCTGGCGGAAGCTCATCAATCACCGAAATATCTAAATCTCCATATAAACTCATCGCCAAGGTTCTAGGAATGGGAGTGGCAGTCATCACCAAAACGTGCGGCGGTAAGGTATTTTTATGCCATAATTTAGAACGTTGCGCCACGCCAAAACGGTGTTGCTCATCTATAATGGCCAAACCTAGATTTTTAAACTTCACTTTGTCTTCCAATAAAGCGTGTGTACCAATGAGTAAATGCAACGAACCATCTTCTAGACTTTCATGAATTTCGCGTCGCTGCTTGGTTTTTGAAGATCCTGTAAGCAAAGAAATTTTAATAGGAAGTTTTTCGCAGAGTTCCGTAAGTCCTTGGTAATGCTGAATGGCTAAAATTTCTGTAGGTGCCATTAAGCAGGCTTGAAAACGATTGTCTAATGCCAATAAACAAGCCATTAAAGCTACAATGGTTTTTCCCGAACCTACATCACCTTGTAGCAAACGGTTCATTTGGGCATTGCTTCCCAAGTCGCTTCTTATTTCTTTAATCACCCTTTTTTGCGCGTTAGTAAGCTCAAAGGGCAAATGATTTTGATAAAATTCATTAAAATACGAGCCTACTTCCGTAAAGGGAAACCCTTTAATTTTTTGTTTGTGAATCAAGTTTTTAAGAAGAAGTTGCAACTGAATGTAAAACAATTCTTCAAACTTTAAGCGGTATTGCGCTAAAGCAAGTTTATTTGGAGATTGTGGAAAGTGAACGTTTAATATGGCTTCACTTTTAGAGATTAATTTGAGTTCTTTTAAAATAGATTGTGGGAGCGTTTCCGTAAAGCCTTGCTTGCTTTCAGAAAATAATTGCTGCAACATTTTGGAAAGCACTTTATTGCTTAACCCCTTATTGCTCAGCATTTCTGTAGAAGGATAAATAGGCTGCATCGCCATTTTTATGCTGGCTTCGTGCTCTTGGAGCAGCTCCATATCTGGGTGCGGCATGGAAACGGAGTTGTTGAACCAATTGACTTTCCCAAAAATAACATAGGGAACATTAATTTTTAAGGATTCCTTTAACCATTTATGTCCGCGAAACCACACCAGTTCTATCTTTCCGGTTTCATCAACAAAATCGGCTACCAAGCGTTTGCCTCTTTTTTTACCTACAATTTTAAGGTGAGTAATCTTTCCTACCAATTGAATTTCGGCAGAATTCCGCTGAATTTCTGCTACTTTATAATACTTGGTTTTATCGATATACCGGTTGGGAAAGAGATTTAAAAGATCTTGATAGGTATGTATTCCCAACTCTTTACGAAGTACTTCTGCCCGATTGGGACCAACGCCTTTTAAGTAATCTATGGGGGTTTGCAGCGAACTCGTATTCATAAAAACGAAGATATGAAATATTAAAAACCCTTTCTTCTAAAAATAAAAATTTTACATTTAAAAACGAACAATCTTTACGAGTATCCTTTAGAAATGCGCTAGGTTTTGTATTTTCGAAGAACGAAATAATCTCCTAAAAGCTTAGAAAGTTTAAGCATAGTTTTTTGCTAGGAAACGATTAGACCTCCACGAGGGATTAAAATAAAATTATGAAGCACTTTATTTGGTTGATCTTACTTCTATGTCCGTTGTACTTAAAAGCTCAACAAACTTCTAGGGTAGATATTCAGAAGATTTCTGGAAATATTCACTTACTTCCTGAGATGAAAAGTGTAGACGGAAAGCTTCAGGTAGAATTGAAGGTTTTAAAACCTACAGATTCTATTTATTTAGATGCTAAAAAAGCTACGGTAAAAGGATTGGAGAAGAGCGAGTTTCAGCTCAGCGCTACAAAAGATAAACTATGGTTTATAGGCAATTTTAAAGCAGGGAAAACCTATACGTTTAAGTTCAATTATCAAGTAACACCCGCTCAAACCATGTATTTTGTAGGTTGGGATAATACCGGAAGCAATCAAATTTGGACGCAAGGTCAGGGGAAATATACGTCGCATTGGTTACCAAGCATAGACGATGTGAATGATAAAATTGAATTTGATTTAAGTTATCAAGTGCCCAAAGCCTACGAAGTCATTGCAAATGGAAAACTTACTTCCAAAAAAACAAAAGGAGAAGATCGCATTTGGAAGTACGATATGCAAAACCCTATGAGTAGTTATTTGGTAGCAGTGGCGGTTGGCGATTACGCTTTCGCGGAAGAAAAAACGGAATCTGGGATTGCTTTACAATACTATTATGAACCCGAAAACAAAGATAAAGTAGAAGCTACCTATCGTTACTCTAAGCAAATTTTTGACTTTTTTGAAACCGAAATAGGAATTCCATTTCCTTGGCAAGACTATAAACAAGTTCCGGTAAGGGATTTTTTATATGCAGGAATGGAAAACACGACGGCTACTTTATTTTCTAATCAGTTTATCACCGATGATACGGGATTTATAGATCGTAATTATGTAAATGTTAATGCACACGAATTAGCACACCAATGGTTTGGGAATTTTGTTACGGCAACTTCTAGCGAACATCATTGGTTGCAAGAGGGATTTGCTACTTTTTATGCTTTATTAGCCGAGCGGGAAGTTTTTGGAGAGGATTACTACTATTATAAATTGTACGAAACGGCAGAGCAACTCAAAGAATTAAGTGATGCGGGAGAAGGGGAGGCTTTGTTAAACGCCAAAGCAAGTTCGCTTACTTTTTATCAAAAAGGAGCTTGGGCGCTTCATATTTTAAAAGAGAACGTAGGAGAGGAGGCTTTTAGAAAAGGAGTAAAGACTTATTTGATGAAATACGCTTATCAAAGTGTAAACACCGACGCTTTTCTAAAAGAAATGGAATTGGCCAGTAAAACCGATTTATCGCTCTTTAAAAAAGATTGGTTGTTTCAGTCGGCGTTTAAGGCTGATGAATCTTTGGCATCTTTAAAAAAGTCGGACTTTATAAAAGAACTTTTAGCATTAAAAGCTTTACGGAAGTTGGATTTGGAAGACAAAAAGAATCAGCTACAGCTTGCTTTACAACAACCCGTAAACGATTATTTTGGTCAAGAAGTGGTGTATCAATTGGCACAAGAAAAGCCTGAAGAAGTAATGGCTTTGTATAAAAAAGCCTTTGCGAGTGACAACTTACTTACTCGGCAAGCAATTGCGATTACGTTGAGAGAAACTCCGCGGCAGCTAAAAGAAGATATGGAAAGTTTATTGGAAGATGACTCTTACCTTACTCAAGAAAAAGCCTTGATGAATTTATGGCAAAATTTTACAGAAAGTAGAACGGCTTACTTTGAGAAATTAAAAGGAGTAGAAGGTTTTCAAGATAAAAATATAGAAATCTTATGGCTTACCTTACATTTGGTTTCGCCTGCTTATGAAAAGGATCAAAAACAAGAGGTTTTTAAAAAATTATCTAAATACACTTCCGCATCTTATGATTATGCGATTAGAGAAAATGCATTGGGATATCTCTACCAAATAGATACGTTTTCACAGCAAAGCTATGAAGACTTATTTGAAGGAACCAAGCATCAGGTATGGCGTTTTAGAAGTTATTGTAGGCAATTGTTAGACACCTTATGGGAAAATACCAAACATAGGGCGCAGCTTATGGCTTTAGTAGACGAGATTCCAAGTGATCATGCGGCTTATGCAAAAAAGAAATATAATTTATGAGAGCATTAGTGATATCTGGCGGAGGGAGTAAAGGAGCTTATGCGGGCGGAGTTGCCGAGCACCTTATACGAGAGCAGAAAAAGGAATACGATATTTTTATAGGCTCGTCTACAGGAAGTTTATTGATTTCACATCTCGCCTTAGGGAAACTTACCAAACTGCACGATATTTACACCAATGTGAACCAAACCAGTATTTTTAGTTTAAATCCGTTAGTAATAAAAAAAGAAGGGAACAGGGAGTATGTAAGTATTAATTATTTGACGACTATTCTTCAGTTTTTAAAGAAAAAACGAACTTTTGGAGAAAGTAAAAACCTAAAAAAACTTATTCGAAAAAAACTTACCAAAGCAGAATTTCTTGAAATTAAATCTACGGTAACAGATTTGGTGGTGACGGTTTCTAATTTGAGTAAAAATCAAATCGAATATAAATCGATTAAAGACTTTACTTACGAAGAATTTTGCGATTGGATTTGGATTTCTTGCAACTACGTTCCGTTTATGAGTATAGCCAAGAAAGATGGCTTTGAATACGCCGACGGTGGTTTTGGTTGTATGGTTCCTATTCGGGAAGCCATAAGGCGTGGCGCCACAGAGATTGATGCGGTGATTCTAGAATCTGAGAATATGGAATACAATAAGGTGTTGGGGAAAAACCCTTTCTCCTTAATGGTAAACCTTTTTGGGTATATGCTCGACCAAGTAGAGAAGAGCAATATTATAGAAGGGAAATTAGCTGCGATTAATAGGGATGTAATTTTAAATCTTTATTATACTCCCAGTAAACTCACCGAAAATTCTTTAATTTTTGATAAAAAACTGATGACCAACTGGTGGCAGCAAGGCTTTGATTACGCCGAAAAGAAAGCAAAAAGTTTACATGAAAACGAGCTTCGGTTAGAAAAGAATGAGTAACTACCAAATATCTCTCGCTTCTTTCTTTAAATAAGCAATTCCCGTTTGGCTAGGAGAAGTTTTTTCTACCATCTGGCTCAAAATCAATTCCCTTAATTTATCGGGACTGTTTACTTCTTCCATTTTATTCGCTTTTCTAATAAGTGCGATGGTAGCATTTTTAGTAGCTCTTATGGCATTCCAGCATTCTATACTCACGTAAACTTGTTGAGCGAGATTATGTTCAAACTCCTGCTCAATATTTTTAATCAGTAAGTTTTCGTAATCCACTTGATCTTCATTATAAGGTTTCACTCTAATGATAAGACTTCCTGGATCTATCCGTTCTAAAAACAAGGTCATTCTTTCTATCGCTTGAAGCCTTAACGGAAGCGCTTGTCTGCTGTTTTCTGCTCTTAGTTGATACATTCTACGTTTTTGTTCCTCTTTAAAATAAGAGTTAAAAAAGTAGTAAGCTACCAAGGCTACAATTACAGCGGGTAGTAAATAAAATAATAATTGAATGATATTAACTTCTTCCATAGATTTTGTAAAACTTTAATAACGAACGTCATCTTCTTCAAAAGATTCTTCGGAGTCTTTTCTTTTATAATTTCCGCCAAGATACTTACATTTCTGTAAAGCACGAACTCCTTCAAAAGGAACTTTTACTTTATGGTACTCATAGGAATCGGCTAGTGTTTTGGTAAAATCTTGATCTCCTAAATTCACATTCACATCATCCATCGTAAATTCACAAGGGTGTTCATAACCACAAGCATGGGTGATTTCAATAAATTCTTTACGGAAATTCTTAAAATACATATTGGTGCGTACGGCCTTATTATCTACATTTATTCCGCGTTGTAACCACTTATTTTGAGTCGCTACTCCTGTAGGGCAGGTGTTGGTATGACAAGCTTGAGCTTGTATACACCCTATGCTCATCATCGCCTCTCGTGCCACATTAATAACATCTACACCCATAGAAAAAGCCATCGCAGCTTGAGAAGGAAATCCTAACTTGCCACTTCCTACAAACACAATCTGATTGCTTAAATCATAGTTTTTAAAGATCTTATAAATCTTTTGGAAACCATAGGTCCAAGGTACGGCAACGTGATCGGCGAAACTTGGGGGAGCAGCACCTGTTCCACCTTCTCCGCCATCAATACTTATAAAATCAGGACCGCGATTGGTGTCTTTCATCTTTCTGGCCAGTTCTTGCCATTGGTTAGTTTTACCTATAGCAGCTTTAATTCCGACAGGAAGTCCAGTTTTTTCTGCGATATCTTCTAAGAAATCAATCATCTCATCAATACCATCAAAAGCATTATGATAAGGTGGTGAAATCACATCTTTTCCCATAGGGACGTGACGTATGTCTGCAATCTCTTGGGTGATTTTAGAGGCAGGAAGAACTCCTCCTTTTCCTGGTTTAGCACCTTGAGATAGTTTTATTTCAATAGCTCTTAAAGTAGGTGTGTTTTCTACAAGCTTTATTAGCTTATCCATAGAAAAATTACCCTCGTCATCTCGTACTCCAAAATAACCAGTACCAATTTGTAATACTAAATCGCCTCCATTTCTATGATATGGAGAAATTCCTCCTTCTCCAGTATTGTGATAGGCGTTGGCTAGTTTTACTCCTTTATTTAAAGAAGCAATGGCTCTTGCCGAAAGACTCCCAAAGCTCATGGCAGAAACATTAATGACAGAAGCAGGACGATAAGGTCTTCTTCTTTTATGATGTAAGCCCATTACCTTGGCACAAGGTAAAAAGTAAGGATCACTAATATTGGGATGCTTAGGAGCCATCTTATAAGGAGTCATCGCATTATTGATGAAAATATAGTTGTTTTGATAAATATCGCGATCTGTTCCAAAACCTTCATAGTTGTTTTGATTCTTCGCAGATGCATATATCCAACCTCTTTGTATTCTATCAAAAGGAAGTTCCTCACGGTTATTCGCAACGATATACTGTCTTAATTCTGGGCCAATACTCTCTAACATGTATCGGATATGTCCAACCACGGGAAAGTTTTTCGTAATAATATGTTTTTTATTAAAAAAGATGTCCCTAATGGCAACTATAACAACCCCAATGATTATCCATTGCCACCACGTAATCTTTTCTAAAAAATCCAATACGCTATCCATCATAATTAAGTCTTGTAAATAGGCGGCTAAGATATTTAAAATATATGTAATCAAATAGTGTTTTAAACATTCTATGTGCTTCTTTATATTGTTTATAAGTTAAGCGTGAAAGCGGGAAATATTTTTCTATTTTTAGTAAATTCACGACTTTAAAACGATACTATTTTGGAGAATTACCTAGCCGAACTTAATGACGCACAACGCGCGCCTGTATTGCAAAAAGACGGTCCTATGATCGTAATTGCTGGTGCAGGATCTGGCAAGACAAGAGTACTTACGTATAGAATTGCTTATTTAATGAGTAAAGGGGTAGACCCTTTTAATATTCTATCTTTAACTTTTACCAATAAAGCGGCCAAGGAAATGAAAAGCCGTATTTCCAAAATTGTGGGAAGCAGTGAAGCTAAAAACCTATGGATGGGAACATTCCACTCTATTTTTGCTAAAATTCTCCGTTTTGAAGCCGATAAATTAGGGTACCCTTCTAATTTTACCATTTACGATACTCAAGATTCTCAACGGTTGATCTCCTCCATTATTAAAGAATTGAGTTTAGATAAAGACATTTATAAGTACAAACAAGTCTACTCTAAAATTTCTTCCTATAAAAACAGTCTCGTTACCGTAAAAGCTTATTTTCAAAATGCCGAATTGCAAGAAGCCGATGCGATGGCAAAGCGACCTCGCTTGGGAGAAATCTATCAGCATTATGTAGATCGTTGTTTTAAAGCCGGCGCCATGGATTTTGATGACTTGCTTTTAAGAACCAATGAGCTTTTAACCCGTTTTCCAGAAGTATTGGCTAAATATCAAAATAGATTTAGATATATCTTAGTAGATGAGTACCAAGATACCAACCACTCGCAGTATTTAATTGTACGCGCGTTGAGTGATAAATTTCAAAATATATGTGTGGTAGGGGATGATGCGCAAAGTATTTACGCTTTCCGCGGAGCTAATATCAACAACATTTTAAATTTTCAGCGTGACTATGATAATGTAGAAATGTATCGCCTAGAGCAAAATTACCGCTCTACCAAAAATATTGTACACGCGGCCAACTCTATTATAGATAAAAACAAAACCAAGCTAGAAAAGATTGTTTGGACAGCTAACGATGACGGACCCAAAATTATTGTCAATCGCTTATTGACTGATGGGGAAGAAGGACGTTACGTTGCCAGTTCTATTTTTGATAATAGAATGGAGCACCAAATGAGAAATGGAGATTTTGCCATTCTTTATAGAACCAATGCGCAAAGTAGAGCTATGGAAGATGCTTTACGGAAGAGAGACATTCCATATCGAATTTATGGCGGACTTTCATTTTACCAACGTAAAGAGATCAAAGATGTGTTGGCTTATTTGCGTTTGCTGGTAAATTCTAAAGATGAAGAAGCTTTAAAACGGGTGATTAATTATCCAGCGAGGGGAATTGGCGCAACTACCATGGATAAATTGGTGCTAGCAGCCAATCATTACAAGCGTTCTATTTTTGAAGTGATTGATAATATCGATAAAATAGACCTCAAGATTAACAAGGGTACTAAAAACAAGCTGACGAATTTTGCCAATATGATCAAAAGCTTTCAGGTCATGGCGCAAAAGGAAGATGCGTTTACGGTGTCTGAATCTATTGCAAAGAAAACAGGTTTACTTCAAGAATTTAAAAAAGACGGTACTCCGGAAGGAATTGCACGTATAGAAAATATTGAAGAACTCCTTAACGGAATAAAAGATTTTGTAGAAGAACAAAAAGAAATTGCTGATACCGATGGTTCTCTAGCCGAATTTTTGGAAGATGTAGCTCTTGCTACCGATATGGACAAAGCTACCGAAGAGGAAGATAGAGTGGCTTTAATGACCATACATTTGGCCAAAGGATTAGAATTTCCTTATGTGTATATTGTAGGTTTAGAGGAAGAACTTTTTCCTTCAGGAATGAGTATGAATACCCGTTCTGAACTGGAAGAGGAAAGACGACTTTTTTATGTGGCCTTGACTAGAGCAGAAAAGCAAGCTTATTTAACCTATACCCAATCGCGTTACCGATGGGGGAAATTGATTGATGCAGAACCCAGTAGATTTATTGAAGAAATTGACGCTGAATATAAAGAGTATATGATTCCGCAGGATGATTATAAATACAAGCCTTTAATCGATTCAGATGTTTTTGGGGAAGTAGATAAAAGTAGGCTAAGACAAAACAAGCCTAAGAAAGGAACTCCGCCACCAGCGCATAAACCTAGTGAGGAACAATTAAGGAAATTAAGAAAACTTAGACCTCAAAGCAGTGGTAATTCCGCGAAAGCGTCATCAGAAATATTACAATTAGAACCTGGACAAAAAGTAGAGCACCTGCGTTTTGGAAAAGGAAGCATAATTGGTATTGAAGGAGCAGGACAAGATAAAAAAGCAGAAATCGACTTTGAAAATGGCGGATTAAAGAAGTTATTACTCAGGTTTGCTAAGCTTAAACTTCTTTAATAAATAGTAAATAAAGGCTGTAGTTTAAAAAAGCTATTACAATTGTGATAAGCTGTCCTTCTTACGTAGGAGGAAACTTTTTTTATCAAGATATGATTAACGCACTGTTAAACTAGAGCCTAAATAAAAATAAAACATAACAGAAAAATGATTAAAAAAGGCTCAAAAGTTAGTTGGAAATGGGGTGAAGGAACTGCTACAGGGAAAGTAATTGAAACTTATACTCAAGAAATTACCAAAACGATTAAAGGATCAAAAATTACAAGAAAAGGAGAACAAGGGAACAAAGCCATTTTCATAGAACAAGAAGATGGTGCTAAAGTTTTAAAATTAGAAAGTGAGGTCGAACAATCTTAACTCAAAACTAATTTAAAAAACCAAAGCTGATTCATAAAAAAAAGTGTAAAAGCAATTTTTTTTTGCTAACTTATGCTTTCTAAAAAATATATATTTTATGGCGGAATTAATCAAGATTTACGAAGAAAATCCCTCTCCAAAAGAAATAGAGAAGGTGGTAAAAGTCCTTAAAAATGGAGGTCTTGTTATTTATCCTACCGATACGGTGTATGGATTAGGTTGTGATATTACCAATAATGCTGCTTTAGAAAAAATTGCGCAGATTAAAGGAGTGAAATTAGAAAAGTCTAACTTCTCCTTTATTGTGGCAGATTTGAGTAACTTATCTGAATATGCATCAATTGATAATCAAAATTTTAAAATTTTAAAAAGAAATCTTCCGGGGCCTTATACTTTTATCTTGCCGGGAAGTAATAGTTTACCTTCTGTATTTAAAAAGAAAAAAACTGTGGGAATTAGAGTGCCTAATAATAATATATGCAGAGCGCTGGTGACTGCTTTAGGCAATCCTATTGTTTCTACTTCTATAAAAGATGAGGATGAAGTCTTAGAATATACTACAGATCCAGAGTTGATTGCTGAAAAGTGGGATAAACTTGTAGATGTAGTTATCGATGGAGGATACGGAGATAACGTGGCTTCTTCTGTAATCGATTTAAGCGAAGGTGATCCTGAAATATTAAGAGAAGGAAAAGGGGATGTAGATATTTTCTAACCCCTAAACTTTACGGAATAAAAAGAAAAAGATAAGGCTTATAAAGCCTTATCTTTTATAGTTTGTACCACTTCTGGATTCAATAAAGTAGAAGTGTCTCCTAGATTATCGGTGTCTTTAGAAGCGATTTTTCTAAGTATTCTCCGCATAATTTTACCACTTCTTGTTTTGGGTAAATTATCTACAAACTGAATTTTATCAGGCTTGGCAATCGCACCCACATGTTTGATGACTTTTGCTAAGATCTCCTTTTTTAATTCTTCCGAAGGCTCTGCATTATCCTGTAAAATGACGTAGGCATATAAAGCATTTCCTTTTACGTCGTGCGGGAAGCCTACAATAGCACTTTCAGAAACCAATTCGTGTTCGTTGATGGCATTTTCTATGGGAGCCGTTCCCAAATTATGTCCAGAGACAATGACTACATCATCTACTCTTCCCGTAATTCTATAATTTTCTGTAGCATCGCGGTAAGCGCCATCGCCAGTAAAATATTTATTTTTATAAGCAGAAAAGTAGGTATCTTTAAAACGCTGGTGGTTGTTCCAAATGGTTCTCGCCATGGCTGGCCAAGGCGCTTTTATAGCTAATCGGCCTTCAGATTTTTGTCCGTCGAATTCTATTTCATTTCCTTCTTCATCCATTAATGCGGGTTGCACTCCGGGTAGAGGTAAGGTTGCAAATGTAGGTCTGGTTGCGGTAACTCCCGCTAAAGGAGAAATCATAATGGCTCCAGTTTCTGTCTGCCACCACGTATCTACAATAGGACATTTAGACTTTCCTATATGGTCATTATACCAGTGCCAAGCTTCTTCATTAATAGGTTCTCCAACGCTTCCTAGCACTTTTAAAGAAGTAAGGTCGTGTTTTTCTACAAAAGAAATGTCTTGTTTGGCAATCGCTCTAATCGCCGTCGGCGCCGTGTAAAAATGAGTAATTTTGAACTTCTCTACAATCTCCCAAAATCTCCCAAAATCTGGATAGCTAGGGACACCTTCAAACATGACTGTGGTCGCGCCAGAGGTTAACGGACCGTAAATAATATAGGAGTGACCCGTAATCCAACCAATATCTGCCGTACACCAATAAATGGAATCTTTATCGGGTTGAAACACATTCTCAAAGGTATAACTGGTACCAATCATGTATCCTGCCGTGGTATGCACCATGCCTTTTGGCTTTCCGGTAGACCCAGAAGTATATAAAATAAACAAAGGATCTTCGGCATCCATCTCTTCGGGATCACATTCCGCGTAAGCGTCTTGCAGTTCATCAAACCAAAACGTATCTCTACCTTTTTTCATGGGAGTAGAGTTGATGGTTCTGCGATAAACGATCACGTTTTCAATGCTTGGGGTGCTCTCTAAAGCTTCGTCACACACTTCCTTTAACGGAATTGATTTTCTTCCTCTATAATAATCGTTGGCAGTAATTAATAATTTACATTCTGAATCATTGATTCTATTGCTAATGGCTTTACTGGAAAAACCTGCAAAAACAATAGAATGAATTGCGCCAATTCTCGCACAAGCTAACATGGCGATAGATAACTCGGGGATCATAGGGATGTAAATGCAAACTCGATCTCCTTTTTTAATGCCTTTGCGTTTAAGAACGTTGGCAAAATGACAAACTTTTACTAAAAGCTGTTTGTAAGTGATGGTTCTAGACTCTTCATTAGGATCGTTGGGCTCCCAAATGATAGCGTTTTTATTAGGAGTTGCTGCTGCATGTCTATCCAGGCAATTTTCGGTGATGTTTAATTTTCCTCCTTTAAACCAGCTAATTTCTGGTGTAGAAAAATCCCATTCTAAAGTCGTATCCCATTTTTTTCTCCAAGAGAAATTCTGAGCTACATCGCTCCAAAATTCTTCAGGTTGCTCCACACTTCTTTTGTAGTTTTTTTTATAGGCGGCGAAGGATTTTATTTGCATTTTATTCTCCATAGTTTTTTAGTTTAGGTTTTTTATACCAAGTTAAACAGATAATAGCGCAATTAAATCGTTTCTTTTATGCTTACTTTTTAATTTCAACTCAGCATAAAATAATTTAATTTCCTAATACCACACTACATATTTAAATTGGTATTGGTCACTTGTTCTCTAAAATAAGAATAAGTAATTAGGATTTCATAAAATCAACAAAAAAAATCATCCTAAATCTTTTCTTACGTAGAGAAAAAAATTTAGGATGATATAAAGTGGGTAAAACAATTTACGCTAAAAGTGTTTCGATTATGCGTTTTCTGCCCAATGCAAAATTTCTTCTTCCGTCCATAATGCAGGGAAGAATTTACGTTGTTGGTATTTAGGGTGTAGGTATTTTTGCCATTCAGAGCCGCCTGTAGCCGCTTTTGATTCTCCTTTTTTGTTGAGGTAATGTTGCGCGGTATTCAAATGAATGATAGGCCATTCTACATTAAACAAATAATCTAAACCTCTTAATGCTTTGGTAAGTTCTTCGGAAGGATTTTCTATCTGAAGGTATTTTTCCGCTAAGGTATTTCCCTCCATTTTTTTGGCTAGAGCGATAAAATCATCTAAATACTTCTCTTCAAAAGCTCTCAAGGTTAAACTTTTCTTTCCGGTTTTACGATTATGACCAGCATCTTTCCAATATACTTGGTCAAATAAATCTGCTGTACTCGGGTTTTTGGGAAGACGTTCTTTTCCTTTTACATTGATAAGGTTTTCTATGGGAGTACAATAGATTTCTAAAAATCTAAATTGAGCACTTTGAAATCCGCTTGCGGGAGCCAAAGTAGCTCTAAAGGTATTGTAATCGTCATAATCCATTCCATCACGCATCACATCAAAAGAGGTCATCAACATTTTGGTATAGCGCGTAATTCGTTTGATTTTATCTATTAAAATAGCTTCTTCAAGGTTTTTTAAAGTAATCTGCTTTAGCTCATGAATCATAAGTTTAAGCACAAGTTCGGTTACTTGATGATACATGATAAAGATTTCTTCATCTTCAAAATCTGTTCTTGGCTTTTGTAGAGAAAGCAAAGTGTCTACTTGTATGTAATCCCAGTAGTTAATGGGCTTGGCTTGTAGAAGTCCGCTTAAATAGGTCTCTGGATTTTCTCCTAGATTTTCGTACTTTTCATCAATTTTAGCAAGTATATCTTCTTTCTTCATGGGATGTTAGTTTCTAACAAAAATATCAAATTATAAACAGTATTAAATGCTTAATTTGGTTTAATTATTATTCTTTATAACTATATCACAAGTCTTCATCATTTTTATGGTATAATATGGATGAATCTTATTATTTTTATCCATTCAAAAAAAGTAAATGATCATGTCAGAAGAAAATAAAACGGAAAGAATCAAATGTCTAATCATAGGATCTGGACCTGCAGGCTATACTGCAGCAATCTATGCAGCTAGAGCTGATTTAAAACCAATCATGTATACGGGTATGGAGCCAGGCGGACAGTTAACGACTACTACAGAAGTAGATAATTTTCCCGGTTACCCGGAAGGAATTGATGGTCCTACCATGATGGTACAATTGCAACAACAGGCAGAACGTTTTGGAACTGAGGTGCGCATTGGAATGGTAACTGAAGTACAATTAAGTAAAGAAGTTGGAGGAATCCATAAAGCTTGCGTAGACAATAAAACCTGGGTAGAAGCCGAAACGGTAATTATTTCTACTGGCGCAACTGCTAAATATTTAGGGATTCCTAGTGAGCAAAGATTACGTGGCGGCGGAGTTTCAGCTTGTGCGGTTTGTGATGGATTTTTCTATAAAGGTCAAGATGTGGCTATCGTAGGAGGTGGAGATACCGCTGCCGAAGAAGCCACTTACCTAGCTAATATTTGTAATAAAGTGACGATGTTGGTGAGAAAAGATGAGATGAGAGCTTCTAAAGCGATGCAACATCGAGTAACTTCTACCAAGAATATAGATTTGCGTTACAACACCGAAATTGATGAAGTTTTGGGAGAACAAGTAGTAGATGGTTTACGTATGGTGAATAACCAAACGCAAGAAAAAGAAGAGATTGCCATTACAGGTCTTTTTATCGCTATTGGACATAAACCAAATACCGATATTTTTAAAGGTCAGTTAGAGATGGATGAAACAGGTTATCTGATTACAGAACCAAAAACGACTAAAACCAATCTTCCTGGAGTTTTTGCCAGTGGAGATGTACAAGATAAAGATTATAGACAGGCAGTAACCGCTGCGGGAACGGGTTGTATGGCAGCATTAGATGCCGAGCGTTACCTGGCAACGGTAGAAAGCGAAGAAGAAGTTACCGCTTAATCTCAAAAAAACGATTTTTTAAAAGCCTTAGCGTATCACGTTAAGGCTTTTTTTTATACTTTTAGTTGAATCCTGTCTCGGGAACTTTTAGATTGTAAAGTGGTTAATGCCTAAAGCAGATTCTTAGTAAGAGCTATGAAAAATAATCAAGTTTACATTATAGATTTTGATAGTACTTTCACCCAAGTGGAAGCCTTAGATGAATTGGCAAAAATAAGTCTAAAAGAGCATCCGCGTCAAGAAGAAATTAGTCGGGAAATAGAAGAAATTACGCATTTAGCGATGCGAGGAGAAATCGATTTTAAAGAATCTTTAGAGCGACGCTTAAACTTGGTACAAGCTAATGAAGAAAATATTGGAGAGCTTATACAGGTTTTAAAAAATAAGATAAGTGTGTCTTTTGCCAGAAATGCTCCATTTTTACAAGAGCATGCCGCACAAATTTATATTATTTCCAATGGTTTTAAAGAATTTATAGTTCCTATTGTTACGGCTTTTGGTATTTTAGAATCGCACGTATATGCCAATACTTTTGTCACAAATGATCAAAAAGATATTGTCGGTTTTGATGAATCCAATATACTCGCCCAAAATAACGGAAAACCCAAATTACTCAAAACATTAAACCTTGAGGGAGATATTTTTATGATTGGCGATGGCTACAATGATTATGAAGTAAAAGCGGCAGGTTTTGCCAATAAATTTTATGCTTTTACAGAAAATGTAACCAGAGAAAATGTTATAGCGCAAGCAGACCATATTACTCCTAGTTTAGACGAATTTTTATATTTACACCATATGAACACCTCTTTATCTTATCCTAAAAATAGAATTAAAGCTCTTTTATTAGAGAATATTCACCCTTCCGCTCAGGCTATTCTAGAGAAAGAAGGCTATCAAGTAATCGCTCATCCCGGAGCGATGGATGAAGAAGAGCTCAAAGAAAAAATTAAAGATGTTTCCATTCTAGGCATACGTTCTAAAACACAATTGACGCAAGAAGTGTTGGCGAACGCAAAACGTCTTATCGCAGTAGGTGCTTTTTGTATAGGAACCAACCAAATAGATCTTGAGGCTTGTGCCAAAAAAGGAATTCCAGTGTTTAATGCACCCTATAGCAATACGCGTTCTGTAGTGGAATTGGCTATTGGGGAAATGATTTTATTGCTGAGAAACCTCCCCGATAAAATGCAGCAAATGCACCAAGGGAAGTGGAATAAATCCGCAGCAAAAAGCTATGAGATAAGAGGGAAAAAACTGGGAATTATTGGTTACGGAAATATTGGAGCTCAACTCTCTGTCTTGGCAGAAAGTCTTGGTTTTGACGTATATTACTATGATTTAATTGAAAAACTACCTCTAGGAAATGTGACCAAATGCAATAGCTTGGAAGAATTGCTACAAACCTGCGAAGTGATCTCTTTACATGTAGATGGAAGGCCTGAAAATAAAAATTTTATGGACGAAGAGCAGTTTCAGCAGATGCAGAAAGGCAGCGTGTTTATTAATTTGAGTAGGGGACACGTGGTTAATCTAGATGCACTAAAAAAACACCTGATCAACGGAAACCTAAGCGGTGCCGCTATAGATGTTTATCCTGTAGAGCCAAAAACAAACGACGAAGCTTTCGAAAGTGTACTTAAAGGTTTACCTAACCTTATTTTAACTCCGCATATTGGCGGAAGCACGCTCGAAGCTCAAGAAAACATTGCCCAATTTGTTCCGCAGCGTTTTATAAAATATATTAATACGGGAAGCACCACCAACAGTGTCAACTTTCCTAATTTACAATTACCTGTTTTAAAAAATGCCCATCGTCTTATTCATATCCATTACAATACGCCGGGTATTTTGGCTAAAATTAATGAGTTATTAGCCAAGCATCAAATTAATATAGACGGTCAGTACTTAAAAACCAACGAACAAATAGGTTATGTGATTACCGATGTGAATAAAGCTTACGAAAAAACGGTTATTGAAGAACTCAAAGGTTTAGAAGGGACGATACGGTTTAGGGTTTTGTATTAAAAAAACGAAATCATCTTTGACGTATCTCCGTTATATGCCCAATTATTTTGATAAAATTCTTATGGGTGTAGAACTCTTTTATACTGTATAATACCAAATTAAATGGGTATAATTAGGAGCATAAAAGACATTCCATATTTGGTAAATTGGTTTCCCGCTTTCCATTACAATTCCTCATTTCACTAGCGTTTCATTCCGGGATTTCCATTGCAATCGGGGCTAAGGAATTGAGTCTTGTACCATCTTCAAAGTTTTAATAGCGTAAAGATAAAAATAAGACTTGTGGCTTAAAATCTACCGAACTACTATATCAACAGGTGAAAATTATAAAAAATAAGCAACGACAACACCCAAAACAATCATTAGCACTTTAGAGATGTTGAATTGATGATTTTTAGAAGATTCAAATAAGATGGTGGTAGAGACATGCAAGAAAATACCAATCACCATAGCTTCAATATAAATTTCATATTCCGTTAAGAAAGAAAAATATTTATGAATCAAACTTCCTATAGGAGTCATCATCGCAAAAACGAGTAAGAAAAGGATTACTTTGGTTTTAGAAAGTTGAGAATGTATGAGAAAAGACGCGATAATGATAGCAATAGGGACTTTATGAATTACTACGCCCCATAATAAATGATCATTTCCGTGTAACGGATAACCTTCCAACAAGGAATGAATACATAAACTTATAAAGAGCAAAACCGGAAAGCGCTGCGTATCTTCATGATGATGTAAATGTCCGTGTTCTGCACCTCTAGAAAGAAACTCTAAAAAAATTTGGAGCAAAATCCCCAGCATGGTAAACACACCGATTAGTTTATGGTAATCGCCATATACTTTAGGAATAAACTCAAATACGGTAATCGATAATAAAAAAGCACCACTAAAAGATAACAACAATTTAACCGAAGTAGAATTGGCTTTTAGAAAATAGGCAATCAATAAACCAATGACAACCGCAATAATGGGTAAAATTAAACTCATGCGTGCTCAAAGATTAGAATAAGCCTAGGAGAAGTTTCTAGGTGAAATTCGTTTAAATGGTAATCTCCAAAGAGATTTTTTATTTGTAAGCCTGCTTTTTCAAAGTAGGTTTTAAACTGTTCTAAGCTAATGGCTTTTACTTTTTCCTGAAATTTAAAAGATTCCCCTTCGTCGGTAAACTGAATGTCTTTATAAATAAAACCATCCTCCACATAACGCTCTAGGTGAAAGTCTATCCCCTGAATGCTTTGCGTGTTTTGTGGCACCAAATTTTTAATCACCTCGTGCACATTCATAAAGTCGATGACACCATAGCCATTAGGTTCGAGTTCCTCTTTTATGGCTTTTATGGTTCTTAAATTATCTTCTTCATCTTCAAAATATCCAAAACTCGTAAACAGGTTAAATACGCCATCAAACTTTTCCGTTAAGGGCAAACACATATCATGAACTTGAAAAATAAGATCTTCCTTTTCAGATTTTTGGGCTTCTTGTATGCTGTTTGGAGAAAGGTCTACGCCGGTTACTTTATAACCTAGTTGATGCAAGTAAACGGAATGTCTCCCTTTCCCACAAGCTAAATCTAAAATGGTGGATCCTTTTTTTAACTGAAGAAAAGAGGTGAGATTCCGCATAAATTCTTCTGCTTCTTCATAACCCCTGTCTTTATATAAAATATGGTAATACTTGGTGTCAAACCAAGAGATGTACCATTTTGTCTTATCTTTTCCCATAGCCTGCAAAAATAATGTATTTTTGCAGCAAGAGAACTTCTATATGGAAAATAATTATAAAATGGTGGCAAAAACCCTTTACGGATTTGAGCCTCTATTAGCGAAAGAGTTAAAAAATTTAGGTGCAATAGACGTCAAAGAGGGGGTGAGAAACGTTAGTTTCTTAGGAGACAAAGGCTTTATGTACAAAGCGAATTTGGGCTTGCGAACCGCTATAAAAATCTTAAAACCTATTCAAACCTTTAGGATTGATTCTGAAGAAGATCTCTACAAGAAGATTTACGCCATGGATTGGCCAGCGTACTTAGACAATAAAGGTACTTTAGCGATTGATGCTACCGTGCATTCTTCTCGTTTTACGCACAGTAAGTTTATCGCGTTAAAAACCAAAGATGCGATTGTAGATTTATTTAGGAATACGACCGGTTTTAGACCTAGTGTAGATTTAGATTTTCCAGATTTGCGTATTAACGTGCATATTGAAGATACCTTTTGTACCATTTCGTTAGATAGTTCTGGGCAGTCTTTACATAAAAGAGGGTACAAAACCGCTACCAATATTGCTCCTATTAATGAAGTTCTAGCTGCAGGAATGTTATTGATGAGTGGTTGGGATGGATTATCAGATTTTATGGATCCCATGTGTGGAAGTGGAACCATTTTAATAGAAGCGGCGATGATTGCGTGTAACATTCCGCCAAACTTGAATAAAAAAGAATTTGGCTTTGAAAAATGGAAAGATTGGGATGTAGATTTATTTGAAAAAATAGAAGCTTCTTTACTGAGTAGAATACGAGGTTTTGAGCATAAAATCATTGGTTATGATAAGGCTCCGTCTGCCGTTCATAAAGCTATAGACAATATTGAAAATGCCAATTTAACTGAATTTATCCAGGTGGAGCATCAAGATTTTTTCCAAACCGAAAAAAACACCGAAGGGCATTTGCATATGGTTTTTAATCCGCCTTACGGGGAACGATTAGAATTATTGAATCTAGAGGAGTTTTATAAGGATATTGGAAACACCCTAAAACAAAATTATCCAGGAACTCAAGCTTGGTTTATCGTTTCTAATATGGATGCAATTAAGAGCGTAGGCTTAAGGCCTTCTAGAAAGATTAAAATGTTTAATGGGAAGTTAGAGTCTCGTTTCTTAAAGTATGAGATCTATGAAGGGACTAAGAAAACACATAAGTTAAAGTAAAACATTATTGCTTGATTCATTTCAAGTACTTCATCAGAATCTATAGATAGAGTGGGAGGCCTCAAGCTTTCCACTTTTTTAGTTTAGGTATAAGAGAGCAATCATGTCACTTTCTGTAAAGAAAAAAAAATTATTCTGGTTTTCTCAGCACTTTAGCCTTCTTTACTACAGGAATAAGATAAGAAAGAGAATAACCCCAACCCACACCAATTGAGCTTCCGCCGTAGGTTCTATGAAACCCCGGGATATAGAGGTTGTCAAAATTATCTGGTTTCTTATCGCTAATCATAATCTTCAATTGTACGTGTACGCTTAAAAATAAGTTATTTAAGACCTCGGTTTTTAGTCCGCCTTGTACTTCTCCCCAGCTTGCGTTTAAAGATTTAAACTCTTGGTTGGTTTCTCTAATGTCTACCGGAAAATAACTGTCGTTGGAATAGATGGCAAACTTATTCAAAGTCTGAGAAAAGCTAGCAAAACCATAACGAACGCCTACAAAAATCTCGTTTTGCATGTCGAGCCAATTTTTATACGCATTGTAATTGGCACCAATTTTTATGTAAGAACCATTGGCAGTTCCATCAAGGTAAGGTTCTGTATAATGTTTCTCTTCGATGCCTATTTCCGCGGCAGCGTAATAATTTTTATACACACGGTAATCGCCCAAGATTTCAAAACCTTTATAATCTTCATCGATGATACTGGTGATGGCTTTGCTGAGGTCGGCGCCCACGCGTATTCCAAACTTTTCTTTAATGACAGTAGAATCTTGAGTAGCTGAATTTTGAGCCTGCAAAGAACCCAAAGAAACCCCCAAGAAACTAATGATAAATATAGAGATGTGTGTCAAATTCATTGGTAATGTCATTAGGTTGTAGCACTTCTATGCTCTTGATCCAGTTGGTGTCGTCTTCTTCATTTACTCTATTGGCTTCAAAAGCTACAAACTCGGTTTTATAGCCACAAGCCCGTCCTACATATTCCACTAAAGTACCGTAATTAAAGTGGAGTTGGTCTTCATTGGGAAGCGGGTCGTTTGCTCCAATCTCGGCATCGGGATCTAGAGGAGTGTTTAAGGTAAAGATATAATTGGTGAAATTCTCTGTTGTTCTTAACGGAATTTTAATGAGGCTATCTGAAACTGGAGTTTCAAAATAATCTTTCATCGAATTTTCCTCTTTCACTTGTAAATTAGTGACTTCTTTAATGTTTAAGGGATTTTCACTATCCAAAAACTTAATCACTAAATGCGGAGTCGTGTTAGTCGACTCCGGACAAATATCATCTTTCTGACATCCAGAAAGAAACAGCAAACTAATTACTAGTAGGAGCGCAGTGTTTTTTATCATGATCTTAGTTCTAAGCAAACTACATTTTCTACGTGATGTGTTTGCGGAAACATGTCTACCGCTTGAGTTTTGGTCACTTTGTAATGTTCATCTAATAAAGACAAATCCCGTGCTTGTGTAGCCGAATTACAACTTACATATACAATGCGTTTTGGCAAAATGTTGATGATTTGGGCTACTACATCTTTATGCATCCCGTCTCTTGGAGGATCGGTGATAATGACATCTGGATGACCGTGAGTGTTGATAAAATCTTGCGTAAAGACTTTTTTCATGTCGCCAACAAAAAACTCGGTGTTGGTAATATGGTTAGACTCGGCATTTTTCTTAGCATCTTCAATTGCTTCCGGTACGGCTTCTACACCAATCACTTTTTTGGCTTTTTTAGCTACAAATTGAGCGATAGTTCCCGTTCCTGTATATAAATCGTAGACCAATTCATCTCCGCTTAAATCGGCGAAAGCTCTAGTGATTTTATACAATTCATAGGCTTGTGCGGAATTGGTTTGGTAGAAAGATTTGGCATTAATCTTAAACTTTAAACCTTCCATCTCTTCAAAAATATGGTCTCTTCCTTTAAAGCAAACCACTTCTTGATCGTAGATGGTATCGTTTCCTTTTTCATTCACCACATAGAGTAGAGAAGTGACTTCGGGAAAACGCTCTGCAATAAAATTAAGCAAGAGTTCTCTTTTGGCTTTATCTTCATAAAAGAACTGCAACAAGACCATAATTTCTCCCGTAGAAGAGGTTCTTATCATTAAGGTACGCAAAAGTCCTTCTTGCTTTCTGGCGTTAAAAAACGGAATGTTTTCTGCCGTCGCAAAATCTCTAATTTCGTTTCTTAAGGCGTTACTAGGATCTTCTTGTAAATGACATTTTTTGATGTCTAGAATTTTATCCCACATCCCGGGAATATGAAAACCGAGTGCATTTTTATCTGTAATATGGATATCACCTTTAATCTCGTCTAAGGTTAACCATCGGCTATCGCTAAAGGAAAATTCCATTTTATTTCTATAGAAGTAAATTTCTTTGCTGCCTAAAATGGGAGTGATTTCTGGAAGTTCTATTTTCCCCAATCGTATTAAGTTGCTCTCCACTTCTTTTTGCTTAAAATAAAGCTGAGAATCATATTCCATATTTTGCCATTTACAACCGCCACAAGTGCCAAAATGCTGGCAAACAGGCTCTGTTCTTCTATCAGATAGGGTGTGGAAATGAGTAGCGCTAGCTTTATAGTAAGATTTTCTCTTTTGAGTGGTTTGCACATCTGCAACGTCGCCTGGTACTGCATTGTCTATAAATACGACTCTGCCGTCTGGAGCTTTTGCTATTGCTTTTCCTTTTGCGCCAGCATCGATAACCTCTAATGCTTCAAAGGATACTTTGGTTTGTTTTCTTCTTGCCATAGGGCAAAAATAGGAAGAATTTATGAAGTTGAAGTTGACAATTGTGCTAAACATTTAGTATTTTGCAAACTTGAAGAAAATGGGTGATTTCTCTCCATTAAGCAGGAATCGAAGAAGTTAAAATTGAAAAAAAATTAAGCATGTCAGTTGTAGAAATTAAATCATCAAAAGAAGCCATTGCTCTAGAAGATAAACACGGAGCTCATAATTACCACCCTTTACCTGTAGTATTAAAAAAAGGAGATGGTGTTTTTGTTTGGGATGTAGAAGATAAAAAATACTATGATTTCCTTTCGGCTTATTCGGCGGTAAATCAAGGACATTGTCACCCAAGAATTGTAGGTGCGATGACAAAACAGGCAGAAACTTTAACCTTAACCTCTCGAGCTTTTTATAATGATGTTTTAGGGAAATACGAGAAATTTGCGACCGAGTATTTTGGTTTCGATAAGTTGCTTCCTATGAATACGGGAGCAGAAGCAGTAGAAACGGCCATTAAGATTTGTAGAAAATGGGCGTATGAGAGAAAAGGAATTAAAGAAAATGAAGCACAAATTATTGTTGCTGAAAATAACTTTCATGGGCGTACCACAACCGTAATCTCTTTTAGTAATGACGAAGGTGCACGTAAACACTTTGGTCCTTATACTCCAGGATTTTTAAAAGTAGCTTATGATGATCTAGAGGCATTAGAGAAAACCTTAAATGAAAATAAAAATATCGCAGGATTTTTAGTAGAACCTATTCAGGGAGAAGCAGGAGTTTTTGTTCCTTCTGAAGGCTACTTGAAAAAAGCAAAAGCATTGTGTGAAAAGCATAATGTACTTTTTATTGCTGATGAAATCCAAACGGGTATTGCTAGAACAGGAAAGTTATTGGCCGTAGATCATGAAAATGTAAAACCAGATATTGTAACGCTTGGAAAAGCTATTTCTGGCGGAGTTTATCCTGTGTCTGCAGTATTGGCAAATAATGAAGTGATGGATGTGATTCAACCAGGACAGCACGGTTCTACCTTTGGTGGAAATCCTGTTGCTTGTGAAGTTGCGATTGCAGCCTTAGAAGTTATTAAAGATGAAAACCTAGCCGATAACGCCGAGAAAATGGGTCAGTTGTTTAGAGATGAAATGAATAAATTCATTGAGTCGTCTAAGGTCGTTAACCTGGTAAGAGGAAAAGGTCTATTAAACGCTATTGTAATTAATGATAGTGAAGATAGCTCAACGGCTTGGGACATTTGTATGGCATTAAAAGAAAATGGATTGTTAGCAAAACCAACGCATGGTAACATCATTCGTTTTGCACCACCATTAGTGATTACAAAAGATCAATTGATGGATTGTGTTTCTATCATCACCAAAACGCTTAGCACTTTTGAAGGTAAGATTTAAGTGATTCATCTTCAGATTTAAATACAAAAAAAACTCCGAAACGAAAGTTTCGGAGTTTTTTATTTATATCAAAAGAAGTCGCTTACACCAATTTAATTATTTAAAGTTGTATTCTTAATTTGAATTATTTTAAGTCCAAATGAAATAGAAAATTAAAGCATAGCCTTAGCTACGGTTTCATTTTATATTGAAATGTGGGCGAAAAAGAAACAAATTATATGCGCGACACTAAATAGCTAAAATACTATTATTGAGCGGCTTGTATTTGTTGTCTTTGGATATCTTCGGCCCAGTTTTGTAACCCTTCTATACTTCCGAAGAACAGCAGAGCTCCAAGTGATGAAACAATGATTAACACAGATAATACTAAAGCTATAATCGCTAAAATTCTCGCTGTTTTTACTTGGCTGTAATTGTCATAATTTTCGGGTTTTAGTAAATAAGTTTTACGGTCTTTATTGGCTAATACTAAGGCAATAATAGAAAGTACGATTCCTCCAATCCCGTAGCTAAGGCAACATGCGACATACGATATAATCGCTAAAACGAGTGCAAGCGTTGCATTTGGTAGTTTTTGATTCATTTTGATTTGGTTTAAATTAGTCTTTAAAGATAAAAAAATTAATGAAATATTTTAATTCCGTAACTAATTAAAACAGAGAAAACAGAAATAGAAGCTACATAAGAAACCGTTTTACTATACTCTTTGAAAGGTTTTAGGTAATTGATAAAAATCAATAAAGCAAATAAAACTAAGGGGTAAATAGCGGGATACATGAGGAAAGCTTCTTTAAAATCGGCTTGTATAAGCATCAAAAAAGCTCTTTGAACTCCGCAGCCAGGGCAGGGAAAGTGAAAGATTTGTTTCGTAATACAGGGAAGCATATATTCTTCCATAATAATAATAATAATAATAATAATAATTTATTTAGGTTGAAAAACCTTTTACTTTAATCGTTTAACTACTATTTTTAATCCTCCAGAAAGCTTACTCTCGAGTTTCTTAATTTAATCTCTACCTAGCAACTATTATAATTTACAGGAGTTACTACTTTTTATCCGTCTTATTAGAACAAATAAGCCATAACAAACAAAAGTGGTTGAAGTAAAACAAGATCCATAAAAGAAGTTATGTGTCTCATAATCATCAATTTGTTCAAAAATAATACTTTTCTACAAATTATATAAAATAAACCTGAATAAAAAAATTATCTTTATCCTTTGTTTATGTCCAGTTTTCAGCTTATGTCCAAGTCTAATTTCCAACGATTGAGTTATTTTTGTATCCTATTAGGAGCAGTCATGTTAATCTATGATATGACGCAAGAAGAAGAACTTTTATTTTTAAAAGTATTAGGAATCGTAATTCTGATGTTTGGGTTATATGGTATAAGTACAGGTATTAAGTCTAAAGATAATAAAGAAGAAGAGCATGATTAAGGTAGGAGATTGGGTAGAAGTGTTAGATGAAGCCATTGCGGGATTTGTTCAGAATATAGAACACGAAACCATTTTTTTGGAAACCGATGATGGTTTTGTGATGAGTTTCGATGTCTCGGAAGTTGTAAAAACAGGTACCGATGAAATTTCCGTAAAGGAAGAAGATATCAAGAATGCCTTAAAGGAAAAACTGACGATTAAAAAGTCTAAGAATGTTAGAAAAAAACGAGAAAAAGGGATTCCTGCCATAGAAATAGACTTACATATTGAAAAACTGACCGATAGAAGGCATCTAGATAATTTTGATATGCTCAACATTCAAATGGATACCGCTAGGCATAGGCTAGAACACGCCATAAGAAACCGCATTCAAAAGCTAGTTTTTATTCACGGCGTAGGAGAAGGTGTTTTAAAAGCCGAACTGGAAACTTTATTTGGCAGGTATGAGCAAATCAATTATTATGAAGCCGATCCAAGAAAATATGGATACGGCGCTACAGAGGTTTTTATAACGCAGAGTTAAGATTTACTCTATGGGTGCGGTTACACTTACCGTTTTGGTAACTTGTAACTTTCCTAAGATTAAAGTTTCTAAAGTAATTACTTCATCATTACTCGTGTTTCTTAAGGAAATATTTTCTGCAATCACCAAGGTGGTGAAAGTTCTTGATAACTCATTCGCTTTAAATTGATTCACTTCCAAAGAGCTTGTATCTTCTTCATCCAAATAATTAGGGATTCCATTTTGGTTGGTGTCATCATCAGAGGGGTTTAACTCAAAATCAGGATTTTCTGCGGTCACGTTATCGGCTGCATTAAGGTCTTCATTTCTGGTTAAAACTCCGTCTCCGTCATCATCTTCATCCAAATAGTTTGGGATTCCATCTTCATCGGTATCAGGATACGTGTCTTCAAACATAGGTTGGTTAGAAAGGTTGTTTTCCACCTGGGTTAGTACATTGTCGTTATCGTCATCTTTATCTAAATAATCTGGAATTCCATCTTCGTCGGTATCTGTTGGCGGAGTTTCATACCTCCCTTCCAACAAATCGCTCACGCCATCCCCATCGGTATCGGCATCATCATCGCCGGGTAATTTTACGGTCGTGATGATCTTTACAGTACCCCCATTGGTAGAAATATATTCTTCATTTACATTGCTTTGGGTAGGTGGGATGGTGTTGCAAAAATAATTGGCGGTAATAGAACCACTTAAGCTGCGGTATATAATTTGGTTGTCATCGTTTACATTATAAGAAACCGTAGTATCTAGAGCGATGCCTTCAAAGCTTCCCTCAAAACTACCATTATTAAATTTAAAGAATATGGTTTCATTGGGATCTGTTTCAATTGCAAAAATCACGGTTTCTGTTTCCGTAGAGCAAAACTGCAAGCTTGTGTCTTCATCAAAATCAAAATTGGTAACAATAAGATCGCCATCATCACAAGAAGAGAATAAGCTAATCAACACGATACCAAACCATAATACTTTTTTCATAATTCTCAATTTTCCACAAAAATAATCTAATCATCAATTTAGCCCTAAGATTATAAAAAAATAATTTAAAATGATTAGTTTTGCAAAACAATTTCAAGACCCATTTTATGAAAAAAGTATATTTAGATAGTGCCGCTACCACTCAGATGAGACCAGAAGTGATTGAAAAGATGACCGAAGTGATGAAAGAGAGTTTTGGTAATCCTTCCTCAACGCATGCTTTTGGACGATCGGCAAAATCATATATTGAAAATGCTCGTAAAACAGTAGCTAAATATTTAAACGTTACTGCGGCTGAAATTGTATTTACTTCTGGCGGAACAGAAGCAGATAACCTAGCTTTAAATAGCGCCGTAAGAGATTTAGGAGTAAAAAGAATTATCACTTCAAAAATAGAACACCACGCTGTATTGTACACGGTAAATCAACTGCAAAAATGTTATGACATTGTGGTAGAATATGTAGATTTAAAAGAATGTGGAAGCATAGATTTAGATCATCTTACTTCGCTTTTAAAGGCGAGTGAAGATAAAACATTAGTGAGTCTAATGCACGTTAATAATGAGGTAGGTAATATTTTAGACCTGCATAAAGTAGGGGATTTATGTCATGAAAACGGCGCTCTATTTCATAGCGATACCGTACAATCTATAGGTCACTTTGAGATGGACTTGCAAAATACACCGGTAGATTTTACCGCGGTAAGCGCGCATAAGTTTCACGGACCAAAAGGAGTTGGTTTCGCTTATGTGAAGAAAAATAGCGGACTTAAACCTTTAATCTTTGGAGGAGAGCAGGAGAGAGGTTACCGTGCAGGAACTGAAAGTGTCCATAATATCGTAGGTCTTGCCGAAGCTTTACAAATGTCTTATGACAATTTAAGAAAAGAAAAGCCTTACACCGAAGATTTAAAAACGTATTTTATGGAGCAACTGGAAAAGAAAATTCCAGGAGTGAAATTTAATGGAGGCTGTTCAGATTTGGTGGACAGTACGTACACGCTTGTTAATGTTTGTTTGCCCGTATCAAATGATAAAGCAGCGATGTTATTGTTTCAATTAGATCTTAATGGTATTGCTTGCTCTAAAGGAAGTGCCTGCCAAAGTGGTAGCGACAAAGGATCTCACGTCTTAAATGCCATTTTATCCAAAGAAGATTTAGGCAAACCTTCCGTTAGGTTTTCTTTTTCTAGTTTCAATACGAAAGAGGAATTAGATTATGTGGTGGGCGTATTAAAGCAGTTCGTAGCCAACTAAAATTTCTGGTATTTGGTTATTTAGTATATTTTTTTCCGTTAACGGAATTGCTTCGTTATGCTTTTAAAACTCTTCTATTCTTTTAGAAATGGAGGAGCAGATGTGCTTTTTTGATGCGTACTATCCTGCTTGCTTATTCTCATATTTTTAGCTTACTTGTTACTGGCTTAAATGGTGAAATTCTTATTAAAGCTCTCAGGCTAGAGCAATCTTCACTTTCTGAATTGCTTTACACCAAAAATTACAGATGAATTGTGAAAAGAGGCATAAAACTTGCCTAAAACCCTAACAAACAAGTCGTTTTGCTTGGTTTAAGCTATTGTTTTCCTTATATTACGAGCATTCGGTTTGAGATTTATTACTAATACCATTCTTTCTATAAAATTTCAGGTTTATAGCAGAATTTCTATTTTTCAATCGAATTTCTCAAAATTTTAAAAGAATTATGAATACCATGCCCTTTTTTGGGGCAGTTAAATTTTTACGTATATATGAATATGAACACAAAGAATAAACGTGTAGCCATTATTGGCGCAGGTCCTAGTGGATTGGCACAACTTAGAGCATTTGAAGCATTAGAAAAACAAGGTATAGAATCTCCCGAAATTGTTTGTTTTGAAAAACAGAGCGATTGGGGAGGAATGTGGAACTATTCCTGGAGAACTGGAGTAGGAAAGTATGGCGAGCCTGTTCACGGAAGTATGTATAAGTACTTATGGTCTAACGGACCAAAAGAATGTTTAGAGTTTTCAGACTATTCATTTGATGAACACTTCAAAAAGCCTATTTCCTCATATCCCCCAAGGCCAGTTTTGTTTGATTATATACAAGGAAGAATTAATAAAAGTAATGCTCGCGATTATATTCGTTTTGATACGACGGCACGTTGGGTAAGTTTTGATGAAGAATCGAAAAAATTTAATCTTATTCTCGATAACTTAAAAGAGGATAGAACGTATGAGGAAGAGTTTGATTATTTAATTGTTGCTTCAGGGCACTTCTCCACGCCCAATATGCCATTTTTTGAAGGCATTGAAAATTTTCCCGGCGGAGTAATGCACGCACACGATTTTCGTGGTGCCGATCAATTTAAAAATCAAAAATTATTATTAATAGGAAGTAGTTATTCCGCAGAAGATATTGGCGTACAATGTTATAAACACGGTGCCAAATCAGTAACCTTAAGTTACCGAAGCAATCCGATTGGGGTAGACTGGCCAAAAGGAATTAAAGAAGTGCCCTTATTAACACATTTTGATGGTGCCACAGCGCATTTCACTGATGGGACTTCAGAAAGTTTTGATGCCGTAGTGATGTGTACAGGGTATCAGCATAAATTTCCGTTTTTACCAGACGAGTTACGTTTAAAAACGAAAAATAATCTTTATCCAAATTATTTGTACAAAGGAATCTTTTTTAATGAGCTACCGCAACTTATTTATTTAGGAATGCAAGATCAATACTATACCTTTAATATGTTTGATACGCAAGCATGGTTGGCAAGGGATTATATGATGGGTCGTTTTAAACTTCCTTCAAAAAAGAAACGTAAAGAAGATATTCGCAAATGGTTAGAACGCCATGATGCCATTAAAGATTCTTTAGATAGTGTAGACTTTCAAACCGATTACATTAAAGATCTAATTGCGCTTTCAGACTATCCTGAGTTCAACTTAGATAAAGTAGGCGAAATGTTTAAAGAATGGTTACAAGATAAGGAAGACAATATTCTTACCTATAGAGATAAAACCTATACAAGTGTGGTAACTGGTACCAAAGCCAAGGAACATCACACCGATTGGATGGATGAGCTGGATGATAGTAAAGAACGTTATTTAGCTTTTAATGAAGAGGTAGAAGAACTTGTACCAGGCGAGGAATAAAACCCTCAAGCCATAAAATTTAACCGATGAATATACTGAGAATGAGAGTGTAAAGACTTGATTTGTATTGATCGGTTTTTTTTGTAATTTTTTTGAAAATATAAAAAATAGATATCTTCCCGTATTACTTTATGGCATAATAAATGTTTAACTTAGTAAAAAATAAACCTATGCATTATTTAATATCTCTTTTGCTTTTAGTGGTTTTAAACCAACCTGCAAACCCAAGCCCAGAATTGTTTATAGAAATACATGGAATTGAAAAAGATGTTGGGTTTATAGAAATGGGACTTTACAATAAACAAGAAGGTTTTTTAGAAGAAGGAGAAGCTCTTAAAACATATCGTATCCCTGTCAAAAATAAAAAAGCCAGTATAAAAATTCCAGACTTATTGAAGGGGAACTATGCAATCTCTCTTTATCACGATGAAAATGGAGATACCAAGTGCAACCGTAACTTCATAGGAGTTCCTAAAGAGCCTTATGGGTTCTCTACTAATTTTAAACCTAAATTCTCGGCTCCTTCTTTTAAGGATTGTGAATTTTCTTTCCAAGAAAGTCTTCATTTAGACATCAACCTTATTCATTAATACGAGTATAAAAACGTGTTAATAAATGGGTTCCTACTCTCTCATTCTGAATTTAAGTAGTAGCTTTGTGGGTTTTAATTTTCCTTAAGGATAATAACTTGCTATGCTTACTCTTTTTAAAAACAAGTGGTTCTTACTCATCATAATGGCCATCACCTGGGGGAGTTCTTTTATTCTAATTAAAAAGTCTCTTACGGTTTTTTCTCCTTATGAAATTGGCGCTTTTCGCGTAGGCTTATCCGGAATTATTCTTTCTTTTATAGGGATTCCTGCTTTGCTGAAAATGAAAATGAGAGATGCTTTATGGATTGCAGCAGCTGGATTTTTCGGTAACTTTTTACCCATGTTTTTATTTCCCATTGCGCAAACCAAAGTAAGCAGTTCTTTAGCAGGAATTATTAATAGTTTAGAGCCTATTTTTGTTTTGGTATTAGGCTTTATGTTATTTGGTATCAAAAGTAAATTTACACAAATTATAGGCGCGATCATCGGTTTTTTTGGAGCGGTAACTTTATTATACTTTTCAGAAATGAATACCGAAGAAACTCAGCTGGGATATACTTTGCTTATGGTCTTGGCTTCGGCATCTTATGCGGTTTCAGCGCTTATCATTAAGCTGAAACTACAAGAGGTAAAATCCATTCACATTTCCAGTAGTGTGTTTAGTATTTGGATGATTCCTTCCTTTTTCATTTTAATTTTCTCTGGATTTTTTAGTACTCCTATTAATGATCAATCTATAGAAGCTTTAGGCTATATGGGGGTACTTAGTATCTTCGGTACGGCTATAGGAATCGCTTTATTTTATAAACTGATTCAGGATACTTCAGCAGTTTTTGCGAGTACCGTTTCTTATTTATTACCAATAGTAGCAGTAATCTGGGGTGTTTTAGATGGAGAGAAATTTAATTTTTGGTACTTAATTGGTGCCGTGCTTATATTAATCGGTATTTATCTAATTCGCGAAAAGAAAAAGAAACCTCAAGTAACTCCTAGGTAAATTAAATCCTGTACATTTAATAGCTTGCGTCTTGCCACAAAGATATTGATTTGAAAAACACTAGTAGTCCATGAACTATATTCTAATCTTACAAATCATTTATGTGCTGATAACCATCTTGGTGGTTCTTCGGGTTATCTATGATACTAGAAACTTTTCTAAGACCCTAGCCTATATTTTGTTGGTAGTATTTGTTCCTATTTTCGGTATTTTCTTTTATTTTTCTTTCGGAGTGAATTATCGGAAACGAAAAATATATTCTAAGAAAATTATTCAGGATGTAGCTTTACTAAAGCAGGTGGAGCAAAAATTATTACAGTACCACAAAGGAATTCTGCAAAGTGATCTAGTGGCTCCGCAGCATACTAATCTGGTCAATTTTTTAGCGAAAGCCGGTCAGAGTACACTTACCGCAAATAATAAGGTAGAGTTATTGGCTAATGGAGAACATAAATTCCCCGTTCTTTTAGAAGCTTTAGAAAAAGCAGAGAAACATATTCATATTCAATATTATATTTATGAAGACGATTTCACCGGTCAACAAGTAGCAGAGGTTTTAAAAAGAAAAGCGCAAGAAGGAGTAGAAGTACGCTTTATGTATGATGATTTTGGAAGCCATAGCTTAGGAAAATCATTTAAACAAGGGTTAGAGGAAGCCGGAGTGCATATCGCTCCTTTTTATGAGATTATCTGGTATGCTTTCGCCAATAGAATCAATTACCGAAATCACCGTAAAATAGTCATCATTGACGGAGATACTTCCTTTGTAGGTGGAATTAATGTGAGTGATCGCTACCGAAATGATGCACATGCTAAAGATGCTTTGTTTTGGCGTGATACGCATTTGAAGATAAAAGGTACGGCTAGTTTTTTCTATCAGTATTCCTTTATAAGCGATTGGAATTTTTGTAGCGGACAACCTATAACTCAGCCTCAGTCTTATTTTCTTAGTCCGCAATTAGATACTAATTACCAAGAGGATGTTGTACAAATGGCTTCTTCTGGACCAGATTCTGATATGCCAGTCATATATTTCGCCTTGATTGAAGCGATTAGCGCGGCACAAAAATGCATTTACATTACGTCTCCTTACTTTATTCCAGGAGATAGCTTGATGGATGCTTTGGTAATCGCAGCACAAAAGGGAATAGAAGTCAAAATTTTAGTACCTGGAAAATCAGATTCTAAAATGGTGAATCTAGCCGCACATTCATATTATACCGAGCTATTAAAATACGGAGTAGAAATTTACCTATATCAAAAGGGATTTGTTCATGCTAAAACCCTGTGTATAGATAATGATCTAGCCATTGTAGGCTCGGCCAATATGGATTACCGCAGCTTCGATTTAAACTTTGAAGCCAATGCGATGGTGTACAGTCGGAAGTTAAATATAGAGCTAAAAGCGCTGTTCTTTGAAGATTTAGAAAACGCAAGCCTCATCAGCCCGGAAGAATGGCTAGGACGTTCTAAATTCGCTCATCTGATTGAAAAATGTTTCAGGTTGTTATCGCCGTTCTTGTAATTCTTGCCTGAAATTTCTTTATAAAAGAAAGCTTTTAAAAACTCGTTTTTGTTTCAAGTAATACCAATTCTATTTTAAGATAAAATAGGTATAAGCAAGGATTTGTTTTTAGGAGTCTTTCAAAAACTCACGTTCAAATTGGTCTCCAACGATTTTTTCTAGTTCCTTTCGTTTAAAATCAAACCATACTTGTCGGTGTTTAGAAGATTCTACCGCATGTTTAAAATTTTGGAAGGGTTTCTTCCTCTGTAATATACGCTCTAAGTCTAATCTGAATTGATTTTCGGTAATGCTTTCCACAAAGGATTCCATAATTTTAAACGATTCAAAACTTTCCAACACCTCAAATTTGATAAAATCTTTTGGATGCTGAGCTACTTTTTTTGTGTCATCTTCAAAAACGGCTTCAAAGTCTTCATCATATCCAAAATTAGAAAAATTTGGAATACAAATTAGTTCCCCTGTTTTTCGATTTAAATAACAATCTTCCCCGCAGTCTAAACTTCCTGCAATTTCTTTAATTATTTTTGAATTCATTTTAGCCATAAAAGCATCCGTTTTGATCTTCTTCTATACACGTAATCATTTTTTCTATATGTGTAGCTTTAGGAAAAGGTTGGTAAAGTTCCCATTTTAGACTGGCCCTCATCCAATATAAATTCCATTCTTGCCGTGATTTATAGTACCTGATTTTTGCATATTCTATATGCTGGATTTCTTCAGGATTATTCCAAACAGGTCTAATTTCATAAAGAATAAATGTTTTCCCATCATAGTCGTATCCAAAATCGAGTTTTTTACGAATTTCAAGATCATCTGGACGTAAGGAGTTTATATATTTTTTTATGCTAGATTCATTGATGTCTATGGGTTGGTCTTTCATTTAATTTTTTTTTTAGCTCAGGTCTTAATATAAAAATTGTTTCAGGTTTTGATGTAAACCTCTTGATCCAAACCCTTTTTTTCTGTTTGGATTATCTTTAAGAGTTGTAACAAGCGCTTTTCTTCAATTTCAGAAACCTTAAAGTTGATTTTCTGCTTATTGTAGCGTTCCCGATTTCCACTTTTCTGCAAAACTTTTTCAATATTTTCAGGGATAAAAAAACTGGCTTTACTTCCCAAGTGCTTTTTATATTCATTCAAATAAATACCAATTCCTGCCACATCAAAATCGCCAAAATGCAAATACTTGTTGGGGATAGATTGCATCCATTTTATAAAATCCTTATTTTGGTTTTGTGGATAACGAGAGACAAATAGAGGTGTAATATCTTCAAATAGATATTTCTGCTGCTGAATCTGACTGAAATTCTTGGCATTTTCAACCCCAATTACCGTTACCACCGCCGGAATTTTAAAGGTTTTATAATCGTAGATAAAAACGAAACTGCCCATTGCGGGATGGAGGATTATTTTTTGATTATTTAATTCTGCGTTCATCGGAAAATAACAGTTCACTAAAAATCCTTGAAATGCCCGTTCTTTTGAATGCTTGGAATCGGTTGTGATTTTCACAAATTCAGCTCGACTTGAGTTTTCGTTTTCTAAAGCCGAAATGTATTTATACAAATCATTGATTTGAAGCTGGTTTGCCAAATAGAGGCGTAACCCATTTTCGCTCAACAACGACAAGGTTTTGCGGTGCTTTCCTTTTCTGAAAAGAATATTTTCACGGACTAAATTATCTATTAATTTGCTCTTGACCGAACTTGCAGCAATGCTTTCGCCATCAATTAAACAGATTAAAATCTTGGCTATTTTTAAGGTCATTTTCATTGTGAAAGAACTTTTGCATTCACTTTCACCAACCGATTGATTTTGGTAATGTACTTTTTAGCATCTGTTTTGGATTGTTGCTTAGCCAGTTTATAGGTGTATTTATAATCGGTGGCGTTTTGACTTGTGGGCGAACCGTTGATCAAAAAGATATTACGCTCATTGGCAAACCTCAAAATACCTCTCATGTTATTGGGATGCAAGCGTCCTATTTCATCCATCATACAATGCACTTTAAAGTCCTTAAATTTCTTTGAGGCGCTCTCTTTAAAAACATTGAGCAACAAGATATTTATCATCGCCTTTACCAACACATCGGTACCTTCGCTGCCCACGTTGGATAATTTTTCTACCCAACCAGAATTATTGTCGTTTTCGACAATCCTGAATTGTAAATCAAAAGATTCCGATAAACTGAGGCTGGTACTTTTATAGCGCTCCAACTCTTTAATGAGTTGTTTTAGTAATTCTACCGCTTTTTGATTTTTTGAACTGCTGCTGCTGCCCGAAGAAGTAAACAGATTGGCTTGGCCCAAAAGCAGACTGTTTTCATCATTAAAATATTTTATTTGAAGCAATAGCCTTACAATTGGATTCGAACTTTTTTGCGTGCGCATCTCCATTTCTTTGATGGCCTGCACAAAATTCTTGGTCACAAAATCATTGTTGATTTTTTTGATGACTTTTTCAATTTCGGCTTCCTTGGAAATCAATTCCCCCGTTTCATTTCCAATTTGCTGAATAATATGCGCAAAACGTTCGTTTACCCGTTTTTCATATTGCTCAATTTTATCTTCTTCCACAAATTCTTTAAGGTCCTCGGCAAAATTTAAAAAGTCGCTATCTTCATTCAGCTTTACTTTGAAGTTGAAAACATTATGCTCGTTAAAATTCCCAATAAAGGCATTGGTGGCTTGCTGTAGTTCTTTGAAAGTTCCAATTCCTTTGTAATGCGCATCATTAATTTCTGAAATCAGGTCAATGGCAGATTTTGATTCAGGTTTTTTATCAATCTGTCCTAAAAGCTCAACTTGGATGCTCGCATAAGCATCCGATTTTTTGAATTCCTCAAACTTTTCCGCATCGGCTTCAAAGGCTTCAATTTCAGTGGCAATTGATTTTACAAATATATCTTGCTCCTGGTGTTTTTCGGTGATTTTGTCCAGTTCGATTTTATGGATTTCCACAAGAGAAGCTTGCTTTTTTTCTAAACTTGCTTTCTCCGATTTTAACTCCGGAATTTTATCAAAGAGCTCCCGTTTGTCCTTGTTGTATTCAATGACGAGTGCTTCATTTTCTTTAATGTAATCCAGGGCTTTAATAATCTCTTTTAATGCATTATCAATAAAATTAAGTCGTTCAGTATCGGCGCCTTTATCGTCCAATTCTGCGGTTTGTTTGTTTTTTAGCTCTTGAATGCGTTGTTCAACTTCTTCTTTATTTTTTGAAATGCTACGTTTTATGGCTTCAATTTCGGTTTCCTTTCCTTTTTCAAGAGTGTTGATTTCTTTTGTGCGCTCGGTTTCCTTCAGACTTATTTTCCGGCTGATTCCCTTTTTTATATGTTCTACATTTTCCTGAGCCTTCAATTTTTTAGAAGCGATGGCATCCAACTCATTTTCCAGTTTTTCAGTATTATTTTCTTTTTCTGTTTTCGCTTTGGCAAGCCATTCGTCAACATCAATTTTGTTCTTTTTTAATTTTTCCTGACTTTGGGAAAGCTTATACTCGTTTTCTGCAAGGCTGTCTTTAAGGACTTTTAGTTTTTTGTTGAATTTCGTTTTCATTTTTTGCAACCGGTCCGCTTTTTCGGAGTTCAGCTGCAAAATTCGTTTTTGGTTTGCTTCAATTTTTTGTTGAAAGGCATCAATATCCGCTTTATATTCTTGAAGCGATTTTACCCTATTTTCCAGCGCGTTCAAATTCAACTCTACTCCAAAGAGGCTCGTCGTTTTAGCATCAGTCAATTTTGGATTTAAATTGGTATTAAAAAGTACATCTTCTTCATCGATGACTTTCCCGATGTTGTTTTCCCAATCCGGAACATTTTCGTTTAACCAGCCGTAAAGTGACGATTGACTTTGCTTGATTTTATTTTCAACACCTTTAATTTTTGCAGAAAATTTTTGTTGAATTTCGGTGGCTTTATCAATTTTTAAATCGGCCGCTCGCTCAATTTCTTTGGTTTCCAATTCCCATTCTTTCCGAAGGGTTCCAGTTTCATTTTTGGCATCTTGAATACTGCTTGTCGTCTTAGAAATCACATCGTCCAGCGCTTTCTTTTCTTCTTGACGTTGTGTTATTTCAGCATTAAAAAAAGTTTGGTATTTTAATTCTGCTTTCTTTCTTCTTAGCCCATTTTCTTGCTCTTTCACCAACTCCAATTCATTTTGAGCCTGTTCTCTTTCTTCTTTTTGGTCATCCCTTATCTGTTTTATGACCTTCTCATACCTTTCGTAAAGGGACGCTTTGTTGTCGCTAAAAGCACCAATCTTTGTATTAATTGCTGCAGTTTGCGCATTTTCAAATTTTTGATTCTGATTTTGAATTTGCGAAATCAGGGCTTCAAATTTTTGACTTATTTCCGCAAATTTTGACGTGAGCAGGGTTTTTTCTTCCGAAAACGCCTCTTCCTCATTGGTTAGCGTAGCCTTTTTCGCTATTTTTCCAATGACCTTATCTATGTTTTTCGTGGCATAATCGGCCTGCTTTTGCTTTCCTTTTTTGAGTTCTTTTTTCAGGTAATCAATTTCGGAGATGAGTTTTTGTGCTCGTTTTAAATGTAATTTTTTTAGGTTTTCCCGGTCCTCAGTTAGCTTATGAAGCATCGAATTTTCCCTGCTGAAAGTAGACGAAAGCAAGGGTTTTTCTTTTTCAATAAAATCTATTCTACCAGCCAAATTATAGCCTAATTGCTTCTTTTCCCGATTGAGGTACTTAAAAACCCGAAACCGATCAATTATTTTATCGGCTTGTTTGCGTACCACAACTTGGCCTTTTTTGTTGGTCTTGGACCAGATTTTAATATCATTGATCTGACTTTCAAAATCCCGCAAATGATTTTTGGAATAGTTTTCCAAATCGATGCTAAACTCGTCTTCATTCAAGGATTTGATGATGGTATCTTTGATGAATTGAGCTTCTAAATTAGAATTTAGAAACACATTCTGAATGGTCCGTGGTATATTTTGATATTGTTTACTTTCAATAAGAGCATACTTTCTAAAATCGGCCTTTAAGCCTTTATTATCACCATAAATTATGCGTCGGAAATCTTCGTAGCTTGAAACGATGGGTGTGTAATGAATTGTTTTCCCAAAAGCGTTTCTTATTTTATCCCAACTTTCAAAAGCTCGGTTATGTTCATCGATAAACAACTCCCTTTTATACTTAGAATTAAAAAAACGATAGGCTACTTTTCCGTTTACTTTGTAGGCGAGTACGCAAAAAGGAATGTCATCTTTTACAATTTCATAAATGATGTAAGAATTTTGATAGTCGAAATAATATTCATCAAAACCTTTCTTTTCCCGTGGGATGCCCAATTTGGTCTTGTTGGCATTGTAAAAAAATAAAATAGCCCGCAGCAGGGTACTTTTCCCAACGCCCTGCGTGCCGATTAAATGCACGTTACCGTCCAGTTCAATCTCGGCATATTTCACCGATGCACTATTGATAAATATGATTTTATTCAGGTATCTCATTTTCTATTTCTTCGGGAATATTAATCGTGGTGATAAGGTCTTTTAAGTAATTGAAAGAGGTGAGCACTTTGTAGGTTTCTGAAACTTCATTTTCTAAACTCACAAAGTTGTCTTTTTCCAGTTTTTCAATAATTTTTTTTATCCTATCGGAATAGTTTTTCTTGTAAGCACCTACTTTCTTTAAGGTATCGAGTTTGCTTTTTAAGTCGGCATTGTTTTTTAACTGATTGACAATTTCAGCGGGTGTAAACCGAAACCCAACATCGAAGGCGGAATCAAACGTCTTTAAAAAATCCAGGATGTCTATCCAGCCATAAGCTTTTTCCAATTTCCGGTCGAGGTCTGCATTTTTTTCGGAACGGCTGAAATAAAAATATTCGTTCCCGTGTTCCAAGATGTAATTAATCTGATAAAAATACTCGTACAAATCTTCAAACGTATTTTCATCTTCCAAAACTTTATAAAGGGTTTGGATATGGTCATTTGGACTATTGGAACATATAAATTGTCCTTTCCGCAGTACGTCAAATATGTCTGAAGTGTATTTAGTTAACATTGGCTTATTTTGGATACACCAAGGCACACTCAACGCCGTTGGTGGTTAAAAATTCATTTGCTATGGTCAATTCGTGTTCGTATTGCGAAATGAGCTGACAAAATACGGTTACCCGTTCGTCAAAATCGACTTCTTTTAAAAAATCGTAATTCAGGATAAAGTTAAAAAGATTATCGCTGGTTGCCATAAAATGGTTCCGAAGTTCTTCCAAATTAATCATCACTTCCTCTTCCACACTATTTCCCAAAAACTCTTCGGAAATGCGATCGGCCAAAACCGGCTCGAATGATTTCCGGTCGTGATGGTTTTTGGAAATCCGTTTAATGGCTTCAAAAGCACGTTCGTTCTCCCTTAAATAATCGATAGATAATTTCAAGGGTTCGCTTAAGCGGGTTTCAAATATTACCTGATTTTTTTTGGCGATCAGTTGTTTAATATCGGTTTCAGCGTCAATGGTAAAATGGTCTTTTAGGTATTTTATTTTCCGCAGCTTTTCAATGAATCTACCCTGGTGTTTTATTTGGTTCAGGTAATCGATGATTTGCTTTTCAATCTCAATTAAATTGTGGGAACATTCGCCAAGCTGATGTTTGAGATCAATAATAATCCGCTTTAACTCTTCATCCAGCGCCCGATTGAAAAACGTGTGTTCCTGCTCGTTGATGAGCAAGATAGTATGCTTGATGAGATTGCTAACCAGCATTCTTTTCTCATCTAAATTTTCCAGTTTTAGCCGTTTATTCTTATAATTGGGTTCGTTTTTAAAGGTATTTTCTATATTTCGTCTTAAATCGACCACGCTCCGAAGCGTGATTATCCCAATTTTGCGGAAGGTTTTTTTGATAAATTTTAAATAGTTGTATTTTCTATTTTCGTTGCCCTCATTGAGGAAATAATCGATGTTTTCCTTAATGTTTTTGATGTTGTCATCAATATAAGAAAGGTTAATTTCTTCATTCACATCCAAGACCTGCTCAAAGAATTCCAAATATTGGTCATCGAGTTCCAACAATCCGCCATTTTCCCGAATAACCCCACGCTCAATCAAAAAGTCAAGCCGATTTTCGTCGTAATCGACCAATTCAATGGCATCGGAATATTTATAGTCCATCGATTTCCGTTTCCCAAACATTTCAGCAATTAGTTTTTCCTCATTTTTTAGTGAGGTAACCAATTCTTTGATATTGTGGAAGATGTTCATTTATAACCTCTTATTAGATAGTATTCCAAATATAAAAAATATACGTTGTTTCTTTCCATAAAATAAAGAACAATCCAAGGCTTTTTTATAATTTAAAAGCGATTTTTTGCTTGTCGGTTAGTGGAAGTCAATTCTAATTTCTAGTATCTAAAAGCGCTAGCCTGTATTCTTTGGACGAATCCGTCCAAAGAATACAGGCTAGCAGCGGTAAAAAATCTTAATCAGATATGACTAATTTAAAACAATTATTCGTCTAAAAATTGTCTTAGGACATATTGTAAAATACCTCCGTGTTTTACATATTCTATTTCAATTTTAGAGTCCAAACGAGTAATCACCTTGAATTCGGTTTTTTTGCCGTCGGGGGCAGTGGCTACCACATCGAGTTCTTTTCCGGGAGTTAATCCGGCTTCGATTCCTTCAATGCTATAGGTTTCTCTTCCCGTTAAATTTAAGCTATAAGCGTCTTCTCCGTCTTTAAATTTTAAAGGTAAAACTCCCATTCCTACTAAATTAGAGCGGTGAATACGTTCGTAAGAAGTCGCAATAACCGCTTTTACTCCTAATAGAATTGTTCCTTTTGCGGCCCAATCTCGAGAAGAACCCGAACCGTATTGCGTTCCGGCAATTACCACGAGAGGCGTGTTGGTTTCTTTGTATTTCATGGCCGCGTCATACACCGTCATTTCCTTATTGTCTGGGAAATAGTTAGTATATCCACCTTTACGTTTAGCAATCTCATTATTGATACGCACATTGGCAAAAGTACCCCGCATCATCACTTCGTGGTTTCCACGACGGGAACCATAAGAGTTAAACATATTCTTTTCTACGCCTTTCTCTAGCAAATACTTTCCGGCTTCACTTCGTTCAGAAAATAAACCAGCTGGAGAAATATGATCGGTGGTTACAGAGTTACCGAGTTTCATTAATACATTAGCATTCTCTATATTTTTAAGCGCTTCAGGGTTTTCACTGATGTCTTTAAAAAACGGAATTTCTTTAATATAAGTAGAATCATCTTTCCATTCGTAATCTAATCCGCTTGGCGCTTCTAAGTTTTTCCATTGCTCTTCTCCGTCAAAGATCACATCATACTCCCGAGCGTAATCCTCTTTAGAGGTGGCAATTTTCATCGCTTGATCAATTTCTTCCTGAGAAGGCCATATATCTTTTAAATAAACTTCTCTGCCGTTGGCATCTTTTGTTAACGGATCTTCCATCAAATTGATATCCACACGTCCTGCAATGGCATAAGCTACCACCAACATTGGAGAAGCTAAGAAATTCATTTCAATTTTATTATGAATTCTTGCTTCAAAATTTCGATTTCCACTCAGTACAGAAGCTACTAAAAGCTCTCCGTCATCAATCGCTTTATCAATGTGGGGTGGAAGCGGACCCGAATTTCCAATACATGTGGTACATCCATAACCTACCACGTGAAAACGTAAGGCTTCTAGATCTTCTAGCAATCCGGCGCGTTTTAAATAACTGGTTACTACTTTAGAACCTGGTGCTAAAGAAGTTTTTACCCAAGGCTTGACATCGATTCCTTTTTCAATGGCTTTTCTGGCCACTAAACCAGCTCCCAACATGACCGATGGATTAGAAGTATTGGTACATGACGTAATCGCCGCCACTACAATAGAACCGTCACTTAGAGAATATTGTTCATTTCCTTGAGCAATACTTACCGAGTGTAAGGCATCATCTTTCTCTACCGAAATTTCTTTATCTACTTTTTGTTCTCTAAACTGTTTGTTGAATTTTGTACCCGAGCCTCCTTCAGAATACCAAGTTTCTCTTTTATCAAGAGACAGATAATCCCTGCCGTGAGATTCTTTTAAAATATCACTAAATTTATTTTTGAGGTCTTTCACCAAAATCTTCTGTTGTGGTAATTTAGGTCCAGAAACGGTAGGCTCTAATTTAGATAAATCAACCGTTACGATATCACTATAGCTGATTTCTTCTTTTCCTGTACGCCACAGTAAATTGTTTTTACAATAGTCTTGCACTAGATCTAATTGATCTTGATCGCGGTTAGTGTCCGTCATATATTTGATCGTTTGATCATCAATAGGAAAGTAGGTTACGGTACAACCAAACTCTGGAGACATATTCGCAATTGTGGCTCTATCAGGAACCGTAAGATGGTCTAAACCTTCACCAAAAACTTCTACAAAATCGCCCACTACGCCATAAGAGCGTAAAACCTGAGTAATTTCCAATACCATATCGGTAGAGGTGATTCCTTCGGGGCGTTTTCCTTCCAGTTTTAAACCGATGACTTTTGGTGCCGAAAAATAAATAGGTTGTCCAAGTAAAGCAGCTTCGGCATCAATACCACCAACACCCCAGCCAATTACACCAACGCCATTTACCATGGGGGTATGCGAATCTGTTCCTACCAAAGTATCTGGAAAAGCCCAACCGTCACGGTTTACGACTCCTTTAGCTAAATATTCTAAGTTTACTTGGTGGCAAATACCCATTCCTGGAGGTACCACAGTAAAATTTTCAAACGCATTTTGTGCCCATTTAAGCACTTCGTAACGCTCTTTATTTCGTTTATATTCGTATTCTACATTTTTCTTATAGGCGTAATCTGTTCCGAAGAAATCTACTTGCACCGAGTGGTCAATGACTAAATCTACGGGAACTTTCGGATTAATTTTGGAACCGTCTTTTCCTTTTCGAATTGCTTCAGATCTAATGGCAGCAATATCTACTACTGCGGGAACCCCAGTAAAATCCTGCATCAACACCCGAGCGGGTTTATAAGGAACCGAGTGGTTACTGCCTTTAGGATTCCAATTCACCAAGTTGTGAATGTGTTCATCTTCTATTAAAAAGCCGTCATAATTCCGTAACGCATTCTCCAATAATATTTTAATAGAGAAGGGGAGTTCCTTTACTTTAGGGTTCTTTTCTGCAAATTCCTTTAAACTGATGTATTTTAAATCGCCTTTCGCGGTTTTTAAGGTTTTGGTAATGTTTTTTATGGTTTCTTTCATAGTCTTTGAGTTATTAAATCGTGGTTACTTTAAAGGTACTTAGAATTAAGGGATAAACAAAATTGCAGCCTCATTTTTAAAACTGACTTTGCCATTTTTGATGCCTAATAAAGGCTGCGAAATTTTTCGGATAGCATCGGTAGCATTTTTGGCTTCTACAATTACCAAATTTGCTGGCCTATTCTCTTCCAAAGCAAAATTTTGCTGAAGCATTTGCGCAGCATTTTGACCAATCATTTTATAGACGGTTTCCAATTCTTCTTTGGTTGCTGCTTGAGATAAATTAGCATACATATTCGCCATTCGCAATAGAGAGGCATCGCCGTAAGGTGTAAAAGCATTAAGAATATTATTGCTGGCAATACAGGTATTTATGCGTTTTGCAAAATCTTTGGCATTTACGAGTCCTCGAGGTTTAGGATTGCCCGTATTTCTTCCGTTAAGGAAAATATCTGTAGCGGGCAGAATGCTCAAATTTATGTTAGCGCTTTCTAACAGAGAAATCATTTTTTCGCGTTGCTCTGGCCTCATGGCTGCCAGTTTGGTAACGTGCCCAATACTCACTTTCCCTTGATAATTACGTTTAAGTGTTTCTTCTACCAATTTGGGAATGCTAGAATTAGAATCTTCAGGATTTAAGTCAAAGTCTAAGTGAAAATCTGCATCTATAGCATACTTTTGAGCCAAGTCTAGAATCATTTCTATATGCTTGTTGAGATTTTCATCTTTGTATGGGCAACCGCCAACCACCGTTGCGCCATTTTGTAATGCTTCTTCTAAGAGGGCTTGTGTCTCTTTGCTGTCTGTTAAGCCTTCTTGCGCAAAAGCACAAATTTGAATGTCTATGGCAAAAGCGTAGTTCTCTTTTACTTTTTTAATCGCATTAAAGGCTCTTAAACTGGTTTTAGGATCTGTTTCTACAAAAGTTCTCATTCCCATGGTTCCTTTTTTAATGGCCATTTCTACCACCTGGCTCGCTCTTTTGTAAACGTCTTCTTCGGTAAAATCTTTTTTTGCTTTGGAAGTTTCGTTTACAGCCTCTTCTAAGGTGCCTTCTTCTATGTTACAGCGGTCTAGAATACAGGCTTTGTCAAGGTGAATGTGGCTCTCAAAAATCCTGGGCTTACCCAATTATTGTTGGCGTCTAGTATCGCTTCCGCGGAAGCGTTGATATTTTCTTTAATTTGGGTAATAAGACCATCTTTAATCCCAATCTGAACCGGGTTTTTATGGTTGCTAAGACGGGCATTGATAATTTTATACTGAAGCATTTTAATCGTTTTGTTTTTTTAATAAATGGGCGTAGGCTTCTAAGTTTTTCGTATTCTCAAAAATTACTTTTAAAACTCCGACTAGTGGTAAAGCAAAGATAGCACCTACAATTCCCCAAAGCGTGGAGAATAGAATAACACCAAAAACGGTAATAAACGGATTTAAATCTATTTCGTCGCCAATAATCCAAGGGGTGAGGATGTAATTTTCTATAAGTTGAGCCGCCATAATTACTCCAATGACGATAAGCGCGGGAGTGCCACCCGCATACAAATAAGATAAGATTACAGCCACACCGCCACCTATAATATTTCCCACATAGGGAATGATAGAAAATAAGGCTGCAAATAAAGCTAGAAATAGAGCAAAGGGGACTTGACCTACTTTAAAGCCTATATAATAAATGATGACTAAGAAGAACATGATTTTAGCTTTTCCAAAAAGATATCCACTAATGATGTTAGCCGAACCTTGTAGAATTTTAGTCGCTCCGCCTTCGTGTTTTACCAATTTCTTAAAAAAGCCGATAAAGAGCTTTTTTTGCATTAATAGAAGGATCACATAAATGAAGATGATAAAAGAATTGGAAAATACATCAGATATGGAAGAGAAAAAACCTTGAGCTAAATTTTGTACTTGATCAAATAAATCGATGTTTTCATTAAATGCTTTCTTCGGATTTACTTGAAAGTTGTCTTGCATCCACTCACTAAAAACTTGATATTTAGCCAGTGCTTTTTCTTTGATGGTTGGCCAATCATCTGCCATGGAATTTACCTGAGTACTAATGAGCCAAAAGAGCAAAGTGAAAATGACAATAGATAGGAGCATAGAAATACTAATGGCGAGCCATTTAGGAAAGCCCCAAGATCTCATTTTCTGGGTAGGTTTGTCTAGTAAAGTAGCTATGATGACGGCGACTACTAAGGGTAAAATTAAGCTAGAAGCAGAAGTGAGTATAATCCAAATTAGGCAGATGAGGAGTAAGCTTTTAACGAGTTGCTTGCCAGATATTTCTATTTTTGCCATATATTTTTCTTAAGAAATGTTTATACTTTAGGTTTTCAACTGAATATTTATTACCGAGAATGTAAATTACATCTTTTTATTCTTTAATTTATGACGTGGAATCCTTTTTCTTTGCTCATTCCAATTCTTTTCTTTTCAACTTCAGTTCCATAAAACTTGATTCCCAAAAGAACAGAAGTCTTTTTATCGGGCTTTCTCCAAGTTAATTTTTTATCGATAATTTGTTTGATATTAAGCTTTTTGGTGTTTATGTCTGTATCGTTTGTGATACTTAATAAACAAGAATTTCCATTCGTGTCTACAATAATTTGTAGACTTAAAAGCCCTTTTATTTTTTTTACGTTTTCTTCCGTAAAGTTATTTGCAAGAATATAAATGATATCCTTTTCATTTTCTTGTACGCTTATAGAATCTTTCTCTGTCGTAAATCGTTTCGTCTTACAATCTTCAAATTTCTCTTTAAACATGTGTTGCGCCATTAGGTCTCCACTAAAAATAGATAATAGACAAAACAGGAAGAGGTTTTTTAATGCGTTGGAATTCAAATTCATAAAGTATTTATTTCGGTTTTATTTTTTCTAGTTAAGGTATAACATATAAATTATTTATTTTTTTGTCATTTCCGTAAACAAAAAAAAGAGGAACAAGTACATAATTTGCTCCTCTAATTCTATTTTATGTAAGCTGATCAAATTGAGACCGTTTACATTTTTTATTACTGTTTTACCATTTTAAAATTATGTAGTCCTTCTTCCGTAGAGATTTTTACGATATAAGCTCCTGCAGAAAGTGTAGATACATCTATTTGTATTTGAGGTGCAGCCTTATTTTGTGAGATTACTTCTTGTCCTAAAAGGTTATAAACCTTAACGGAGTTGATATTGGTTTTATAGTTTACATTCAGTAGATCTTTTGCAGGTATAGGATATACACTCAATGCGCTGGTGTCAAAATCATTAACTTTTAAACTCCCTACTTCTAAGGTGAAATCTAATGCTTGACCAATTCCTGGATTAGCTCCTTGGCCAAAAGGATCAAACTCTATCGCACATGGATTTATAATGGCAACAGAGTCTGGATCTTCATAAGTTTTGGTGATTCTAATACGCGTAGTTCCTTCCAGAGCATCTGCAGGTACGCTGATGTCCATACTTACTACAGTTCCGTCGGTTCCATCTGAATTGATAAGGTCACCTATTTCGTAGATTTCATTAGGATCGTCTAAGAGCTCATTTTGATTCCAATTAATAAAAGCGACCAGCTTATTTTGGAAATCTCCATATGTATTTCCTCCCACCATAATAGTGTACGTTTCTCCCAGAGAAACCTCAGCAATCGTTGCGGTTTGGTCAACTAGAATAGAAGAGAAATCCGTATTTGTGATACTGCTTTCAGCAAAATCTACCGTAGTAATTTCTTCTATAGGACTGTCTTCTATATCGCAATACGGACTAGGGAAAGCGTCGTTAGCTTCTATATTTAACGTAAAATCTAATGCTTGTCCAAAACTGGGATTAGCTCCTTGACCAAAAGGATCAAACTCTATCGCACACGGATTTATAATGGCAACAGAGTCCTCATCGGTATAGGTTTTAGTAATTCTGATACGGGTCGGTCCTTCCAGAGCATCTACTGGAACGGTAATATCCATACTTACTACAGTTCCATCGTCTCCCGTAGTATTAATAAGAGAGCCTATTTCGTAAATTTCGCCTTCATCATCCAATACTTCATTCTGATTCCAATCTATAAACGCCACTATATTATTTTCGAAATTACCGATGGTATTTCCTTCTACCGTAAGGGTATACGTTTCTTCTTGAGTTACCTCTGCAATGATTGCGGTTTCGTCCACCAGAATAGAAGTAAAATCTGTATTCGTGATGCTGCTTCCAGCAAATTCTACGGATGTAATTTCTTCTACGCTAGTATCATCCATATCGCAATATGGACTAGGGAAATCCTGAGCTTGGACTCCGAAAGTAAGTAAGGCTAGTGCTAAAGTAATTTTTTTCATGATTTTAGAAGTTGATTAACCTCTAAGATATAAAATAAAAGCTTAAAACACTGATGGTTGTATTTAAAAAAGAACTTTCTATTGGTTTGTAATGCTTGGGTCTTTATTTTTTCCGCAACCAGCCCAAAACTCGTTTATTTTGAATCTTCCATTTTTCTTTTTTGTTTTCAAGGGTAAAATTTTCTCTTGATTTACTATATGCTCCAGGATTTTGCTGAATAATTTCGATTTTGTTTTCTGTTACTTTAGAGATAATAGCAACGTGTCCAAATTTATTAAAAGTATGGCCATCAAAAACCAAAAGGTCATTCCCCTTTGGCTTTGAGGAGCTAGGATTGGTGTATTGGATTAGGTTTCTATGCTTCATCATTTTTCCATCTGCTAGGCCTTTCACGAAGAAATCTTTTGCGTGTCCATAACTATTGGGCATTTTATGGTCTAAATGCTCGTAATAATAACGCTTAACAAATTCCACACATTGGTATTTGAGTCCGAGATTATACCCGTCAGCGGTCATATTTCTTCCAGAAACATTTTTAACCGAACTATTATAATAGACAAAAACTCCGTTAAGACTATCTAACTTATCACCAATCTCTTTGGGTTTAGGTTTGTGTTTATAACCTATTTTATCACAAGAGGTAAATGCTAAAGTCCCCAAAAACAGCAATACGAAGAAACTTAATACTCGTCTTACTTTAAATATTATCATGATCATTCATCAGCATTTGAAAGTGATTTTCTTTGCCTTGAATATAGCTTTTTATATTTCCAATAACTAAAAATAAAAAAGAGCGTAATGGCCGGATGTATCAAAACGAAGAGGATTACATTAAACTCTTCATAGGTGATTCCGAGAATGGCTGCTCCTTTTTTCATTAATTCTACGCAGATCCAGAAAATTTCATCCATTTTTTTTTGTGTTTATAGAGGTCAGTAGTTAATTTTTAATATTTCGTGAATTCATGTATTCGTGTGCTTTGCGATAGGCTTAGCGGTCTTTGCGTAAAATTATTGATTCGAACTCTGATAATTAATCATTTATGGATAAAAATAAATATTCATTTAGACGGATTAGTTACAAATCGATATCATACCTGTAGTTATCTAAAAACCTCTGTATTTTTAAATTCTTATTTTTTTATTTCTATAAGTTTCAATCCTTCTACTTGGTATATTTTTCCATCATCTTGCATGCCATCTGGCTGAGAAATAATCTGTTTCTTTTCTTTATCCATTATTTGGATTCGTAGGTAATCCCATTCTTTTCGGTATTCAAACTTTTTTGTTTTTGAATTGTATAAGTAGTAGGAATAATTACAAGAACGTCCACAACTTATGGGAACTGTAAAGTCTAAATAGCCATCTATATTATAGTCATTCATTTCAAAATTTATATATCCCAGTGCAATCCCATCTTCTATGTTTTTGATGGTTTGAAGGTGTTTCTTGTTTTTGAAAACCCTTAATTCAGCAATACCTCCGTAGTATCCTATATTGTCAGAATAGCTCAGTTTATCATCCCAAATCGCTTGAAAAGATAAATCAGCTACACTTAAGGTTTCAGATTTTGTAAAAGATAGGGTAGTAGAGGAATCTTTATCGTCTTGTTGTGCTTTTACAAGCATTGCAGAGAATAATGTGATTAGGATAAGGATTTTATTTTTCATTTTCTTTCATTTTAAATTCTATATAAATGGGTAGGTGATCTGAAATCTCCCGAGCTTTTTTGAGGTTTTTACAAGTACCAATAAAATCTAAACTTCCCGCTTGGATTTTTTTAATTCCTCGGGTAAAATAGACATTATCAATGGGATGACTTAAATAGTTGCCATTCTTGCATTTTGTTTTTAAAGTGGTTCGCTGATTCTGTAACGCACTTTTAAAACCTTTGTGATAAAAGGGTTTCCAGACGTCATGGGCCTCATCAAGATTAAAATCTCCGGTAATAAGAACCCTATTGGAACCTAATCTTTCGGGATAATTAATAAAATAAGCAATCTCCTTCTCGGGCTTGTCATAATATTTTCGCCCATGGTAATTGATCACATAAAAAGGAGTGATTTCTTCCTTCAGTTTAAAAGTACCAATAAAAGGTTCACGATAACAGATGTCCTCCAATTCTTTATCTAGGTATGCACGAGGTGCTAAATTCACTTTTGAAGTCTTCCATAAAAAGGCATAACGCTCGCTCATATAAACAGACGGACTCTTAGTGGGATCGCTAATCTGGTAATCCCATTTAGCTCCCATTCGGTTGAGTTCATCGGCAATTTTTGCTACTGCTTGCGCTCCAGCTGGGTCTTTGGCTACCACTTCTTGGATGGCCACTAGATCAAAATCGCGCAAAATATTGGCGATCTCGTAAATGTCTTCAGGAGTTTTTGTTCGCCCGAGATGGCGGATGTTCCAGGAAGCGACTTTTAAGCTTTTTGATTTTTCAAAATCGGCGCTTGGATTGTCTTCTCCACTAAGTTTTTCAACAACATTTTTATTACTGCTGAAATCAGCTTGAGCCGCTAATTGATTAAAACGCTTGCTATTTGAAGTACAGGATAAAAAAGAAGCTAGTAAAAGGAAAAATAAAAAGTGTTTACTGATTATTTTATATGAAAGTGAAGAGGACATTTCTCTGCTTTTTTTGTTTCAAGATATTTTTTTCTGAAATACAAGATAGGATTAAGTTTATTAGCAAACAAATTACCCCAAAGAACCTCTATAAGATTAGCTACTTCTTCTCTAAATCGTTTCTTGTTTCCCAGCGCCCATTCCTACGTAGAGTTTGATAAGCGCAACTGCTATTAAAGCGAGTAAGGCATAATTCCACTCTCCACTAAGGTCAAAAATGATTCCTATAAAGAAAGGTCCTGTAGCAGCAATGAGGTAACCAATAGACTGCACAATTCCTGAAAGCTCTGCGGCGGTATCAGAGTCTGAAGATCTTAAAATAATAAGCAATAAGGCCAAACCAAAAGTTCCTCCTAAAACAAATCCGATGATAGAAACCCAAAGCGGAACCAGTCCTAAACTAGGAAACATCAAGCCAATTAAAGAGATAATTTCTAAAAAAACCAACACCCCAATAATCAACCGCTGGTCTTTGCGTTTTCCTGCCCAAAGCGGAATGACGATAGAGCCTAGAATTCCGGTGGCTTGAGATAAAGATAGCATCCACCCCGAATAGGAAGAAGAGTAGTCATCTTCAATTAAAATAGTGGGCAACCAAGCTAAAATCACATAAAATACCATGGACTGTAAGCCCATATAAATTGCCATTTTCCATACCAAACGCACGCTGCTTAGCTTTTTAAGGGCTTCCATAAAGTCCCGTCTAGGTTTGGTTTTTTTGAGATGCTTTACTTGAAAAGACCAAATAATGAAGGCCAATAATGAAGTTGCTGCCCAAATGACTAATGCTCCGCGCCATCCCCAACCGTAATCTTCCGCCAAGGGAACACTAATTCCGGCCGCTAAAGCAGCTCCTATCGCCATGAGACTTCCGTATAAACTCGTAATCGCACCAGCTCTATCGGGGAAGTTTTGTTTCGTTAACGCAGGAAGCAAGACATTTCCAAACGCAATGCCTATTCCAATCAATAAGGTTCCTACATATAAACCCACAATCCCAAAAACCGATCTCAATATAATCCCGAGACTCAATATAGCCAAAGCTCCTAATAATGTTTTTCCTACTCCAAAATTTTTAGTGAATAAGGGAGTCAGCATAGAGATAACGGCAAAAGCCAATAGGGGTAAGGTGGTCAATAATCCCAAGGACGCGCCAGATAGATCTAAATCGATGCCAATAGATTCTGCCAAAGGTCCAATTCCCGAAAGCGCAGGCCTCAGGTTAAAGGCGATGGCTAAAATGGCAACGATGAGCAATAATTTGGAGGGACTACTAGTATTATTCATGAAATGCGCTGCTTAAAAAAATGCAAAATTAAGCTTATTTCATCAAGGTAGCCTTTGTTTTAACTTAGAATTAAAGAGGGAGGTGAATAAATAAAATTTAGCGGTATAAGTCGATTGCCGTTTCAATTATTTCCCGAATATCTTCTGGCAACTCCATTTGGTGATCCAAGATATGTACATCGGTTTTGTAGAGGGGAAGCTGAGTTTCCATTTTAGCTTTCATCGTTTGTAAGGAACCCAATAAAGAAATCATCGCATATTTTCCGCGAGGCTCGTGAGGCGTAAACGTAATGGGTAAAACCGCTTTTTGTGCAAATTCTCCCGATGCCGTACACCATTCCAACATATTTTTGAGTACCGCTGGGATGTTGTGGGTGTATTCTGGGGTGGCGATGAGGATTAAATCAACGGCTAAAACCTGTTGCTTAAAAGCCTGTATGTTGTTGGGAACGCCTTTTTCTAATCGCAACGGACTAAACAATTCAAAGTCTTCTAAACCTTCAATTACCTGCATTTCGTCTGGTGAAGAAAGCAAATCTTCTATGGCTTTTAAGAGATAATAGTTGCTGCTAGATTTGCTTGCTGAAGCAGCTATTCCTAAGATTTTCATTTTTTTAATCTTAAAGATAGCATTTTGTATAGAACTGATACATTGATTTTTTTACGCTTTCGCGGAATTGTTTCCGTAAAAAATAAAATTTAACCCTATAAATTGATTATTTTCGGATAACAAACCAAAATGTATGAAATTCATTTTAACTAGCTTAATTCTTCTCGCGAGCTTAAGTGTATCTGCACAAAAGCTGGAAGCCTATCAATTGTACAACAAGAAAGGAAGAAAAGTAAGCTTTAAAAAACTGATTAAATCCGTAAAGGAAAAAGATATCATCTTATTTGGAGAATTACACGACAATCCCATTGCGCATTGGATGCAATTAAAATTGACGCAGCAGTTACATGCCGAAAATGAGTTGGTATTGGGAGCAGAGATGTTAGAAACCGATGATCAAGAAGTACTCAATCAATATTTACATGATGAAATCAATGAGAAGGGTTTGGATAGTTTAGCCCGTTTATGGGTCAATCACAAAACCGATTATCAACCTTTAGTCGACTTTGCCAAAGCAAACCAGCTTCAGTTTATCGCGACTAATATTCCTAGACGCTATGCCAGTCTAGTCTATAAAAAAGGGTTTAAAGCTTTGGATAGTCTGTCTAAAAAAGAAAAAAGTTTTCTACCTCCTTTGCCTATTGCTTACGATGCCGATTTGCCAGGCTATAAGAAGATGATGGAAATGATGCCAGATCATGCAAACCCCAATTTCCCAAAAGCTCAAGCGATAAAAGATGCTACAATGGCTTATTTTATTTTAAAGAATAGAAGGGAAGGCCAGCAATTTATTCATTATAACGGTGCGTATCACAGTGATAATTTTGAAGGTATTTATTGGTATATACAACAAGCTTCAGAAGATTTAAAAGTGGCTACCATTTCTACTGTGATGCAAAAAGACGTAGGGAAATTAGAAAAAGAATATAAGGGCAAAGCTGATTTCATTTTGGTGGTAGACGAAGAAATGACCAATACGTATTAGAGTTTAACGGAAGAGATAATTATAATCTATTGTTGTCCTATAAAGAACCTGTCTTTCCCTGTAAGCAGAATAAGGAAACACGAACCAAGATTTGATTGTAACTAATTTATAAACTTAGCTATTAAAAATAAAGAATAATCTCTCGCTCTCGATAAAATCATTTTGAAATACCGCGTAATCATGTAGAGAATTCAGATATAGCAGAACTGTGGGAAGTGTATTCGTTGGTTAAGAACAGAAACTTACAACTCTTTAAGAGAACTTCTAATTCAGTTTTTTTTGATATAGGTTATAGGTAGAAATGGGAAGCACTTTAGTTCCGACTTTCACGAAGCCTTGTTATTCATAATAATTGCAGAGTTTTGGGTTTTTTGAATCAGAGTCTAATCTTAAAAACTTGCATCCCTCTTTCTTCGCTTCCTTTTCTACTTTTTGAAGTATCATTTTACCAAATCCTCTCCCTTCTAATTTCTCTATCACCACTAAGGAATGAATATACTTCGCTTTGTCTTTTTGCTTTCCCCAATACATAAAATCTTCTTCTAGAATTCTTAACATTCCTATATTTTGTTGCTCAGAATTTTCCACAAAAAAGAACTCGTCATTTAAAATGCCTTCTTCTACCCATTTTATTTTCTCTTGAGGCGGATTTTTCCAATACTGCCAATGGTCCACATTTTTCTTCGAAATCTTTTCCGCAGCTTCTTTAAATAAGAGGAGCACCTTATTCTTGTCGTCGATGTGTATTTGTTTAAAAAAAATATCCATTTGGTTTCTGTGAAGTTAAATTGGTTTTAGTCTCATTGTAAGGTAAACATAAGGAAATTCAGAAAGAAGTGGGAGGGATGGGAACTAAAATAAGCTTACAAATCTTTACTGTAGATTTGTAAGCTTAGAATGATAATTAAAAAATTAAGAAAAGGAATTCTAATGATTTCCGTAAAGTTCTTGATTATTTTAGTGAAGTAAAAGCAAATCAGCAAAGCTTCACCTAAAGTTACCTATTGATTTTTCATAAATTTTCTTATCGCAACCCATTGTTTCAGCATTTCTCGAGCATCTTGCGCGGGATATCCTAAAACCGTTTTCCCAGCTTTCACATCGCCCATAACTCCAGAGCCAGCCCCAACGGTGGCACCAGAATTTATGGTAGTATGATCTTTAATAGAAGCGCTGCCGCCAATAACCACGCCATCTCCTAAAGTCACAGAACCCGCAAGACCGCTATGTCCCGCCATAATACAAGAACGACCCATAATGCTGTTGTGCGCTACTTGCACGAGGTTGTCAATTTTACAGCCATCTCCAATAATAGTGGAACTAAACTTTGCTCTGTCTACACAAGAATTCGCGCCAATTTCTACATAATGACCAATAATAACGTTTCCTATTTGCGGTATTTTCACCAAACCTTTGCCATCGTCACTTGGTCGGTATCCAAAACCGTCAGCTCCAATACTCACATTGGTATGAAAAATACAATGACTTCCAATAATGCAACGCTCGCGTATAATAGTTCCAGACCAAACGACCGTGTTATTGTCAATTGTGGTTTCATCAAACACGCAAACATTGGGGTATAAGGTAACTTCCTTTCCCAATTCAACATCTTTCCCTACGTAACAATTTGCACCAATTTTACAGCCCTCACCAATTTTTGCCGTTTCATGAACTACGGCTGTGGGATGAATATCGGTATCAAAAACAGGTGCTGGCGGATTAAAAAGCTCTAATAATTTTGCCATTGCTAGATCTACATTCTTCACTTTAAGAAAAGCGCGGTTGTCGCCAGGAAGCATATTTGAATTGGCGCTAATTAGAGCAGCAGAGGCTTTTGAGTTGGTCCAAAGTTTTTCATATTTCTTACTTCCAATAAAGGTAATTTGGTTGCTATTTGCTTTTTGTATTTCTTCGGGCCCTTTAATTTTTTGGGTGGTATCACCTATTAATTCGCCTTTTATAATAGTGTTGATTTCAGTTATAGAATAGGATTTCATGAATAGTTTTTGTTTAGCGGTTTATAAAGCAAAGGAGAAAAAGTAAAATCTTTTTACTGTTCTCCATAGTTTTAATGAGATTTATGGACTATATCAGTTATCTTAACAAGTAGGAATAAATCTTCCATTGAAAATATTTTTTGATAGCATCAAACCATCTCTCAATAATAAGTATTTTTTTTAAGTATAAGAATGCTTGGTTAGTATTTATTGGATATTATTAATATTTGCTTTTTAAAAACAATAGAAGAAACATTTGTAAAGCAACTTAATTTATGGTATAATGACAATCCACTAATTTTATTGCTTTAGCAGATGACTTTAAAGATTTCTTTCTTTTTAGTAGCTAAAGAAATAGGATTGTTTTCATTTTTTTAACTCATTTTTTATATGTCAATAAAAGTCACTCGAAAAGAAAGTACCTCCACATTTCTTGGTCTCATCATTAATAAAACGGTATTTTTTTCTGCGATTGCTGTGGTCATTTGTAGTATTGGTTTTACTCTTATATTTGAAGAGGAAGCCGACTACTATTTTGGAATTGCTCAAACTTTTGTTTCTGCCCATGGAGGTTGGATTTACACCTTGACGGTAAATTTATTTATCGTTTTTTGCTTATATATGGCGTTTAGCAAATTTGGAACTATTAGAATTGGAGGTAAAAAAGCCAAACCAGAGTTTAGTATGTGGGCTTGGTTTGCCATGCTTTTTAGTGCAGGAATAGGAAACGGACTTGTACTTTTTAGCATTGCCGATCCTGTTCGAGATTTTTTAAATCCCCCGCGACTGGCAGGAGAAGAACCCGCACTCATCGCACAAGAGGCTATTAATTTTTCATTTTTACATCACGGAATTCATGGGTGGGCTATTTATTCGGTAGTGGGGCTTTCTTTGGCTTACTTTACATTTAACAGAAAAATGCCACTTACTTTGCGTTCGGCTTTTTATCCGCTATTGGGAAATAGAATTTACGGATGGATGGGCGATGTAATCGATATTATGGCGGTAATCACCACACTTTTTGGGCTGGCTACCACTATAGGGTTTGGAGTGGGGCAAATCAACTCGGGGCTTACGCATGTGTTTGGAGTTCCCAGTTCCTTATTTTATCAAGTCATCATTATAATAGGAGTTACTTTAGCAGCGACTATTTCCGCATTTAGCGGAGTAAATAAAGGGGTTCAAATGCTGAGTAAGCTTAACGTAAGAGTTGCAGCAACTATATTTTTACTAGTGCTCATATTGGGGCCTACCACTTTTATTTTTAAATCGTATATACAAAACTTAGGAAGCTATGTTGTTAATTTTATAGATATGTCAACGTGGACGGAATCACTAAGTGGAACCGACTGGCAAAAAACGCGAACCATAATGTATTGGGGTTGGTGGATTTCATGGTCTCCATTTGTGGGAACTTTTATCGCTCGTATTTCTAAAGGAAGGACCATTAAAGAGTTTATTCTTTGTGTGTTAATATTGCCTGCACTGGTTACTTTCTTGTGGTTTAGTGCTTTTGGAGGGACGACCATGCGTGATATTTTGCTAGGAGATACGGTGATGATTGCAGCTGTAAATGATAATATTTCTACAGCACTGTATGTGTTTTTTGATAAATTTCCCTTAGCGATAGTATTAAAATCCTTGGGAGTGATTCTTATATGTAGCTTTATTATTACCTCGGCAGATTCTGGAGCCTTGGTGGTAGACAGCATTACTTCTGGAGGGAAACTTAAAACCCCTCCTTACCAAAGAGTGATATGGGCTGTGGCTACGGGTTTAATTGCTTCGGTATTGATGTATGGAGGCGGATTAAATGCGCTGCAAACCGTGGTAACTATTTCTGGATTGCCCTTCGCTATTTTACTAATTATGATGTGTCTCTCCTTGCTTAGGGGCGTCAGGGAAGATTATCAAAAAGCTGAGCGTAAAGAAAAACTTCTAGAAAGAGAAACTTATCGAAAAAATATACTTCATTTGGTAAATGAAGAGCGGGAAGAGAAAAACTTAAAGAAGATTGAACCCGAAGAGGAGACTGAGAAAAAACCGAATACAACTGATTTATAAATAGACCCTATTCTTAAACATTCTTAAGTTAGAAAAATGACAAAGAAAATAAATTTAGAAAACGAGTTAAAACTGATGGTCGCTTTAGACCTTACTGAAATGGATCCCATTTTGCTAGGTTATGTAAGCTTTCTCTGTAAGGTATGGAATATCGAGCAGCTGTACTTTACGCATAATATTAAAAAGTATAAACTATATGATTTATACGATGATTTTCTTGAAGAAGGAATTACAGTAGAAGATATTGTAGATCGAGGTTTAAAAAAATCTATAGATAAATATTATAAGGCTGATGCTCCGTATTCGGTATTAATCACTTCTGATGATTATACAGAAAGCATTCTGAGTCATCTTTCCGAAGAATATAAGATTGATATTATGATTACGGGTAATAAGGATGAATTGCAAGGAACGGGTGCACTGAGTCAAAAACTGGTGCGTATGTTAAACGCCAACATGCTTTTAGTCCCAGAAGAAGCAAAACATGTCATGGAAAATGTGTTGGTACCCACTGATTTTAGTTCAGGATCGGCCAAATGTTTTCCCGTAGCGAAGAGTTTGGTAGAGCGTTCTGGAGGTAATATAGAAGCTTTACATGTGTACAGTCTTCCTTCTTTTTTCTTCCCCTACATCAATACAGAGAAAGCGATAGATAAAACCAAATTTCATTTAAAAGAAAAGGTAAAGCAATTTAGAAAAAAACATAAGCTTTTAGAGCAGACTTCCTTTAGATCTACCGATAGAGAAGATCTTTCTATTGTAGAAGCGATAGAAATTCATGCCGAAAAAGGTGATTTTGATATTATTGTGGTGGCAGCTCGAGGAGGAAATAACATTACCTCGTTATTTGTGGGAAGTGTTACTAATGATTTATTGATTCGAAACCGAAAAATGCCCTTGTTGGTGATTAAGTAAAGTGCGCTTGGCACGTGGAGTTGAGCTGTATGAGAATATATTTTTGAAAACCATAGAATACGGGCAGGCAGTAAGCATGACGTTGATGTTTGACCTTGCCAGTCACACGAAGGCTTAGTTATGGACAAGAGGCTTTTCTTTCATAAATGTCAATAACATTCTAATTTGTAAATTTATTAAATCACTTCAAAAAAAGCTTTCTTGTGTAGTATTCTAAAATCAAGAGCGCTATAAAGTGCAGTAAAACGTCGTTCTAATTCTCCAAGGTTCCATACCAACTTCTCGAATTTCCCCTTATTTACAAATCCCGGATCAGTCAACATATCATATAGCGCTGGCCTATCGGCGCGTCATATGCTTAGTTATTGTCGTGTCGTTTTTTCTGTTTTTTAAGATTATTAATGTAATAATATAAATGAGAACGATTGCAAAAGGAATAGCTATAAACCTATATTCGGGTAAGAGATACCAGAGAGTTAAAACTGTAATTATTCTAGTCAATGTGTGAAAAATTCCAACCCAATGTTTTATAATCCAAGAAAATGGCAACCACATTAATCCAGTCAGAATTCCCACCGTCATTGGAAGAGAAGAATAGTCAACTAGAAAAAATGGTATTGCAATTGAATAAGCTAAAAGTGCTTGTCCAACCGTAAAAAAGAAAAGCTTGTCAAATTCGTTTTTTGGTTTTGTTTTGTCGAGGAAATCCTCGCCTGTATATTTTGAAATAAACATAGCTAAATATACAATACTACCTGTTCCAATAAAAATAGACCAAACTGCTATAAAATCAGAGAAAAATATTCCAACAAACCCTATAATTGTCCAAACTATTAGTCCAGCTAAAGGTGTAGCGAGAAATTTTTGATTTGAAAATTCAATTCGTTGTTCTTCGAGAGTTCTTTTATTCATTGGTTAATTCGGTCAGTTTATCTTGTTATATTTCTCAAGTATTGTTATTAAAATTACTTTATTTTCTAAAATTTTAATGCTATTAGGAATTTTTCTTAAATGCACCACAACGGTTTGTGTCGGATGGTAATATCATCTGCATAGCGTACAAATTCAATAGAAGGGTTCAATCTTTCATGCCAAACGTCCAAGTTGTAATGCAGTAATAAATTGGCTAATAGTGGACTGATCACCCCAACTTACGGTGTGCCGTTTGTTTTTGCAATAATTTCACCTTTTGGGGTTTGCAATGGAGCTTTGAGCCATCTTTCAATGTATCTCACATCCTCTTGCGAGTTGTAAAAATTGATAAAACTGAATAAGTCAGTCCCTTCGCTCCATTTCCATTACAGAAACCTCATCACTACTACAGACTGATCCGTCCCTGCGACAAGCATCGCTATTCTGCCTCTAGTTTGTGCTATTGTGCATTTCACTTTGCATCTTGCTATAGGTTCCCGAGCTTGGTAAATAAGCCCAAATAATGGTTATGCCTCCTAAATGATCCCGAAGCCTCGGAGCTGCCCAGCCAATAAGCAGGTAACCGCTAAACTTATAATGCTTGTCATACTTCAAACACTTTTGACAGAGGGTAGCACTTTCTCGACACTTCATCAGAGGTTCATTTGCATTCATCTACATTATTAATACCTGACTAGCTCTTAGCATAGCCTTTTCCATAACGCTCAATACCTTGGCTCTTTACCAAAGCACTTTATTGTGGTTTGAGGCTATACCCTGCAGGACAACATCGGTGGGTCGGTTCCACCATCTTATAAACAGTTGTGTAACGATTTTCAGCCGTTCGTTGCTCTCGGTACACGTATGATTAGTGGCGTGGTTTAGCACGTAATTTAGCAAATAAAAACCGAATAGAAAATCCGCTAGGATTTTCGTAAGTAGGCTAGAACTAACAATAAATTATACGCGATGTGCCTGTTGCACAAGTATTGTTAAAGGTACATTTTTTTCGTATCTTACTGTATGCAAGGAAAGAAGAATTATCA
>NZ_JAVHUL010000015.1:3370-71566 GCF_031085155.1 Mesonia profundi | reverse complement strand
CTTCGCTAAGCGGTTGCAAAACTAATACTTATTTTTACTATCGCAAGGCTTTTTGAAAAAAATATTTAAAACTTTTTCCTAAAAACAATTCCTTAAATAATCAATGAACTACCGCGCCTAAGCGGGGTGCAAATATACAACCTTTTATTTCATTCTAACAAAAAAAATCTTAGGTTTATTTTGCAAATGTTTTAATCCTACTTTAAAACGCTGGAAACAAAGAATATAATTATAGAGATGAAAGATTATACTTCTTAAGTCTACGTTTAATTCAACTAAAAAAGTTTACACACAATCTATAAAAAGAAGTTCCAAACCAAGCCAAAGCGTATTACAAAATCTCGATAAGGATACGAAGGAGCCGCATAATCACCATTACCTGCAAAGAGTGTCGTCATATTCTCTAATTTAAAGAAGATGCGCGTTTGCTGGACCTTTGCATTAAAAAAGAAGTCTACACTGTACTGATTGCCCAGTTCGAAAGAATTTTGAACTACATAATCTCCCAGTATAGGATCATAAGCATTAGGGCTAAATTTAGTAAAGTAGTTAAATGTAACTCCGGTTTGAAAAAACAAGGCTCGTTTAAACAAGTGGTCTTCGTAAAACAAGGTGTTCCTCGTCACAAAATCTGGCACCTTAAACACCTCTTCCCCACTGCTTACATTTTGATACATCAATGTATTGTCTAATTTAAAGTTTCCGTAAGAAAAGACCTTGTTCACTTTCAGCTTTAAATAGTCTACCTTTTGATCTGCTTGAAATGGTTTCACCAAGGTGTCTGCAACACTTTCTGCATCTGGATTCTCTGTAAATCCGAAATACGTGTAATTATTAATCTGGGCAAACAAGACTTCCGCGTTAAGCAACTTATTCGACTTTAAAGAAATTTTAATCCTCTGCTCTTCTATATTTTTAAAATCCTTACTCCAATTGTAGTTTACATAATCACTTTGAAACAAGAGGAAATTAAAATCTGGTGTTCTGCTCGTGCTTTGAATACTTCCTGAAAGCCTATTTTCTTCATCCAAACTGTATCCCGCCTCACCATATAGATTAGAACCGGTAAATTCTCCGCTCACATTGGCTTCTACATTTCCATAAATATCGAAACCTCCTATTCTATTCTTATATTCGGCTCCCGCAGAAAAAATATCTTCCATAATGCGATTGGGAATAACACCATTATTCAATATCAATTTGGTTTGATACCCATAATTGATATTAGAATGCGTCGCTCTAGCGCTCAACCTCCCTAGGTCTTTGTTTTCATAAATCCCTTTTAAAGTATTGGAAACATTTTGATATTCTGCCTCATCTCTTAATTGAGTAAGCTCGAAAGCTTGTCCATAACCGGCAAAGGCAGCACCTTGATTGAAATGGTATTCTTTATCTGTAAAATTTAAGGTATGCTCTAGCTTTACGGAATTGGAAGAAAGAGAATCTTTGGGAGCTATGATCGCATAATCTTGCTTTAGGAAAAAACGCTTGACAAATAAAATGGATTCTGCATTTTCAAAATTGACTTCTAACAAATTTCGATCATTAAAATCATCTGCTCCAGATTGGTATTGAGTATTGGCAAGGTCATTTAAGCCTCCATTCTCTTGGGTAGATAAGTCTTGAGAAACGAAGTGTGTCTTTACATGATAACGTTTATTCTTGGTATGAAAACTTCCGCCTAAGCGCAAACTCCCTTGACTGGTTAAATTATGTTTGTAATTACCCAACGACCTTAAGCCTCTGTAGCCGATAAACAAATTAACCTGCGGACTTATATTAGAGGTAAAAAAAGCATTGAGGTTTTGCCCCTGCTGAAAAGTGGTCTTAAAAAAAAGTTCAGATAATGGGGTGGGTACATTATAATAAGAAATGTCTTCTGCCTTTAAATAAGGATCGTGCTTTGCCGAAGCGCCAATATCTGGAATTAAGCCGTCATGGTCTAAGGCATAGGCTAGTTTCGTATTAGGTTGTCCAATATTGGGATAAGGCAACAACTCAAAATTATCTTTTCGGGTATAATTAAATTTGTAGTCCTTATATACGTTAAGCGTAGTATCTACAAAAGTAGTATCGTTTTCTACCGAAATGATTTTATAGTCTGTTATGGGAGGTTTTTCCCTTTTGTCTACTACCGTTTTGTTATCGCCAATAGGGTCAGAACTTCTAATGTCATTATTATTTAATCTCAAATCTTGAGCTAAACCAATCACCGGAAGCATTAATAGTATTAAAAATAAAATCTTTTTCATGGAACACTTTAAGTCCACAAAAGTATAATTTTTTTCATCAATTTAATTTATCTTAAAAAGATAGCTCGATACTGTCTTTTAAATATGATAACTTTGCGCCTATGTTAGACCTTCAATATACAAAAAATAAAGTTGAATGCGGCACAGATGAAGCTGGCAGAGGTTGCTTGGCAGGGCCTGTAACCGCTGCTGCTGTAATTTTAAAAAAAGACTTTTCTAACTCCGTTTTAAACGATAGCAAACAACTGTCTTTAAAGAATAGAAATCTTTTAAAAAAACTTATTCGGGAGGAAGCTATTAGCTATGGAATTGCACACGTGATGATGGAGGATATTGATGATATCAATATTTTAAATGCTTCTATTAAAGCGATGCATCATTCTATAGATCAATTATCCATTAGACCTGAATTTATTTCCGTTGACGGAAATAGATTTCATTCTTATCCTTCTATAGAACACACCTGTATCATCAAGGGTGATGCGAAATATTTAAATATTGCCGCCGCGTCTATCTTGGCAAAAACTGAAAGAGATGCTTTTATGGAAAGGATTCATGAGGAATTCCCTATGTACAATTGGAAAAAAAACAAAGGCTACCCCACAAAAGAGCATAGGGAGGCTATAAAAAAATACGGAATCACGAAATACCATAGAAAGAGTTTTAAACTCTTGCCTACTCCACTTGCTTTAAAACCCAAAAAGTCTAAGAACAATTCATAGTTTTAAATTTTGTTTAACAGAATAGCGAAATAAAAATTTCTACTTTTACCTTACAAGCTGCTTTATGAAAAAATTACTTATCTTTTTTTTATGTATTTCCCTTTGGTCTTGCCAAGAAGAAGAGAAAAAACCTTCAGACCTTCTTAATTTTGTTCCCCCACACACGGCTGCCATTCTAAACACAGATAATTTGGAGGAGTTTAGCGAAGCGCTTCAGGAGAATTCTTACCTCAACAACAATAAGGAATTTCCTCTTGTATCTTTCTTTACCGAACATTTTACGAATTTAGAATACATTTCAGTTAAAGATAAAAGTCTGCTTTGCTTTAGCAGAATAGGGAAAAAGGAGGTGGCTCTTACCTTAATTTCTAAAGAAAAGCCTTCTATAAAAGACCTTTCTAAAGTTGCTAATAAAAAAATATTAAGCTACACCTACGACGAGATTAACGTAGAACATTACACCTTGGAAGATATGGAGGCTTACGTCGCAGATTTGCCTAACCTGCATGTGGTGAGCACCTCTAAACTGGTTTTAGAAAATATCATTAGAATTTACAACGAGCCTATTCCCATAGATTCTAATCTTAAAAAAATATATGGAGTGGCGAATGATTCTAAAGCGTCGTTATTTTTCAATTATGACGCTATGATGAAAATTTACCGCGATTATAATGTAAAGGCCATTAGTCACCTTGAAAATTTCACCGACTGGAGTGTGGTAGATTTAGATGTAAATAAAGACGCTATCGCATTACACGGAGTCACCCAAACAGATCCAAAAGAGAAAAGGGTGCTTTCTTTGTTTAAGAACATAAATCCGTTAAAAAGCACATTGGCCGAAGTGGTTCCTCAAAATGCTACGGGATATTTTTCCTTTACTTACGATAGTTTCGAAAATATTGAAACCAACCTCAACAATTTTCACGAAAAAGTAAAAGTGGAGAATAAACAAGCCGCACTTTTTGAATCGGCTCAAGAGATAGGAATCATTTATCAGCAAGAAAAACCAGTATTGGTGGTCAATTCAATAGATGAGAGTATTACTAAAGATGCACTTTTGGGGAGTCAAGAAGAGTTGAGTGAGTTTAGGGGAATTCCAATTTTTAAATATGAGCATCCCAAGGCTTTTTCTCAAACATTTCGTCCGTTGGTTCAACTTCAGAACTTAAAATATTATACGGTGTTAGATCATTATTACGCTTTCGCGGAAAGTGCCAGCGCCCTAGAAAATATCATTGCTAACTATCAAAATCGAACTACTTGGAGTGCTAAAAAATCTTTTCAGAATACCCTGAATAAATTAAGTAGCGAATCGAGTATGCTTATCGTAGGTTTTAATGAGGAGTTTTACAAAAGCCTTAGTTCTTACCTAAAAGAAGATTTACAAAAACCGCTACAAGACATTAAGGGGAGTGATTATGAAAGCACTGCCGTACAGTTTATTTACGACCATAATTTTGCACACATCCACGTGATTTCTCAAAAAGCCAATGCACAAAATATGAGCGCTGGCAGCAAACAACTTTCTAGTATTAAGACCGAAGATAAGATAAGCGGAGATCCTTTTCTTTTTACCAATTGGAGAAACAAGCACAAACAAGTGGTGGTTCAAACCAGCGAAAATCTGCTTAAAGCTTACAGCGCTGAGGGGAAATTAAACTGGAAAAAAGAACTAGACGGAAAAATTGTTGGAACGCCTCAAGAGATTGATATTTACAATAACGGAAGAATACAGCTAGCTTTTAACACGTCGAATAAATTTTACATTATAGATAGAAATGGAAACGATGTAAAACCTTTTCCGCTAGATTTTAAATCGCCTATAACTCAAGCTTTATCTGTTTTTGACTATTCAAACAACAGCAAGTATCGGTTTGTTGTCGTACAAGGCAACAAGGTGAGTATGTGGAATAAAGAAGGCAAGCAGGTAAAAGGCTTCAAGTTTTCTAAAACCGCTTCTGCCGTAAGTCAGTCTCCAAAACACATACGAATTGGCAGCAAAGATTATATTGTGGTTCCAGAAGAAAATGGAACTTTACATATTCTAGATCGGGTTGGAGACTCTAGAGTGAAGGTGAAAGAGAAAATTGATTTCTCTAACAACGCTTGGTATTTACACAAAGGTCTCTTTACTTCTTCGAGTCTTGATGGGAAACTGATACAAATCAGCGAAAGCGGAAAAGTAACCCAAAAGAATAAAAACTTTACGGAAACCAACCGAATAGATGCCACTTCAAATACGCTGGTAAGTCTATCTGAAAATGAATTAAGGATTAAAGGAAAAGAGGTGAATTTAGACTTCGGACTTTATACTGCTCCGAAAATCTTTTACCTCAACAACAAAATCTACATCGCCCTCACCGATACGCAAACCAGTAAAGTATATGTTTTTGACAGTCAAGCTGAATTGCTTTCTGGTTTTCCTGTATATGGAAACTCCCAAATTAGCATAGAGAATATTGATGCTAAAGGGCGTTTGGAGTTTATTGTAAAAGGCGAAGACGATTCGGTCTTAATTTATCAAATGAACTAGCTCAGCACAAAGAGGTTAAGCTTAAATAAATCTTTTTTCTGTAAACAAATAATATAAAAGTGTTAACTTTATAAATAACTATCTATTAAGCAATATAGTTAACCTTAAAATTATTGAATATGAAAAAAAATCCATTGGTTCTAATTCTCTTATCATTTCTAGTGCTTACAAGCTTGAGTTGTGATAAAGATGACAGTGACAATCCTGAGGAAATCAAATTAACAAATGAGAATAACTTCTATGAAGGCGATTTCTACTTTCTATATTTAGAGCAGGAAATCACTACTACTGAAAACACGATTGATAGTCTTCAAACAATTATTGATAATGATGAAGGCACTCCTGCAATTGAAGAAGAATTACAACTCACTGAAGAGCAACTGCTTGTGTACAATACAAATTTAGAAGAGCAGAAGTGTATTGACCAGCACTATGCTTTGCCTCGTAAGCCTAGAAGACCACCAAACCCACCACCACCGCCATCACCATGTTATGGTTGTACTCCATTAGATGGTAATTTTGCCTATGTAACCATTACTCCAGATATAAAGTCACTTTATATAAGAATCGAAAACTATAACACAGAAGAGGTGATTGAAACGGTTAGTTTTGATAGCTTCGATCCGTCAAAAACTTATGACGCCCTGGTTTCTATTGAATCTGCAAAATTAAATGATTTCAAAGGCCTGGTTATTATTGTTGTGGATAGAACAAGTGTCAACGATGTTAAAACCACTTATAGACTTAATGCCTATCTCTATTAGTATTAAAATTATATCATTAAAAAAGCTTTTTGTAAATTTACTTAAAGCTTTTTTTTATGCCCAATTTTAAATGGTTTCTCTTTTTGGTTCTCTTTTCACCAAGCACTTATGCTCAAAGTGATCTATATGTAGAAGATTTAAACGCAGATTTTAATCAGGCTTATCAATATTACTACAGCAATAAAGACTCTTGTTACTTCTATTTTGATCGCATTAAACAAACCGCAACAAAGCATCAGGATATAGAGTATCTCTTGGAAGCTTTGATTCGAGAATCCTGGGCGGCCAATTTTCATAATGATTTATCTATCATTAAACACAACATCAGGCAGTTAGATTCTATTCGCAGAAAAAATAAGGCGGTTATTGACACTTCTGAATTCAAGAATTATTATAACACCGCTATTGAATACACCAAAGGCCTCTACGATTACAACCTAAATAACTATAAAAACGCCTTGGGTTATTTTAACGATATCATCATAGCCATTGAAGAAAACCCAGATTACCTAGACGATCCCGAAATTTTAAATCTGTATCTATCTACCACTAATTTTATAGGCAAACTCTATCTTAATGAAGGCAAGTACAAACTAGCAAAAAACTTTTATGAGAAAAACTTAAGAACAATTAAAAAAAATAAAGACATTGATATAGGTTACTCTAACAACATTCAAATTCTTCTTGCTGATATTTACCAAAAAGAAGAACGTTATAAAAAGGCTAACGCTAGTATTTTCAAGGTGTTGGGCTACTATATAAACGTTAGTAAAAACGGCAATCGGGTGATTACCTCTTATGAGCGAGTGATTGATAATCATTTAGAGTTAAAACAAATTGATAGTGCTAGCTATTACCTTCAAGAAATGAAAGAATACCTACCTGAAGGGCATCCCCTATCATCTAAATATTATAAAGAAAGTGCCAAGATTAGCAAAGCAAAAAACGATTATAGCTCAGCTCAAACTTCATTGCAAAAGCTAATCGCTATTTGTAAAGCAAAACAAACTATACTTCCAGATTTTGAAATGGCAGATGCTTATCAAGAAATGGGATTACTGCATATGCATTTCAATCATCCTGAAAAAGCATTAAATCAATATAAGTTAGCCGAAAACTATTTGGAAACTAATAATAGCTCGACTTTAAATCAAACCACTCGTTTACAGCTTTTAAAAAACAAGATACAGGCTTTAAATAAAATAGACGCCTTTAAAGAAAGTTTATTAGCAACAAATGATGCTTTAAATATCCTCGACCAGCTAAAACCGTCCTTTAAGAACAATGCAGACAAACTCTTTTTAATGGAAGAGGCTTTCCCTATTTTCGAGTCTGGATTGGAAGCTGCCTTTAAATTATACGAAACAACTAAACAAGATTCCCTTATTGATAAGGCTTTTTATTATTCAGAAAAAAGTAAAAGTGTTTTGCTCTTGGAAGCTATTTTAAATACGAAAGCCACGAAGTTTGCCAACATTCCCAAACAGATTATCGAAAAGGAGCAACTTTTAAAAGCTCAAATCAATCATTTAGAGAAACAGATCAATCAAAACAAAAATGATGTTTTAGAAAGTGAATTGTTTGAAGCAAATAACCACTACAGAGAACTGGTTGCAACTATTGAAACCAATTATAAATCCTATTACGATCTCAAGTACAATGCAGACGTCATCTCTATAAGTGAACTGCAAAATACCTTAAAACCTGAAGAAGCTCTCATCTCTTATTTCTACGGAAGTGAGGCCATGTATATTATAAGCATTACAGGAAATTCTAAGTCTATTGAAAAGTTGAAGATAGACACTTCTTTAGAAAAGGACATTATTGCCACCTATGAGATGTTAAACAATCCCCAATCCAATCTTCAGGAATTAAATAACGCCTCTTTCAACTTATATAAAAAACTGCTTGCACCAAGTTTAGAAAAGCTATCGCAAAAAAACCTCATCATTGTAGCAGACGGTTTATTAAATTACATTCCGTTTTCCAGTCTATCTGTTAACGGAAAAACAGAATATCTATTAGAAAGTCATCCTATTAGTTATGTAAATTCAGCCACTTTATTAGAACAGCTTTTAGAGAAAGAAACTGTTAACAACGAAGTATTGGCTTTTGCTCCCAACTTCGAAACCTCAGAGTTTAATAGCTTACTGCCTCTGCCCAACAACCAGAATGAAGCCCAAGACATCTTAAATTATTTTAGCGGAAAAACCTTTACCCAAGATCAAGCAACGCTGCAAAATTTTAACCTAGAAAGTGAAAATTATGGTTTGCTACACTTTGCTACTCATGCTATTATAAACGATGAAAGCCCAGAGTATTCTTATTTAGCCTTTCAGCCTAAGGCCAATGAAAACAATTTTCTCTATGTCAGTGATTTGTACAATTTAAACCTCAATGCTAATTTAGTCACCTTAAGTGCTTGCGAAAGTGGTCTTGGAGATTTAAAAAGCGGAGAAGGATTTATAAGCCTTGCCAGGGGATTTTATTTTAGTGGTGTTTCTAGTATTTCTAGTACATTATGGAAAATTAATGATGGCTCTACTTTACCAATCATGGACTCCTTTTATAAGAACTTATCGGAAGGAAAAACAAAGGATTTAGCTTTACAACAAGCGCAATTATCTTTTATTAAAGAGAATAGCCAAAATGCATTAGCACATCCTTATTATTGGTCTGGATTTGTACTTTCCGGAAATACGACTGCTATTGCTATTGGTAATAATAATACATGGATATGGTATGTATTCATAATACTTGTCTTCATCATCTTAGGCATCCTTATGATAAGAAAATGAAAATCTAATTAAGTGCTTCTAAAAGTTCTTGCGCTTTATCTTTATTGTAGTCATAATTAACAACTAAATTTTCAAGGTAAGTTCTAGCTTGAGTTTTGTCTTTTTCTTTGATGGCGATTAAAGCTAAGTACCAAGTAGACTCCGCCACAAAATTCTGATGCTCTTTAGTTATTTGCTTAAATAAGGTTTTCGCTTTTTCGTTGTCTTCCAAGCCTAAATAGGATTGTGCCTTGTAAAATCTTATATAATCCTTTGGACTTTCCTCAGAGAGAACTTCAAACGTATTAAGGGCTGTCTGGTAATTTTTAGCTTCATAAGCAACAAAGGCTTCCCGCTCTAAAGAATTTTGATCCTCACTTCGTGTAATGGTAAAAACCGTGTTTGGATATTCGTTATAGTTATCTTCATACAGACTCGTATAATTGGTACTAAAAAACGTACTATAACCAAACCAACCTATCAGTACGGCTATAGAAGCAGCGATAGCCAAGTTGCTATAATTAAAAATAGATTTCTTTTGCTTGCTGTTTATACCGCTTTCAACCTCTTGAAGTTTTGCTTTTAAATTATCGGTTTCATGGCTTTTCACAGCTTCTTTCAAGTCTTTTTCAAATTCAAATTGTGCTTTAAATTTGGCATCTGTCTCCAGCAAATTTTGAAACAAGATTTCCTGCTCAGAGGTTAAGCTGTTAGAAAAATAATGATATAGTAATTCTTGATTATCCATTGCTATTATTAATTCGTTCTTTTAGCGTTTTCAAACATCTAGACTTGGCGCTTTTTACCACATTTTCACTTTTATATTCGCTAGCTTCAATAATTTCCTTTATCGTATATCCTCTATAATAGAATAAGCTTAATAATTCCTGACATTTTTTTCCTAAGCTCACAAAGTATTTTTTCAATAGAATCTGTTCCGTAGTTAATTCTTCTTCATTCAAATCTAAATCTGAATCCACAAGCTCTTCTTTTTTCTTAATAAGCGATAAATCAAAATCTGGATTTATGGTCTTATTATTTTTTTTCAACTTATCATAAATCAAATACTTACCTATACTAAATAAATAGGTAGAAATAGAACTGGTAAACTTCTCTATTTTGCCTTGCATCACATTATTATAAAAAATAATATAAGCGTCTTGATAGACATCAATAATATCTTCTTGGGGTAAGTTATACTTTCTAGCAAAATTTATAAACTTGTCTCTATTCTCTTCATAGATCTTTTTGAAGAGTAAATCTGATCCTTGTTTTAAATCTTCAATAGTTATGTTCTCTTGCACTCTTTGCATTTAATATCCTTAATTGAAAAAGGTTAACATGTCCCGGCTAATTTAACTTTTTTTTTAATGGAAGTCATTAATTTTAATACAGGTAAATCTTCTACTATCTTCTAAATTAATCAATATCTGACAGAAGCTTCTAGATCAATAGTGAAATTCAGTAGCCGAGAATACCTGTTAGAGTCAGGCTACAGTCTTCATGCAAAATCAGTAAACACCTAAATTAGGGAAAGAACTACAATGAGAAAAGTCATAGATGTTAACCTTTTAGTTTAAAACGCATGAAAGAAGAGAATCCTAACATCTAAAAAAATATTCTTTGATGGGTCGTTATGATTTCAATAGGAAAAGCAGCATCTATTTAGCCTATTAAGAAATGCAGAGGTTTTACAACCTATTACCTCTGCTACTCTTAATCTTATTTGAATTAGCCTTCAAGAGAAAAAACCGAAGTAAAAAGCTTCGGTTTTTTCATTTTACATGTTAACCTTTTAAATTTTTCAGCATAAAATAGGAAACAACCATTAATTCCTAATTTTTAAAATGATGAAAAATTACATTTCAGAATCAACCTACGTGTTTTTAGCTCTTTTAATCACGTTTAGTTTTTCTTGCACTTTAGAAGACGATGATGGGGCAACTCAAGAAGAACAAAGTCTTGCAGAAGAAAGTGAAGAAAATACTAATGTAAAAACATTCACCTACGACGCCAGTAGCTTTACAGGTACTTACACTGAATTTAGTATTCCTGAAATAACACAAGATGTTATAGAGAACGAAGTGGTGTTGACCTACTTGACAGATGATGGAAGTTATTGGATTTCACCCTCACAACCAACCGATCATACCATAAAGTTTGACTTTTTAGCTCATACTGTATTAACCGTTGGGACACTAATTTTAGATTATGATGATGCATCGGGTTCTAAACACCATATAGATGTTGGAGATTTAGAAACCTTTAAAGTGATCATCATAAAATCTCCTAATACTATCTCTAAAAAAGCCATTAACACTAAACAGCAAATCATTAACGAGCTTAACCAAGTTGGCATAAACATGAACGACTATTACGCAGTTTGTAATTACTACGGAATCGATTACTAAACAAAAACACTTCTATGCATTTAAAAGCTTCGTCTTCTTTATGAGTCGAATTGTTCTGATTTCTTCAGAATATAATAGTCTACAAATAAGCTTTGAGTTTATCGTACAAAAGAAAATGATACTGCTTCCTTCAACTAAAGACACTCTTTCTCTAAGGTGACTACTTTTGATCCTTGCGTTAGCGTTTTATGAACAGGACATTTATTGGCGATTTCAATAAGTCGCTCTCGTTGTTTTTTATCTAATTCTCCTTGTATTTCTATGTGTCTAGTAAATACATCTTGTTTTGTTCCTTCTTCCACCTCTTCTTTTGAGTGGGAAATATGGACATTTACTTTTTGTAAATCCCATTCTTTGTGTTTCGCATACATGTGAAGCGTCATCGAAGTACACGCCGAAAGACCTGCAGTTACCAACTCAAATGGATTAGGACCAAAATCATTCCCCCCAGCACTTACAGGCTCATCGGCTAACATATAATGACTTCCTACTTTCATATGGGTAAGGAAATTGTCTTCTTGAGCCAAGCTTGCTACCACCTCATCTTGAGTAGTCAGTTTTGTAGCTTCGGGAATATCTACATAACGTCTAGCCCACCCTGCAATCACTTCTCCTACATAAAGAGAATCTTCCTTTTTTGAAAGCAAGTGATCTGCTTGGTCTAAAGAGATAAAGCTTTTAGGATGAAATGCTGCTTTAAATAGTTCTTCGGCATTATTTATAGTGACCACGCGATCTTGTGGGGAATGTAATATTAAGAGTGGCTTTCTTAAATCTGCCACTAAATCTAATAAAGAGTTATTTTCTAAATCATCTAAAAATTGTTTTTTGATGGTAAAGGGTCTTCCGCCAAGGGAAACTTGAGCCTGTCCTTTTTTAGAAATTTCTTCTACACTATCTTGAATTAAGTTTTTAACATGCATAGGTTCACTTGGAGCCGCAATCGTCGCGACTGCTTTTATACTCTCAATTTTACTCGCTGCAAAAAGAACCGCAGCGCCTCCCAAAGAATGTCCTATCAATAAACTGGGCGCAGTATGCTTTTCTTTTAAGTAACTTGCTGCAGCAATTAAATCTTGAATATTGCCAGAGAAATTAGTTTCGGCAAAATCTCCTTCGCTTTCTCCCAAGCCTGCAAAATCAAAACGAAGTACCCCAAATCCATGATTTGTTAGCGCATTGCTTAAATTTCTTATGGCTATTAAGTTTTTGGTACAGGTGAAACAATGAGCAAAAATGACAAAATTATGAGGTTTTTGATCTACGGGAAGACTAATCTTCCCTGCCAATTCTTGTCCTTGTTCGTTGGTGAAATTTACTTTATCTGATTTCATAATGCTTTTAATTCCTGGTTCGTCTGCAATTCTGCTTCGAACAAATTACTAAAATGTTTGAGGAGCTTTTCCTTGACTTTCTTTTCTGAAACTTCTTTCTTTCCTAATTCTACGTGCAAAGAAGTGACCGCTTTGTCTTTTATACCGCAGGGAATAATGTGGTCAAAATAACCTAAATTGGTATTCACATTTAAGGCAAATCCATGCATAGTGACCCACCTACTCGCTCTCACTCCCAAGGCACAAATTTTTCGGGCAAACGGAGTTCCTACATCTAACCATACGCCAGTTTCCCCTTCGCTACGTTCGGTTTTTAAGCCGTATTCTGCTAAGGTTAAAATCACCATTTCTTCTAATAAACGCAAATATTTGTGAATATCTGTAAAGAAATTTTCAAGGTCTAAAATGGGATAGCCCACAATTTGTCCCGGGCCGTGATAGGTAATATCTCCGCCTCGATTAATTTTATAGAAAGTAGCACTTTTTGCTGCTAATTGCTCTTCTGTTAATAACAAATTGCTTAGATCTCCACTTTTCCCTAAGGTATAAACGTGTGGATGCTCCACTAAAAGCAGGGTGTTTTGAGTCGGCTTTGAAGTGGCCTCTCGCCTATTCCTAATTTTGGAATCTATCACCTCTTGAAAAATTTTCTGCTGGTAGTCCCAGGTTTCCTTATAGTCTCTTAAGCCTAATTCTTGCAGCTGAACTAAGTGGTTTTTCATGAAGCTTATCTTAGCGGGTTATCAAAAAACAAAGGTACGATTTTCATCGCACCTTTTAAATATTCCGTTAAGCATAAACCTACTTAATCATTACTTTTTCTATACTATTTCCACGCTCGGTTTTCAGTTTCACAAAATAGGTTCCCGAAGCTAATTCAGACACATCTAAACGATAATTATCTTGAGCTTCTGTAAAGGAGTGCGTCTTTATTTTCTTCCCTGCGATGCTATAAATTTCTATCACTGCAGTTGAGTGTTGATTTGGTACGTTAATATAAAGTATTCCGTTTGCCGGATTTGGATACGCAAGCAATTCCGCTTTAGCTAATTCATTCACTGCTAAAGTAACATTAGATTCTAGATAATCTGCCACGCCGCTATTATCGGTATCATCATCTGTGGGATCTCCGTTGTTGTTATAATCTTCATCGGCAGTTAAAACTCCATCTCCGTCATCATCATTGTCTTCATAGTTTCTTAAACCGTCGTCATCGGTATCATCGTCGTTTAAATTACCGTTATTATTCAAATCTTCATCGGCAGCAGCTACCAAATCATCATCTACATCTATACTACAATCCCATACCAATATTAAAAAACTTGTTAAAGAAGAACATCCCGTATTCATATTTTCAACAATCACCCAAATGCTTTGAGGCTGTACGGTATTTGTGTAAGATGAAGGGTTTACGATTTCATTAGTGTTATTTTCGGCATCTGTTTGACTTTTATAGTAAGTCAGCATAAAATCGGAAACATTTTGTGTCCCTAAAATAATGCTATCATTAAGCGTTAAATCAAAATTTGCTGTTCCATTACCTATCTCACAGTAAATTAATTCGGGTGCTTGGTTGGCGATAGGCGCATCATTTACGATAAGATCTAAGATAGCAGTAGCAAAATTACCTGTTCCTATATCTTGCACCCTAGAAAAAAGAGTTTCATTATAAGGAGTCATATTAACATAAGGCGATGAAAGTTGATTCATGGCAGCATCTGCATCTACTATGGTAGTGTAATAAGAAACGACATAGTCACTGGAAGACTGAGACCCCAATACCTGAGCATCTGCCGCTGTTAAATCGAAGTTAGCAAACCCATCGTTATCGTCATCGCAAACTGCTAGCGTTGTAGGATTGGCGGTTTGAGCAAAGGCATTTATTTGAAATGTAATTACAAAAAATAGTAGTAGTCTTTTCATGGTTGTAGCTTTTTGCTTAGTACTAATAAAACAATTTCATATAAAAAACTCCTACTTGGACTAAAAGCTTCGTTTGCTTTTTTTGATTGCTAAAAAGTTTGTAATTACCTTTGCAGCTTCAAATTAAATAGAAACTATGCAATTATCTGAACAAGAACTTGTACGTAGGGAAAAATTAGCTTCTCTAAAAAAATTAGGCATCAACCCTTATCCGGCAAATGAATATCCGGTAAATCATACTTCAGCAAAGATTAAACAGGAGTTTGAAGAAGGCAAGAAGGTGGTGATTGCAGGAAGATTAATGTCTAGAAGAATTCAAGGGAAAGCTTCTTTTGCAGAATTGCAAGACTCTCAAGGGAGAATTCAGGTATATTTTAATCGCGATGAGATTTGCACTGGTGAGGATAAAACGCAATACAACGATGTGTATAAGAAATTACTAGATATTGGTGATTTTATTGGGATAGAAGGAGAGCTTTTTACTACGCAGGTAGGAGAAAAAACCGTGATGGTGAAAAACTTTGTATTGTTAAGCAAAGCTTTAAAACCTCTCCCCTTACCAAAGAAAGATAAGGATGGAAACGAATACGATAAGTTTAACGATCCAGAAATGCGTTACCGACAGCGGTATGCAGATTTGGCCGTTAACTCTAAAGTGAAAGAGGTTTTTATAAAGCGCACCAAGTTATTTACAGCGATGCGTGATTTCTTTAATGACAAAGGTTATTTTGAAGTGGAAACGCCTATTCTACAGTCTATTCCTGGCGGAGCTGCAGCAAGACCTTTTATAACGCATCACAATGCCTTAGATATTCCGCTTTACTTAAGAATTGCCAATGAGTTGTACCTTAAAAGGTTAATTGTAGGCGGTTTTGATGGCGTTTATGAGTTTTCTAAAAACTTCAGAAACGAGGGAATGGATAGAACCCATAATCCTGAATTTACTGTAATTGAAATCTATGTAGCCTATAAAGACTACAATTGGATGATGGACTTTACGGAAAAATTACTCGAACATTGCGCCATTGCCGTGAACGGAACTACCGATGCTACTTTTGGAGAACACAAAATTAACTTTAAAGCTCCTTATAAAAGAGTGACCATGACAGATTCTATCAAGGAGTTTACTGGTTTTGATATTACCGGAAAAACAGAAGAAGAACTTAGAGCTGCGGCATTACGTATGGGCTTAGACGTAGACGAAACCATGGGGAAAGGAAAACTCATCGATGAGATTTTTGGTGAAAAATGTGAAGGAAACTACATCCAACCTACTTACATCACCGACTATCCCAAAGAAATGAGTCCGCTTTCTAAAGAGCACCGTGATAATCCAGAGTTAACCGAGCGTTTTGAGTTGATGGTTTGTGGGAAAGAAATCGCCAATGCCTACTCCGAGCTGAATGATCCTATCGATCAACGCGAACGTTTTGAAGACCAATTAAACCTGGCTAAAAAAGGAGATGATGAAGCGACAGAATTTATAGATCAAGATTTCTTACGTGCTTTAGAATACGGAATGCCGCCTACCTCTGGATTGGGAATTGGTATGGACCGACTTATTATGTTTTTGACCAATAATCCTTCTATACAAGAAGTGTTATTCTTCCCACAAATGCGTCCAGAGCGTAAGCAACTAGACTTAACGGAAGAGGAGAAAACAGTCTTAGATTTATTAAAGAAAGAATCCCCGCAAGAATTGGAAGTTATAAAGAGTGCTTCTGGCTTAAGCAATAAGAAATGGGACAAAGCCACCAAAGGCTTAAGAAAGCACAAGCTCGCTAAGGTGAATAAAACCGATGAAGGTTTGTTTGTAGAATTAGAAAGCTAGTTCAACTGTCACCCTGAGCGACAGTCGAAGGGTCTTTTTCATAAAACTTAAAAAGGAATCATTCTTTACGGAATTGATTCCTTTTTGCTTTTGTAGCAAAGTAAAATCACACAAATTGAAACCAATAGATATAATACAAAAATTAGAGAATAGTGAACTGTACTTAGAATTAATACTGGCAATAGGCTTATGAAATTAGTCAAGTAACCTATGAGCATTATATTTATTTCCTCCTGAAATACAAACACCAACCCCACAATACACAATACACTCGTAACACTTATAAGGTTTAATGATAAGCTGAAAATACAATCTATCATACTAAACAGGCTTAGCATACCAAAGGGTATCGTTATTCCTTTCCCCATAGAAATTGGAATCATAATCAATAGAATAATTGATATTAACTTTAAAATAATGATCATTTTTATTCTCATGATAAAGTAGATAAACATATTGAGCAACACTTTATTAGAACAAAAAACGACCCTAAAAAAATCTTTAGAGCCGTTTACAAACATCAAAACAGGACTTGCTTTAGAAGTGCTGTTTTGGTGTTTTTTATTTCTCCTTCTTATCAATCCATTTGATGTCTCTGGTGTTTTTTTGCACGGCAATCGCACTAAACAAAGCCAAGCTAAACGACATTCCGTAGAAGCCTTTTTCACTTAGTTCCAAATCGGCGTTCCAAAGGCCAATCACCAATAATAAGATAGAAGCGATGGTGGTTACCCAACTAATCCCAAAATACACATCGGTTACGGGAATATTTTCTTGTCTGTCTCGCACGCTTTTTTGAACCGAAATCACCGAGAAAAGACCAAATAACAAAATGGTGAAGTAGTAGCCTTTTTCGTTAAGCATCATCTCTGCATTCCACAATCCAATGCAGTAAGAAATCATTCCAATAAATAAAGCCGACCAAGAAGCAGAAACAAAAGCTCCTGTAGGTTTTCCGTTAAACGGCGTATTTTTTGTTTTTTCTAAATCAACTCGTTCGTTTTTAAAATCTGTTTGCGTTTCCATAATTCATTTATTTTGATGTTTGTACTCACAAAGATGCAGCAAGCTTTAGAGTGAGACTAAGCTATTTTTAGAACATTCTTACGATTCAAAACATTATTATAAACTATAAAGTGCTATTTTTATACATTTATTGACACCTATAACCTACGATTAAACAATGTCTATTGTTCCTTTAATACAAGCGCTTAATGAAGAAGAGCAACACAAAGTGCTTAAGTTTCTCCAACAACACAACCAACGTGGCGATGTAAAAAACATTCAATTGTTTAATTACATCCGTAAAGGAAAGACGGAAAAACTGGATGAGAAAATTTACGGAAAACCTTCAAAGAATGCTTTTTATGCACTTTGCAACCGTCTTCAAGAAAACATTATTGAAGTGGTTGCAGCGAATAGCTTTTCTGGTAAAACTTCAGAAGAGATTAGGTGTCTTAAATGCTTATTGGCTAGTCGTATATTTTTTGAGAAGCAACTTTATCCCTTAGCGGTAAAAACCTTGCAGCGTTCAGAAAATCTGGCGAAGGAGTTTGAATTATACAGCATTCTAAATGAAGTCTATCATACCAAAATACAATATGCACAACATCAAAAAAACAAATCCCTAACAGCGCTTTTTGAGGAAGCTAAGCATAATTTAGAAGCATTTCAAAACGAGTTTCGTCTTAATATGGCTTACGCCGAAATAGAAACAGGACTTCGGCAAAATCCGCTTCAAAATTCAAAAGATCTGATTGAAAAAACTTTTTTTAAACTTCAAATTCAAGCGGAAGAAACGCTTACCTACAAATCTTTATTTCAATTACTGAGTATGTTATCCGAGGCAGCGAAACAACAAAGTGATTATTTTAAAATATTAAATTACGCTTCAAAGTTGTTTAACATCGTAAAGAAGAAAGCTCATTTTGTCGAAAAACACGAATATTATTATTTACACATCTTAAGTTTGATGGCTAACATCTACTTTAGAACCAAAAGATTTGAAGACTCTCTTTCACTCCTTGAAGATTTACAAAATAAGTCGCTAGACCCTAAAAACAGTTCTTTTGTTATGGAAGATACTGTTCTTCTTACATCTCTCAACCTTATTTACACCAACCAACTTGATGCGGCCATAACCAACTTAGAACAGACCTCCTTAAAAACTCCCAACCTCAACTTAACTCTAGCGGTATGTTTTATTCTTCAAGAAGAGCCTCAAAAAGCCTATGCGATCATAAAAGAATTTCAGCATAGCGATCATTGGTACGAGAAAAAAATCGATTTACTTTGGGTGATTAAAAAAAACCTGATTCATCTTATTGTTCTTATCGAACTGGAGAAAGTTGATTTGGTATATCAACACTTCCAATCTTTTTATAAGCGTTTTGGCACCCGACTTAAAAATGCTGGCGAAGAACGAATTCTTCAATTTACAAAATTGGTAAAAGCTTATTATGACCATCCTGAAGAAAGCAACTCTGAAAAATTAAAACATCAATTAGAAACCAGCTTTCTAAGCGACCCAGAAAAGCCTGCCGATATTTTGATGCTGGGTTTTTATGCTTGGATAAAGTCTAAAGTCTACCAAGAAGAAGTCTATCAAGTTCTCTTAAAAACCCTCGACTTCACTTCGCAGAATAAGTCCGTTTAAAATTCTACCCACAAAAAAGTCCTTTCAAAAAGTAATTTTTTTGAAAGGACTCTCCTTTATATCATTAAGGTGACGTTCTAGAAAAGACCGCCAAGACCTCCTCCGCCATCTTTCTTATCTCCGCCTAAGAATTTTCCGGCTATATCATCCATAACACTTCCATCTCCATCGGCGTCCAATAGGCTTTCTAGCATAGAAGCATCTTTATCTCCGCTTGTTCCCATTGCAGAACCAAGCATATCAGATAAACCACCGCCTCCGCCGCTTTGTTTTTGTTTCCCTAGGAAGCCCATAACCAATGGCATCGCCATTTTTATAATCTTGCCCACAGATGAAGCATCTACTCCGGTCATTTTACTAATATTTCCTGTTAATGCAGATTCTTTTCCGCCGCCAAGCACGTGACCTAAAATATCGCCTCCTTTACTTAACAAACTACCACCATCTCCACCACCTAGCATTCCGCCAAGACTACTTAAGATAGACCCATCATGTTCTTTCGACTCTAACGCATTATTAAGGTTTTTTTCTCCTTCTTCTGTCTTAGCATTAGATTTCATAGCTCCCAAAATTGCGGGTAAAGCCATAGAAAGTACCGATCCTGTTTTCTCTTTAGAGACACCTGCTTCGTTACTTGCTCCATTGATAAGGTTTTGACCTGCTTCTGTTTTTAATAAGTCTAAAATTGATGACATCTTTATTGTTTTTGAGTTACCGCAACAATATAATTAATTTTTACTAAAACAAGCTTTAAAAACCTATTTCTATTCAGAACAGAAGAAAAACACAGTCAAAAGAAAAATTTATCTTAAATTAGAAGCTTGAGGTAATTTTGCCTCTTTTTTCTATAAATCAAACCTGTAGATTTCATTCTATGCCTCTAAAAGACATTCCCGAACAAAGACATTGGACCATTTCGTATTGGGATGTGGGGAAGCTACTCTACCTTTCTTTAGGGTTATTTATCTTAGAATCTATACTTTACGGGAGCCAATTAATACAATCCTATCAAAACAACTCTACTTGGGGCACCGTCTTTTGGGTGATTTGCTTTCTATTTTCTTTTGTCCATATCTTTTTAGTTCTTATGGATGGATGGTCTCGTTTTCAAAATTATAAAAGAGTAAAAGATCAATTCTACATTTATGGCTTTAACATCAAAACCGCCAATCATTACAAGGGGTCTAAATGCCAAAGAAATGCAATTCTTGTAGCTTCCAAAGAATTGGGACTAGAGCAACAAGCAGTTTCCTTTTATAAACGCCAAGGCATAAAATGGTATTATTTAATTCCAGATTTTATGGTAAGCGATCCCTTCTTTATGATACGATCTAATTTTTGGGCGAGAACCTTTATGGAGAAAAAATACATTCCCAAAATTGATTTCAGTAAAATACAATCCGAAAAAACACAAAGTACCTTATCAATTAAACCCTCCATGGGGGATTAAACCTTTATATTTTTTGGAGGTCAAAGCATTAGTAACAATCCAAAACCTAGGATAGGTTAAACCCTCGGGAGGGATTAAAATCTAAGTATTTCTATGAATAAATCACTATTATTTAAAACTTGCCTTGTCGGAATAAGTCTCTCGTTGAGCAGTTGCGCTGTTTTTCAGAAAAAGCAAAGTCCGCATTCAGAAAAGGAATCCATTAAAAAAGGGGACATTAAAGACTACAAGAAAGTAATTACCAAAGAGGCAAAATCTGATACAGGTTTATTTACCGTTCATCATTTAAACAAGAAATACTTTTACGAAATTCCAGATACACTTTTTAACCGAGAGATGTTAATGGTAACGCGTATTGCTAAAACGGCCAACGGAATTGGTTTTGGCGGCGGAAAGCAAAACACCCAAGTATTAAGATGGCAGAAAAAAGGGGATGATGTTTTACTAAGAGTGGTTTCTCATGAAATCGTCGCAGCAGATTCTCTTCCGGTACACGAAGCAGTAGTTAACTCTAATTTTGAGCCTATATTATACTCCTTTCCTATTAAAGCATTTCATAAAGATTCGATCAGCAAAAATACAGTAATCGATGTTACCGATTTGTATGAAAAGGATATTGCAGCGCTTGGCTTTCCGCAGGGAAGAAGAAAACAATATAAAATATCTGGCCTAGATGCTGATAGGTCTTACATAGATACCATTAGAAGCTTCCCTAAAAACATTGAAGTTAGACAAGTAAAAACTTACAAAGCGAGCAATCCTCCCTCCAACAGTTCTACGGGTTCTATTTCTTTAGAGTTTAGCAATTCGATGATTTTGTTGCCAAAAACTCCTATGAAAAGACGCTATTTTGACGAACGTGTAGGTTGGTTTGCTAGAGGTCAAACAGATTATGGCTTAAATGCACAAAAAAGCAAGAAAGTCAAGTATTTAGACCGCTGGAAACTTGAAGTAAAAGAAGAAGACAAGCAAAAATTCTTAAATGGTGAATTGGTCGAGCCTAAAAAGCAAATCGTTTATTATGTAGATAGAGCGACGCCAAAACAATGGGTTCCTTACATTAAACAAGGAATTGAAGATTGGCAAGTGGCTTTTGAAGCGGCTGGTTTTAAAAATGCCATTATCGCCAAAGAAGCCCCAAGTAAAGAAGAAGATCCAGATTGGAGTCCAGAAGATGTACGTTTTTCTGTAGTTCGGTATTTGGCTTCTCCTATTCCTAACGCCAATGGTCCACACGTAAGCGATCCTAGGTCTGGAGAGATTTTAGAATCCGATATCAATTGGTACCACAATGTAATGACACTTTTAAGAAATTGGTTCTTCGTTCAAACGGCGGCTATTAATCAAGATGCGCGCGGTGTAGAATTTAAAGACGAAGTGATGGGAAGACTTATTCGCTTTGTATCTTCTCATGAAGTTGGTCACACCTTAGGATTACCTCACAATATGGGAAGTAGCGTTGCGTACAACGTAGAAGATTTACGTAATCCAGAGTTTACCAGTAAATATGGGACTGCACCTTCCATTATGGATTATGCTCGTTTTAATTACATCGCGCAACCGGGCGATGGCGATGTGGCTTTGATGCCAAATATTGGCATTTACGATAAGTACGCTATTAGCTGGGGATACAAACCTATTTTTGATAAAACGCCAAAAGAAGAAAAACCTATTTTAGATGAATGGATTTTAGCACACGCCGGAGACCCTATGTATAGATTTGGGAGCCAGCAAAGCGGAAGCACCATCGACCCGAGTTCACAAACAGAAGATTTGGGTGATGACAGTATGTTGGCCAGCGAATATGGTATCAAAAACCTAAAAAGAATTATGCCTAATCTTATAGAATGGACGGCAGAAGATGGTAAAGATTACCAAGATCTAGATGATTTATACCAGCAAGTACTAAGTCAATACAATAGATATATGGGTCATGTGACGGCAAATATTGGCGGGGTTTACGAGCATTATAAAACTTACGACCAAGAAGGAGCTGTGTATACGCACGTTGCCACGGAAAAACAAGAAAGAGCGATGCAGTTTTTGCAAGATCAACTGTTTACGACTCCAGAATGGCTGTTAGATCCTTCTATCTTCAACAAAATTGAATTTGACGGAAGCGTTGAGCGGTTAAGAAGCTATCAAGAAAGAACCTTAAACAATATTTTAGATTTCGGAAGAATGGCAAGATTGATTGAAAATGAAACCATCAACGAAGATGTATATGGCTTATTAGATATGATGACCGGTCTAAGAACTGGTGTTTTTAAAGAATTAAGCAGCGGAAATAAAATAGATATTTATAGAAGAAATTTGCAACGCGCTTATGTCAATAGAATGGAATACTTAATGACTGGAAAACAAAACTCTATTCCTGCTGAGTATAAAAATTGGATAAATCACAGTGCTATTAATGTAGAACAAAGTGATATTCGTCCAGTAGTTAGAGCCGAGCTCAACAACTTAAAGAGAGACGTTCAACGTGCGATTGGAAGAACTTCAGATAAAATGAGTAGATATCATCTACAGGATTTAATAGAGCGAATAGATTTAATTTTAGACCCTCGAGGTTGATTTTTAAGGTTACATTAACTTTATTTTAAATAAAAATGTATATTTACATTTCATTTTTAACCAAAAACCATAAATAAAAAACCAAACCATGAGAAAAATAATATCCCTTATTGCGCTTAGCCTTGCTTTTTTAGCTTTTACACCAGAGATGAATGCTCAAGATTCAAAGACCGCTGAAGAAGTGGTTCGTGCTGAAACCTTAAAACAAGTAGATGAGCTTTCAGAAACATTAGGTTTAGATGCTAATGATCAAACAAGATTACACCGAAGTCTTTATGCTTATAATATAAATACAGAAGTACACATTAAGAATGTTACCGAAAAGAATGATGCGTATTATGCTAACAAAAAGAAGTTTGAACACTCTTTAATTGCTAGTACTAAAGAATTTTTATCTGCAGATCAAGTAAATCATTTAAAGAAAGTTCTTAAGATAGAAGCTGCTGAATAGATCCAGCATCAAACAGAATTGAAACTAAAATTATTAAAACCGACTTACAAGTCGGTTTTTTTTATGCTTTGTTGGTAATAAAATGCCGGTAATAATAAGAGAAGAAAAATAGGCTGTATTAAAAACCGACGCACATAAAACAAGAACATATAGCTTTCTGCTTCCATCGGAGAAAGAAGCACAAAGAAAATTACTATTAAGACTACAAATGCCAATCCGTAAAACAACCCAGAAAACTTCAAAATACTTTTCTTAGGGAAAGCTAAAAGTAAAATCAATAGCGATAAGATGGTATTCATTAAATAGCGAAGGGAAGTGAATCCAATCAATTTCCATTTTTCAAAATTAGGCGGTTCCATTGTGGTGAAATTAGACTTAAAGAAACTCACCAGAGGATCATGAAAAAGAGTATCTTCAAAAAAGCGGATACTCACCAAAAGCAAAACGCAACCTATTCCTAAAATCCACTTGACAACTCTCATGAGCTTGTCGTTTTAGTTTTAGTATTCATTCGCACCCAAAGCATCCATAATAAGAATACCAATCCGTAAATAAAACCGGGAAAAACTATATCGTGTAGGAAAGAAGCGTATTCTGGGTATTCATGAATCCCTATACATAGCAAAGCAACCCTAATGATATTTAGCGCATAAATGAGAATAGCTCCAGTTAAGCCAAACAAAAAGGTCTTTTTAAAGTTACTATGAAAAGCAATGATAAAGGCTACAAATAAAATCATCACGCTTATGGCATTACAGCCTTCCACAATTCTTGCGACATACTCATTATTTATAATAAATTTCATGGAGAGATCTGTGGGATGCGGCGCAACCCGAACCTCATACCCCAAAGCCTCTGCAACATATTTGCTTTGATAAGAAACCAAATGCGTCACATAATCTGGGTAATATTTTTCAGAAGAAAAATGTGTTAAATAAGCTTGATAGCCCAACGCTAAAAGCATGTAAGTACCCCCAAACAATAGGAGAAATTTTACAACCGCTTTATTTTTTTTTATAAGTTCTATCAAAAGACTTAAGTTTTATACGAATTTATAGAATTAGAAACTTTAAGAGCGGATTATTATAAATACTTTTGTGTAAAAAAATTTATTATGACATTTCAAGAAATTCAAGCCAAGGCTGTGGAGCTTATCCAAAACGAACATGAATCTGTAGATCACCGCTTAAGCCAAGTATGTTCTTTGCTAAAAGAAAATGTGGCCCACTACGACTGGGTAGGCTTTTACTTTAAAAACGGAGACAAGAGAGAACTCAAGTTACGCGCTTTTGCGGGAGCTCCCACCGATCATATCATCATCCCCTTCGGAAAAGGGATTTGTGGCCAAGTCGCCGAGTCTAACAGTAATTTTGTGGTTCCAGATGTACAGGGGCAAGACAATTACATCTCTTGCAACATCAATGTAAAAAGTGAGATTGTGATTCCGCTGTTTGTACACGGCGAAAATGTAGGACAGATTGATATTGATTCCAACACCGCAGATCCATTTACCAAAGAAGATGAAACCTTTTTAGAAAACATCAATAAAGAAATTGCTAAAATTTTAGGTTAAGATTTATTTGGGCGTTTCCCTACGGGTCAGGCTTTCGCTACTCGCTTTTTGCTTTTCACAAAGCAAAAGAGCTCACACATGCCGCTCAATCCTTAACGCAAAATCACTCTATATAAAACAAATCAGCAGCAATACCATCGCTTAAAAATTTTCCTTTTTGAGTGATGGTATATTTTTCACCCTTCTTTTCTAAAAGTTCTTTCTCAACAAAAGCAGGAAGTTCTTTTGCCAAGTAGTTTACATAAGTAGCTCCAAAAAGCTTTTCTACTTCTGCCAAATCAATTCCCCACATAGTACGTAAACGCGTCATCACATATTCATTATACGCATCGTTAACACTTAGTGTCTCTTGCTCTAAAGGCAGGGTTTTATTTTGAATCGCTTTAACGTACTTGATGTTGTTAGCCACATTCCAACTCCGTACGCCTTGATGATAACTATGTGCTGAAGGTCCAATCCCTAAATAGGATTCTCCCATCCAATAAGCGGTATTGTTTTTAGAAAAATAACCTGGTTTCCCAAAATTCGAAAACTCGTAGTTTACAAATCCTGCTTCAGACATTACGCGCTGTAAGATGTCAAAATGCGCTTTCGCTAAAGCATCTTCTACCGGAGCCACTTTTCCTTTATCAATCATTTTTCTTAAGGCTGTATTAGGCTCTACCGTCAAAGCGTAACTAGAAATATGTGGTACTTCTAAAGACAAAGTAATCTCCAGATTTTCTCGCCAGCGGGCTTCGCTCATCTTCGGAATGCCGTAAATGAGATCTATAGAAATATTATCAAAATACTTCTTCGCATTTTGAATAGAGGATAAAGCTTCCGCTTGGTTGTGAGCTCTATTCATTAACTGTAGGTCTTCCTCAAAAAAGGACTGCACCCCAATACTTAATCGATTGATAGGGGTTTGAGCCAACTCCTTAATCTTCTCTAGAGATAAATCATCTGGATTAGCTTCTAAAGTGATTTCCGCGTTAAGCGAAACCTCAAAATGCGCGTTGATTGTTTCTAAAACAGAAAGAATTTGCTCTTTGCTTAATAAACTCGGTGTTCCTCCACCAAAATAAATGGTTTTTATGTCTGGGCTCTGCTCCTCTTTTCTTAAAATAATTTCTTGCGAGATGGCATCTACCATTTCGGGTTGGCGTTTAAGCCCCGTAGAAAAGTGAAAATCACAATAATGACAGGCTTGCTTACAAAAAGGAATATGTATGTAAATACCAGCCATTACTTATGTTTATTTTTCTCTTCAATCCAAAGCGACATATATTTGGTGCTTTGCAACGTGTGATGCATTAACATCGCGCCCATAAAATTTCGTTGTCGGTGTTTAGAAAGTTGGTGTTGTAGCCTATTAATCGTATCAAAAAAGTTGGTACTAAAGCTTTCTTTCTGAAAACGATTCTGAATAATTTTAAAGCCGTTTTTTTGTGCTTTTAGCCATCGCTTTTCTCGGTTATAAAGCATAAATGCCGCTTCTGCAATTTCTTGATCGTTGTTAGAGATTTCTCCGTTCCAAGGATAGATTCCACAAATGCCCTCAGCACCAATGGTCGTGGTAATACTCGGAGTACCGGTAAGCATTGCGTCAATAAATTTTCCTTTGATGCCTGCACCAAAACGCAAAGGCGCCAATAATACTTTATAATTTTCGATGGTGCTCAAAGCTTCTTTAGCCCTACCTTTTATTAAGAAACGTTCTTTAGGATTGTGTAGTTGCTCTACTTTTTGTGTGGCATAAGCTCCGTAGATGTGAAGTTCTGCTTTGGGAAGTTCTTTTCTTATCAGCGGCCAAATGTATTGCTTTAGATAGAGGACGGCATCCCAGTTGGGGTCATGCAAAAAATTTCCTATAAAAAGAAAATGTTCTCGTTCTTCAAAACTTTTTAAATTTTCTGACTGGGAAGTGCGTTCTTGAGGCACTAAAAAGGGAATGTAAAGCAAGAGGTCTCTATCTATTCTAAACTTTTCTATAAGTAAATCGCGCTCCGCTTCAGAAATGATCAACGTCAAATCACACCGTAAAATACTTGCAATTTCCCTTTTGGCCTCTTTAGAAAATAAATCGGCTTTGGTTAATACCCTATTATTTTTTGCGGCTTCGTACCTGGCTTTTCTAAAAAAGTGCAAGTCTTCAGTATCTAAGACCCGTAAAGCATCGGGGCAATTTTCTGCGATGCGCCATCCAAATTGCTCTTCCATCATAAAGCGATCAAACATCACGATCTCTGGATTGAGTTTTTTTAACCAGGGATCAAATTCACTTTCATTGGCTTCTATTTGAACTTGATCAATACCCATTTCCTCCAAATTAACTGCATACTCAGAGAATTTTGCAGGACAAGCATAGGTAATCTTATACTCTTTTTCTAAAAAAAGATCTATAAGTTGCATCATTCTGCTTCCTGCGGCAGAAGAAGCGGGTTCTGGCCAAATGTATCCAATAATAAGCAGCTGCTTCATTTTATGTTTTATTTCACAGTTAACACGAAAAGTTTATTTTATATTCTTTGTAGCTTTAGCTCCTAAATTAATAGGAGTTATGCCACCGAGCAAAGAAAATCAAATTAAACCAGAAAATTGGGTAGATCGCTACTCAGATTTTCTTTTTAACTATACCATAACTCGTGTGAATAACAGAGAAATTGCGAAAGACCTTATTTCTGAAACTTTTCTTGCCGCATTAAAATCGATGAAAAATTTTAAAGGGGAAGCCAGTGAGCGCACTTGGCTGGTCTCTATTTTAAAGCGTAAAATTATTGATTATTACCGAAGAATAAATTCTAAGAAAGGAAAAGCCGAAGTTAAAATCAATTACCGTAATGAAGGCGATGACGGGGATTGGTTAGAGCAACAAGTGAGTAACCGTGATGGCGTTAGCGCAGAAGACGATTTAATGAATGATGAATTAAGAACTACGATCTTCGATTGTCTAGCTACTTTACCCGAACAACAGGCCAAAGTTTTTAAAATGAAAACCATTGATCATTACGATACGGAAGCGATTTGTAATGAATTAAATATTAGTGCGTCTAATTTATGGGTAATTATACATAGAGCGAGAAAAAAAATGGCCGAATGTATGCAAGATAAATGGCTTTAAATGATGAGTAAACGGGAAGATTTACAGCAATCTGATTGCGAAAAATACGGCATATTTTGTGAGAAATGCCAGTACGATGAAGCCAGTTACTGGGAGCGGTTCAAGCTTAAATTTCATTTATTATTGTGTGGCGGCTGCCGAGAGTACTCCAAAAACAATACGCATTTAAGCGAGGCTATTAGAAACGCAAAACTCAGCAATCTTACCCCAGAGGAACAAGAGAATTTTAAACAAATGCTTCAAAACAACCTGGTAGAAATTCGTGTAAACGAAGAGTAATACTTTCCTTAATTTTTTCCGTAAAGAGCTCCTAATTCTAATAAGAACCACAAAATAGGAATCGCTTCTACCCAAAAAGAAGTGTAATATTTAGGCTGATCTTTTCTTGTCTTCACAATAGCCCAAATGCTTATTAATCCGATAAGAATAGTGGAAATCATTCCCCAAAATTGAAATTCGGCTATCCAAACCTGAAGAAGCATGACCATAATTAAAAAAACATATCCTAAGGTTTTTACTTTTTTAATTCCTATCAATTGAGGCAAGGTACCTAAACCATCTGGATCATATTTTAAATCGCGAACCTCAAACGGAATGGTAATTGAAATCACAAATAAAAAAATCTGAATCCACTTGAGAATCACCGGCAAAGTAAAAAGTGGCATAATATCTACCAAGGGCAAGAAGACGCATACGCCCGCCCACACAAAGGCAATGATAAAGATTTTTGTTCCTTTTAAATTTCTAAGGTTGGTATGTTTGGGCAAAAAGGGAATCGAATATAAGAGCGTGCTCAACCCCATTAAACCGGTTAAGATCCAAAATTCTCTAGATTGAACCGAGAAAAAATACAACAAGGCTAAAAAAGCAACCAACGAAAAAATTTGAATAATTCTCAAATTCTTAGTGAGACTATAATGATGTAATTTGGCTATTCCTGCATATTTCACAAAGTTATAGCCAGAAATTGTACCCAAAAAGATAAAAACTAAGACATTTGTTCTTAGGTGTCCCACCAATTCCAACCTCGTCACTGCAGCAAGCGAAGTCACCGCTAAAGCCACATGAATACTGCTGTTGATATAAAAATTAACTCCTTTTTTTATAAAGTTCATAAGTCAAAAATAAAGTTTTAAAATGAGACCAAGAATTTTCTCTTAAAACTATCACTTTATGCGGCAGAATTAACACTTTTTTATACTTAAAAAATGTACTTTTGCAAACCACAAACACAACTACATTTTTTACTACATGAACACAGATTCTTTCGCATTAAGACATATTGGTCCAAGACCAGAGAAGATAGCAGAAATGCTAGAAACCATTGGGGTTGATTCACTAGATCAACTAATTTTCGAAACGATCCCAGATGACATTAAACTCAAAAAAGACCTAGATTTAAACCCAGCTTTAAGCGAGCATGAATACTTAGAACACATCACTAAGCTTGCCGCTAAAAACAAAATGTTCAAATCATACATTGGTTTAGGCTATCACCAATCCATTACGCCACCTGTGGTCCAGCGTAATGTATTAGAAAACCCGGGATGGTATACCGCCTATACGCCTTACCAAGCAGAAATTGCTCAAGGCCGTTTAGAAGCGCTGCTTAATTTCCAAACCATGGTCGCAGACCTTACGGGAATGGAACTTGCCAATGCTTCTCTTTTAGATGAAGCTACTGCTGCTGCAGAAGCAATGACCTTACTTTTTGCCCTAAGAGATCGCGCTCAAAAGAAAAAAAAGGTCGTGAAATTCTTTGTTTCCGAAGAAATTTTACCACAAACACTTTCTTTATTAGAAACTAGAGCCAATCCCTTAGAGATAGAATTGGTGGTAGGAAACCACGAAGAATTCGACTTCTCTGAAGATTTCTTTGGTGCTATTCTTCAGTATCCAGGAACGAGCGGTAAAATATACAATTACGCTCCGTTCATCTCCAAAGCAAAAGACGCCGGGATTAAAATTGCGGTCGCTGCCGATATTTTGAGCTTAGTAAAACTTCAAGCTCCAGGGGATCTAGGCGTAGATGTCGTAGTAGGAACTACGCAACGTTTTGGGATTCCATTAGGATACGGAGGGCCTCACGCTGCTTATTTTGCAACCAGAGAAGAATATAAAAGAAATATCCCAGGAAGAATTATTGGGGTAACTAAAGATGTTGACGGAAATGTAGCCTTAAGAATGGCGCTACAAACCAGAGAGCAACATATAAAAAGAGATAAAGCAACCTCTAACATCTGTACTGCACAGGTATTGCTTGCGGTAATGGCCTCTATGTACGGCGTATATCACGGTCCTAAAGGGCTAGAATATATTGCCAATAAAGTGCACCGCTCCACAGCAGAATTAGCTGATGCTTTAGAACAATTAGGTTATTATCAAGAAAATGAACTTTATTTTGATACCATTCGTGTAAAAGCAGATCCTATCAAAATTAAAGAAATAGCGGAAGCCAGCGAAATTAACTTTTACTACCCAGAAGATGATACGGTATCGATTAGTTTAAATGAAGCGACTAGCTTAACCGACTTAAATAACATCATCGCTGTTTTTGCACACGTAGCAGGAAAAACTTCTTTCAAAATTACGTCTTTAGAAAAAGATGTAATCGAGAAGCAAAACCTTGCTAGAGAAACGGAATTCATGACGAATGAAGTATTTAATAAATACCATTCTGAAACGGAGTTGATGCGTTACATCAAAAAATTAGAGCGAAAAGATTTATCATTGAATCATTCGATGATTTCTTTAGGTTCTTGTACGATGAAGTTGAACGCTGCCGCGGAAATGCTTCCGTTAAGCTACCCACAATGGGGAAATATTCATCCTTTCGTACCTATCGAGCAAGCTCAAGGTTACCAAGAAGTCTTGAAGAAATTAGAAGATCAGTTAACCGAAATTACAGGTTTCCATGCGACTTCACTGCAGCCTAACTCGGGAGCTCAAGGAGAATTCGCTGGATTAATGGCGATTAGAGCTTACCACGAATCTCGCAACGATCACCATAGAAATATCTGTTTAATTCCTTCTAGTGCACACGGGACTAACCCAGCGAGTGCTGTAATGGCAGGAATGAAAGTGGTGGTAACTAAAGCCAATGACTCTGGAAGTATCGATGTAGATGATTTAAGAGAAAAAGCTTTAAAACACAAAGATAATCTTTCGGCAGTAATGATTACCTACCCGTCTACCCACGGAGTGTTTGAATCGGCTATTAAAGAAATCACACAAATTGTTCACGATAACGGCGGACAAGTATATATGGATGGTGCTAATATGAACGCGCAAGTAGGATTGACCAATCCTGGAAATATTGGCGCAGATGTTTGTCACCTTAACCTACACAAGACTTTTGCGATTCCTCACGGAGGTGGCGGACCTGGAGTAGGACCTATTTGTGTGGCCAAACAATTAGAACCATTTCTACCAGGAAATCCTATTATTAAAACAGGAGGAGAGCATGCAATTAACGCAATTTCTGCAGCGCCTTGGGGTTCTTCTTTAGTATGCTTAATTTCGTATGCTTACATCACGATGTTAGGTCCTAAAGGATTAAAATCGAGTACAGAACACGCCATCTTAAACGCCAATTACATCAAGCAACGCTTAAGTGGTCATTATGAGACGCTATACTCTGGAGAACGAGGAAGAGCGGCACACGAAATGATTATTGACTGTAGACCGTTTAAAGAAAGAGGCATTGAAGTGGTAGATATCGCCAAACGTTTAATCGATTATGGTTTCCACGCGCCTACAGTTTCCTTCCCAGTAGCAGGAACGATGATGATTGAACCTACAGAAAGTGAAAGCAAAGAAGAATTAGATCGTTTTTGCGAGGCTTTAATTTCTATTAGAGAAGAAATTAATACCGTAGAAAAAGATGAACCTAATAATGTTCTTAAAAACGCTCCGCACACCTTAGCAATGTTAACCGCTAATGAATGGGAGTTCCCTTATTCAAGAGAAAAAGCAGCTTACCCGTTAGCTTATGTTTCAGATAATAAATTCTGGCCAACAGTGAGACGTGTAGATGATGCTTACGGAGATAGAAATCTAATGTGTACTTGCGCTCCAATGGAGGAGTACATGTAAGGCTTTGATCAACTATGAAAAAAGCCTGTATATGTCTACAGGCTTTTTTATTTTTAAAATTCTTTCTTTGAAAATAAAGAAATGATTAAATTGTAAAAAATTATAGATTTGATATGGCAGAAGTAATTACGGGGGTAGGAAGTTATATCCCTCAAACAAAGATAGAAAACTCTCATTTTTTGGAGCACCAGTTCTTAAATGAAGATGGATCTGCCATCGAAAACTCCAATGATAATATTATAAAAAAGTTTCAAGCCATTACAGGAATTGAGGAACGCTTATACCTTGAAAAAGGAATGACCGCTTCCAATATGGCGAGCATTGCGGCTCAAAAAGCCATAGAAGATGCTCGTATAGATCCAGAAACTTTAGATTACATTATTGTAGCTCACAATTTTGGGGATGTTAAAGACAAAAACACCCAAGGAGATACGGTTCCTAGTCTTGCGGCAAGAGTAAAGTTCCAATTAAAAATTGAAAATCCTAATTGTGTAGGTTACGATTTGCTTTTTGGTTGTCCTGGTTGGCTAGAAGGTGTGATCCATGCCAAAGCCTTTATAAAATCTGGAATGGCCAAACGCATTCTGGTGGTAGGAACCGAAACTTTATCGAGAGTAGTAGATGACCATGACCGCGATAGCATGATTTTTAGTGATGGTGCCGGTGCTGCCATTATTGAATATAAAGAGGAAGAAGACCAAGGTATTATTTCGAACAAATCGGCTACCTACGCTTTGGCGGAATCGAATTTTATCAACTTCGATGAATCGTTCAATAAAGGGAATTCGCTAGCTACCAAGTATATAAAAATGAAAGGGAGGAAAGTATATAACTTCGCCCTTACTAAAGTCCCCGCTGCAATGAAAGCTTGCTTAGATGAAAGTGGCTATAGTATTAAAGATGTAAAGAAACTATTTATTCATCAGGCGAATGAAAAAATGGATCAGGCCATTTGTGATCGTTTTTATCAATTATTTGACGTACCCGCACCAGCGCATGTGATGCCTATGACCATTCAGAAATTAGGAAATAGTTCGGTGGCTACTTTACCTACCTTATTAGATTTAGTAACCAAGAAAAAAATGGAAAATCAAGAGATACAAAAAGGAGATGTCGTTATTTTTGCCAGTGTTGGTGCAGGAATGAACATCAACGCTCTTGTTTACAAATTTTAAGATATTAATAGGTGTACGAGCAACATTTTCCGCATAAGCGTTATAAAGAAACTTTGGCCTTCTTAGAGAAACATGTGCCTAAAGATCAAGCTCTTTTAGATCTAGGTGTTGAAAACCCTTTGACCAAGCTTCTTAAAAAAAATGACTATCAAATAGAAAATACCAAGGGAGAAGATTTGGACTTAGATTTTTCTAGCGTTAAAAATTCTTCTGCAGAAGTGGTGACTGCCTTTGAAATTTTTGAACACCTCATCGCTCCTTTTAATGTACTTCGAGAAATTAAAGCCGATAAGTTAGTCGCTAGTATTCCGCTAAGACTATGGTTCTCTCCTGCCTATCGCAGTAAAACTGATCCTTGGGATCGACATTACCATGAATTTGAAGATTGGCAATTTGATTGGTTATTAGAAAAAGCAGGCTGGAAGATTATCGATTCTAAAAAGTGGACCAATCCCGTCAACAAAATTGGCATTAGACCTTTGCTTCGGAAAATTACGCCGCGTTACTATATGGTCTACGCCGAAAGAATATCATAAATGGATATTTATATTGTCATTCCCGCTCATAATGAAGCTGCGTATATTGCAAAGACGCTTCAGTCATTAGTGACGCAGTCTTTTTTACCTAAAAAATTGATGTTAGTGAATGATCATTCTTCAGATGACACCGAAAAAATCATTGCTTCCTTTTCCAAAGAATACGATTTCATAGACTACATTAATACCTCCTCTAGCGAAGAACATTTACCGGGCAGCAAAGTAATTAATGCTTTTAATAAAGGCCTGGAGAAGCTAGACACCAACTACGATGTGATTTGTAAATTTGATGCCGATTTAATTTTCCCCAATAACTACCTAGAAAGTATAAAAACCATGTTCGTCAACAATCCTGAACTAGGAATGGCGGGCGGCGTGTGTAGCATTCCACATCAAAACGGCTGGAAAATAGAATCCCTAACCAATAAAGATCACCTAAGAGGCGCTTTAAAAGCTTATAGCAAAACCTGCTTTAAGAAAATTGGCGGACTTAAAAATGTGATGGGTTGGGATACTGTAGATGAATTGCTGGCAAAATACCACCACTTTCAAATTGAAGTAGATCAAAATTTGGAAGTCAAACACTTACGTCCCACAGGAGAAACCTACCACGCTAAAGCTAGATACAAGCAAGGAGAAGCTTTTTACCGTATGCGATATGGTTTTAGCATCACCGCAATTGCCTCGCTTAAATTAGCTTTAAAAAAGAAAAAACCTCGCTTGTTTACCGATTATCTTAAAGGCTATTTTCTCGCTAAAAGTAATCAAATTCCTTTTATGGTTTCTTCCGAAGAAGGAAAATGGATTCGCGCTTACCGCTGGAAGAAAATTAAAGAAAAGCTCTTTTAAAGTTTCTCTTACTTCTCTTCCAATACTTCCTGAAGCACTTCTCCCGTAATCGCATTAGGAAAAGCAATTCCTAATAAAGCAGAAATTGTTGGAACGATATCTATAATTTGCGTTTTTGCGAAAATTTGTCCTTTTTGAATTCCATTTCCGTAAAAGATTAAAGGCACGTGGGTGTCGTAAGTAAACGGACTCCCGTGCGTACTTCCCGTTTCTGAATAAGAAATATAGCCGGGCTCATATAAATAAACCACATCGCCACTTCGCTGTTGGTGGAAACCATTTTCAACATAGCTCATTATTTTATCATTGCTGCTCATCGCTTCAATTTCATTTCGCGTATAGGCTTTATAAATATGAGGTAGGGAAATTAGAAAAGCTTTTAACTCGTTCGCCAAATCTTGTGCTTGGATATTCTTTTCCTTCAGGCTCTCTTTACGGAAGAAAATTTGGTTGTTAGAAATATGTTCTACTAAATCTAAAGTACCATATTCTTCCCCCAAAAATTGCTTGATCTTCTTCCGCATGGTTTTACTTCTCAAGTAACCCGCAGGTATTTTTTTGCTTTTCAAATAATTCGGGACGTGAATAGCTCCATGATCTGCGGTTAGAAATAAGGTATAATTTCCTTTCCCTACTTTTTCGTCCAAGTTTTTAATAAGTCGGGCGATATCTTGATCCAAGCGAATGTAATTATCTTGTACTTCTTTAGAGTTCACCCCAAAGCTATGACCAATATAATCTGGACTCGAATAGCTTAGCGTTAGGAAATCGGTGATGTTATCTTTTCCCAAAGCCTCTCCATCAATCGCTGCAAGAGCAAAATCTGTAGTGATATTATTTCCGTAGGGAGTCGATTTTAAAATATCATAACCGTCATTTTCTTTACTTAAAGCTTTTAAGTCATAGGGAAATGTGGCTGTTTTTTTTCCGCGAAAGCGATGTTCAAAATCATTATCATCAGGTCCGCTTTCTACATAAGTGCTGATAGGTTTTAGCGTATTCCAAGGTTTTAAATAATTCTCTACGGTATTGGAAGAATTAAAATCTTCTACCCATTGGGGTAAGTCATTTCGATAAAAAGAACTGGTAATAAATATGCCCTCCTCTTTTCCGTGAAACCAATAAGCCGCATTGGCTGTATGACCCGCAGGTAAAATAGAACTACGGTCTTTTAAAGCAATCCCAATGGTTTTCCCTTTAAACTGTGTATGCAAGCGATTTTGATCTGCTACAGTCGTCACCTGCAAGCGAGAAGGAGACATTTGTCCTGCAACATCTTCGGTACCGACACTGGTTTGCTCCCCATCTTCAGTACAATAAACGTACTTTTTGGAAACCTTATCATACCAAGAGTTAGAAATAATCCCATGATTTTTAGGCGAAGTTCCCGTATAAATAGAAGTATGTCCCGGCGCGGTGTAGGTAGGCACATAGTTGTAATGATTGTTTTTACACGTAAAGCCTTCATCTACCAATTTTTTAAAGCCGTCTTCCCCATAGTGATCCCAAAAACGGGTGAGGTAATCGTAACGCATTTGATCTACCACTACCCCAACCACTAATTTGGGCTGATGAGCAAGTGAATTTGGAATAATAGAATCTTTTGCGGTAAGATTGGTTTCGTTTTCTTTAGAAAAGTCACTGGTTTTACATTGAAAAAACAGGACTGCCAGCGCAGGTAAGAGAATTAACTTCTTCATAATTGGTCTTTAAAAGCACAAAAATACACATGTTAAAGAGATAAAAAATTAATTGTAAGTTAAATGCTTTTGTTTTTGGTGATTCTATTTTAGATTTACAAAAAAATAACCGAATGAGTTACCTTCACAGTATTGGTGAATATTTTATCATGTTGAAAGACATCTTTAGAAGAATGACTAAAGGTTCTGTGCTTAAAACACTCATCTTTAAGGAAATTGATGACCTCATCATCAATTCTATGGGAATTGTGGTATTTATTTCCTTCTTTATTGGGGGAGTAGTAACCATTCAAACTGCCTTAAACCTCAACAACCCTTTAATTCCTAAAAGTTTAATTGGGTTTACCGCAAGGCAATCTATTATTCTAGAATTTGCTCCTACGTTTATTTCTATTATTATGGCGGGGAAAGTAGGCTCTTACATTACTTCCAGTATCGGAACTATGCGCGTTACCGAACAAATTGACGCCTTAGAAGTGATGGGAATTAATTCGTTAAATTATTTGGTTTTCCCTAAAATCATCGCCATGCTTTTGTATCCTTTTGTAATTTCCATCGCCATTTTTGTAGGTCTTTTAGGTGCTTATATGGCCGGTGTGATGGGTGGTTTTGTAGCTAGCGAACAATTTTTAGAAGGCTTACAAAGTGATTTTATTCCTTTCCACTTGGCATATGCATTTATTAAAAGTTTCTTTTTTGCCCTTATTCTGGCGACCGTCCCTTCATACCACGGCTACTATATGAAGGGGGGATCTTTAGAAGTAGGACAAGCAAGTACAACCTCTTTTGTTTGGACTAGTGTTATTTTGATTATCACCAATTACGTACTCACTCAATTACTATTAAGCTAATGATTAAAGTAAAGAATTTACATAAAAGCTTTAGCGGGGAAGAGATTTTAAAAGGAATCGATACCGAATTTGAGAAAGGAAAAACCAACCTTATCATAGGACAATCTGGTGCCGGAAAAACGGTATTCCTAAAGTGTTTACTCGGATTGATAACGCCTACAGAAGGATCTATAGAATATGATGGGAAAGCTTACGCTACTTTAGACAAAGAAGAGCAACGGGAACTGAGAAAGAATATGGGAATGGTTTTTCAAGGAGGTGCCTTGTTTGATTCTATGACCGTTGCCGAAAATGTCATGTTTCCGCTAAAAATGTTTACCAAACAAACTAAAAGTCAACGTTTAGACCGAGTTAGAAAAGTACTTGATCGCGTGGACCTACTCAATGTAGATAAAAAATTCCCTTCAGAGATTAGTGGGGGGATGCAAAAAAGGGTTTCTATTGCCAGAGCCATTGTCAACCAGCCTAAATATTTATTTTGCGATGAACCTAACTCGGGATTAGATCCTAGAACCGCTATTCTTATTGATAACTTGATTCAAGAAATCACCAAAGAATACGACATCACCACCGTGATCAATACGCACGATATGAACTCGGTGTTAGAAATTGGTGAAAATATCATCTTCTTAAAAGATGGAAGGTTGGAATGGCAAGGAAACAAAGACATCATCTACAAGACCGAAAGTGAATCTCTAAGTAATTTCGTTTATTCTTCAGATTTATTTAAAAAAGTTAGAGAGGTTCAGTTAAAAGGAATTTAAGCCTTCTTCTTCGCAGGTTTCTTTTCTGTTTTCTGAAGTCTTGAATGTATCAACAAAGTATCCACATTCAGTTTAAACTGAAGCCAGTTTTTTAATTTCTCTTCGTCTTTTATACGCTTCTCCTTGGGAATACTATCATTCCAAATCACATTAAATTCTGGAATGGTATCAATTGTTTTAAAGTCTGATATCACGGTTTGTGCAAATCCAAAACCACGAATATCCTCATAATTCAATTGCACCTCCCTACTTATTCTTTCAAAAGGTATCTCATTTCGCTTAAATCTAGCCAAGTTCGTGACCTCTTTTTCTAAGTAGGCAATGCGCTCGTCTTTATTGAGAATACTCAAGGAATCCCGACGCTTAAACTCTTTCATATACTCCACTTGATCGTAAGATTCGGTGCGCTCGTTTTGTAGAATGATCAAAGAAGTATTATTTAAATTAGGATACCTTTTCATCTTTTCGCGCCATAAACCAATAATAGAGTTAGGGATTTCCTTTCCTAGAAAGGAAACTTCAATTTTAGGATCCCTACCGCCATCATAGGTAGCAATCGTCGAATTCTTCTGAAGAAAAGATTCTTTATAAATCATCAACTCTTCCTGAACAAATTTTTGAGCATCTTGCTTAAAGTAAGACTCCTTCAGCATATTGTAAAATAAATAAATACTAGGAATCATCACAATAATTGCAATCGCCGAAGCCATTTGTGCAATAAATCTTCTTCGTTTAGAATTGGCGTATTTCACCAAAGGAAAGCCCAATAACTTGGACACTACAAAGGTGGAAAGCGCAATAAAGGTGGCATTAATAGAGAATAAGTAAAGTGCTCCTCCTGCATCAGACCAGCTTCCTTGAGCCAATCCGTAACCCACGGTACACAAGGGAGGCATTAAGGCGGTAGCAATCGCCACTCCAAAAATAACACTCGCAATGGTTCCTTTTTTGGTTTTGGCAACAATCAAGGCCAATCCCCCAAAAATAGCTACCAATACATCTAAAATCGTAGGATAAGTTCTGGCTTCTAGTTCGGCATTACTTCCGTTTAAGGGTGAAATTAAAAAGTATAAAAATGCGGTAAGCACACTCAGCACCAACATCACTCCCAAATTAATCAAAGAGCGCTTAAGCATATCTACGTCATTAATCGCCACAGAGAGCCCCATTCCTACAATCGGACCCATTAAGGGAGAGATTAACATCGCTCCAATCACCACCGCCGTACTGCCCACATTAAGACCAATAGAAGCTACGAAAATAGAAAATACAAGAATCCAGGCGTTATGGCCTTTAAAGGTAATGTCTTTTTTAACCGCTTCAATCGTAGAATCTCTATCGGTATCGTTTCGAATATCTAAAAGCTCTTTTAAAAACTGCTTTAGACTAGCAAAAGTTCCCTTTAAATCTTTTTTAACGATTTCTCCCTGCGTTTCCTCAGGCGTTGGGCTATGTGTATGGTTCTCTTCCAATGGATATCTTAGATAAGTTCTTCTCCAAATTTTTCCTTTACGGAATTTCTTAAACTTTTAATTTCTTGTTCATCGCTCTTAGGACAAATCAGCAAAACCTCTTCATTTTCTACGACAATATACTCATTTAAATCTTTTAGCACTACAGTTTTTCCTTTCGTCGTTCTCACGATGTTGCCCGAAGCATTCTCCATATACGATCTCGCGTTAACGACAACGTTGTCTTTTTCGTCTTTTTCTAGCTTATCGTAAAGAGATCCCCAAGATCCTAAATCGTTCCAATCGAACTTAGCGGGTAACACAGAAACCTTTTCAGACTTCTCCATGATCCCATAATCTATAGAAATATTTTCAGATTTTGAATAATTTTTTTCAATAAAAGCTTTCTCTGATTCCGTATTATAATCCTTCTTTCCTGCTGAGAAAAGCGAATACATTTCTGGCAAATGAGTTTCAAATGCAGAAAGAATCGCTTTTGCACTCCAAATAAAGATTCCCGCATTCCATACATAATTCCCTTCCTTCAAAAATGTTTTTGCGGTAGCGTAGTCTGGTTTTTCCGTGAAATTGATTACTTTTTTTATGGCCGTTTGATCCTGTTCTTCATATTGAATATAACCATATCCCGTGTGCGGAAAGCTAGGCTCTATCCCCAAGGTCATCAATAACTCACGATCTCGCTGGCAAGCATCAAAAGAAGCTTGTACGTTTTCTATAAAGGCAGCTTCATCTTCAATCCAATGGTCTGAAGGCGCCACAATCATCAAGGCTTCTGGATTTTCTTTTTGTATTTTTAAAGAAGAAAGCAAAATACAAGGCGCCGTATTATTCATAGAAGGCTCCAACACAATTTGTCGATCTTCCACTTTAGGCAATTGTTCTTTGACTAAATCTTCATAAAGTTCGTTGGTAAGAATATAAATATTTTCTGCAGGAATTAATTGCTCTAACCTAGAAAAAGTCTTTTGAATAAGCGTCTCCCCAGTTCCCAACATGTCATGAAATTGTTTTGGATATGCTTTTTTACTTAACGGCCAAAAACGTGAGCCTACCCCTCCTGCCATCAATACGGCATAATAATTTTTATGTTCCATCAACTTCAAACTTTTATTAACTCTACTTGGGCGTTGGGCTGAAAGATATACACTTTCCCCGATTCCATTTCTAAACACTCATAGCGTTTTACCCTCTTTTTTCCTTTTTTGAATATTCTCCCATTGGGAATTCTAAACGTACTCCCTGTGGGGATTTCAAAGATATAATTTTTATCAGTAGCCGGGTCATATTCTTTTAGTGCCACAGATAATACGGCATCGGTATCACTGCTTGCCGTCGGATTTTTAAAATGTCTTGCCAACAGTGGTAATAACCTTGACGGAAATATAGCCGGATTGATAAACGGCAACATCAATTGCTGAAACGTATGTTTCCATTCCCGACCGTGAGGTTTGATGTACCTACCGTATTTCTGAAAAGCCACCAAATGGGCTATTTCATGAACCAGCGTAATTAAAAACCTATATTTATTTAAATTGGCATTAATGGTAATCTGATGGGTTTTTCCCGTTTGCCTATAATCTCCATGCCGCGTTTTTCGTTCATTCACAATTTTCAAATGAATCGCATGACGCTCTATGAGCTGAAACAATGGTTGTACGGCTCTCTCTGGAAGGTATTTTGCTAAAACCTGTTGCATACTTTATACTTATGGCGTCGACTTAGAAACCTGAAGCATTTTCCCATTATAAAACTTATTCCCGGTTAAGGAAAAATCGGCGATGTATTGGGCCATTTCGTGAGCGGAGTTGGGCGCTTCATACCCAGGAAATGCTTCTTCTAACATTTCGGTTTGTACCGCTCCAAGCGCCAAGACGTTAAAACTAGGTCCGGTTTCTTTATATTCTTCTGCCAGAATTTCGGTTAAATTTATCACTGCAGATTTACTAGAACTGTACGCCGTTAAACCAGGAAACTTCATACTTCCTTGTACGCCTCCCATACTGCTTATAGTCACGACATGACCTTCTTTAGGCATTTTACCCATCAAACGCTGATTCAACTGAAAAACTCCAAAAACATTGGTTTGGTAAACACTCATTAACTCTTGTGCTGTAATCTCTGCGAAGGGTTTATTGATGATGCTTCCGGCATTGTGAATCAAAATATCCACACTGCCTTGCCACTGTTCATTCACAAATTTATCCAGTTGATCTAAGTCGTTTTCCTCATTTAGATTGAATGAAAAACTATGAATATTAGGATGTTTTAGGTTTTTAATCGGAGTATGATTCCGCGAAAGCGCTAATACCTGATGCCCTTCATCGGCTAAAATTTGCGCCAACTCAAAGCCTATTCCTCTACTGGTACCGGTGATAATTACTTTTTTATGATTCATTTCAATTATTTTAATCGGATAGATTTATCGTTTTCATTCGCCAAAGCTTCTACTCCTGTCGCCACTTCTTCTAATAAATGTAGCATATGCTTCATATCCAAAAATTCAATCTCATCATCTACGTGATGATAATAAGGGTAATTTTCAAAATCAAACGTACACAAGGTTTGTGCAGGCACGTTTAACTCTTGGTAAAAAGGATAGTTATCACTTCGCTTAAACAACTGGAAAGACTTTGCTTTTTCAAAAAATCCAAAGGTATTCTTTCCTGTTTTTTGATTAAAACTTTCGGCTAAAGTAGAATTATCAAAGCCCGTGAGGTAAGCCAAATAATCTTGATGCGGCAAGGGAACGCCAATCATCTCGAAATTAAGCATAAAATAAACAGGGGCATCTTCTTTCTTTAAGCGCTTCGCCAAATGCGTAGAACCTAAAAGTCCCAATTCTTCTGCAGAAAAAAGTACAAACATGATACTTCTCTTGGTATCTCGAGAAGAAAAGTACTTCGCCATTTCTAAGATAGCCACACTTCCTGCAGCATTATCATTGGCTCCATTGGCGATGGAATCCTTATTAATAATTTTCGCACTTTCGGTTTGCAGCCCAATATGATCATAATGTGCTCCCAGCACAATAATTTCATCTTTTAATTGCGGATCTGTACCTTCTTTAAATGCAACTACATTATATCCTGTTTTGTCTTTTACCTCAAAAGAATCTCTATAACTGGTATAATAAGGTTTTAAATTATAGTCTTTAAACACCTCCTCGGCGTAGGTGGCAGCGGTTTCAATGCCTTCACTTCCCGTGTTTCTTCCCAACAATTCGTCTGAGCTAAAAAACTGAAGCGATTTTTTTAGATCGCTTTCTTGAAATTCATAGTTTTCAGTTTTAACCGATGAATCTATAGATTGGGTTCCCGGTTTCTGCGCGCAAGCGGTAATGGCTACTAAAGCAATTAAATATATCATTTTTCTCATAGCGCTAAAGATAAAAAAATCCCGCTTTTTAGAGCGGGATTTTTAAGGTATTCTATATTTTACAAATTTGTATATCTGCTTTCAATCCAAAATTATTATTTGTCACCTTGAGCCTTTCGTCTCGACTCCCCGCCAGAATGAATTCTTTCGGGCTGGCACACGACGTGACATCGGAATTATTATTTGATTACACTGGGTGCTAAATGGATATCAATTAAAATTTAAGATCTTTTTCTAAGCGACTTAAGCCAACATCGTTACTGGATTTTCTAAATAACGCTTTAAAGTTTCTAAAAATTTAGCTCCTGTGGCGCCATCTACCGTTCTATGATCACAAGCCAAGGTTACCTTCATGGTATTCCCCACAACAATCTGACCTTCTTTTACCACTGGTTTTTCTACAATCGCTCCCACCGATAAAATAGCGGAGTTAGGCTGATTGATGATACTGGTAAATTCTGTAATTCCAAACATACCTAAGTTAGAAACGGTAAAGGTACTTCCTTCCATCTCTTTAGGTTGTAATTTTTTATTACGTGCTTTTCCTGCCAATTCCTTTACATTTCCTCCAATTTGAGTCATACTCATTTGGTCTGCAAAATTAAGCACAGGAACCACTAAACCTTCATCTACTGCTACAGCAACTCCAATATGAATGTGCTTTGCAATTTTTGTGGTATCGCCAGTCCATTGTGAATTCACTCGAGGGTGTTTTCTCAAAGCTATTGCTGACGCTTTTATCACCATATCATTGTAAGACACTTTCGTATCTGGTAAGGCGTTAATTTGCTTGCGAGAAAGCATCGCATTTTCCATATTCACTTCTACCGTTAAGTAGTAATGTGGTGCCGTAAATTTAGATTCTCCTAATCGCTTGGCAATGGTTTTACGCATTTGAGAGTTTTTGATTTCCTCAAAACTTTCTTCGCCTGCAGGCGTATACGTTTGCACTTGACTTTCTGCTTCTGGAGCCGGTTTTTCTGATTTCGCTTTCGCGGAAGCATCTTGTTTTTTAGGCGTATAGTTTTCGATGTCTTTCTTAACCACACGACCGTTTTCGCCAGAACCCTTTACCGTTCCTAAATCGATGCCTTTATCTGAAGCCATTTTTTTAGCTAAGGGAGACGCAAAGATTCGATCGCCGCTGGCATCTTCATGCTGTCTTTCATTAGATTCACTTTCTTCTGAATCGTCTTTATTCTCTTTACTATCTTTAGAATCCTTATCTTTTTTACGCTTAGAAGATTTATTTTTGTCACTACCAGTGCCTTTGAGCACGGCAGAAACATCGGTTCCTTCTGGTCCAATTACGGCCAACACAGCATCTACCGCAGCAGTTTCGCCTTCGGCTACGCCAATATGAAGCAAGGTTCCTTCATAGAAAGACTCAAACTCCATCGTCGCTTTATCGGTTTCAATTTCGGCTAGGATCTCTCCTTCCTCTACTTGATCTCCTTCTTGCTTTAACCAAGTCGCAACCGTACCTTCTTCCATCGTATCGCTTAGACGTGGCATTTTCACCACTTCTACGCCTTCTGGAATTTCGTTATCATCGCTGTCTTCTTCTGAATCTTCTTCAGACTCATCTGAATCTTCCTCAGATTCATCGTTCTCGTCTTTCTTGTTTTCTTCAGTAGAACCTTCCTCTTCTTTAGAATCCTTTTCATCTTCCTTCTTATCGGAATCTTCCGCTTGAGCTGAATTTTCTTTCTCTAAGATTTCAGAAATATCTTCTCCTTCTTCTCCAATAATGGCCAAGAGTTGATCTACCGGAGCAGAATCCCCTTCGGCAACGCCAATATGAAGCAAGGTTCCTTCATAGAAAGACTCAAACTCCATGGTAGCCTTATCGGTTTCAATTTCGGCTAGAATATCTCCTTCTTCTACTTGATCCCCTTTTTGTTTAAGCCATTGTGCCACCGTACCTTCTTCCATGGTGTCGCTTAAACGAGGCATTTTAATTACTTCTGCCATAAGAATTATATTTTATGAGGCGTGAAAGGGTAATCTTCTTGTTCGTAAACCGCATCGTACATTAAGCTAGTTTCTGGATATTCAGATTCGTCTGCGAATTTCTCACATTCAGTCACTAAATCTTTCACTCGCTTATCGATGGTTTTTATCTCCTCCTCGGTTGCCCAATCGTTTTCTTTAATTTTTTCTAAAACTTGGCTAATCGGATCAATTTTTTGATACTCTTTCACCTCATCTTTGGTTCTATATTTTTGAGCATCACTCATAGAGTGTCCGCGGTAACGATAGGTTTTTAAATCTAAAAAGGTGGGGCCACCGCCAGATCTAGCTCTATCAATGGCTTCACTCATCGCTTCTGCCACTTTCTCTGGGTTCATGGCATCTACAGGTCCGCAAGGCATTTCATAACCTAGACCTAGTTTCCAAATATCTTCGTGATTAGAAGTTCTCTTTACAGAAGTTCCCATGGCATACCCATTGTTTTCTACACAAAATACTACGGGTAGTTTCCAGTTCATCGCCATATTAAAGGCTTCGTGAAGCGTACCTTGTCTTGCCGCACCATCGCCAAAAAACGTAAGGGTTACATTGTCTCTATTAAAGTACTTGTCACCAAAAGCGATCCCAGCACCTAAAGGAATTTGACCTCCTACAATCCCGTGACCTCCATAAAAACGGTGTTCTTTAGAGAAAATATGCATAGAACCTCCCATACCTTGAGACGTTCCTGTTTTTTTTCCGTAAAGTTCTGCCATTACTTTTCGAGGATCTACTCCCATCCCAATAGGTTGAACGTGATTACGGTAAGCAGTAATCATTCTATCTTTATCTAAGTCCATCGCATGCAACGCACCAGCCAAAATTCCTTCTTGACCGTTATATAAGTGCAAAAACCCACGTACTTTTTGTTGAATATATACTTGCGCTAGCTTGTCTTCAAACTTACGCCAGAAAAACATGTCTTCATACCATTTAAGGTAAGTCTCCTTGGTGATTTCTTTCATGAAAATTATATTTTACCGCTAAGCCATTTTTAGCGAGAAACAAAAATAATATAATAACTACTAAAGGAAAAACTCTTTAGTGCATTAAAATTTATATTTATAAAAAACTGGCATCAAAAGCCAAAGGTAACAAATCTAACAATGCTTTTGCCTTGATGATCTTCCCTTCTTCTCCCATAAAGTAAATTTCTATAGGTTGGTCTTGTTTGACCTCATATTCTGCAATGGTTTGCCTACATGCGCCACAAGGTGCAATAGGCTCGGTCACCACTTTTGCAGAAGACTTGATGCAAATAGCCATGGTTTTCATTTTCTTATGAGGATACTGAGATCCTGCGTAAAAAATAGCGGTACGCTCTGCACATAATCCTGAAGGATAGGCTGCATTTTCTTGGTTACTTCCCGTCACGATTACCTCATCTTCCAATTGGATGGCCGCTCCTACTTTAAATTTAGAATAAGGGGCATAAGCTTGATCTCTTATCGCTTGAGCTTTCTTCATAAGAAGCCTTACCTCTGGCGGCAATTCTTCTATAGTATCAAAAACTTGAACCGTGGTGGTTATTTTTTTCTCTTTCATCTTATTTTTTTTGGCGCAACAATATAAAGCAAAAAAATGCCGAATTGCAATTCGGCATTTTAAAACTATCTTAAAACTGATGCTTTAGTATTCGCTATAGTCTTCTCCAAAATTAAAAGACAAACTAAATCTTAAGGTCCCTTCTAATGGATTTGCTACCGCTTTTGAAGTAGAGAACAAGTAAGAAACGTCAATTTGAGTAATAGAATATTTAAACCCAGCCCCTAAGGTTAAAAACTTTCTAAATCCTTTGTCTTCACTTTCATTAAAGTATCCTACACGGAAAGCAAAACTATCTTCGTACCAATATTCTGCTCCTAAAGACCAGGTGATTTCTTTTATCTCTTCACTAAACCCATCTGGTGCATCTCCCCAAGAAGAGAAAATAGAGCCAAAAGAGCTTTCGTTGTACCAATCATCTTCTGAGTTGATTCTATTGTCTCCATTAGAATCACTCGGCGTAGGTACCAATAATTTATTAAATTCCCCATAGGCACCAATCGTATTGGAAGCATCTAAGATGAAATCAAAGCCTAATCCTGCTTTAAAGTTAGTAGGAATAAAACTTTCTGATCCTGCGTCGTCATATTTTATTTTTGGTCCTATGTTAGAAATATTTACACCTCCACGCCAACGGCCATTAAAATCATTATAAGCAATCTCTTCACTTTGGTAAAAAGCAGAAACATCTACGCCAAAGGAATTGGCTGCACTGGCATCTCCATTAAGACCTGGTATTCTTAAATCTGAACGAATGTAACGCCCGGTTACCGCCATCGAGATTTCTTCTCCTAAACGTAAGGCATAAGATATATCCAAACCTAATTCATTAGGTTCTACAATTTGTGGTGCTTGGTCTGGCGTTTCTCTTAATTCGATTTCCCCCTGACCAAAGTAACGTAAGCTTGCAGATACCGCACTACGTTCGCTAAAACGATTATAGTACGAAAGCACTCCTAGATTAATATCGGTGACTAACTCTCTTAAATAAGGTACGTACGAAAGTCCTACCCCTTGTTGCTTTTCCGCGAAAGCGTACTTAGCAGGATTCCATTGTTGAGCATACACATCTACAGGAGTAGCCACCCCTTGATCTCCCATTCCAGAAGCTCGAGCATCTCCAGATATTAAAAGAAAGGGAACCCCAGTGGTAATTACCCGGTCTTTAATGGTGGGCGCAGGCTGCTCATTTTGTGCGTTTGCGTTATAGCTAAATAAGGCGATAGTTCCTAAGAGGAATACTGTTATATTTTTCATATAGTTTCTTAAAATGGTTGCAAATATATAGTTTTATTCGAGATTAAAGAATAACGAGTTTTTCAAATTTTTCTACTTTCTTATTGGTCAGCATAGATTTTACAGTTAATTTATAAATATAGACCCCTTTTCCTATGGCATCACCAAAATCATCTTTCCCGTTCCAAGTAATTTCTCTAGATAAGAATCCTTTGGTATTGATTTGCTGATTTCTGGTCCAGACTACTTTCCCCGTAACGGTAAACACCTGAACCTGTACGTCCAACGGTTCGAAAGGCCGGTTGTGATTGAACCAAAATTCGGTGTAATTATGAAACGGATTCGGATAATTTAACACATTGGTGATTTTTAAATCTTCATCTCCCGCAACCATAAATTGGATTTCTGCCGTACTGGAATTATTATATACATCCCAAGCTTTAAAGCTAAGCGTATGTAATCCCTCATCCAAATCTCTTAATTTATAATTGACAGATCCACGCATATAATCATCGAGTTCGGTTTCATAAAAATCGTTGACTACAAAAGGTTCGGTTTCATCGCCATCAAGAATAGCGACTAGATCGTGACCTATTCCGCTGGCAGTATTAATTCCGTTCTCATCTTCCAGTTTTGCGAGTAAAAAAGGAGAAGAATTGGTAATCCCCCCCGAAACAAAACTTTCGTCGTTCATATATAACTTAATTTTTGGCCCTATATTATCTTCAGGGGCATCTTCATTTATTCCGCCCACGAGAATATCATTATTATAGCCTTTATTATCTTGCAGCGCATTTCCTTTTTCGGCATAAAAACTCACCCTCCCATTTCCTACCGGGATCGCGATATCTTTGGGCGCCACAAAATCAAATTCAAATTTCCCGTTACTTACCGAAGCTCTTCCTCTAAAGATAATTTCACCCAAGGTGGTAAAATCAAAAAAGCCACTATCATCATTATTTAAGGTCGTTCTATCAATGCGTTTATCAAATATAGTCGTAGAAAGCTCGCCATTATAATTGTTCAACGTTCCACCTCCCGCATTGACTAACTCTCCAGCCACTTTTACATAGCCCAAGGCTTTTATGGTGTCGATCGACTGACCGATGGGAACATCATTAATGGCGGTTAATCTTACTTGAGGATCTGGAAGTTGCAATTTCATGGCGGGATCTCCAAAATAAAAAATCACTCTTCCCCCGCCCCCCAAGGTATTTTTTCCTTTTCGTACTGCTTCGGCAATGCTATCATCTCCGCCAGTATAATTAAATAAAAAGGGAGCAAAATCATTATTAAAAGCCACCCCCGGAGATACTCCAATAGAACGCGTAGTGGTGACCATGGCCACAGAACCGCTTTTTTCTCGAAACAAATTGGTTTCTCCAGGTGACACTCGTAACGGGTTGTCAAAACGGGTAAACTCACAGGTTACGGTCACAAACACATTATACCTATTTTCATTTTCCCAGTTTTCTATATCCTGAACGGTTACAATTCGCTCTGTTGCCAATCCATTTTCTCCTCCGTGTCCTAAATAATTTATCACACTGGCGCCTACTTCTATAGCATCAGATATGGCTTCATTTACTTCGGGATACCTAAATCCTCCAGAGGTAGACACTTGTTGATACGCATCACTATGTATTTTTTTAACGTTAATAAAAGGCTTATTAGCAGAAATATTATCTCCCAGCGCATCTAAAGCCTCCTGAATCTCATAACCTCCAGAACCAGTGTTATCGGCGTCATCAGAAATTAGCACAAAATTGTTGCGCCAGCTCCCGTAGGATTCTTTATTTTCATAAGCAATAATCTTATCTACCCATGTTTTTGCAAGTTGTGGTGTATCGGCTAAAATTCTCCCCACGGCAATATCCAATTTATCCGCAATACCCATAGAGCCTTCTTGGGGATCCATCATTCCGTAGAAATCATCTGAAGCAGCAGAACTAGAACTTACCGCTAAACTATAGGTGCTTTGAAAAGTAGGCACAATATCGTTGTTGTTTTGCAACCTATTTTTATAATCTACGGAAGCATCCCCAAAAAGCCCTACGTACTTAATTCGGTTTGCAGGGGTAGAAGCATTGTCATAAATGTATTTGATAAAATTACGAATGGCGCCAATATCTTTTTTCCCAGAATTAAACTCGGTATAAATATCATCTACCAAAACGACTTTAACTACCAATCCATCTTGATCTCTTCTGAATTGCGCTAAGCGATTGGCTTGATTCAGCAGACTTTGATTGGTTACAATCAAATAATCCAAGTCTTGAAAATTCCCTTGATTGTCTTTAAAGACGTTTCCTTTTAAATTAAGATTGTCCACCTTAGGATTGGCTTCTTTTAAAGGCGTATAATAATCATTTGGAGAAATCGCCATATAGGTACGCTTCTCTCCCATCACCGCTTTAAAACTCATACTCCCCGCATTACCTACATTAGAAATAGCTTTTACATTCTGGCTATTCGTGATATCCCATATTTGTGAAATGCCAGCGGTATTTTGTACATTGTACTGCCCAATACCAGAAGTCATCGCAGCCTCTTTATAGGTAAACTGCATTTGTGTATTGTCTGCTTTAAGTGCACGTTTTGCTTGCACGCGTAAATAATCTAAATAACCTAAACTAGAAGGGTTTCCTGCATTGCTATACACTAAATCTAAGGTAATATCGTCCCCACTCACCGTTGCCTGGTTGGTTAAGCTTCCTACTGCTGATTTTGCATACACATCATCACTTATAGTTCCAAAAGTTAAGCTGGTTAATCCCTGCCCGTTAACAGACACCTCCATACTGGTATTACTTTCTGATGCCGCTACAGCATCGAGTATAACATTTACGGGTGCTGAGGCGATGCGGTTTTTAAAATTAAATTCGTACGATCGTTCATTTTCTACATCAAAGCGATCCCCAAACCATTTTCGTCCCGCTTTAGCAACACTGTACTCATCTACTTCATAAATTTGCTCTTCATCAAAAGTATCTATACTTAACTGGGCATTTCCTGAAGGTTCTGCATAAGCCGAAACTCTTAACCCAGGATTACCGCCAGAAGTGATGTAATAATAAGAGCGGTCTGCATATAGATTTTGCGTAGTTTCATTTTCTTCATTCCATGAATTATGTACGGCCTTGGCATAGAAAAGAACATAATCACTTCCGTCAAAACTGCCGTCTTCTCCCCCTATGAGCTGAATAGAAATTTGAGGCAGGTCATAAAATTCGTTTTCGTTATTCCTTAACGGAAGCATTTCTCCTCCGTGACCATAAATTTTTATAGCACTAGGATTAGAAAGGTCTACACCTAAACTGTTTAAAAAAGACTTAGATAGTTTATAAACTCCGGTTTTGGGCACATAAAACCGAGCCCATTGCCCTGAAGCTAATACTGAATTAGAAATAGAAGGTGTATTGGAAACCGACAAGGCTCTTCCAGAACTCTTTGTATAACTAAAGCTAATGGAGCTTATTCGCTTGATCATTCCATTTTGACTCACTAAGGGATTCACTGAAGCCACAAAATAATTTTTATCTCTAGCCTTAGTGCTTTCGAGTTCTATAAAAGGAGAAGACGGAATCGCATTTCTGTTAACTTGTGACAAATCTAGATTTTTACCGCTAGAGGCATAGGAAACACTTTTGACTTGGTAGGAACCCACATTTCCTTGCTCTTCCCATTGCGAGATATAAAGGATTTGCTGAGCTTGGGAATCCATAGAAAAACCTGATTTTTTCTGAAAATTATCGGGAATCAACAAAGTTTTTTCTTGAGCAGAAAGGCTCAGTGTTCCTAAAAAAAATAAAATGTACAAATACTTCATCATCAAAATAAACGTTAAATATATTATTGTAGTATATTTACTGCTTTCAAAAATAAATTAAATAATCAACATACGATTCTTTATATAGAGACGTTATTCTAATTAAGAATTGCGCAAAAAAAAGTAATCTATCTGCTAAATTTCCAAAACAAACTTGTTAATTTGACGTTAATTACTATATTGCAAGCCCAAAATATTTACAAACTTACTGTGATATGACATTAAAAACCGTTTTTAAATCAATCTTTTTAGTTGCTCTAGCTGCGTCATTTACTGGTTGCAACAACTCAAAAGACTACAAAGACAATTCACGCGCTACCGGATGGAGGCTAGACGGGAAGGATGGTAATTTAAAATACAAAACCGATTACGACGAACAAGAAACCGGTCCAGGTTTAGTGTTTATAGAAGGAGGAACTTTTACCATGGGTAGAGTTCAGGATGATGTGATGCATGATTGGAACAATACGCCAACGCAACAACACGTTCAGTCTTTCTATATGGATGAAACTGAGGTGACCAACCGCATGTACCTTCAATACTTAGATTGGTTAAAATACACCTTTGACCCTACAGAAGATAAATATAGAAATATTTATTATGGGGCATTGCCAGATACCTTAGTGTGGAGAAACAGATTGGGATATAATGAAACCATGACTAACAACTACCTTCGTCACCCAGCTTACCAAAACTATCCTGTAGTGGGTGTAAACTGGATTCAAGCGACTGAATTTAGTAAATGGAGAACCGATCGTGTGAACGAAATGGTTTTAGAAGAAAAAGGCTTTACAGCAGATGGTGCAAGACTTAAAGCAGATCCTAGCACTACCTTTAATACAGAAACTTACATCAACTCACCAACTTCAGTATACGGAGGAGATGATGAGCTTACCAGAGGAGGAAAAGCTTCTGACAGAAGAGAGAAAGAAAATACGCCTAAATCTAAAGGTGTTCAAGGGGACGGTCAAGGAGAAGCCAAAAACTTATACATACAACGTAAAGACGGAATTTTATTACCAGCCTATAGATTACCTACAGAAGCTGAGTGGGAATATGCTGCCCTAGGAATGTCTTCTGTAAGAGAATACAACACCTACAGAGGAAGAAAGAAATATCCTTGGGATGGTCAGTATACTAGATCTGGTTCAAGAAAAAAGAGAGGTGATCAATTGGCTAACTTTAAGCAAGGAAAAGGAGATTACGGCGGAATCGCTGGATGGTCTGATGACGGTGCAGATATTACAGCCGAAATTAAATCTTACTCGCCTAACGATTTTGGAATCTATGATATGGCAGGAAACGTCGCAGAATGGGTAGCCGATGTATACAGACCTATCGTAGATGATGAATTTAATGACTTTAACTACTATAGAGGTAACGTATACACTAAAAACGCTATCAATAAAGATGGTACCGTTAAAATTGTACAGACAGATAGTGTGGTTTATGACACCCTTAGTAATGGTAGTATTGTTGCCGTAAGTCTTCCAGGAGAAATTCAGCAAGAAGCAGTAACTTCAGAAGATACTTACTTGAGAACTCAATTCTCAGAAAGTGATAACAGAGACTTTAGAGATGGTGATGCTAGCTCTAGCAGAGACTACTCAGAGAATGATAAAGATAGAATGTACAATTCACCTCAACACCAAGTGAGTGTAGAAAGAGATAGCTCTGGTACGGCAACAGGATTAGACAGACAGTATGACACCAATGCAAATAGAACTACGCTAATAGACAATGAAGTTAGAGTATTCAAAGGAGGTTCTTGGAGAGATAGAGCTTACTGGTTAGACCCAGCACAAAGAAGGTATTTCCCTCAAGATATGGCAACAGACTATATCGGGTTTAGAAACGCAATGTCTAGAGTTGGTTCTAAATCTCAAAAGGGAAAAAGAGCAAGAGACTAAATATTATTTATATCATATCACTAAAAAACCCTTTCTTTACGGAAGGGTTTTTTTATAGCAGTATACCCATGAAAATTTCTCAACTACACCAACTTTTTTTAGACAGCAGCGGCGTTTCTACAGACACGCGCAACATCAAGAACAATAATTTATTTTTCGCTTTAAGCGGAACCAATTTTAATGGCAACTTATTTGCTACGGAAGCTTTAAAGAAAGGAGCCTCTAAAGTGGTCATTGACGATGAAAAATACCGTTCAGAAAATAGTATTCTCGTAGAAGATTGTCTAATCGCTTTACAAGACCTAGCGCATTATCATCGGAAGCATCTTGGGTTAAAAATTATAAGCATCACCGGAAGTAACGGAAAAACGACCACCAAAGAGTTACTTACCCAGGTGCTCCAACAAAAATATAAGGTCGTCGCCACCACCGGAAACCTCAACAATCATATTGGCGTGCCGCTTACACTGCTCTCTATGAACAAAGAAACCGAAATAGGCATCGTAGAAATGGGCGCTAACCATCAAGGAGAAATTAAATCTCTATGTCAAATAGCAGAACCCAACTATGGCTACATCACCAATTTTGGGAAAGCCCATTTAGAAGGTTTCGGCGGAATTGAAGGTGTTATCAAAGGCAAAAGTGAACTCTACGATTATCTTATTAGGAACGAGCAAACTGTCTTTATTCATATAGAAGATGAGACTCAGGTTGAAAAAACCAAAGACTACAAAAAACGCATTTCCATAGGAAGCAGCAAAGAAGCTAATTACCTCATCAGCAGTTATACCAGCAATTTTCAAGCTTGCATTACGTATAAAGATACAAAAGTGAGCTCTCAGCTCACCGGAAGTTACAACAGCTTTAATATGGCTGCCGCTACCGGAATCGGGCTATACTTTAAGGTAGAAATGGAAGCTATACAAGATGCCATTCAACACTATGTTCCCAGCAACAATAGATCTCAGCGTTTAGATTTAAACGGAAATCAAATTATTTTAGACGCCTATAATGCCAACCCTAGTAGCATGATTCTAGCCATCGAGAATATCGCTTCTCTTCCTGCTAAGAAAAAGGTACTTATTCTTGGTGATATGTTTGAGGTGGGACCTACTTCTCATGAGGAGCATCAGCATATTGTAGACCTACTGGAACCTATGCCAATAGACCTCGCCTTAGTCTGCGGGGAGAATTTTTATAAAACGAAAACCGAGAATGTTCTCGCATTCCAACAATTTGAAGATTTAAAAGACTACCTCTCTAAAAAGAATATCCAAGACAGCACCATTCTTATTAAAGGATCTCGAGGAATGCAACTGGAGCGGCTCTTAGATCTCTGGGAATAATCGAAAAATATAGAAATAAAAAAGGCTTCCTTTATGTAAAGGAAGCCTTTTTTTGTGTGGGCGCTGAGGGATTCGAACCCCCGACCCCTTGGGTGTAAACCAAGTGCTCTGAACCAACTGAGCTAAGCGCCCGTGCATCGTGAAAAATAAAAACCTGAAGAATTCTCCAGGTTTAGTGGGCGCTGAGGGATTCGAACCCCCGACCCCTTGGGTGTAAACCAAGTGCTCTGAACCAACTGAGCTAAGCGCCCGCACGTAATGCGAGTGCAAATATAATATATTTTTGAGATATCGCAAGAAAAAAATAAAGATTATTATGAAAGCTTTGAGATTGTCATAGAAATCGAAGTTGAAGCTGAAATCGAAATGGAGAGCTGGTAGTGAGAAGTGAGATATTAGAACATAGACCTAAAAAAACAGCAAAACGGTAAAACAGCAAAATTTAAAAGTGAAAAGTAATATAAAACTATACCCAAGACTTAAAAAGTAAAAAGCTAGAAGTAGGAAGATTTCTCATTCATACTCAATCGCTTCCTGTCATACTGAGCGGAGACACGGAGTCGAAGTATCTTTTGGTTATGGAAGCAAACATATTCAAACTACTTCTCGATACAATTACTCCTCTCGTCGTAATCACCCGCCTGAATCACTAGTTGGACGGGCTCGAAGTGACAAGGTGAAATTGAAGTTGAAGTTGAATTAAAAAAGCTGGAAGCGCGAAGTGAGGCTTCGATACATCCCGAAACTTCGGGGCTCATGAAAATCACTCAGCACTTCGATACAAATTCCTTGCAGGAATTCACTCAGTGATCGTTTTGAGTAGTGAAAAAATAGAACCACGACGTTTAGAACCACGACGCTTAGACTTAAAAAGCTAGAAGTAGGAATTTCGGAACACGATGATATTAAAGTAAGGAATTATGGCCTATCGAGAATTTATCGTAAAACCCGCCTGAATGACTAGTCGGGCAGGCCCGCCTGAATGCTAGTCGGGCAGGCCCGCCTGAATGCTAGTCGGGCAGGCCCGCCTGAATGCTAGTCGGGCAGGCCCGCCTGAATGACTAGTCGGGCAGGTTTGAAGTGAAAGCGCCGTAAAATTTCAGACTGCCCGCCCGAACCGGTACGGGCGGGTCTGAGCCAAGTTTTCTTATTTTAGCTATTACAAACCACTATTGGCGAGTTTCTGAAATTTAGGTGCTGAACAAAAAATTTAGATAAAGTCTCGTAAGCCTAGATCTCCCGCCCGAACGTGCCTTTTCGGTACGGGCGAGGTTTTGTTTAGCTCACGCGCTATTATTTTTATTGAGTTCGTGAATCTCTCAAGAGATTTCTTTTTCCAGCGATGGAAATCGCAGATTCACGAACACCGAAGGTAAAATAGAGACGAGTGGTGAGTAAAAAAGTAAAGAATATATATAGCGCACCTTAATGATCGTCGATTAGCAATTCATATACATTAGAAGCTAGAAGTGGGCTTCGATACATCCCGAAGTTTCGGGGCTTGCGAAAATCACTCAGCACTTCGATACAAATTCCTTGCAGGAATTCACTCAGTGATCGTTTTGAGTAGTGAAAAAATAGAACCACGACGCTTAGACTTAGGACTAGGTTGAATTTCTTCTGTCATTGACTCCGTCGAACCACTGCGTTAGGTTTCCGACGAGAGGAGGAATCTCATGCATAGAACTTTTTAATACTTAGGAGAGTTTTCAATTTCGAATTCAATTTCGAATTCAACTTCAACTAGTGAGGCTTCGATACAATTTTCTTGCGAAAATCACTCAGCCACCGTTTTGAAAAGTAAAAAATAGAACCTAGAAAAAAGACTTTTAAACGTAGGACGCTTAGACTTAACAAATTTTTCGAATTCGAATTCGAATTCAATTTCATTTTCAATTCCTCATCCCATCCCTAGCTTTGCGGGCCCGTCCGAACGTTTCATCCGGGCGGACAGGCAGGCGTAGCTTCGCCCGCGCCGGTCGGACGGGCCTTCCCTGAAGGAAGGGAACTTTTCTCGTGTTTTAAAAGAGTACCCACCTCTAAAAAAGCAAGTACTTATCCCGCTCTTTATGTTTGGGTAGACTATTCTTCTAAAAGACAGGATAAGTCTACGACGAATTGAAATTTAACTTTATAGTATTTCTGCTACGGTAAATGTACTGCCTCCCACAAAGATGACTTCTTCGGGTTGGGCTTTTAATTTTGCTTCAGCTAAAGCTTCTTTTACAGAAGAATAACTATTTCCGTTAAGCTTAAAGTCTTTTGCCTTTTCTACCAAAATAGAAACAGGCATTCCTCTTTCTACGTTTGGCTGACAAAAATAATACACCGCTTCCTGAGGAAACATAGGCAAAAGCTGATCCAGGTCTTTATCGTTGACAAAACCCAGTACGATATGAAGCTTCCTTGCGTTGAGTTCTTTTAATTGATTCAGCACAATTTTAAGCCCCTCTTCATTATGTCCGGTATCGGCAATTACTTTAGGGGAATCTTGTAGCATTTCCCATCTTCCCCGTAATCCCGTATTCACCACTACTTTTGCAAGTCCGGTTTGTAAATTTTCATGAGAGATGTTCCAAGCTTGGTTTCTTAGGTTTTCTACCGCTACGGCTACCGTTTGCTTGTTTTTCTCTTGGTAATCACCTTTTAAATCTGATGTTAAGAAAATAGATTCACATTCTTCAGCGAAGCTGATGGGCGCATGTACCGCTTCGGCTTTCGCTAAAAATACTTTTTGGGAAGCTGCTGAGGTCTCCCCTATAACCACGGGTGTATTGGGTTTGATAATCCCTGCTTTTTCTCCTGCGATAGCTGAAATGCTATCTCCCAAAAACTGGGTATGATCCAAACCAATGTTCGTGATGATAGAAAGTTCTGGTGAAAGGATATTCGTGCTGTCCAATCTTCCGCCAAGACCCACTTCTACAATAGCCACATCTACTTTCTCATGATGAAAATAAGCAAAAGCCATGCCCACCGTCATCTCAAAAAAAGACAAGCCTTGTTTTTCTAAAAACGTTTGATGCGTTTCTATAAATTTGATGACAAAATCTCTACGGATTTCTTTGCCGTTGATTTTAATGCGTTCGGTAAAGTCTTTTAAGTGCGGAGAAGTATATAAACCTACTTTATAACCGGCTTCTTGCAACACGGAAGCTAGCATATGACTGCTAGACCCTTTTCCATTGGTACCGCCTATATGAATACTTTTAAAATTATTTTGTGGTTGTTGTAAGACTTCCGCGAAAGCGAGAATATTAGTCAGGTCTTTTTTAAAGGCCGATTTTCCTTGCTTTTGATACATAGGTAATCGCCCAAACATCCAAGTTAAGGTTTCTTGATAATTCATAAATCTTTACTCAGATAGTTTAAATTCGTACTCAATATACCCCGTTTGTTTTAACGGCGCTTGAGCATCGCTATTAAATTTGGTCGCTAAAGCAGCACGTCGGGCAGGCTCCATCAAACAAGGTGCGGTATTGGTAGTTCCTCGTGATCCCGCAGAAGCACTAATCACTTTCCCTAGCTGATTCACTTCTATCTTCACCACTACAATTCCTGACTCATTACAGTCTTGTACAAATTTCTCTTTGTTTAAGGCTTTTCTTCCGCCTAGACGGTAATTTCCATCTCCATCAAGTCCTTTCCCTTGTCCGTAATAAGAACTTGCATTAGGATCTCCATTTGGATCACCTTTATCTCCGGCTTGGTTATCGTTCCCTTCTCCTCCATTAGCCTCTCCATCTTTTTCAGGTCCGTTTAAAATACTGTTTAACGCATCTGAAGTGGACTTTTCAGGCTGAGGATCGGGTTCTTTTTCGGGCTCTTTTTCTTTTTGAGGCTCTACCTCTTTTACCGGGTCTTTGGTCTCCTTTTCTTCTTGAGATTTATTTTTTTCTTTCTCCTTATCCTCCTCAATTACGGGAGCTTCTTCGGTATCTTGTGTCGTTACCTCCTCCTCTACCGGCGTACTCGTTTCTTCTTGAGGTTCACTTGGCGGAGTGGTATTTTTTTGTGGAGAAGATTTTATAGGTTCGGTGGGCTGCACCTCTCCCGAGCCTACTTCACTCGTCCCAAAATTAATGGCAATGCCGTTTTCTGGCGGCGGATCTAAGTACGTAAAACCAAAAAGTAGCAATAATAAAATAAGTCCGATTGAAATTACCGTAGTAATTATAGCCGACTTCTTTTCGTATTTGGTTTCTAGTAAATTCATACTTATGGCTTTACAGCTAAAACAACTTTATATTTATTCCTTTTGGCGATATCCATAACGCTTACGGCATTTTGAATAGGCACACTTTCTTCGGCACGCAAGATAATGGTAGGATCTTCATCTCCAGCCAATCTTTTTTGTAATTCTAGCTCCAATCGATCTCCCGAAACCTGATCTGAATTGATAAAAATCTCTAAATCTTTATTGATGCTTACCGATAAACTCTGAACATTGCTCGTTTTCCCTTTTGCTTTAGGGAGAATAAGGTCTAAAGCCTCTGGAGTAATCGCAGGAGACGTCAACATAAAAAAGATAAGCAAGAGAAACACGATATCGGTCATAGAAGACATGCTAAACTCTGGACTTACTTTATTTCTTCCTCTTAGGTTCATATTATGCAGGTTCGTTTAGTAAGTCTAGAAAATCAACGGCGGTAGTTTCCATTTGGTGCACTACTTTATCGGTCTTTACTACTAAATGATTGTAGCCAATATAGGCAATAATTCCAACAATTAATCCGGCAACGGTCGTTGTCATCGCGGTATAAATTCCTTCCGCTAAAGCTCCCATTTCGGCTTGACCGCTACTGGTGGCCAATTCGTGGAATGCCAAAACCATACCAATTACCGTTCCTAAAAACCCAATCATTGGTGCAGCTCCTGCAATGGTAGCTAAAACGCTAACGTTCTTTTCTAACTTATATACTTCTAATCTTCCCGCATTTTCGATGGCCGTATTAATATCTTCTAAGGGACTTCCTATACGAGAAATTCCTTTAGCGGTAATTCTAGCTACGGGAGAATCTTCTTGAGCACATCTTATTTTTGCGCCTTCAATGTTTCCGGTAGCGACATGGTCTTTAATTTGATGCATAAAGTTAACATCAGTTTGAGAGGCGGCTTTTACCGCAAAAAGACGCTCAAAATAAATATAGATGGCTGCTACAAATAGAATAAAGAGAATACCAATAATAATTTGACCCCCTAATCCTCCACTGATAAGTAAATCCATAAAAGAAAGTGTTTTTTCTTCTACGACTGCCTCTGCATTTTGGGCAGCAGCTTCTGCAGTTTCTTGTAAAGTAATCGCTAGCATAAAATTTTTTGTTTAGTATATATAGTTAGTAACGAAAAAAAGAATTTTAAATTATATAATGAGTTAAAGCTTAGTTATAATTTGGTTTTACAGGAAAAATAATACTCCTAAATAACCTACCACACTCAGCACAATGGTATAAGGTAAAGCCATCTTTGCCATTCTACCATAACTTAAGTTAATCAATGGCGCTAAAGAGCTGGTTAACAAAAATAAAAATGCTGCTTGCCCATTAGGGGTCGCCACACTAGGTAAATTGGTTCCCGTATTAATGGCGATGGCCAAACGCCTAAATTGATCTGCAGAAATCTGTCCGGCATCAAAAGCACTTTTCACCTCTCCTATATAAACGGTAGCGACAAAAACATTATCACTTATCATAGACAACGCACCATTGGCGATATAAAATACTGCTGGCTGGTGATCTGGCTCTAAAGATAAAGCCCAATCAATAATAGGATTAAACAAGTGCTGCTGATGAATCATTGCAACAATCACAAAAAACACAACGATTAATCCCGTAAACGGCAAAGCTTCTTCAAAAGCTTTCCCTAAGCTATGTTCTTCTATAATCCCCATAAAAGCGGTTTGTATAACGATAAGACCTAGGCCTATAAACCCCACTGGAGCAATATGAAATGCGAGTCCCAAGATTAAAAACACCGCCGAAATCGCTTGCACTATGAGTCCGTATTTTTGTGAAGCCGTACGAGTTTGGTCTTGTTTTAGGGTATAGTTTTCTATAATGGTTCTCGCAGGTTTTGGCAACTTACGGCCAAAACCAAAAGTTTTTGTCGTCTCCAAAACTACGGTAGTAATCATTCCCGCCACCAACACTGGAAGCGTTATGGGGGCCATATGAAGAAAAAAGTCTACAAAATCCCATCCCAGTTTCTCTCCAATCAGCAGGTTTTGAGGCTCCCCTACTAGCGTACAAACACCCCCCAAGGCTGTACCTACCACGCCGTGCATAATCAAACTTCTAAGGAAAGCCCTAAATTCTTCTAGGGTTTCACCTCCTAGCTCTTTTCTATCTAAAATACCACTTTCGTTATAATCGGTGTCCGTAGAGAGAATCTTATGGTAAATCCCATAAAACCCAACCGCTACTCCTATCAAGACTGCTGTTACCGTTAAGGCATCTAAAAAAGCCGACAATACCGCTGCCATGCTTAAAAACAACAAGGAGAGCATCACCTTTGATTTTACGTTGATAAACACCTTACTAAAAATATACATGAGTAAGGGTTTCATAAAGTAGATCCCCGCCACCATAAACATCAGCAGAAAGATGACTTCAAAATTTTGAATCACTTCTACTTTTGCAGCTTCTGGGGAGGTTAATCTCAAGATTAGTATTTCTATGGCTAGCAATCCCCCCGATTGCAACGGATAACATTTTAAAGCCATCGCCAGCGTAAAAATAAACTCTGCAATAAAGATCCAAGCGGTAACAGTTGGCCCTAAAATGTATAGTGAAAAGACATTAAAAATAAGAAAGAAAACAATGGTGTATTTAAACCAAACAGGACTACTTCCCAAGAAATTTTTTAACATGATGGAGGTATTGAAGTGACAAGCCCTAGGCTTACACCAATTGTTTTAAAGCGATTTCAAAAGCTGTTTTACTTATATTCTTTTTATCACTACTGTGATCAAAGCTATTTTGAATCGCTTTCCTTATCGTCATGGAAGTGTCGTTAAAAATGGCCTCATCGGTCATTTCTACTTCGTTTTCCATGAGGTAAGCGAATACTCTCGCCATTCCGCAGTTAGAGATAAAATCGGGAATCAAGCTGATGCGCTCATCGGTGTATTCCATAATGCTTCCGAAGAAAATTTCTTTATCGGCAAAAGGCACATTAGCTCCACAAGAAATTACTTCAAGGCCATTGTCTATCATCGTAGAAACCTGCTCTTTCGTAATCAATCTTGAGGCGGCACAAGGGGTAAATATCTCGGCTTTCAGCTTCCAAACTTTCTCGTTAATTTCTTCAAACGGAACCATCTCCTTAGCCACTAAGGTATTCCCATCTTTATTTAAGAAAAGTTCTTTTATTTCTTCAAAACTGAAACCCTCTTCATTAATAAGTCCGCCATCTTTATCAATAATTCCTACGATTTTAGCTCCCATTTGAGCCAAGTAATACGCTGCGGCAGAACCTACATTTCCAAAACCTTGTACGATAGCACGTTTTCCTTTTACATCCCCCCCATAAACACTGTAATAGTGTTTTACCGCTTCGGCTACACCAAAACCGGTAATCATATCTCCAACGGTATATTTTTGATTTACATCTGGAGAATAATCTGGAGTTTCTAATACTTTCACTACGCCTTGACGCAATTGTCCTATACGGTTTGTTTTCTCCACTTCTGTAGGTTTAAAGTGCCCTTGAAACACCCCTTCTTGTGGATGATCTACTCCAAACTGCTGCGTTATAGGAATCACTTCACTTCCTTGATCTACATTCATATCGCCTCCCGTCCCGTAGTACGTCTTTAGTAACGGAGCAACCGCTTTAAACCAACGCTCCAACACTCCCTTTTTTCTAGGGTCGTGCGGATTAAAATTAATTCCAGATTTTGCTCCTCCAATGGCAGGACCAGAAACCGTAAATTTCACTTCCATGGTTTTGGCTAGAGAGAGTACTTCATTCTTATCCAAACCTTCACGCATACGCGTTCCCCCTCCGGCAGCGCCTCCTCTAAGCGAGTTGATCACGGTCCATCCTTCGGCTTCGGTTTCCGCATCTTTCCAGTTAAAGACAATTTCGGGTTGCTTATTCTCGTATTTCTTCAGTAAATCTTTCATGGGTATACTATTTTTTTGTGGTCAGAGGTGATGCATGATGTCTTTTTCAACGCGAAAAAGCCAAAATCTTGCCGACTCATTCCATAAGTAGGTTAATTTTTTGCATCGCAAATATAAACAAATCAAAATGTTAAGAAGACTTTAACCTTTAGAAATTTACGGAAGAAAAATCTTTCCCGAGGAGTGGTCTTTAGAAGCTCCGGTAACCGACTTGAGCACATTCACTTTACCCGTTAATTTTAAGACACCCAAAAGCCCGAAAACTAAGGCTTCTTTATACTCCACTAATTCCTTTTCTGGAATCACCAATTGCAAGCTGCACAGGCTTTTAATATGCTTTATTAAGGTGCTATTAAAAGCACCCCCGCCGGTAATCAATACTTGCTGAGTAGCATTTCCTTTTAACTCATGCGCAATTTGCTGTGCCGCATGATACGTGTAGGTCGCTATTTTATTTTTTATAGAAATTGGAGCTGCTTTTATTAAAGGAAAAACTTTGGCTTTCACCCATTCTATCCCCAAAGATTTGGGTGCTTGTTGTTGATAGAACGACAAGGCATTTAAGCTGGCCAACAAGTTGTCATCCACTTCACCTAAAGCAGCAATTTTCCCATCTTCATCAAAACCATAACCCATTTGTTCTGCCAAAAAGTTAAGTACCGTATTTACCGCACCAATATCGTAAGCGATACGCTTCTCATCTTTCTCTAGGGAGACATTCGCAAAGCCACCTAAATTAAGACAGTACGTATACTCTGCGAAAAGCAGTCGGTCGCCTATGGGAACCAAAGGAGCTCCTTGTCCGCCTAACTTCACATCCTGCACTCTAAAATCGCAGACGGTTTTTAGGCCTATTTTTTTCGCTAAAGCGGAATTGTTCCCTATTTGAATCGTAATTCCGTTTTCTGGTTGATGTAAAACGGTGTGCCCATGAGCGCAAACGGCATCCAAGGTGTCTTCAGTAAGCTGATGCTCTTTCAAAAATTGCTGAATCACTTCCGCCAAATAAATCGTATAAGTTTCGTCTAAATCTGTTATTTCAGGGATAGATAATAAGGACGCATTTTCTAGTTTCCGCTTCCATACTTCGGGGTAAGCATGCGTTTCTGCAGCCGTAATTTTAAACTCCCAAACCCCCTTAAAATCTACAAATTGGATGCAGGCAAGATCAATTCCGTCTAAGGAAGTACCAGACATTACTCCTACTACTTGATACCTTAATTTTTTCATATTTGTAAAATTAAAGCTATTCTATTGAATTTCGCCCTCGAAGAAGTATATTTGCATCGTTTTACTAAAATTAAATCAACAACTAATGGATTTTAAGTTAACAGAAGAGCATATCATGATCAGGGATGCAGCAAGAGATTTTGCCAAAACTGAGTTACTTCCTGGAGTCATCGAAAGAGATGAAAAACAAGAATTCCCTACCGAGCAGGTGAAGAAAATGGGAGAATTGGGTTTCCTAGGAATGATGGTTTCACCAGAGTATGGCGGAGGCGGAATGGATACCGTTTCTTACGTATTGGCGATGGAAGAGATTTCTAAAATCGATGCTTCCTGTTCTGTCATCGTTTCTGTCAACAACTCTTTAGTATGTTGGGGGCTTGAAACCTACGGAAACGAAGCGCAAAAGAAAAAATACTTAACGAAATTAGCTACCGGAGAATCTATTGGAGCTTTTTGTTTAAGTGAGCCAGAAGCTGGTAGTGATGCCACCTCACAAAGAACTACAGCCATAGATAAAGGAGACCATTATATTCTTAACGGAACAAAAAACTGGATCACCAACGGAAGTAGCGCCGATTATTACTTAGTAATCGCTCAAACCGACAGAGAGAAAAAGCATAAAGGAATTAATGCTTTTATCGTAGAAAAAGGAATGGAAGGTTTTGAAGTAGGTCCTAAAGAACAAAAATTAGGAATCCGCGGAAGCGACACCCATACCCTTAACTTTAACGATGTAAAAGTACCTAAAGAAAATCGCATTGGCGAAGATGGTTTCGGATTCAAGTTTGCGATGAAAACCTTATCTGGAGGAAGAATTGGGATTGCTGCACAAGCTTTAGGAATTGCTAGCGGTGCTTACGAGTTGGCCAGAGATTATTCTAAAATAAGAAAAGCTTTTGGGACTGAGATTTGCAATCACCAGGCGATCGCCTTTAAATTAGCCGATATGCATACCGAAATTACTGCGGCAAGACATTTGGTAATGAAAGCGGCTTGGGACAAAGACCAAGGCAACAATTATGATATGAGTGGTGCTATGGCAAAATTATTTGCCTCTAAAGTAGCGATGGATACGGCGGTAGAAGCAGTACAAGTACACGGCGGAAACGGATATGTAAAAGAATACCACGTAGAGCGCTTGATGAGAGATGCAAAGATTACTCAGATTTATGAGGGAACTTCAGAGATTCAAAAAATTGTGATTTCTAGAGGCTTGTTGAAAGATTAAGCAATCACCCTTTTTATACTATCACCCCGCAATTGCGGGGTTTTTTTTGTGCTTAAAAACAGTAATGAGAATTGAGTAGTTAGTATTGAGAGATGAGACGGGAGAAAATAGACTCCTCCTCGCTATGCTGTCATTTCGACGAAAGGAGAAATCCCATCTATAGAATTTTTAGAACCTAGAGTCTAGAACCTAGATTTTTAGACTTAAGACGATAAGACCTAGGACTGCTGGAATCAGGACTTTTAGAACCACGACGCTTAGACTAAACAAGGTTTTCGATTTCGATTTCATTTTCAATTTCTTCTTCCATCCCATCCCTAGCTCCGCCCGCGCCGGTCGGACGGGCCTTCCCCGAGGGAAGGGAACTTGTTAGGTATTTTAAGTGAATCAATTACTCTCTAAAAAGAAGAGATGTAACGCTAAGTGTAAAAGTGAAAACAAAAACATTAAAGTAAGTAAACCTGGCCTATCGAAAGTTGCGCGTAAAATTGGCAGTGCAGTAAGCGTAAAAATTTTAGGCTGCCCGCCCGAAAGGGTACGGGCGGGTTTGAGCCCGATGAAAATCGGGTGAGTTCCTAAAATTTAGCTTACAAACCTACAATTTAGCGCTGGTTTCGTAAGCCTAGACTTCCCGCCCGAACGTACCTTTTCGGTACGGGCGAGGTTTTGTTACTTTTTTGGGTAATGCAAAAAAGTAAAGAATCTATATAGAACCTTAATGATTGTCGATTAGTAATAAACAATTAACTCCTCCTCGCTATGCTGTCATTTCGACGAATGGAGAAATCTCATTCATAGAATTTTTAGAAAATAGAACCCTAAAATCTAGACCCAAGGACTTTTAGAATCACGACTTAGAAAGTGGAAAATGAAAAATTTAAAGTGAGGCTTCGATACATCCCGAAACTTCGGAGCTTGCGAAAATCACTCAGCACTTCGATACAAATTCCTTGCAGGAATTCACTCAGTGACCGTTTTGAGTAGTGAAAAAATAGAACCACGACGGTTAGACCCAAGACGCTTAGACTTAAAAAAGTGAAAAACGAAAAGTGAAAAGTGGGCTTCGATACAATTTTCTTTCGAAAATCACTCAGCCACCTTTTTAGTATGGAGTAGTTAGAGGTGAGAGGTGAGAAAATAGAAACTAGATTCTAGACTTAGGACTTAGGACTTAGGAAAGCTTGAAGCAGGAAGTGGGAATTTCGGAACACGATGATATTAAAGTAAGGAATTATGGCCTATCTAAAAAAATATTAAAAATCAAGGAAGCAGCGTTGGCTAGAAGATGAAAAGCTGCCCGCCCGGACCGGTACGGACGGGTTTGACCGCAGGGAGTTCTTTTCATCTGTGGCGGTGGGTTCCGTAGTATTTTCTTATGTCTTTTTAGTAAGTCTTGACTTCCCGTCCGACCGGCACGGGCGGGTTGCTTCGTTTTACATCAAGGTAAAATGAAGAAAACTTACATCTAAAACGCTTATGATTGTCGATTAGCAATTCATATACATTAAAAATGAGGCTTCGATACAATTTTCTTGCAAAAAATCACTCAGCCACCTTTTTAGTATGGAGTAGTTAGAGGTGAGAGGTGAGACGGGAGAAAATAGAACCAAGACGTTTAGAAACAGGACTGTTGGAATCAGGACGTTTAGACCCACGACTTAGAAAGTGAAAAACGAAAAGTGGGCTTCGATACAATTTTCTTTCGAAAATCACTCAGCCACCGTTTTAGTATGGAGTAGTTAGAGGTGAGAGGTGAGACGGGAGAAAATAGAATCTAGATACTAGAGTCTAGAACCTAGACCAAAGACTTTTAGACCCACGACGCTTAGACTAAAAAAAGTGAAAAGAGAAAGTCGGAAATTGGAAGTTAGAGATTACAAAACAAGAAAAATTTTAAAAGTAAAAACGAAAACATGAAAAGAAAGTATCTGGCCTACTTTTCATGTGCGTAGTAAAACCAAGAAGAAATTTAGCGTTGGCTGAAGCAGTATGGCCTAGCGCAGCGATCGCCATACGGAGGATATAATTTTTTCTTTGGTTTTCAAGAGCAGGAAAATCAGCCTAGATTTCCCGCCCGAACGTACCTTTTCGGTACGGGCGAGGTTTTGTTACTTTTTCCAGCGATGGGAAAAAGTAAAGAATATATATAGCACCTTAATGATTGTCGATTAGCAATTCATATACATTAAAAGTTAGGCTTCGATACAATTTTCTTGCAAAAAATCACTCAGCCACCTTTTTAGTATGGAGTAGTTAGAGGTGAGAGGTGAGACGGGAGAAAATAGAACCAAGACGTTTAGAAACAGGACTGTTGGAATCAGGACGTTTAGACCCACGACTTAGAAAGTGAAAAACGAAAAGTGGGCTTCGATACAATTTTCTTGCGAAAATCACTCAGCCACCGTTTTAGTATGGAGTAGTTAGAGGTGAGACGGGAGAAAATAGAACCAAGACTTTTAGAAACAAGACTGTTGGAATCAAGACTTTTAGACCCACGACTTAGAAAGTGAAAAACGAAAAGTGGGCTTCGATACAATTTTCTTGCGAAAATCACTCAGCCAC
>NZ_JAVHUL010000015.1:0-3270 GCF_031085155.1 Mesonia profundi | reverse complement strand
CTCTTTAGTATGGAGTAGTTAGAGGTGAGACGGGAGAAAATAGAACCAAGACGTTTAGAAACAGGACTGTTGGAATCAGGACTTTTAGACCCACGACGCTTAGACTAAACAAAGTGAAAAGAGAAAGTCGGAAATTGGAAGTTAGAGATTACAAAACAAGAAAAATTTTAAAAGTAAAAACGAAAACATGAAAAGAAAGTATCTGGCCTACTTTTCATGTGCGTAGTAAAACCAAGAAGAAATTTAGCGTTGGCTGAAGCAGTATGGCCTAGCGCAGCGATCGCCATACGGAGGATATAATTTTTTCTTTGGTTTTCAAGAGCAGGAAAATCAGCCTAGATTTCCCGCCCGAACGTACCTTTTCGGTACGGGCGAGGTTTTGTTACTTTTTTGGGCAATGCAAAAAAGTAAAGAATATATATAGCACCTTAATGATCTTCGATTAACAATTCATATACATTAAAAATGAGGCTTCGATACAATTTTTTTGCAAAAAATCACTCAGCCACCGTTTTAGTATGGAGTAGTTAGAGGTGAGAGGTGAGACGGGAGAAAATAGAATCTAGAGCCTAGAACCAACACTTATAGAGGTTAGTAATTAGTAATGTGTAAGGAGAAATTAACTTGTTATGCTGTCATTGACTCCGTCGAACCACTGCGTTAGGTTTTCGACGAAAGGAGAAATCTCAACAATAGAACTTAGACCCAAGACGTTTGGACGCAGGACTTAGGAGAGCGTTTTTAACTTCAATTCTCTTGTTTCCAAAACGAAAAAATGCTTCGTTTCGCTGCGCTTCTCTCTGCATGACAACAAGCGAGTGTCATCCTGAAATCTCCCTTTATCATTAGAAAAACCCAGCATGACAGTAGCCTTGTAAATATTCAAAATTATAACCTTAACGCTTAGTACCAGTCGGCATGATATTTTTCCTTTCCTAAGTACACATTTATCCCTATTCCCACAAAAACACTACTTCCACTTTCCGCCTTTCCAGTCCCATTTAGCAACTCTCCATTATAGGCATAAGATTGTGATAACTGGTAATTATAGGTAACGTCGCCTACCAGAGCTATTTTTGGAGACAACTTTACCAGCAATGAACCTCCTGCCAGCAAGTTTCCATAATTATCTGATCCCGAAATACTAGAGGGGTAAGCAACAGAAAGCCCTGGCCCTGCATGCAACTGGATGTTGACGTATTCCTTTATATAATAGGGAATCGAAAATACATGGGTGAGGCTCACTACTCCTTCTAAAGATACACCATGAACCTTTAATCCTTGATGTTGATCTCCAAATCTTTGAAAAACATACCCCCCTGATAATCCCCACTTTTGATCAAACATATAACGAGCGCCAAGCTGTATATTTTTGAAACTAATATACTCCGATCTCTCAATAAACTGAGTTGGTGAGACGGGTACCACAGCCCCATATTTCAATTCTAAAGAAATTTGATTGTATTTTTTTTGTGCTTGCAGCGTGAATCCTACTAGAAAAATAAGTCCAATGCCTAGATACCTCATCTTTTTTCTTCAAATATACATGATATAATACGTAGCTATATTAAAGTTATCCAAATCAAATAGAAAGTACATCTAAAAAACAAGCAACTTCAGCTAAGAAAAACAACTCATTTTATGATAAATTCACATAAAAAAGATTCTTATTCGCTAGAACAGAGCTAGTTTTGTAAGAGCTTATTAAATAATTAAATTTGCATTTCTTTTTTTTTACGTAAAAACTGTTATATCTTTGTCTCAAAACTAAATGTAAAACCATTACATTATTTATTATGAAAAAAATCACTTTATTACTATCGTGCTTATTTGCGACTGCTGTTGTTACTAATGCACAAGAGACAGATTACAACCACTGGTCTATTGAAGCTGGTGTGAACATGAGTAAAGCCGCACAAGGTTTTGCAGGAGGCTATGATAATTCCGTTACAGGATCTATTGGAGGGGAGTTAGGCGTTCGTTATATGATTAACGAAAAATTTGGATTTAAATTCGGAGCTTTATACAGCAAATTATCTGAAGACGACAATGTCCCTGCTTTTGAAACTTCTTACTACAGAGGGACTTTGGAAGGAGTTGTTAATGTGGGTAACATTCTTGGGTTTAGAGATTGGACACAGCGTTTAAACGTGTTAGCGCATGCTGGTATGGGTGTTGGAATGATTTCACTTGGAGATGGAGGAATTTCTGATGAGCATGATTATACACCTGCATTTATTGTAGGGGTAACGCCACAACTTCGACTTTCTGATAAGATTTCATTATTTGCAGATGCAAGCTTTACCGCACATTCAAAGCAAGACTTTACATGGGATGGTACTAGTGCAAGTAACAAAAACCGTGATTTTGACGGAGGTATTGCTACACTTACTGCTGGGATTCAAATTTACTTAGGTAAAAATGAAAAGCATGCTGATTGGGTAGGTTCTTACGCAGGAAGTACAACACAAGAAATTGATTCTATCGCTAACCGTATTTCTGATATCGAGAATGATATGATGGATACTGATCAAGATGGAGTTCCAGATTACTTAGATCGTGAACCTAATTCGATGAACGGAGTAACTGTTGATACCAAAGGAGTTGCTGTAGATAAAAACAATAACGGTATTCCAGATGAAATTGAAGGTTCTTTAGATAAGCGTTATGCAAAATCAGGACAAGATGGAAGCTCTACTAGCGGATTAAGCATCAAAGACTTAATTAGCAATGGCTATGTGAATGTTTACTTCAAATTTAATAGCACTCAACCAGAGACGTATTCTCTAGAAGCTGTTAACTACTTAGTAAAGTATATGAACGAAAATTCTTCAGCTAATGCGGAATTAATTGGATATGCTGACGAGATTGGAAATGCAGATTATAACCTGCAACTTTCAGAGAAACGTGCTAAGAAAGTATATGACATCTTAATTGCTTCAGGAGTATCTGCAGATCGTTTAGAGTACAAAGGAGAAGGTATTGATGATTCAGTAGACAAGTCTTCTAATGAAGCGCGTCAATTGGTAAGAAGAGTTACTTTCAAATTGAAATAATTCTTAACTACATAGAATAAAAAAAGGCTATCAGAAATGATAGCCTTTTTTTATGTTTAGATTTTTAGAAAACTAGACCTGGAAAAAACAGCAAAACGGTAAAACAGCAAAATTTAAAAGTGAAAAGTAAAGAAAACTAGACCCACGACTTAGAAAGTGAAAAACGAAAAGCTTAAAGTGAAAAGTGGGCTTCGATACATCCCGAAACTTCGGG